>NZ_KB235896.1:2933320-3543626 GCF_000332135.1 Anabaena sp. PCC 7108
GGCGAAAATAATCTGCTGTTCTTTGGGTATTTGCTGGACAATTTTCACAGCGTTAGAACTGGTACAGATAATATCGCTCATGGCCTTGATTTTGGCAGAGCAATTAATGTAAGAAATTACTAAATGATTTGGGTGTGCAGTTTTGAAAGCGGCAAACTCTTCTGGGGGACAACTATCAGCTAAGGAACAACCAGCATTTAAATCTGGTAACAATACCAATTTATCAGGATTGAGAATTTTCGCTGTTTCGGCCATGAAGTGAACACCAGCAAACACAATTACATCTGCTTTGGTATTGGCTGCGGCTCTTGCTAATTGTAGGGAATCACCAATAAAGTCGGCAATATCTTGAATATCGGGATCTTGATAATAGTGGGCTAATATCACCGCGTTGAGTTCTGTTTTTAGATCCTCAATGGCCGCAAATAAATCTAATGGTAGAATGCCTGATTTTGGTTGAGTAAGTGTAGTCGTAAACACAATTAAAAACTGCTTTTAATTACAAATTATTACCTTGTGAATTTAATTATAGTAGTTTTTACCAAAAATAGTGGGAGATTGATATTAGCAATTTATGTCCAAATTCCGGTAGAGTTTCATATCCTGGAGATATACGGCTTTTTAAAGTGGCATGACAAGTCAGAAAACTCAATCAATAACCCTCAAAATTGCTGTAATTGGGGATGTTCACGACCAATGGGAATTAGAAGACGGTATAGCACTCAAGCATCTGGGTGTTGATTTGGTGCTGTTTGTCGGAGATTTCGGTAATGAATCGGTAGAAGTGGTAAAAGCGATCGCATCCTTGGATATTCCCAAAGCAGCGGTAATGGGCAATCACGATGCCTGGTACTCGGCTACTGAATGGGGACGCAAAAAATGTCCCTATGACCGCACCAAGGAAGACTGGGTACAGGAACAGTTAGATTTATTGGGAGTGTCCCAAGTCGGTTATGGTAAATTGGATTTTCCTGATTGGAATTTAACTGTGGTGGGTGGTCGTCCTTTTACCTGGGGTGGACCAGAATGGAGATTTGCGGAAATCTGTCAAGAACGTTACGGTGTCTCTAGTCTAGAAGAATCCGCAGATAAAATCGTCAAAGTGGTGAAAAGTGCTACTTGTGAGCATATTATTTTTCTAGGACACAATGGACCGAGCGGTTTAGGTGATCGCCCGGAAGACCCCTGTGGTAAAGATTGGCATCCTATCGGTGGTGATTTTGGTGATCCTGATTTAGCGGAAGCGATTTCTCAAAGTCTCAATCTGAAGAAAACCGTTTCTCTCGTCGCTTTTGGTCATATGCACCGCACTCTGCGCCATACTAAGAAGCTGCAAAGAAAGGCTGTGTTTAGAAGTCCAGAGGGAACAATTTACTTAAATGCCGCTACTGTACCCCGGATTATTGAGGAAGATGGTATAAAGTTACGGAATTTTTCTCTGGTTTCTTTAGAGAATGGTGTGGTAACAAAAGCTTCTCTAGTTTGGGTGGGTAAAGACTTCCAGGTGGCTGCTGAGGAAATTTTTTATAATTCTTCCCCTTCCGTAGTGCCAATTGTGTAATTATAGGTTATAATGTTATTTGTCAGTTTTTGTATTATACAATTCTGACAAATAATTTGGAGAGGTGGCAGAGTGGTCGAATGCGCCTGACTTGAAATCAGGTGAAGTGAAAGCTTCCGGGAGTTCGAATCTCCCCCTCTCCGTTGAATGATTAAAGTTGAGTGAATTGTCCAATCACGGTTTAATTTCAAACGTGCCTTTTTGACATTCCTGCTTTTTGTCAATGTAAGTTTTAAAATTAAAACCTTGACTATTAAGTGAGATATCTACTTTATACTGTCCGTCCACCATATACACAGTTGTGTAAGCACCAATACTGAACATTAATACAGAACAAAAAGGTAAAGTAATTTGCCACAAACCGGAGATATTTTTCATTTGTTTTACAGTTCACTTGTCACATCTTTATTAAAAGATGCTCATAGTTGAGAACTGAGTTGAGGCAAATTGAAATATTAGACGACTTATAGTTGATTATGGGGTGAGTTTAGGCTGACTTTTTGGTATATGCTTCTAACCCATAGCCCTCACGGCTGAAATCGCTGACTATATACATAAGCTTGCTATAATCTTAGCAGGTTTGTGAAGGGGAGTAATGTCAAGATCGCTACGGGTTGCACCAGAGTACATTAATAAAGTCAAGTCAGCACTTCCGCGTAATGGATATCGCAGCCAGCAGTCATTAGCTACAGATTCAGGTTTGTCTTTAGCCACTGTTAAAAACTTTCTCAGCGGTAAACCTATTGACCGCTTGAATTTTGAAGAACTTAGCGTCAAATTGGGGTTAAACTGGCAAGAAATTGCAGATAAAGAAACTCCAACAACCAAGACAGAAGCATTACCCTTTATTACAGGTACACCTATCACCGATCCTCGGCAATTTTTTGGACGAGAGAAAGAACTAAAACGCCTGTTTAATTTACTCAAACGCCACCCTCTACAAAACGCCGCTATTATCGGTAAAAAGCGCAGTGGTAAAACTTCCTTGCTGCATTATCTCAAAAACATCACTACCACCCCACCACAACAACTGCGTCCTCATCAAAAATCTGACTGGCTACCCCAACCTGAACAGTATCAATGGGTATTTGTAGATTTACAAGATGCAAGAATGCAAAGCCGAGAAGGTTTTTTAAGATATATTTTGGAATATTTAAAAATACAAGTTCCCACACCTTGCGATTTAGATCATTTTATGGATGTGGTTAGTGATAACTTATCTTCTCCCACCGTCATTTTATTAGATGAAATTGGTGTTGGTTTACAACGTTGTCCAGAGTTAGATGATACCTTTTGGGAGAGTTTGCGGTCTTTGGCAACTAACCAAACTAGAGGAAATTTAGCCTTTATTTTAGCTACTCCTGAATCACCCATTGAACTGGCGCAAAATACCGGACACAGTTCACCCTTTTTCAATATCTTCGGCTATACCGCATATTTAGAGGCTTTGACAGAAGCAGAAGCACGAGAATTAATTGCTAGTTCACCCATACCTTTTTCTGAAGCAGATGTAGAGTGGATTTTAAGAACAAGTAAATGCTGGCCACTGTTGTTGCAAATTATCTGTAGCGAAAGATTATTTAGTTTAGAAGAGGGTGAAACTGATGATAGTTGGCAAGAAGAAGCTTTAAGGCAAATCCAACCATTTTATAATTTAGTCATTGCGAACGAAGCGTTAGCGCAGTGAAGCAATCTCCTCCTATCCAAAAAATGTGGGATTGCTTCGTTTGACTCGCAATGACGGTTCAATCCAGTCATTGCGAATGTAGCGTTAGCGGAATGAAGCAATCCTCTCCTATACTCAAAATGTGAGATTGCTTCGTTTTACTCACAATGACGGTTCAATCCAGTCATTGCGAATGTAGCGTTAGCGGAATGAAGCAATCCCCTTCTATACTCAAACTGTGAGATTGCTTCGCTACATTTCATTTCACTCGCAATGACATAATAAATAATATTGCGATCACAATAGCATTTTGAATATTAATTGAGGTGCAGAATGAACAATCAATACTATTTATATATAATGACCAATAAATACAACACTGTACTTTATACAGGAGTTACTAATAATTTGCAAAGAAGAGTTTATGAACATAAGTCAAAATTAGTGGAAGGCTTTACCAAAAGATATAATGTGATAAAATTAGTTTATTATGAGATTTTTGACGATTCCTACACAGCAATTAGTAGAGAAAAACAAATTAAAGCAGGTTCTCGACAAAAGAAGATTGATTTAGTTAATAGTCTTAATCAAGAATGGAAAGATTTATATGATGATTTGTAGTGTTAGACTTTGGGATTGCTTCGCTACATTTGATTTCGCTCGCAATGACAGTAGGTTTCAAATTCAGTCATTGCGAATGTAGCGTCAGCGGAGTGAAGCAATCCCCTCCTCTACCTAAATTGTGGGATTGCTTCGCTGCACTTTGTTACGCTCGCAATGACAATAAAGGATTGATCATATCAGAAGGAGAATTATGCCTACTCCCAACGCTTCTATTGACTTCACTGAAATATATACCAATTCACCTAAACCACACCCCAACTTAATATTAGGTGGTTTACAACTATTGTTTTGGTTATTTGTTCGCCCTGTAGCTTGGTATGAGTACAGTCAACGCATCAAAGATGAGATTGACTCTTGGGATGATTTAAGAAAACCAAATGTCTTGTATTTCCTACTACAAGGGTATTTAATTGTTCCTATTTTAGCTAACCTCATTTTTGGCTTCATACTCTTGGCTTTTGGTCAGCCCTTGCAAAATATTTTGTCTATTTTGTTATCAAGTATAGCCACTTGTCTGGCCTTGAGCGTGGCGTTTGGCGTGGCGTTTGGCGTGGCGTTTGGCGTGGCGGGAGGCGTGGCGTTTGGCGTGGCGGGAGGCGTGGCGGGAGGCGTGGCGGGAGGCGTGGCGGGAGGCGTGGCGTTTGGCGTGGCGGGAGGCGTGGCGGGAGGCGTGAGGAGAGAAATAGAAAATGAATACTTTAATGATTTGATGTTAGTAGGTTTAGTCTTTGCTGCGGTAGGAGGTTTTGGTTTTGGTGTAGCAGGGGGTATAAAGCATGGAATATGGTTAGGTATAGCTTATGGTTTTGCCTTTAGTGTGTTGTTTTTTCTGGGTATCACTATCAATGTATGGCGACCTATAGTTTTATACCCATTGTTAGGATTATGGAATTTATATTTTTATCAACTAGAAAAACAACGTGTAGAGCTTCACGATTTATTAGAATTACAGAATATATTAGATGAACAACTCAATAAAGAACGCACAAATAAACGTAGAAAAATAAATTTATGGAAAAATACATTATTTTTGCTCTATCAAGTTATTCAAAAAAGTGCAAGTGAGTATTCTAGTTTATTATTTTATAATTCAGCTTTTTGGGATCAATGGCAGCGTCTACCTTTATATGGTTTAGACAAATATTTACTTTTAGTCATAGAACGTAACCCTGTTGAGGGAGCAGCAGCTATTAATTATCTAGAAACAAGTTTCCAAAAATGGGTTGTACAAATTGGTAAAGATGCACTAAGGTTAAGAAATTGTACAGATGTAGAATCTATCCGCAAGGTTCATCAAAACATAGAAACTAATGATGAACTAGAAAATTCAACCAACCCAATTTTGCGCGTTTTTCTTAATACTAGTCAAAATGTAGATGCGGCGTTAAATCAAAAAAGTAGTTTCAACCAGCGTATAGCTCTCAGTAGTATAGCAACAGATTTAAATAGACAGTTAGAAAACTTTAATCGTAGCACTAACAAATATGCTTCCTCTTTTAAACCCTTTGCTCAAAGATGGCTGGAAATAATTGAAAATTATATAAATCATTTAACTACAATTGTTGAACAAAATCAAGAAATTGATAATCCCTATATTATTGGTGTACCTCTAACACTAGAACAAGAAATTTTTACTGGACGCGATAATATTGGCCTACGTATTGAGAGATTACTTTTAGACCGTCGCCGTCCTCCTTTGTTGCTTTACGGTCAGCGGCGTATGGGTAAAACTTCTTTACTTAATAATATCAGCAAGTTATTACCTAATACCATTATTCCCATGTTTGTAGACTTGCAAGGTACAGCTTCATCAGCTAGTAATCATACAGGTTTTCTCTACAATTTAGCTAGAGAAATGATAAAGTCTGCTAAATATCAAAGTGCTTTTATACTACCATCTTTAACACGAGAAAAGTTAGAAGATGACCCCTTTACAAGATTTAATGAATGGCTAGATGAGGTAGAAAAAATCCTAGAACAAAATACAGCTTTGTTAATGCTAGATGAATTTGAAACATTAGATAATGCTATTAGTAAAGGGCGTTTTGATGAAGAAGACGTTTTAGGAATCTTACGCCATTTAATTCAACATCGTCCTAAATTCAAGGTGCTTTTGGCTGGTTCTCATACTATTGAAGAATATCAACGTTGGGCTAGTTATTTAATTAATGTCCAAGTTGTGCATATTTCTTATTTAAAAGAAGCAGAAGCAAGACAACTAATTGAATCCCCTATTAAAGATTTTCCTTTAATTTATGAACCAGAAGCATTAACAAGAGTTTTACAAATTACTCGATGTCATCCGTTTTTAGTTCAACTACTTTGTGGGGAAATTATCACATTAAAAAATGAACAAGATCCTTTAATGCGGCGTTTGGCAAGATTAGCAGATGTAGAAACCGCAATACCAGAGGCTTTGCAAAGTGGTAGCTTTTTCTTTGCTGATATTCAAACTAATCAAGTAGACGATAATGGTAGAAATATTCTCAAATTTATGGCTACCCAAGGGGAAGGGTCTGTAATTCGTAAACAAATAATATTCCAACAGTTTAGTGATACTGAAAACTCTTTATCTTTGCTATTGCAACGGGATTTAATTGCAGAAAATAATGAAGGTTATTGTTTCCAAGTAGAGTTAATTCGCCGTTGGTTTGCTTCTAATAAAAAATCATAAATCTATTTTATCTCTAAAATATATAAGAGTATACTCGTGTTACTATTATTAATAAATGTCTTTGGGAGTTTAACGAATGACTACCCTTAATTCCATCACTTTACCCGATGACTTATACCAGCAACTAAAAAAGTTAGCTGAAGCTGAAAATGATTCCATAGAATCTCAAGTTGTGAAACTATTACAGAAAGCCTTGCAGATAAAAAGACAGCAAACAGAAGAACAACGCCGCCAAAATGTACTCAAAGTCCTAGAAGAAAGCCGTCTGCGTCGTCGTTTAAATCCAGCAGATTTTGGATTACCAGATAGTACAGAAATGATTCGAGAAGACCGCGAGAGATGACTAATACTCTAAAATGTGTACTAGATACCAGTGTGTGCATCAAATATTTTATTGTTGACCCCCTCACACCTAAAGTTATCCAACTTTTTGCTCACCTTGCTTATCCACAAACAGAAATATTTGTACCAGACCTATTTTATATCGAATGTACAAATGTTTTCTTGAAGTATGTACGCGCAAATATGTATACTGCTGCTGAGGTACAAGCCGATTTAACTACTCTCAAGAATTTAGAATTACAGGTTGTCTCTACCGCTGATTTGATGGGTGATGCAGTTAATATCGCCTTGAATTACAATATTTCCGCTTATGATGCCTCTTATGTCGCACTTTCGCAACAGACGGGAACTACTTTGCTGACTCTGGATAAAAAGCTAGTCAAGGCTTTAGCAGCTTCACCCTATGGTATTTGCTCGTTTAACGAGTTCCAAATTCCACCTTTACCAACACTATAAAAAATTCTGAAATACTTACGCAAACATACTTCAGTATCTTAACCATATTCCATAATCCCATATCAGTATAATCTCACTGGTTCACTACCTATAGATAATGATACCTTGGCAGCATAAACCATTTTAGGCAAATAAAAAAATGGCTGTAGGCATCGAAGAACAGGGTAGCAAGTTTATCACCACTGAAGCAATCAAGAATCAAGATGGAGAACAAAAAGTTTGGGATGCTATTCGCAGTGCTTTTGCTGATAGAAACTGTATTGGCTATTGGCGTTATCCCATTTTTTCCAAAGCTGGAGAAATTAGAAAAGAGCCAGATATCTTAATAGTTGATAGAGAATTGGGTGTAGTTGTAATTGAAGTCAAATCTATCAATATTGAGCAAATTGCTAACATTAATGGTCAACAATGGCAATTAGAAAACAGTGAGATTACAGAAACAAATCCCTATCAACAAGCAGAACACCAACTGCGAGCTTTAATATCATATAGTGATCGAGAACCTGCACTTTGGCGTAAAGTTAATGGTAGAACTATAGTTGCATTACCGCAAATTACCGCAGAACAATGGCAACAAAAAGGCTTTGATAAATTACCTGATTGTCCACCAATTATATTTCAAGACCAATTAGGAAAAGTTGGTTTATTAGAACGCATTCAACAAACTAATATTGTCATTCCCGGAGCAGATTTAGAAGATAAAGACTGGGAATTATTACTATCAGTTATTGGCGGTACACCTGTACTTCGTAAACAACCTCGTAATCAAGTTACTACTACAGGTAAAACCCGTTCTAGTGTTATTGATAGTTTACGGGAAAAGCTATATGAAATAGACTTACAACAAGAACATATTGGTAAAGAAATTCCTCCTGGACCCCAACGTATTCGCGGTATTGCAGGTTCTGGAAAAACAGTGTTGCTATGTCAAAAAGCCGCACATATGCACCTTAAGCATCCAGACTGGGATATTGCTTTAGTATTTTTCACTCGTTCTTTATATGATTTAATGACTGGTTTACTCGACCAATGGATAAAGCGTTTTAGTTGTGGTGAAATGCACTATGATCCAAAAACCAACTTTAAATTACAAGTATTTCATGCTTGGGGTGCAAGAGAACAACCAGGTTTATATAGAACAATTTGCGAATATCATGGTAAAAGACCTGGAACTGTACAAAATACTAATGAAAGACAGCCAAATCGAGGTTTAATAGATTTAAGTAAACGGTTATTGGAAGAAATTACAATTGAACCGATGTTTGATGCTATTCTCATCGATGAAGGTCAAGATTTAGTAGCTGAAGATGATTTAAAATATGAAGATAAACAAGCTATTTATTGGTTAGCTTATCAAGCATTACGTCCTGTAAATGAAGAAAAGCCCGAAGAAAGACGCTTGATTTGGGCTTATGATGAAGCGCAAAGTTTGGATAATTTAGTCGTACCGAAAGCTAAAGAAGTATTTGGTGAAAAATTAAGTAATTTACTGAATAAACAACCCCAATATCCAGGGGGAATTAAACGCTCGGAAGTGATGCGCCGTTGTTACCGGACTCCGGGTCAAATTCTCACATCTGCTCATGCTATTGGTATGGGTTTGTTACGTCCAGAAGGAATGCTGACTGGTATTACTAATAAAGATGATTGGAATAGAATTGGTTATGAAGTGAAAGGAGATTTTCGCCGAGTTGGTAAACCGATAACTGTTAATCGACAACCACAATTTTCACCAAATCCTATTCCTGAACTTTGGGGAAAACCTGTTTTAGAATTTGAAACTTATAGTTCTCGTGAAGCGGAAATGACAGCTTTAGCTGAGAACATTATGCACAATATTGTTCATGACGGACTCAACCCTAGTCGTGATATTTTGGTTTTAGTTTTAGGTTCAACTTATGAAGCAATGGAATTAGAAACCTATGTCGCTAGTTACTTAATGGAATCCGACATTGATGTTTATATTCCTACGGCTTTAAAATTAAATGATTTGGTTCCCCAATATCCTCAGAATGATCCTGATAAATTTTGGTGTGAAGGTGGGGTAACTATCTCGCGTATCACTCGCGCTAAGGGACACGAAGCAGATATGGTTTATGTGGTGGGTTTTGATAATGTGGCGCGGAATGAAAGTGATGTTAATTTCCGTAACCAGTTATTTGTGGCTTTAACGAGGGCGCGAGGTTGGGCGAATCTCAGTGGTGTTGGTAGTTATCCGATGTATGATGAGATGCGAAAGGTGATTGCTAGTGGGGAGAGTTTTACTTTTACTTACAAGCGTCCGCCTAAGCGGGATATTGGGGATGGTGATTAGGTTCAAATTTGGTAAAGTAAAAATAATGAGGTGGTAAAAAGCCACGAAATAAAAAGATTTTCTTCCCCTAATGCGCGAGGGGGTGGGTGTAAAAAATCCGATTTCTCAAAAAATGGCTGAAATCATATCTACATAAGGCTTTGATGGATTTTTTCTGTCTACACCCTCGCGCACCTTACACAGCAAGGTTTTCAGCGTTTTTCACTCTTGACACGATTCCTGAAATGGACTATGATGATATCGCTCGCGCAATCGAACCTTGAAAACTACATATATATAGAGTTTCAGACTCCCGCTATTGCAATTTCACATAATCCCTATTAGGGATTGAAACAGAATCGTACACGTATTCAGCCATTATTTCTTACCTTCGTAATTGCAATTTCACATAATCCCTATTAGGGATTGAAACGTGGCAACATAGCCAGTGTGTGCAGCTACATCGACATTGCAATTTCACATAATCCCTATTAGGGATTGAAACAACAATTATCGATCCAAGAGATAGAACCAAACTAATTGCAATTTCACATAATCCCTATTAGGGATTGAAACAGCTATAGTTGGTGCTACGTACTTGATGAAAGCTCCAAGATTGCAATTTCACATAATCCCTATTAGGGATTGAAACATCCCTATTACCCAAATCCCAGCGCCCAACGCCCGAATTGCAATTTCACATAATCCCTATTAGGGATTGAAACGCGATCGCGGATTTAACGGACTGCATTCAAATATTGCAATTTCACATAATCCCTATTAGGGATTGAAACCCAACGCAAATAGCCGTAAAACTTATAAAATTATTATTGCAATTTCACATAATCCCTATTAGGGATTGAAACGACACCTTTCAATTGTTGTGTAAATATAGAGATAATTGCAATTTCACATAATCCCTATTAGGGATTGAAACTCCAGGCGCACCGGTGCAAATGAGAAGGACGGCTAAATCGATTGCAATTTCACATAATCCCTATTAGGGATTGAAACTCCGCCTTTGATGGAAAATACTAGACCCGATATCGGAAATTGCAATTTCACATAATCCCTATTAGGGATTGAAACACCAGATCCATAACAGAGGCTTTGTAAGCATATTGCAATTTCACATAATCCCTATTAGGGATTGAAACTAGCACTGCTAAACCCCTACTGGTGTGAATCTATGCAGCAAATTGCAATTTCACATAATCCCTATTAGGGATTGAAACTTGACTGAGGCGATCGCATTCCTAAAAGTAAATTTTGGAGATTGCAATTTCACATAATCCCTATTAGGGATTGAAACTGGGAACGAGATTTTATTGATAAACAAAAACCGGAACTCTTTTATATGCAGGTGTCCCACTTTTTGGGTCAATTTCCGCTTTAAATAAAACATTAGTTTCAGGATAAAACATAAAAGCTACACCTTCACGAATTCCTCCACAAATAATTTCAATATTGTTTAATTCTCCCGCATTTCCTTTAACTGTAACTCGTTGATGTTCCTGAAATCCTGCTTTTTTAACATCCAAACTATTCATTAAAATACAATAACGATGGGGCATATTTCTATATTTATCTTCACTGCGATAAACTACAGTATTATGTTGTCCATAACTGCGTCCTGTTCCTAATATGACTATAATTCCTGACTGATGTTCTGAAACACCAAAATCAGATTTATTCGGTAAAGATAATTGCGGTAATGGTGTGACAAACATCTGCGCTTTACCATCAGATGTGGGAAATTTCGGTTCTTCTAAAATCCGTCCTGCAATGATAAATTCTTCTTTAGTTTTATCAATATCAGCTATTTTTTCATAACCAGGAATAGTTTTAGCAATTAACTCTCTCACATAAACTGTATCTTGTAATTTACGCCAATTTATCGGATTTTCTCCATGTACACGATGGGCAATTTCTGTAATTAATTCTATTTCTGAAATCAAATCAGAATTATGTGGTTGTAAATGACTTTTACCTTCATCATTTAAACGCACAAAGTTATTACCTGATTCAGTTGTTGTTTTATGAGGATTTTCAAATCTATTAAAAACAGGTAATATTAAAGTTTGCGTTTTGGCTAATCCGTGAAAATGTCCTAAGTTCGGTTTTGTAGCTACATAAAAAATGGTTTCTATTTGCGATAATGCCTGTTTTGCTTGCTGTAAGTCTGGGTTGGCTGCATACAAATTTCCCCCTAAACAAAAGAGTGTATGTATCTTTCCAATTTCTGCTGCTTCTATTAAGTCACGGGTATGATAACCAGGCGTTTCGCTGAGGGGTTTTCCTAACAGTTGAGATAGCGCTTGTTTGATTTCTTCGCGCAAGTGAATTGTGACACCCATTGAACCAAATCCTTGCACATTTGAATGTCCACGAATCGGCATTGTTCCCGCACCAATTTTACCAGCGTTACCTGTAATTAAGGCTGTATTTGCTATACTTAAAATATTATCAACTCCGTTTGCTTGTTGAGTTACACCCATAGCCCAAGCAAAAACTACACTCTCTGATTTACCTATTATATAAGCTGTGGCTGTGATTTCTTCTTGAGATAAACCACAAGTATTAGTGATATTATCCCAGGAGATATTTTCAGCATAATCTAAAATTTGTTGCCAATTTTCTGTATAAGAATTGAGATATTCTGTTTTGATTAAATTCTGTTCAATGAGAGATTTTTGCAACCCGACAAATAATGCGACATCGCTACCAGGAATTGGTTGTAAATACAAAGAAGATATATCTGAACCTCCTGTGAGTAAAGATTTAATGGGAAACGCAGGAGACGCAAATTTAACTAAACCGATTTCAATTTGGGGGTTGATAACAATTACTTTACCGCCTCTTTCCCGCAATTTGATTAATTCGTTCATCAATCGCGGATGATTTGCAGGTGCGTTAGAACCAATTAAAACTATACAATCACTATGTTTGAGGCTCTCTAAACTTACCATTGATGTGCCTGAACCGAAAACTTTTTTTAAGCCAACGGTTGAGGGTGCGTGACACAAATCTGAACAGTCTGCTAGATTATTACTACCAAGCGATCGCACTAATAACTGCAATAAATAGGCAGCTTCGTTAGATGAACGTCCAGAACTATAACTAGCAATGCGTTCTGGTGCTGAACTAAAGGCTTGTGTCGCGATTTGGTAAACTTCTTCCCAGCTAATACGTTGATAATGGGATGATCCTGATCTGAGAATGAGAGGATAACTAAGTCTACCCAAGCGATCGCACTCTTGAGAAGTCAGTTGTTGTAATTCACTGATGCTATATTGTTGGAAAAAATCTCGTTTAATTCCTGGTTGCAATTCTGCTGCGATCGCTTCTACACTTTTAGCACAGCGTTGTAAATATTCTCCTGCTTCATTTACAAACCCCCCTTTTTGTCCACCTGTACCCCAAGCACAGGATAAACACGCACTTTTATGATTGAGGGTTTGCCATAATTGTAACCCTTGTGGTGAGAGGGTTTTTTCTACCCAATATTGGATTACAGGTAAACCACCCCCAGCAGCGGAGTTAGACTTGATTTCGGGTAAATTATCCATAGTTAGCCACATTTCAACTTGCTTAACTAACTATCTATTATTATTGCCAAAAATTATTTTTACTGTCTAAACCTATAGAGATATTCTATAGAACGTCTCGACTTGACGTGAAATTACTCTTCCACTACTTCTACCAAGTCTTCAATCATGACATCAAAAATGCGGGCTAATTTCTGGAGGGCTGTAAAGTCTACTGTTGCTAGTCCAGGCGATCGCGCATAGGTTCTGAGAGTGCTGTAAACTACACCAGAACGGTCAGATACTTCTTTTAATGTCCAACCTTTCTCACCAGCAAACTCTCGAATCTTGAGCCGAATCATTCCCATTTTTATTATTGATACAAGATTTAAGTCTTTTACTCTTCTACTACTTCAACTAAGTCTTCAATCATTACATCCAAAGCGCGAGCCATTTTAAGTATGGATGTAAAGTCTACCATAGCTAACCCAGGCGCTCTTGCATAGGCTCTCACAGAACTATATGCCACACCGGAACGGTCAGAAACTTCTTTGAGCGTCCAACCTTTTTCATCAGCGAATTCTTTAATTTTTAGCTTAATTAGCCCCATTGACTATTGACAAACGATTGAATTATATCGTCTAATAGATTAGATCAAATAAAAAGATCGCCCTCCGGCTTTGTCAACTGAAAAGCGATCTCAAAGGTGTCATCGCTTTCAAAAGTAAAATTTTCACTTTCAAAAGAACACTTATATCATGGTATCATCTCTCAAGCCAAAAACAACTCCTATTCGCACATCAAAAATTGTTCACAAATCGTCAACTCTCCATCAACTAGCACGATTTGTCACTGAAGATGCTGTTTGTGTGATGTTCAAAATAAGTTTTGAGAATATTTATACAGTTGAATGTTGGCGCTATGTGGTTTATGTCCACGGTAAAGGTTTAAGTAAATTTGTCAGTTACGCCGATTTTCCGCCTATTATCAGCGTAGATTCTCCCACTACTTCAGACTGTATCAAGTGGCGTAAACGCTGGCGTAAGTGCCATAATTATGGTCAAAGAAAGCACGCACCTTCATGGTGGGGAGTATTTTTTACTTGTAAATTTTGCGAAGCTTCTTCAGAGTCTGTGCTTTACAGTTGGGGACAATTAATTGGATTAATTAAATTTGCCTTTTCTGAAGAAACATTACAAGAACTGCGAAGAAGCTATAGCCAGGAAAAAGCGCTGTTATTGGTGTAAAAAATTATAGGTTACAGGTAATTTGCCCATTTCACCAATCACCAATTACCTATTCAGCAGTTTTATTAGCAGCACGATTAGCACGGGCTTCAGCTGAACTCATCACTTCTGCAAAATTCTCTAGCAATTCACCAGGATGGTTTTCCAAGACTCTGGTAGAAATAGCTACTCGACCTTTACCTTCATCTAAGTCAATAATTACAGCTTTGATGGGTTGACCGATTTGAAAGACTTTTTCCAAAGATTCAATAAATTTTTGGCTGACCTGTTTGATATGTAGTAAGGCGCTGACACCATTTAACTCTACAAATACACCAAAAGGTTTGATGCCGGTAATTTTTCCTTCTACTAATTGACCAACTTCTAACAAACTGAAGTTACTAGAACGAGTGGCTAAACGTTGGGAAAGAATGAGTTTTTTGGTATTAAGGTTGACTTCCAAAAATCCCGCAGTTAGAGTTTGACCTTTGAGTGCTTCTAGGTTATCACGTTCGGCGAGGTGCGATCGCGGAATAAATCCCCGTAAACCAAGAAGATCAACAGTGACACCACCTTTATTCACACCCGTTACCCGCACTTGGACTGTCTGGGAATTTTCCTGCATTTGTACGAGTTTTTCCCAGATGTGCTGAATTTCTAACTGCTTACGAGAAAGAGTAACTTGACCTTCAGCATCCTGATCCCGGATAATCAAAAATTCCATATCCTCCTGCAACGGTAGGACTTCTGCCAAATCAGTTACTGCTCTCAAAGAAGCCTCTTCGCGGGGGAGAAAAGCCGACGACTTACCACCAATATCAACATAAGCTCCATCATGCTCAAGTTGAAACACCTTACCATGTACAACCTGTCCCTTTTGAAATTGGTAATCGTGTTTTTCTAGTGCTTTGGCAAAATCGTCCATTGAAAAAGACGAATTGGCTGTTTGAGAAAGTTGTGATTCGGAATTCATGACGTTTGAAGATAAATTGTTATGAGAAGAAGGAGTGCTGCTTCGTGAAGCTACGCTTTCCAGGAGTTCAGGAGAAATCAACTAGGGAGTCTCTTAAAAAACTTCTATTTCCTAAAAACCTCTTTTTACACTGCTAAAACGCTGGCAAAAAGTTGTTGTACTTGTTCCCAAGCATCGAACGCAGCTTTAGGATTATAGCTGGCACGACGGTCACAGAAAAATCCGTGATCAGATCCATCGTAGCGAAACACACGATGGGAAATGTTATATTTTTCTAACTCGGCTTCGATTTGGTTTACCTGTTCTTGAGGAATACTGGCATCTTCTCTGCCAAAAAAGGTGTAGATAGTTCCTGTAATTTCCTGAGTGCGGGTAATAGTAGGTTCTCCACCACCGGGAGTGCGGGTGGTAATACCAGCACCATAAAAGGAAGCGGTGGCTTGAATATCTGGAAGGGTGGCGGCTAAATATGCTACATGACCACCAAAACAGAAACCTATACAGCCAAAGGCACTTGATTTAACTTTGGGAAGACTTTTGAGATAATTGATAGCTAGTTGAATATCGCTTAATAATTCTGAGGCTTTGGTTTGCATGGCGTAGCCTCTACCTGTTTCAACATCTTCGGGGGTGTAACCTGCTTTATATCCAGGTGCTTGACGTTGAAAGAGTGCCGGAGCGATCGCTACATATCCTAGTTTAGCAATCCGTTCTGTTACATCCCGAATATGATCATTAACACCAAAAATCTCTTGCAGAATCACAATTCCTGGATAAGTACCAGGATTTTGAGGTTGTGCCAGATAAGCCGCTATTTGCAAATTATCTGGCGTTGATGTAGCGTTTTGTAGAGAAAGATTAACCGTTGTGGTGTCTAAGACTCGTTCTGTCATAATAATTTTTACTATAGCCTTGTCATTGTCTGATATAACTATGCCAGTATCTCCAGGCTATTTTCAACTAAATTATCTTTCCTTAAATGTATTACTCCCTTCCCACTAAAAGAATACCGATTAAATGAACCGCAAAGACGCAAAGGACGCGAAGTAAAGAAGGAAGAAGATAGCTAATCTTACACTGGGAAGGGAGTAGCAATTTCCCTCAGAAAAATCTAACGTATCAATAATATATTTAACAGGTAGCATACACAGCTGATCAAGAGCAGCTACCAGTAATCAGGAGAATTGGTGATGATTCAATTCCGTATTCAGCCAGATAGTGAAATTCCGGCATCTAACCAACTGTTTAATCAAATCCGATTTGCGATCGCATCTGGGCAATATCCACCTGCATACAAATTGCCCAGCACTAGGGCATTAGCAATGCAAACCGGACTACATCGCAATACGATTAGCAAGGTTTATCGGCAGTTGGAGGAAGAAGGATTTGTCGAAAGTCTGGCCGGTTCAGGAATCTATGTCCGAACCCAAGGTCATGAGGGCGGAAGTAGGTCAAAGTCACCTATTCTTAAGCAATATCCCGAAGCATACAAAGTAGTCCAACAAGCCTTGGATGAATTGCTCAATCAAGGTTGTTCTCTGAATGAAGCACGAGAACTATGTTTAGCAGAAGTAGACTGGCGCTTGCGTTGTAGTGCTAGAGTGCTGGTAGTAGTACCATCTCAAGACATTGGTGCTGGGGAATTAATGGTGGATGAATTACAAGAAGCCTTAAAAATCCCAGTCCAGTTGGTAGCAATGGAAGAATTATCGGCGGTATTAGACCAAACTACCTCGGCTACATTAGTCACCAGTCGATATTTTATCGGAGAAGTAGAAGCGATCGCAGCACCAAAAGCTGTGCGTGTCATTCCCCTAGATATTCACGACTATGCCAAGGAACTTAATGTAGTTAAAAGTCTTCCCAAAGCTAGTTGTATTGGCATCGTCAGCCTTAGTCCTGGTATTCTCAGAGCTACAGAAGTTATCCTGCACGGTTTACGGGGAGATGAATTATTGGTGATGACTTCCCAACCCAAAGATGCTTATAAACTGCAAGCAATCATCAAACGGGCAGAAATAACTTTTTGTACCGATCAAACTAGCTATTTAGCCGTACAAGCAGGAGTGCAAATAGTTCTAGACGATCTTATTCGTCCACCCAAACTGATTCGCTGCGAAAACTACATTGGTTCTCTGTCGATTAATTTACTCAAACGAGAACTTGGTTTGGTTTAAGTTCGGGGATTTGGGGAGGACGCTCTATGGGGAGATGGGGAGACACGGAGACGCGGAGACAGTGGGACGCGGAGAGTTTGTTTGATCAGCAATTAAGTAGAGTAAAACCCTCTTTCTCCCTGCCCCCTGCCCCCTGCCCCCTGCCTATTTATTCCCTGTTCCCTGTTCCCTGTTCCCTGCCCCCTGCCTATTTATTCCCTGTTCCCTGTTCCCTGTTCCCTGTTCCCTGTTCCCTGTTCCCTGTTCCCTGCCCCCTGCCTATTTATTCCCTGTTCCCTGTTCCCTGTTCCCTGTTCCCTGTTCCCTGTTCCCTGCCCCCTGCCTATTTATTCCCTGTTCCCTGTTCCCTGTTTACGAATTACGAATTACGAATTATTGTAAAAACTCTTCCACTCGCTGCAAGTAGGTTTCTGGGTCTTCCAGCATGGGAAAATGGGCTGTATTCGGAATCAAAGCCAACTCAACTTTCTCACTTAGTGCTGCCGCTTTTTTACCCAATTCAGCTGGAATAATGATGTCATATTCCCCAGCTACCAGCAGCGTTGGTACTGTTAATTTAGCAAATTCTTCGGGCATTATTTCCGCTTGTTGCTTACTAACAGAAGTAAAAATTGTCCCTAAAGCAGCATCATAATCAGCATCAATAAAATCTTGTAAAAAAGCCTGACGTTCAGATTTGGGGATGGGACTATGCAAAAATCTCGCCATAAATATCCTGTCAGCCAGAGGTATTTTCCCTAACCATTTAGGACGAAATTTAACCACTAATCCACCAAATTTATAAAAGGCAGAAAAGGCTTTTTCGTCATATTCAAAAATGCCGCTACAAGTTAAAATCGCTTTTTCCACTCTTTGGGGGTAGCGGTTGAGAAACAAAGTAGCAATAGAAGCGCCCATTGAATGAGCATTAATATAGACGCTGTTAAGTTGCAACCCATCTAACAAAGCAGCTAAATCTTCGGCGTATTCTTCTAATTCATAAGTTAACTCTGGAATTGCTGCGGATTCTTCTTGTTTAGGTTTAGCATGAGAACGTCCAAACCCCCGCATATCATAGAGTAAACAATCAAATTCTGCTAATAAAGCCTCAGCCGTACTTCGCCAATACCTAGACGAACCAGCCCAACCATGAACGAAAACCATCACTGGCTTTACCAAATCCGATGATTTTTTCATCCACTCGTAGTAATGCTCAACCCCGCGAACCTTGATATAAGGCATTTATCACAATTAAAAATTAAAAATCAAAAATGAATGATGACTAATAATTGGTGAATAATCACCAATCACCAATCACCAATCACCAATTACCAATTACCAATTATGCCGATTCTGGTTTAGGTAGTGAAGAAGGATGTACTAGCAGTTCAGCAGTAGAACGCTTCTCAACCATTTCCTTGGTGACAGTGCAGCGAGTTACATCCTTACGAGATGGTAACTCATACATGACATCCAGCATCAATTCTTCCACAATACCCCGTAAAGCCCGCGCCCCAGTTTTCCGACGGTAGGCTTCTTGCGCGATCGCTCGCAAAGCTTCTGGTTTAAAATCTAACTGGACATTATCCATTTTCAGCAGTTTTTGGTACTGCTTCACCAAAGCGCTGCGTGGTTGGGTGAGAATTGCCATTAGCGCCTCTTCATCCAGGGGATCTACCACCGCTACCATTGGCATCCGCCCTATGAATTCGGGAATCATGCCAAATTTCACCAAGTCATCTGGTTGGAGATGGCGTAGAGTATCTGCTGCCCGTTTTTCCTTACTTTGACCTTCTCCCGGTTGGACAAAGCCCATTGACTTTTTACCCACTCTCTGATCTACGACTTTTTCCAAGCCCACAAATGCGCCGCCGCAGATAAAGAGAATATTACTAGTATCAATTTGGATGCAGTCTTGATAAGGGTGCTTACGTCCGCCTTGAGGTGGAACGTTGGCAATTGTTCCCTCCAGCATTTTCAGTAAAGCTTGCTGTACCCCTTCTCCAGAAACATCCCTTGTAATCGAGGTATTTTCACTCTTGCGAGCGATTTTATCAATTTCGTCGATGTAGATAATTCCCCTCTGTGCTTCCTCTACATCTAAATCTGCCACTTGCAAGAGTCGCAACAAGATATTTTCCACATCTTCCCCCACATACCCTGCTTCTGTCAGAGTTGTGGCATCAGCAACAGCAAAGGGAACATCGAGGATTTTTGCCAGAGTTTGTGCGAGGAGAGTTTTACCGCAACCGGTAGGTCCCATTAATAAAATGTTGGACTTTTGTAGTTCTATGGCATCATCTGCCCCGCCTTTTCCATTGGCTTTAGACTGAACAATGGCCAAGCGCTTATAGTGATTATAAACTGCCACTGAAAGCACTTTTTTGGCCTCGTCTTGACCAATTACGTGTTCGTCTAGATATTTTTTGATCTCTCTAGGTTTCGGTATTTGGTTAAATGAGAGATTGGCAGAACGGGTACGGCGTTTTTGAGGCGGTTCTGATCGTGGTGCTGGTTGGGAAGCGGCAGCATTCGTATCAAGTAACTCCTCATCTAGGATTTCATTACACAAGTCTACGCATTCATCGCAGATGTAGACTCCCGGCCCCGCGATTAATTTACGCACCTGCTCTTGAGACTTGCCGCAAAATGAACATTTTAAATGGGAGTCGTACTTAGACATACCAGCCTCTTATTTCAGAATGGTGACGTTTTCCCCTGCTGTGGGAAGATTTTGTCGGGAAATGACCTGATCGATCAAACCGTAATTCTTCGCCTCTTCTGCCGACATGAAAAAGTCGCGTTCTGTATCTGCTTCAATTCTTTCTAGGGGTTGACCAGTATGTTTGGCCATTAACTGGTTCAAATTACCCTTAATGTAAAGAATTTCTCGCGCTTGAATTTCAATGTCAATGGCTTGTCCTTGAGCGCCACCAAGGGGTTGGTGAATCATAATCCGGGAGTCAGGTAAAGACATACGTTTCCCTGCTGTCCCAGATGTTAATAAAAATGCCCCCATGCTCGCGGCTAGTCCAAAACAGATGGTTACAACATCGGGACGTATTTGCTGTATTGTATCATAGATTGCCATCCCTGCGTACACTGAACCACCGGGAGAATTGATGTAAAGTTGAATATCTTTTTCTGAATCTTCGGCATCTAAGAATAGCAGTTGGGCAACAATTGAGTTAGCTACAGCATCATCTATTGGTGTTCCCAAAAAAATAATCCGCTCTCGCAGTAGGCGGGAGTAAATATCAAAAGCCCTTTCTCCCACGCCTGATTGTTCTACCACCATCGGGACGATGTTGCTAGGACTGCTCAAGTTGCAGCTAATGCCAATGGGACTCAAGCTGCTAATTGGGTAATTTCCCGATTGCGATACAAGCATACAAGAATATTTAACAATAAGTGGGACAGATTTTGCGGCCGTTTTGGCTGCTTTTTTAGCGGATGGAATTTTGATTTGAGCTATGTGTTAACCATTATGCCTTATATAAATATAAATTCTTCTCGTTTAAGTTGGTCTTGAATGCTGAGGATGAGGGCAGAAGGCAAGAGGCAGGAAGCAGGAGGTAATTATTTCTCCCCCCTATCTCCGCGTCTCCCCATCTTCCTTACTCAGGACTTGTAGTTGCTTCTTCAGTGGCAGCGTCAGGACTTTGACCTTCTAATTCTCCTGCTGGTTCCTCTATAGGAGTTAAAGAACCTTCTGGTACTAGTTCCACACTGGAGTTAGCTAAAAGCCAATCAATGATTTTTTCGTTTAACAGTTCGTTCTCTACCACTGATTGTAGTCTGACCGGATCTACATCTTCCTCGGGATACTGTTCTATCAGTTCTTTGACTCTAGCTTGAACTTCTGGAGGTGTAACTTGGATAGATTCGCGTTTGCCGATTTCTTGGATGGCTAGGGAACGTTTGAGGCGTTCAATTGCCTCTGGCTGCGATCGCTCCCGCAATTGGGGAATAATATCTTGGGTAAACAGCTTTTTCACATCTAGCCCTTGCTGTGACAGTTTCATTGCTGTCTGTGTCAACATGGCATCGATTTCTTGGTCAATTAAAGTCGCGGGTAAATCAACTTCTACGTTTTTGAGCAGTTCTTCTAACAAGGCTTCTTGCTGATTTGCCTTAGTTTTATCTTCAGCCTCTTTTTGATATCGTGTTTCTAAAGATGCCCGCAATTGTTCTAATGTTTCAAATTCACTCACTTCTTGAGCAAAATCATCATTCAATTCCGGTAGTTCTTTTTCCTTGATTTCTTTGAGTGTCACCGTGAAAAGTGCGGGTTTACCAGCTAACTCTTCGTTAGCATAAGGATCTGGAAACTGCGCCGGAATTTCTCTGGTTTCTCCAGGGTTCATGCCTACCATACCGGAGACAAAACCAGGGATAAACTTATCTTCTTGTAACTCGACTTGAAAATCAGTGGCTTCTCCACCGGGAATTGGTGTGGGTTCTGTTGATTCGTCTTCACCTTCAGCTTTGGTGATTACACCTTTAAAATCAACTACGGCAATATCCCCAATTTGGGCGGCTCGTCCTTCCACAGGAATCAAGGTGGCCATTTCTTGGCGTTCCTTGTTTAGTACATCATCCACTTTTGCGGGATCATACTTGATTTCTTCGGCTTTGGCTTGCAAACCCGTGTACTGCGTCAAATTGATTTCTGGTTCTATATCAACCGCAGCTGAAATTACTAAGGGTTGCCCAGGTTCATAATTATTAATCAAATCATCAAAAGATGAGCGTAAACGCGGTTGACCAATGGCCTGAATTGCTTCTTGTTTGACTGCTTCTTCAATACCATCTGGAATTAGTTCTTCCAGGGCAGCTGCTTTAATACGAGTTACGCCTAAACGCTGTAATAATATCTGCCGGGGTACTTTGCCTTTGCGAAACCCAGGAATATTGACAGTTTTACTTAAGTTTTTAACGACTTGTTCGTATTTTTGTTTGGTATTTTCCGGTGTAATCTCTATTTCCAACCCGATTTGGCTGGCGGGAAGTTTTTCCTGGGTGACTTTCATGCGTTGTCTCTAATTTTCTGGTGTTTTCATCTCTGAGTACACACAAGACGCGTATGGTTCGCGTTACTAACTTGCTGTCTCAGGGGATAGGATATGTTGTAGACATAATCTTATCCAAGGTCGGGACTGTTGCCCTCTAGCAGATATCCAGTTTACTGCCAATGGCAAAAGACTTAACACTTTACTGCAATATCTTTACCGATAGCATTTTTACCTCAAATTTATCAGTCTTGAGCAGTTATTCAGCGCTTGGGACTAAAAAACCTGCTAAATTTTCTGGTGTTTGGGTTTTTTACTCACAACTGGACATTGGTAATGATGATCAAATTGCTTATACCATGATATCCTTTCAACATAGTAACTCTCTGTTTAGGGTTCTACCATTGATTGGCAAAGCTTTCTGGAAAAAGAGTGCTAACATTACCTGCCAACACCAAATATTTTTTTATGACCTGGTGCTGAATTGATTCTAAACATAGTATATTTCTGATATCACTCACCTAACTTTACAGCCTATAGACTTTTTTAGCCTACAAATATCTAGAAAATACTTCAATGCCAATCTCTCCATTTTTCTCTAAAATTAAAGTTTGTTGTATGATAGTATTTGATTAAAATTCCCAGTAAAATTTAATCAGTAATTATTGTAAAAGGTAAGATGTCTTGAGAGAATGTTTCTAAAGTCTAAATTAATACCTAAATCGGCGATTAGAAATCGCGTCTACACAGACAAAACCCACCTTCTTGGGTTAAAAACCTTAATTTTGTGTTAGTCCACCTTCGTGGACTTAGTTTGTATAGTAGCAAATTATATTCGCCCAATAGTTTTAAAACATCCTCTAAGTATAAAAAATATAAAGTGTGGAAATTTTGACCAAATTTAGAAAAAAATGTTGATGAATTGAAGTATGAACTAAAGTATAATGCGATCGCTATTTTATAGTATCTCTTGAGTGCTAGGCAATTGAGCAGAATTTGAAAGTGTTTAATTTTTGAGTTTCATATTTTGATTCAGTAAGGCGGGAAAATCTCTCAAAACTATTTAAAGATGTTTAATTTCTGATTTGACCATTATAAATATTGTGATTTGTGCCAAAAAATTGTTAATAACCTCTTAAAGGAGGAGTTGAGTTTGTCTAAATCCTATCGTGTCGCTATTTTGGGAGCAACTGGTGCTGTAGGCACAGAGTTGCTGGAATTACTAGAAAGCCGGAATTTTCCTATTGCTAATTTAAAATTGTTAGCATCTGAGCGCAGTTCGGGAAAAACACTCAAATTTAAAGGGGAAAACATACTAGTTGAACCTGTAACTGAACAGGCTTTTGAAAACGTCGATATAGTGCTGGCTAGTGCAGGTGGTGGCACATCTAAAACCTGGGCTGGAGTAGCAGTAGCAAAAGGCGCAGTGGTGATAGATAACTCCAGTGCTTTCCGCATGAACCCAGCAGTTCCGTTGATAGTACCAGAGGTAAATCCCCAAGCCGCAATTAGTCACAAAGGGATTATTGCCAATCCCAACTGCACCACAATTTTAATGGCCTTAGCAGTATGGCCATTGCATAAGGTTAAACCAGTAAAAAGAATTGTAGCAGCTACATACCAATCTGCTAGTGGTGCTGGTGCTAAAGCAATGGAAGAAGTGAAAACCCAAACCAGGGACATATTACAAGGAAAAACGCCAGTTGCTGAAGTGCTGCCTTACCCATTAGCTTTTAATTTATTTCCTCATAATTCCCCATTAACCGATTTAGGGTATTGTGAAGAAGAATTGAAAATGGTCAACGAAACCCGCAAAATATTTGGTAGTCAAGAAATTAGAATAACGGCAACTTGTGTGCGGGTTCCCGTACTCCGCGCCCATTCAGAAGCAATTAATCTAGAATTTGAGACACCTTTTAATCCAGATGAGGCTAGAAGAATTTTAAGTCAAGCCCCTGGAGTAAAATTGGTAGAAGATTGGCAAGCAAATCATTTTCCCATGCCAATAGAAGCCAGTGGGCGGGATGAAGTTTTAGTAGGGAGAATTCGTCAAGATATTTCTCATGATTGTGGCTTGGAACTATGGCTGTGTGGTGACCAAATTCGCAAAGGCGCAGCATTAAATGCAGTACAGATTGCCGAATTATTAGTAGAGAAAGACCTGCTCAAACCAGCAACATTATAAGTTTAAATGTAGTCATTAGTGGTTGGTAACAGCCAAGAATAAGCCAAGAACAATCACTAATGAGTAATGAATAATCAGGAGTAATCAGGAGTAAAACGAGGGTGGGAGATTTTGGTACAGTTATAACTGCTATGATTACGCCGTTTAAAGCAGACGGCAGCGTTAACTATGATGTAGCAGCCCAATTAGCAAATCATTTAGTTAACAACGGTACAGATACATTAGTTGTATGTGGAACAACAGGAGAATCTCCTACCTTAAGTTGGGACGAGGAATACCAGTTGTTTGTTGAGGTATTGCAGGCCGTAGCTGGGAAAGCTAAAGTAATTGCCGGCTGTGGTTCTAACTCGACAACCGAAGCGATCGCCGCAACCGAAAAAGCAGCTAGAATAGGAGTACATGGTTCTTTACAAGTTGTCCCCTATTACAACAAACCGCCGCAAGCTGGATTGTATCAGCACTTTCAGGCAATAGCAAAAGCCTGTCCCGACTTACCAATGTTGTTATATAACATCCCTGGTCGTACAGGTCAAAACCTGAGTCCAGAAACAGTTGTACGTCTAGCCCAAATTAACAACATAGTCGGCATTAAAGAAGCCAGCGGCAACTTAGACCAGTCCAGCGAAATTCGCCGCTTGACACCCAAAGAATTTCAGATTTACGCTGGAGATGATTCTTTGACCTTGCCGATGTTAGCTATAGGTGCTAAGGGTGTAGTAAGTGTGGCTTCTCATTTGGTAGGTAATCAACTGCAACAGATGATTCACGCTTTTAGTATCGGTAAAATAAAAATTGCTACTGAGATTCATCTACAACTGTTTCCGTTGTTTAAAGCTTTATTTTTAACAACAAATCCCATCTTAGTTAAGCAAGCACTAAAAATTCAAGGTTGGGAGGTTGGTTCAGTGCGTCTGCCGCTATGTGAAAGTGACGCAGAAATTTGTCAAAAGTTAGAAGTTGTGCTGAAAGAACTTAGTTTAGTCTAAGCGCCAATATGTTGGATACTGGCAAATTCAGATTGCCCAAAATATATATAGATACTTGGCAATAATTGCTACTAAGATGCGATTTAAACATCTGTGCTACAACTGAAAGATATAAAAATACTGTTCTACGAGACGCTGCGTAAACAGTGAGAACTTCATTTTATTCAGTAAAAAAGTTGGATATCTGAAATTAAAACTTGGTTGTTTTTACACTGACTACACTATATAAAATCAGTGTTGTATTTCATACAAGAAAGCTAACTATCAACTGATTCACAACAAACAACAATCTCAAGGAGAAAATGGTTAAAAACGAAATTGAATCAGCCCTCAAAATTATTCCTTTGGGTGGCCTGCACGAAATCGGTAAAAATACCTGTGTATTCGAGTACGAAGATGAAATAATCCTGTTAGATGCAGGATTGGCTTTTCCCACCAACGGAATGCATGGCGTTAACATTGTACTACCTGATACAACGTATCTACGGGAAAATCGCCATAAAATTAAAGGCATGGTCGTAACTCATGGTCATGAAGACCATATCGGTGGGATTGCTTTTCACCTCAAGCAATTTGATATCCCGGTGATTTATGGACCAAGACTAGCAATGGCAATGCTAGAGGGTAAATTGGAAGAAGCAGGGGTACGCGATCGCACAGAATTAAGAACAGTCCTTCCCCGCGATGTAGTCCGAATTGGTAAAGCCTTTTTTGTCGAATATATCCGCAATACCCACTCCATTGCTGATAGCTTCACAGTCGCCCTGCATACTCCCCTGGGTGTAGTCATCCACACAGGCGATTTTAAAATTGACCACACCCCAGTCGATGGGGAGAAATTTGACTTGCAACGTCTAGCAGAACATGGCGAGAAAGGCGTACTTTGCTTGTTAAGTGATTCTACTAACTCTGAAGTACCAGGATTTACACCTTCCGAACGTTCTGTTTATCCTAATCTGGATCGAGTCTTCTCTCAAGCCACTGGCAGACTATTTGTCACCACCTTTGCTTCCAGCGTTCATCGCATCAACATGATTTTGGATTTGGCAAAAAAACACAACCGTGTAGTCACAGTTGTGGGGCGTTCGATGCTGAATTTAATTGCCCATGCCCGAAATTTAGGTTATATCAAGTGCGAAGATAATCTGCTGCAACCATTGCACGTGGTTCGCAGTATGCCCGATGAGAATGTGCTGGTTCTGACCACTGGTTCTCAGGGTGAAACGATGTCAGCCATGACCCGAATTGCTAATAAACAACACCCTCACATCAAAATTCGCACAGGAGATACAGTCGTATTCTCCGCTAACCCAATTCCTGGGAATACAATTGCGGTGGTGAACACCATCGATAAATTGATGATTCAGGGAGCAAAAGTGGTCTATGGACGAGATAAAGGTATTCACGTTTCTGGTCACGGTTGCCAAGAAGAGCAAAAACTGATGATTGCTTTAACTCGTCCCAAGTTCTTTGTGCCTTTCCACGGCGAACATCGGATGTTGGTGAAGCACGCGGAAACCGCTCAAAGTATGGGCATCCCCTCTGAAAATATGATTATTATTGAGAATGGGGATGTGATAGAACTGACCGAAGAATCTATCCGTGTTGCGGGTAAAGTGCAATCAGGGATTGAACTTGTGGATACTACTAGTTCTGGTATGGTCAGCGCCAAAGTCTTGCAAGAACGGCAAAGTATGGCTTCAGAAGGTATCGTTACAGTTGCGGCTGCCATTGATTGGACTGGTAAACTGTTGGCAAAACCTGAAATTCACCTCCGGGGTGTGGTGACAAGTATAGAGCGATCGCTCCTACTCAAGTGGGTACAACAGCGAATTGAAGAAATTCTCAGTGTCCGTTGGTCGGAATTTTCAGCCGGAGGCGAACCAGCCGATATCGATTGGGGTGGTTTACAAGGAACTTTAGAAAAAGAATTGGCACGTTCCATGCGCCGAGAATTGCAATGTCAACCTTCTGTGACTTTGTTGATGCAAATCCCTGAGGAACCACCTGTGAAGGTTGCTGATGGTAGAAGACGACGGACTCGGCCAACGGCGCAAGTAGCTTCCTAAGATTTATTTCGCGCGATCGCTCTTGACCTATTCCGAAAGGTAGACGCAAAGATGTTTTTAGCATCTTTGCGTTTTTCTGTTGAGGGAAATTTAGCCTATTGCTAACCCTAGTAGGACTAAAGCTGCGTATCACACCAAAAATCTATTGTAGGGTGCGTCAGACTGCATAAATCTAGTAAATAAACAGATTTTTGATATCTGACGCACCTTACCAATGTGCCAGTTGCGTAAGTCCTGCCTAGTAGTCCGTCAAAATGTATTTGACGGATAAATAAGAAATTAATGAACCGCGTTCACGTAGTGTCCCGTAGGGATAGGACGCAAAGAGCGCGAAGGAAGAAGGAAGAAGGAAGAAGGAAGAAGGAAAATTTATTTACCTGTCAATTAGTTCTTGACAGACTACTAAGTAAGTTAGCCCTAAAACACCATAAATGTTAAATTACAGCACAATCAATGGTTAAACTTAACTATTTGCAGCATTTATTTTTATTAAAACTACTGATAATAAGTAGATATGTTAAAATTTGTAAATGTTACACTAGAACCTGTCCAAAGATAGAGGTCTTCATTAAAATTTAAACTGTGTCAAGTTATGGATAAGTTCCGAGGAATACAGTACCACTTCCGGGAAAATTACGCTTAACTTGACGTAGTAATACATCGGTTCTGACTTTAAGTGCCTACTCACACTTTTTAGAGAATTCCCGTCAGAATACTTTTTATTCAGGAAAGACAGTTGTCTGATTGTATATATATTCATCGGTAAGGTGAATACCCTCATTAAAAGAGAGGCGTGATCATGAAGGTATTTAATAATACCAATAAAAAGATTTTTCTTGTCAGTTGGGTATCGCTCCATCAAGCAGAAACAAGTAAAGCTGATGTTACCCAATTACAAGGTTCTCATTCCCAGTTGAATTGGGATTTTCTAAGACCGTTACGTCAATGGTTGGATAATCTAAAAGTTAGCGATCGCTTGTTAGCTCATAGGTTGTGTAAATTCATTCCGTCTCAATGTCCTTTTGAGCGTGATGTCAAAGTATTTGGTAAAACCATGTTTCACATTCCGCCAATGTGCAAACTAAACCCTTTATATGAAGAAGTAGTAGGTTTAAGGTTTAGAGCGATGTGCTATTTAGCTGATGAGTGCGGCGAAGATATTTCACAGTACTGCTAATAGAGTACTGAGTACTGAGTATTGAGTACTGAGTGCCGAGTATTGAGTATTGAGTACCGAGTCCAGAGTTGATTACAGTTGCTGTCAACTCTGGACTTTTTAATTAATGACCAATGACCGATGGGGAGATGGGGAGATGGGGAGATGGGGAGACACGGAGACACGGAGACGCGGAGAAAATGACCAATCACCAATCACCAATCACCAATAGCTAATTCTTTTTAGCTTGCCATTTTTGAAGAGCATCTTGAGCATCTTCGTAAGCAGCTGTTACTTCTGGGACTAAAGCAGCGGTTTCAATAGCAGTGCTAAAGTCACCTTGAGCGGCGCGATTTTTAGCCAAATCTAAAATCTGTTCACTCCATTGATTAATAGATTGTTCGGCAATATTAAAGCCTGGTTCTCCGGGAAGTACTCTTTTGGCAACTTCAATCGCTCGATTGTAGCTAGAAGCTTGTCCGGGTCGAATTAAAGCATTAGCCGCATCTAAAACAGTTTTGTTACTTACATACTGCTTGGCTTCTAGCCGCCATTTTTCCATTGCTGCTTGTGCTTGAGGATAAAGTGGCTCAGAAGTAGTAATTAACTTAGAAATAGCGATCGCTTCAGCATATTGTCTTTTTTGAGCGCGTTCTGCCGCTAAATCTAAAATCATCTGACTCCAAACCTGAATATTGTCTTGAGATTGTTGATAAAGGAGTTCACCGGGTTGAATTTTTCTAGCCGTAGCGATCGCTTGACTCAAATCAGCAGGTTGAGTTTCGCTAAGGGACATTTTTCCTAATTCAAAAAGTGCTTGTTCACGCTTTCTGGGGTCAAGGGTGGAAGCAATGGGGGCATTGACTGATTTCGTTGGTGCAATGGTTTGAGAAACTGTGGGATTACTAACGGCTGTTGATAACTGTTTAAACCGAAAACTAGCCTGATTGCGGAGAAGAAAAGTAGCGATTAAACCCACTATAATCATGCTACCTCCGCCCCATAAGATAAATTGTTTCCAAATGGGAGTATTTACCTGAATAGAAGGACTGGTGAAGTCTTTAGCAGAAGAAGGGATAAATCTGCCCGCTGTATTTAATTCTGGAGAAGTTGCCAGTATTTGATTAGTTTCTACCAGCGGCTTAGAGAAGGTTCCATCTGGAGAATTAGCTGGCTTTTCAACCTCTGAGGAAGTTTTGTTAAGTGTAGTTTCTACAGTTTTGTTTTCTGCCCACCAAGCTTTGTCTGTGGTGGAAGTTCGAGAATCTTCATCTTCCAAAGGGGGTGCTGCACGAGTCACAGCAAAGTTTTCTTCAGGAAAAATAATTTGCTCTGCTTCAGAGTCGCTGTCTAATGTCAAAGTTGGCAAGATGACCTGCTGTTTAGAAGGAATAAAATGAGCAGGATTTTGGATAGGTCGCCAGTGATGTTGACAGAGTTCTGGGGTGAAAGAACTCAAATAGTCATTTAAATCTGTCAAGCTGCTGCCCTTCCCAGAACGCAAAGCTTGCAATAAGGCAGCCGTAAAGAATCCGTGACCTAGTTCGCTACTTTCGTGAGAAAATTCCTCTGGTTGGCAAGAAAGTATAGTTGCTAATTGTAACTCTTGGGCTAGTTCAATGATTTCCTGACCAACAGGAGCATCAGCTTGAGTACCAAAGGCGCGATTGATGTCTAATATCAGTAATACATTAAGTCCAGTAACTTGTAGACTTTGCATTAGCGATCGCATTTCTATGCCTGTATCCCGAACTTGCTCGGCATTGCCTTCTACAGGCATTAAGTAATCTTTATCGTTGTGGTTAACCCCATAACCGCTGAAAAAGAACCATAGCTGATCCTCTGGTTGCCAAGATGTTGCGGCTAATTCCTCCAGCAAAAACAGAATATTGGCCTTAGTTGGGTAGGAGGCTCGCTCCCCTATCGGTGGCGAAGTAGTTGTCATCAGCAGGGAATTTTCAGGCAAAAAACCTGTTTCTGTCACCAAAAAATCCTGTACCGCCTCAGCATCTGCTTGAGCGCAACTTAAAGGTTGGAATAAGTGATATTGATTAATGCCAATAGCGATCGCCCAGTAATTTACCATCCCGCTCTTTGTCGGTTATTGTTTACCTAAAATTGCGGTTGACCTTGCTGAAATAACAAAGCTAACCTATGAAGAAATGTGTGGGGTGTAGGGAAGCCCACAATTCCAAATTGAAGAGAGTACCGCTCCCGTCAGAGATGCAGTCGAGGTTTTCAACCCTTGAGCAGAGAGCAAAATATATTTTCTGTCTTCAGTCCTTCTTGCTAATCACCAGATAAAATGTAATCTTTATGACGTTACTAAAGCGGAAAATACTTTTACTCAATTAAAATGAAAGGTCATTATTCAGGAGACAGCAATTAATGATTAGGATTCATGCTCAAGAACCATCATCAATCATCCCCTTTTCATTTATTGGCCTATCTGGCAGGAAAATCCGGATCATTCAAGCCAGAATGTGGCTATTACTAGCGGTTCCTATGTGGTTTGCCATGTCCGCCATCGCACCCCAAAATGTGCAAGCTTACACAGCCAGAGTTGACTTAGGCATTGAAAGTCTACCGGATGAAAACTACGAAACCATTCTGGGAAGAGCAGAAATGGTTGCTAGGGCTGCGGCTCAACGCAGCTTTGACCAAGATATATTAGTTACAGATGTTTCTATAATTGTCACAGTACAAAGTCATGGATTGATCGCCCCAGTTCTGGTTTTAGATGTGAGTCGCGTGCAATGGAAACAGCGACCTGATCCCCAACGTTGGGTGACTTACTTCAAAACTGCGCGATCGCTACTCTTATTTCAACCACAGACAGAACTTCCTGATCCTGCACCTGCGGTATCTCCTACAGTTAACCAACCTACGCCAAAAACACCATAACCAGATAATGGCGTTGCTGAATAAGGGAATGATTGAGGCTGACGCGGGGAGGTGGGGACACTCCAGACGCGGTGATTATATATTGTTGATGCAGATTCTCAAATCATTCCGCAATTATGCAACGCCCAGATAATCAACTGTATTCTACTCAGCCAAAAATTCCAGTATCGACCATTGCCGATGTCAATTGATGGCTTAGAATAAAAAGGTTGTCAAGAATCACGATATCCGCTATTATGGCTGTTCCAAAGAAGAAAACATCCAAATCCAAACGAGACAAACGCCGCGCTACCTGGACACACAAGGCTGTTGTTGAAGCTCAAAAAGCTCTCTCTCTCGGCAAATCTATTTTGTCTGGACGTTCTCGATTCGTCTATCCAACTGCTGAAGAAGAAGAAGAAGAGTCATAATTATTCGATCAGGAAAAGCATGAATAGCACAGCTAGAGAAGCGCTTTTTCTGTGCTTTCCTGATGAAATTAACCACAAACCGCTAAACGCCCCGCGTTATGGCGGATGTTTCCAGGAGGTAATTTAATGAAATTTTTTCAGAAACCAGTTTCAGAAGAAAGTGAACGAGTTCCTCCTGGCCAACATCTACAGAAAAGAAATTATACTAAACACGTTGGGGACATGGACTTTTGCCAGATTACGAAAAACCTCGATGTGTAGGGGTTTAGCTCATGCTTTACAAAAGAAGGGAACAGGGAACAGGGAATAGGGAACAGGGAACAGGGAACAAATAAAAAACTAAAGTTTAAGAGTTTAAAGCTCAGTCAAAAAAAAGGATGTTTTTACAAGGAGAGTGACACGAAAAAAACAGTGTCATTATTTCAATTTCATGTTTTTAAACATGAGTTTTTTCTGTTAAAAGTTGCTTCCTGTTCCCTCTGAACCCTAGCTATAGAATCAAATGATTAAGCCTTTTTGAGTATAGCCAATCTATTTTAAATCCCAAGAATTAGCTTCAGTAGTAGTAATTTGCCCTTGTAGGGAGCATATCGCCAATTTAAATCCAGCCAAAATGAGTTTCTCAAAACACTTTTATAATGGGAAAAGGTGTCAAAACTAGCTTTACCGTGATAACTGCCAATACCACTATCACCTACGCCACCAAATGGTAAAGATGAAATCCCAAATTGCATAACTGTATCGTTGATACATACACCACCAGATGAAGTTTCCTGTAAAACTCGTTTTTGCAAGTTTTGGTTTTGAGAAAACAAGTATAAAGCTAAGGGTTTTGGTCGAGAGTTAATTAAATCTATCGCTTCATCAATATCTGTATATGCAATTATCGGCAGAATCGGACCAAAAATTTCCTCCTGCATAACTGAATCTTCTAAAGAAACATGATCAATGATTGTGGGCGCAATATAAAGTTGTTCAGGATCAGTTTCTCCACCAACAATAATTTCACCACATTTGAGAAAATTTACCAATCTTGCAAATTGTTTTTGGTGAATAATTCTGGCATAATTAGGGCTATTTGCTGGATTATCACCATAAAATTCTTTGAGGCATTTTTGCAGACCACTCAACAAATCTTGTTTTATTCTTTGGTCTACTAATAGATAATCAGGGGCAATACAAGTTTGTCCAGCGTTAATAAATTTGCCCCAAATAATCCGTTTGATAGTATGTTCAATATTCATCTCTGTATCTACGATACAAGGACTTTTACCGCCTAATTCTAAGGTGACTGGGGTCAGATTCTTAGCCGCTGCTGTCATAACAATTTTTCCCACGGCTGTACCACCAGTAAAGAAGATGTGGTCAAATTTTTCTGCTAGTAACTGTTGGCTGATTTCTACACCTCCTTCTATAACAGCAATATAATTTTTTTCAAAATATTTACCAATCATTTCCGCTAAAAATTGTGAAGTATGAGGAGCGATTTCTGAAGGTTTGATAATTGCACAATTACCAGATGCGATCGCACCGACCAAAGGTGAGATAATTAACTGAAAGGGATAGTTCCAAGGTCCAATAATTAGAACCACTCCTAGAGGTTCTGGCTGAATTTTAGCTGAATAAGGCAATAATTCTAAGGGAATTTCTGCTTTTTTAGGTTTAGTCCAATTAGTAATATTTTTGATCCCATAGTCAACTTCTTTGATGACACCAATTTCTGAGGCATAAGTCTCAAATTCTGGTTTACGCAAATCTGCCGTTAATGCTTGAATTATTGCTTGTTTATTTTCAATAATTGCTTGCTTGAGAATTTTGAGTTGTGCAATCCGAAAAGCAACATTTTTAGTTTGACCAGTTTTAAAAAAAATTCGTTGTTTATTGAGAATCTCAGTAACTTTGAATATTTCAGTAGCAACCATTTTTTTATCTCCTAAATAATTGAAATTGGGAATTTTTCATTGGTTAATTTCTTCCCACTAGCAGAATAGACCTATTGTAAAAGTCCTATATCTGGTAACCGTTCAGGGGATGTAAAGAAAACCAAGAACAACCCCAAAAATCTAGCAATAAAATTAAGCAGCTTTCTGAATCAAGGAAGTCTGCTTTTTTTATGAAAATTTACATAATAATTGGCAAAACTTAATAAGTAGTCTACAAATCAACTAAACTAATAGAATACCATTGCCAAAATTTTGTAAGTCCTTATTTTGGCGTAGGTATTGCTAATATGGGAGTTATTCTCTTATTGCTTCACGATTATGTCCATGAGTAGGACAGGGAGGGGCAGAAATAGACTTATCTAGCCAACCAATAGCCTGTTCTAATCTTGCTTGAGCCTCTTGTGACTGGTTTTTGACCAGAAACACCATCGCTGCGGCTACCTGTTCACTAGCGCGGGAATTGCGGTTAGACTTGAGACGATGCCAATCATCAGGAGAGATACTTAGTCTTTCCATGAGGGCTTGTGCCAGTTCTAAGGTGCTAATTTCATTCAGTTGACTGGTTTGAGACATAAGACTAAGTGCTGAGTGCTAAGTGCTAAGTCAAAAGTTTTTAGTTCAGAATTTTGACTAATGACCAATGACTATTGATTAATTATCCTAGTTTACTAGTTTGTCGATGAAGCCGCCTAAACAATCAACTCAACCGTCACCAGAGGAAAATCCCGAACCGGATTTTGCACAAGAACTGGAAGAAGTGGAAAATTCGCTCTTATTATTGAAAGAACGGTATGCTCAAGTGCAAAGAGATCAAGAACAAAAGGCACAATGGCAACAAGAACTAAAAAATCTCAAGCAAAATAGGCATCAGCATCCAGGAATCAAAAAGGAGTTAAAACGCATTCAACAACAATTGGAAGCCTTAGAAATAAATTTAGAAAGTCAATTGTTTTCTTGGACTAGTCTGAAAAGACCTTTTTGGCAAGCAGTTCGCTTTGGGGGAATGGGAGTTATGATCGGTTGGTTATTAAAATCCTGGGTTGGATAGCCCTGATTTGAGATGTTAAATTTTGAATTTGCTTAATTGTTAATTTTCCTTAAAATAAAGACTATACACATTTACAAAATACAAATTGTATAAAATGGTAAATCGTCGAATTGCAGAAATATTAAAAAATGGTCAACCTGAAGAGTCTTTATTAGTTCAAGGTTGGGTTAGAACAAAACGCGAGTTAAAAGGTTTTGCTTTTTTAGAAGTTAACGATGGTTCATCCTTAGGTAACTTGCAAATTGTCATTAATCAAGATTTACCAGACTACGAAGGAATCTTAAAACAAATCAATACTGGTGCTTCTGTAGAAATAACAGGTGTACTTGTCGCTTCCCAAGGAAAAGGACAGCGCATAGAATTAAAAGCTGATAGCGTTAAAGTCTACGGAGATGCTGATCCCGATACCTATCCTCTGCAAAAGAAACGTCATTCCTTTGAGTTTCTACGCACCATTGCACATTTGCGTTCTCGAACCAACTCCTTTGGTGCTGTATTTCGGGTGAGAAATGCTTGTTCAGCAGCTATTCACCAATTCTTCCAAGAAAAAGGATTTTTATGGGTACATACTCCCATTATTACTGCTAGTGATTGCGAAGGTGCGGGGGAATTATTTAGCGTTACCAACTTGAATTTAAAGAATGTCCCCAGAACCGAAAATCAAGAAATTGATTATAGCCAAGACTTCTTTAGTAAACCAGCTTATTTAACAGTAAGTGGACAATTAGAAGCCGAAATTATGGCAATGGCTTTTACCAACGTCTACACCTTTGGTCCCACATTCCGGGCGGAAAATTCTAATACTTCTCGTCACTTAGCCGAATTTTGGATGGTTGAACCAGAAATGGCTTTTTGTGATTTAGAAGGTGATATGGATTTAGCGGAAGAGTTTCTTAAATTTATCTTTAAATATGTTATGGAAACTTGTCCAGAAGACATGGAATTTTTCAATGAACGCATTGATAAAACTGTCTTAGAAACCGCAAATAACATTATTAATAATCAATTTGAACGATTGACTTATACAGAAGCAGTCAAACTTTTAGAAAAGGCTGATGTTAAATTTGATTATCCTGTGAGTTGGGGTGCAGATTTGCAATCAGAACATGAACGCTATTTAGCAGAACAACTGTTTAAAAAGCCTGTGATTGTTACAGATTATCCCGCCCAAATCAAAGCCTTCTATATGCGGTTAAGTGACGATGAAAAAACCGTCCGCGCTATGGATATTCTCGCACCGAAAATAGGCGAAATAATTGGCGGTTCTCAACGGGAAGAAAGGTTAGATGTGTTAGAAAAACGGGTATTAGCCCAAGGTATGAACCCAGAAGATTTGTGGTGGTATTTAGATTTGCGTCGTTATGGTACTGTTCCCCATGCTGGTTTCGGTTTGGGGTTTGAAAGATTGGTGCAATTTATGACAGGTATGGGGAATATTCGGGATGTAATTCCGTTCCCACGTACACCACAAAGCGCCGAGTTTTAGAGTATGAAATGTTGGGTTTCGTTCTTCAACCCAACCTACTCCGGTTGAAAATAGTTGTGAGGCTTTTAATATGGTTGTTTCTCCTCAAATCTATATCAACCCAGAAGAATATTGAGAATTAGAGGAAAACAGCCCTGTAAATTTTCTGTCTCCAGGGTAATTTGCTAAAATTAACCATTTACTTGGTATTACATCAAGTCCGGTTATTTACAGGTTATTTTTAACCTAACTGTATTCATAGTGCTGTGAATGTAATTATTTATTCGTTTATTTTCATACAAGCGACTTTTAATAAATTCTCTGTTTTGTCTTAACTTATCAAGTCTCCACCAGTTATTTTCCCTTTGTTGTTACGGAAATAGGAAGTTTGCGTGGGGTGATGTAGTGATATTTTTAGGTGATATCCGGGTTGGAGGATAGGAGTTAAGGACTGTATCATAAAATATGAATTATGAAGTTTGAATTTAGAAAATCCAAGTTTAGCTTCACAATTCATAATTTATTAGCTTTCAGGCTGAATGCAAAAGAAAAATCTAGTTTTGAGTTTTGAGTTAGGACACTGTAACTCAAAACTCAGAACTTTAGAATTTCACCAAATCAGCAGTGGGTTTAAGCCATTTGATTTTCAATCGCCCAACGCGCTAGTTCGGTGCGGTTGTGGAGATTAGTTTTACCCAACATATTGGATACATGGCTTTCAACGGTACGCTGACTGACATTTAATTCTTCAGCAATTTCCCGGTTAGCTAAACCTCTGGCTACAAACTGGACTACTTTCAGTTCGGTTGGGGTTAACTGCACATCAAAGGGAACTTGGATACGGGAACCATTTTCCCCTCCCTTTGTCTGGTGTTCTTTCCAACGGATAGTTTGCTTCAGTGAGGATTCTACTTGTGCTACGAGTTCTTCTGGTTCAAAAGGTTTGACCATGTATACATCAGCACCTTTGTTCAGACCTTTAACTCGGTCTGCACTTTGTCCTTTAGCAGAGAGGAAAAGAACAGGTATCCAACTAGTACGTTCGCTTTGCCGGACTTGTTCAACGAAAGTATATCCGTCCATTTCCGGCATCATCACATCACAGATAATCATGTCTGGAACTTCATGTTCTAAAATATCCAGAGCTTCTCGTCCATTTTCGGCTGTGATGACTTCGTATCCCCGGAATTCCAAGTAATCCTTCACCAGCAAGATGAGGTTAGGGTCATCGTCAATCAATAGAAGTCGTTTGTGATCTTTCATGCTGGGCTCTTTCATAGCAGTGGCACTTGTCGCGCTTCGATCCATCAAGGTCTTGAATAGTTATCCTTTATGGTGGATTATTGAGATGCTGTTTTTTTTCCCACTTAACCTGCCCTTGCTGCCTCGAAGTTTAAAAAGTGACGGTCACTTTTAAGAAACTGATGGTTCAATGGCAAAATTCCAGTAAGCATACGGAGAGCAACGGTATTTATAATGCGCTATTATATATCGCTTTGAAAGGAGGGGGCTAAAAAAGATTGATAAAATCAAAATCCTTTTGGTTGACATCTTCAGTACCGACTGAAGATGATCCTAGCTCAAAACTAACCCGCACTTTCATTCGCTTACTGCTGCCCTAGTATCTCCTTTGGATGTTAAGCCTCTATATTTAGAGGTTTACGAGAAACGGGATAAGTTTCTGGCAAAGGATGGGTCAAAAATGCATATCCTTCAACCACCACCATTATGCCGATTAAGTGTTCTTGGATGATCCGCTCAATGACTTCCGGTTTCGTTTGGCTATACCAGACCCCATCTGGGTAAACTACCATTATCTGCCTAGAACAACAAACACGCAAGCAGTTGGCTTTAGTTCTGAAGATGCAAATGGGATGACGACGAAAGCAGTTGGTTGAGATGTAGCTCCTTGAGTGGTGGTTTCAAGCATTCTCCGAATACCAGACTAGCTTGTTTTGACCAGGAGTGAGCAACCTCTGCTCAGGGAAAAAAGCAACCTTGTCGGTGAATATTTGCCAGTTCTAGATTGTCCCAACAATGATTTGAGCTTTGAAGTTCCACGGCTTTAGTAGTTTTGAGGATTGGACGACAATGTTACTCATTGAGCGGCTCCCTGATTACAGTTCTATAACAATTTGCCAGCTTTGCAAATAAAGTTGTCCATATAAAAATATTCATTACCTACGCAACAAAACCTGACAACTATATTAATTAAGTATAAATACTTAAGTACAGCCGCGATTTCATAGTTCGGGAACCCGTACACCTGGAATTATTGCCATTAGATGCTGCACTTCGGTAAATTAGCACTCAGGAGTCGAGAGTGCTAATAAGGCAAGAAAAATTTTTATGGCAGCTGTATCTCTAAGCGTTTCTACAGTTCAACCTTTGGGCGATCGCGTTTTCGTGAAAGTGACCGCCGCTGAAGAAAAGACCGCAGGTGGTCTGTATTTGCCAGACACCGCTAAGGAAAAGCCCCAGGTAGGGGAAGTAGTAGCCCTTGGTCCTGGCAAGCGTAATGACGACGGCAACCGTCAGGAAATGGAAATTAAAATCGGCGATAAGGTGCTTTACTCCAAGTATGCAGGCACTGACATCAAGCTCGGCACTGAAGAATATGTACTGCTTTCTGAGAAGGATATTCTAGCAGTCGTGATCTAAAAAGGTGATGAGGGGTATGAGGTATTGGAGACTGGGAAAGAGTTTTCCCCTATGAACAATTACCAATTACCAATCACCACATTCAAGACAAATTTTAAGTTATTACCTTTACCTGGATTTAGACTTATATGGCAAAGCGCATTATTTACAACGAAAACGCCCGTCGCGCTCTAGAACGCGGTATTGATATCTTAGCTGAGGCTGTTGCTGTAACCCTTGGTCCTAAAGGTCGCAACGTAGTTCTAGAGAAGAAATTTGGCGCACCACAAATCGTTAATGATGGTGTCACCATCGCTAAAGAAATTGAATTAGAAGACCACATCGAAAACACAGGTGTAGCTCTAATTCGTCAAGCTGCTTCTAAAACTAATGACGCTGCGGGTGATGGTACAACCACAGCTACCGTTTTGGCTCACGCTATTGTTAAAGAAGGCTTGCGGAACGTTGCAGCTGGTGCTAATGCAATTTTATTGAAGCGCGGTATTGATAAAGCATCCGCGTTTTTAGTGGAAAAAATTGCTGAACACGCTCGTCCTGTAGAAGATTCTAAAGCGATCGCCCAAGTTGCGGCAATTTCTGCTGGTAACGACGAAGAAGTCGGCAGCATGATTGCTCAAGCTATGGATAAGGTTGGTAAGGAAGGCGTAATTTCCCTAGAAGAAGGGAAGTCTATGACCACCGAATTGGAAATCACCGAAGGGATGCGCTTTGACAAAGGCTATATCTCTCCTTACTTCGCTACTGATGCAGAGCGGATGGAAACAGTCTTCGATGAGCCTTACATCTTGTTAACCGACAAGAAGATTGCTTTAGTCCAAGACTTAGTACCTGTACTTGAGCAAGTAGCTCGTTCTGGTCGTCCTTTGGTAATTATCGCCGAAGATATCGAAAAAGAAGCTTTAGCAACTTTGGTAGTTAACCGTTTGCGCGGTGTACTCAACGTTGCAGCTGTTAAGGCTCCTGGTTTTGGCGATCGCCGTAAGGCTATGCTAGAAGATATTGCCGTCTTGACTGGTGGTCTACTCATCACCGAAGATGCTGGTTTGAAGCTGGATACCACCAAGCTAGATAGCCTGGGTAAAGCTCGCCGCATCACCATCACCAAAGACAGCACCACAATTGTGGCTGAAGGTAACGAAGCTCCAGTTAAGGCTCGTTGCGAACAAATCCGTCGTCAGATGGAAGAAACCGAATCTTCCTACGACAAAGAAAAACTACAAGAGCGTTTGGCTAAATTGTCTGGTGGTGTAGCTGTTGTGAAAGTTGGTGCAGCTACCGAAACCGAAATGAAGGACAAGAAGCTGCGCTTGGAAGATGCTATCAACGCTACCAAAGCTGCTGTAGAAGAAGGTATCGTCCCTGGTGGTGGTACAACCCTAGCTCACCTCGCTCCCCAATTGGAAGAGTGGGCTAAGGCTAATCTCAAGGATGAAGAGTTGACTGGTGCTTTGATTGTCTCTCGCGCTTTACCTGCACCTCTAAAGAGAATTGCAGAAAACGCCGGTCAGAATGGCGCTGTCATTGCTGAACGTGTGAAAGAGAAGGAATTCAATGTAGGTTTCAACGCTGCTACCAACGAATTCGTTGATATGTTGGCTGCTGGAATTGTTGATCCTGCTAAAGTAACTCGTTCTGCGCTGCAAAATGCGGCTTCTATCGCCGGAATGGTGTTGACAACCGAATGTATCGTAGTTGACAAGCCTGAGCCTAAGGATGGCGCTCCTGCTGCTGGCGCTGGTATGGGTGGCGGAGATTACGATTACTAATTCTCTATAATCCACTAATTTGAAAACGGCTGCTTCCCTTGTGGAGGCGGCTGTTTTTTTTATGGAAATCGAACCGCAGAGGCGCAGAGGACGCAGAGGGAAGATTTTGTTTAAATTCAACTCAAAGCCAAAAGTTCATCTAGTTTCCGTTTTAAGTCGGGAGATGTCATTAATGGATTATAGATTTCTCCCTTGTAGGGTTGCCAAACATAGCTAGAACTAAATGGCTGGAAACCTGGTAATATTTCTACTTCTTCTGCAAGTGCTGTAGATAAAACTAATCCTGGAATAGATAAATTAGGCAAATCTTCAATCAGTTCACTATAGGTTCTAAATTCATCAACTTCTACACCAACTAAAGCATAACGAAATGGAGGAGAAGACAGTAGATTTCTATATAGTGTTAGACCTAAATTTGTCATTGAGAAAGCACTTTCAGGGTTGTTTATTCCCACTTTACTAAGATGATTTAGGTAAACCCGACACCACCAATTTTTTTCACTATCTTGAAAAGTGTCTGCACAATATGGCCATGGGTTAGAGAACATACATGGTTCCGCCGTAAAATATTGAGCAAATTCCTTAGCATTGTTTTCATCAGAGCCACATTCTGCTGATAAACTAAATATCCACGCCATACCTACCTCCTATTTAGTTCTAATCAATTCTTTCCCAATAATCTTGGGTGTTTGCCAAGGCTAATTCGTACCTTTCTAATAACATTGTAACTCTTGGCGAAATGCTAACGTGGGTTGGGCTATCCTGAACAGCTTGTAAATCTCCAGTGATGTTACTGTCATCAATTTGCCACAAGGGATCTTTTCCATATCCACCAAATTTAGCAGGTTTACGAGGTGCTGGTAAACCTTCAATAGACAAGGAAACGGACATTCCCTTTTTCTCCTCCCTGAGTGCAACAGCAACCAGTTCTCCTCGAACTTCACGATCTAACTTTGGTAACAAATAGCCATTTTCATCTAGATTATCTACGGGCATTTGCTCAACATTTATATCAGTACCCAGTCTAACTCCTAATTGTCTGGCACTTCGACCAATTTTGGGCTTACCATTTTCGTCTGTCATGCCCCGATAGTAGAGTTTTACCATTAACTAATATTACTATATTTGGACAAAATGAATATTATCATGTCGTTTCAGGGATTTTTCACCAATTTACCGATCCTAAAACTAAGTTTTTGTTGATTCCTACTTTTTCAGGGAAATCATAACTGCTACAATAGGATTTAGCTTATCCAAAAACGATATTATTTTGAGGAGGTTTAACCATGACTCAAATTATTAATCATCAATCTAATTATCAAAAATTACCCGAAATTGTCAAAAGCTTAATTGACAATAATCCTCTTTATCAGGAAAATTTAGATAAACAGGCAATGATCGAAAATATTCATTGTACTTTTGATCCTGTCACTGTTCCTGATGTTAATAGTATCTCTGAAGAAGAATTAACTAAACGGATTAAAAGAATTTTATCTTTACATTTAGTTTCAGGAATGCTCAATGATTTAACTCCAGAGCAAATGAAAATTTTTGATGAATCTGTAAAACGAGGTTAAATGGGTTATTTATTAGATACTAATATTGTTTCAGCCTCGCTAAAACAGAATTAGGAAATGTATAAATATATCCAAAAATTAATAATGGCTTATAGTTTGAATTATTTTGCTTAACCTACGTAAATATACGTTTGTTTATTTGTAATAACTATATTTAACTGGAACTTATAGATATTTTCACCCTTCAGCGCCTGGAAGGTGAAATTATCATTGGATTATTCAAATTAATAAATATGGTGAAACCACGGTATGAAGGTTATGGCGAAGAAACTCCTACAAAATTTGTGTGTGAAAAATTTGGAGATACCAATGTTTACGCCCAAAATGCTAAATCACTGCTAACAAAAGCGTCTGGGTTTATTGCTGCTTATGATTTTACCCTCAATCCTTATCGGGGTTGTCAATATGGATGTAGTTATTGCTATGCTGCTGCATTTAGCCCTAATACTAAGATGCGTCAAGATTGGGGTAAATGGGTAATTTTTAAAGAAAATGCGGCGGAAGTTTTAGAAAAAGAATTAGAAAAATGGTATAAGAAAAATCCCAATCAACCTCCTAGTATTTACATGAGTAGTGTAACAGATCCTTATCAACCTTTGGAGTCTAAACATCAATTAACTCGCAGGTTATTAGAGATAATGCTTGATGTCAGAGATAACGGTTATCGAACTCCAACTTTGGTAATTCAAACTCGTAGTCCTATTATTACTAGAGATATTGATTATTTACAAAGGTTTCAACGTCTACGAATTAATATGAGCATTCCGACTGGTAGCGAAGCTGTGAGAAGAGATTTTGAGCCACGTTCTCCTAGTATTAAAGCCAGACTAAATGCTATTACTAAAATCAGACAAAGTATTGATGCTTTTAAAGGCTTTATTCCTAAACTTTCTATTACAATTACACCGCTATTACCAACTTTAGCAATTGATGAGGATGCGTTTATTAAGAAATTAGCTATTGCAGATAGAGTGGTAATTCAAGATTTTCACCCCAACAATAATCGTTCTCTTGTCGCAGGAACTCGTCAAGAAGCTGAAGAAATTAAACAAAAATATTCTTGGTGGTATAATTATGAACAATTAAGTTATCAAAGATTTCAAAAAAAGTTAGTCTCTCAGCTTCCAGGCGTAGAAATTAAAGAAGGAAAAGACGGGTTTGGTTATGAGTAATTTTATTATTAATTGGTGGAGAAGTCAGCAATTTAAATCAGCCTTACAGCGTGGTGATATCCGCACTGCTGTACAAATTTTGCAGGAGATTAAGAAATCAGGTGCAAATTTTTCTTGGTTAGAAAAATTATTTAGGGATAAGCTACAACTTGAACGTACTTTTCAAGAAAATAAACGAGATGTTGAAAATTTAAGAAAACAACTGACAGAAGCAAAAGAATCAAAATCTAATCTTTTATTAAATCCAAATGCAGAATTTATTAAATATATATATCAAGCTTTTAAATTAGTCGAGCATGATGAATATAAACTACAAGCAACAGGAATTAATTCGTGTATATTTGATGATTTTGAAGCTAGACTAGTTGAATATCTTCAAGAAGAATTTAGTAAGATTTCTGACAAACAATTAGCGATTAAGTTAGAAGATGCTGTTGAGGATATTAATAGCTTGAAAATTGGACAAGATCCAGATTATCGCTTTAGTCTGACTCCTCATGTCTATTTTATGAAATATTTTTTAGAAAATGTATATTGTCTATATTTAGCCTGGTTTCTTATTTACCAAGATGGGTTACTTCCAACTAAATTTAATATTCTTGATATCGCAGCAGGTCCGGGAACAAGTGCTTATGGATTAGCTTTATTTCTCCAAAGTTTTAGCGGCTTCTTTGAGATTCCCCAAATGCACGTATCTTACTATTCTTTAGAAAAACAAGACTCTTTCCAGTATCGAGGACTTCAGTTTTGGAGAAGATATATTGAATCGCGTATTACTCCCATAAATACTTATTTTCGCTTTGTTACTTCTGACATTTTTTCATGGGATGTCAAATCTAGCAATATTCCCAAAAACTTTTTTGATTTTATAGTTATTTCCCATTGTTTTTTTAACGATACAGTTAAACAGCAGGAAGCGATTAATATATATAAACAAATATTTGCTCAAGGTTTAAATCATCAAGGATATGTAATAATAATTGTGCAAGATAAAAAGTTATTTAAAATATATAATAGGCAGAAACTTGAAGATAAAAACCAAGAAAAAAATTTAGTATACGAATTTGTATCAGAACTTGGATTAGAATTAGTTTCGTATAGATATCTCACGTCAACTACTTCAAGAATATCTTTATCTGCTGCTGAATTTGCTAAATTTGCTAGAGATAAACTACCTAAACAAATTCACATGAGTCCTATGATAAAAAAGTATTTTAGACAGAAATATGAGTCAAACTATACTTTGGATGATTATGTAATCTTAGCCAAGAAATAGAGAATTTAATGTTAAATAAATTCTTCTAAGATATCACCAAAATGATTAGTAAAGGAGAAAGATTTGAGTTACGACAACGCTTGTAAATATTTAGCTTAACAATATCCTGCTGATTTCGTGCGTTGGTTGCTGGGGGTAGAATCGCCACAAATTAAAGTATTGAAAACAGAATTAACACTTGAACCTATTCGTGCTGATTCTGTAACGTTTCTGCAAACAGCTAACCAAATTCTGCATATTGAATTTCAGACTTTACCCAAATCTAAAACTCCCCTGAATTTCCGAATGCTTGATTATTCTGTCAGGTTAAAGCGTCAATATAAATGTCCTGTAACTCAGGTGTTAATATTCTTGCAAGAAACTGATAACGAAGTAGCTTTTACTGAAGAATATCGAGATCATACCACTATTCACAAATTTGAGATTGTGCGTCTTTGGGAGCAAGATTCAACAATATTTTTAGGTAATTCAGCATTGTTACCTTTAGCAATTTTAACCCGAACTGACTCACCGCAAAGTTTATTATCCCAAGTAGCTGAAAAACTCGCTACACTTCCAAATAGGGAACAGCAACAAAATATCGCTGGTTGTGTAGAAGTTCTTGCAGGTTTGCGGTTTGAAAAAGATTTGGTTCGTCAATTTCTACGGGAGGACATTATGAAAGAGTCAGTAATTTATCAAGATATCGTTCAAAAAGAAGCATTGAAAATGATTAATCGTCAAATAAAAAAACGTTTTGGTGATGTTAATGATTCATTAATGACAAAAATTAGAGATTTATCTGCTGACGATTTAGAAGATTTGGGAGAAGCATTATTTGATTTTTCGGAAGTTGGTGATTTAGTAACTTGGTTAAACACAAAAGTGAGTAATTAATCAAGTTTTTGCAGGAGCATTTTTTAGAGATGTTGTATATAACGTCTCTAATTATTTAATAATCTATATATTTTCAATGATAAAGTTAGAATCAGACAAACTTTATCCATTTATCAATGATTGCTAACAGTCCAATAGACAAAAATTGGCATGGAAAACTTAACTTAGTTTATGCTAAACGCCAAGATTCCACCCAGTTAATTTACAATCACCATCAAGCGCCATTTAAGGTACAACGCCCCTTTTACCCAGAAGGACAAGAAGTTTGCCATAGCGTTATTTTACACACTGCTGGGGGCATTGTGGGGAGCGATCGCTTGTCTTCGGAAATTCACCTCGAAAAAAATTCCCAAGCATTAATCACCACAGCCGCAGCAGGTAAGGTATATCGCAGTAACGGCTTACCAGCAAGACAAACTGTAGAAGTTGAAATAGATGCTAATGCTTGTTTAGAATATTTACCTCAAGAGACGATTTTATTCAACGGTGCTGTTTATCGGCAGGATTTAAAAGTAAAATTAGATACCAATTCTAGCTTTATCGGCTGGGAAATTACACGGTTAGGAAGGAGTGCGAGGGGAGAAAAGTTTTTAGAAGGAGAAATGCGATCGCACACCGAAATCTGGCAAAATGGTATTCCGCAATGGATTGATAGGCAAATTTTGCCCGGTAGCGAAGCAGTTTTTCACAGTCCCCACGGTTTAGGGGGATATCCTGTGGTTGGTAGTCTGGTTTGGGTAGGAAGTCCCGTTTCCACAGAAATTATTGAAAAAGCACGTTCTTTAGTTACTCAAAATAATTTAACTGGTGTGAGTCGTCTGCAAAATGGATTTTTGTGTCGATATCGTGGTAATTCTACATCTGAAGTGAGAAGTTGGTTTACAAATGTTTGGCAAATGTTACGAGTATCTTTGCTAAATCGTGGTAATTGTATTCCCAGAGTGTGGCAGATTTGAACGAACCGCAGAGGCGCAGAGGAGAGAAGAATGCAACTTACACCGCAAGAGAAGGATAAATTATTAATTTTCACGGCTGCTTTAGTCGCGGAAAGAAGAAGAAATAGAGGTTTGAAATTGAATTATCCTGAAGCAGTTGCTTTTATTTCTGCTGCTATTTTGGAAGGTGCGAGAGATGGACAAACGGTGGCAGAATTAATGAGTTATGGGACAACTTTATTAACACGAGATGATGTCATGGAAGGTATTCCAGAAATGATTCATGATGTGCAGGTAGAAGCCACTTTTCCTGATGGGACAAAGTTAGTTACTGTACATAATCCGATTCGTTAATGAAAAACCATTAAGATAGGATAAAGAGAAGATCAAGACTTGTTTTGCTATGGGTTTTTATCAGTTGTCGTACCAGCATCTGAATTCGCCTTAGGCGTATTAGGAGATGTCTCCGTCTTTGAACTCGACTTATCTGGGGTAGAGGTCGATGTTGGAGTCTTGGTGGAAGATTCAGCAGGAGCTACGTTAATCGTCGTGTTCTGTTGAGCAGGAGCAGGCTGTTGATTATTAGGAGCAATCACCTTCACATCTGTCTTCTCTTGTTTAGGTGCTTGTGGCTGGGGAACGTCAACTTTAACGTTGACATTAGGCGCACTTTGTTGAGCAGGAGTAGGAACAGTTGCTGGTACGGGAACACGCTCAACAGTATTCGTCTTTTCGATGATAGTTGTCTGTTTAGCTGGCTGTTGAGAGGGAGCAGGTACAACAATTACCGAGTTGGTAGCTGGCCGCCCCCAAAAGTAGTAAGCAAGTCCACCTATTGTCAGCAAACCAGTAATACCGATACCAATTATCAGTCCACTAGCGGTATTATTTTGATCGCGTGCTTCTAGGGCTTCGTTCTTAAGGTTTGTTCCTGAGACACGACCATCAGAGTAACCGTGATCATAAGACCCAGATTTATCATTCCTGACATTATCGTCACGATTATTAGGATTAGGATTGTTGAGATTAGTCATAGTTGCTACAAGAAATAATTGGTGAAATTAGGACACTAACAAATTTAAAAAATAAGCCTCCGTTCAGTCAAATTTAGCAATGACTGAACGGCTTTTGAATTTCGCTATTTTGATGTAAACCCGATGTTTGATATTTCTTAATTGAAGATATCTTGAACCTTAGCTTTCACATCTTCCACTGTGTTACGAACTTGGCTTTCTGCTTGTTTAGCTTTGCCTACAACTTGGTCTTTCAGATCACCTGTAATATTGCCGGCTGCTGCTTGAGTTTTGCCTTCAATATTCTTAGAGACTGCCTTTGCTCTTCCTGATAAATTAACATTGCTTTTCACATCTTCCATGGTGTTACGAACTTGGCTTTCTGCTTGTTTAGCTTTGCCTACAACTTGGTCTTTCAGATCGCCTGTAACATTGCCGAATGACTCTTGAGCTTTGCCTTCAATATTTTTAGAGACTGCCTTTGCTCTATCCATCATTGCTATTTGAATATGGGTTTGACTGTTTAAATCAGTGAGTGAAGTTACAGCCAAACTATCTCCAGAAACTAAACCCAATCCTATAGAAGTTGAGACTAATAAAACTAGACTAATAGTTAGCAATAATTTACGAGCTTGTTGAAGTAAAATCATTCTAAATTCCAAAACTTTTATTTTTAAGGCATTGATTTGACTATTAACTAAAAGCGCCAAACTAGAAAGTATAGATAGTTTGATGGCTATTTATACTTTCCAGAAAAATAACACTCTTAGTCAATAATTTTTTTGACTTGATCTTTCACATTTTCAACAACGTGAATACCACTTGCTTCGACTTGTTTGGCCTGACCTTCAGCTTGATCTTCGGGATCTCCCGTAACATTGCCTACAACTTCTTGAACTTTGCCTTCAATATTTTTGGCAGTTGCTTTAATCCGATTTTCTAAGCTCATAATCATCTCCGTATGAATTTTCCAGATCAAATGAATTTAAAATCACATTACTGCTATGAACGACGATAATAACGCCACTCTTCACCTCTAATCCAAAAAAGGACTTAAGCGTTTTCCACATCGCAGGAATTATACGGTGCAGCCCATTGCTAGAGGTGACTTAACAAATTACTTTGTTTCAGTACTGGGTGATTATTTTTATAGCTTAACACTAATAATCGGTTTATTTTTATACCTAAAGACATAGTTAAGCTGCTATGCAGCAAGATTGTATAATAGATAAGGAAGTATAAATGCTGCAAACACATCGGCGAGTTCTAAATATCAAGATATAACAGAATTATGTCCTCAAGCTTTCAGACCGTTTGTAGAATTTTTAGAAAACCTTTAAATTAGGAAAAATCAGATGATGATTCCCGGAGAAATAATCACCCAACCAGGCAAAATTGAATTAAATGCAGGTCGTCCAACTACCAAATTAATAGTAGCAAATACAGGAGACAGACCAATTCAAATTGGTTCACATTTCCATTTTTATGAAGTCAACACAGCCTTACACTTCGACAGAGAAAAAGCACGAGGAATGAGATTAAATATACCCGCCGGAACAGCCGTCAGATTTGAACCAGGAGACGAAAAAGAAATCACCCTCATCCCCCTCGTCGGTACACGCCAAATCTACGGATTCAACAACAAAATCAACGGAAACCTCTAAAAAAACCCTCAGCGTACCTCCGCGCTAACCTCAGCGTCCCTCTGCGTTAAAAAAAGGATTTGATATGAATTATAAAATGAACCGCCAAGCCTACTCTGAAACCTACGGACCAACAGTAGGAGACAAAATCAGATTAGCAGACACAGAACTATTTATAGAAGTAGAACAAGACTTCACCACTTATGGAGACGAAGTAAAATTTGGTGGCGGAAAAGTCATCAGAGACGGAATGGGACAATCCCCCATATCCAACGCCGACGGTGCAGTAGACTTAGTAATTACCAACGCCTTAATTTTCGATTGGTGGGGAATCGTGAAAGCAGATATTGGCATCAAAGACGGCAAAATTCACAAAATTGGTAAAGCCGGAAATCCCTATATTCAAGACAATATAGATATTATTATTGGACCCGGAACCGAAGCCTTAGCAGGGGAAGGAATGATTCTCACTGCGGGAGGAATAGATTCACATATTCATTTTATTTGTCCCCAACAGATTGAAGTAGCGATCGCATCTGGAATCACTACAATGATAGGAGGAGGAACAGGCCCCGCCACAGGCACAAACGCCACCACCTGCACTCCTGGACCCTGGAATATCTACCGAATGCTGCAAGCAGCCGACGCTTTTCCCGTCAATATCGGCTTTTTAGGCAAAGGTAACACCAGTCAACCCCAAGGACTAGTAGAACAAGTTCAAGCCGGTGCAATGGGGTTAAAACTCCATGAAGACTGGGGAACTACTCCCGCAACCATTGACACCTGTCTCACCGTTGCTGATGAATATGACGTACAAGTAGCAATTCACACTGACACCCTCAATGAAGCCGGATTTGTCGAAGATACTATTGCGGCTTTTAAACATCGTGCCATTCACACCTACCACACCGAAGGCGCAGGAGGAGGACACGCACCCGATATCATCAAAGTCTGTGGACAAAGCAACGTTTTACCATCTTCCACCAACCCCACCCGTCCTTACACCCTCAACACCCTAGATGAACATCTGGATATGTTAATGGTATGTCATCACCTTGATCCCGCAATTCCCGAAGATGTCGCTTTTGCGGAGTCGCGTATTCGTCGAGAAACCATCGCTGCTGAGGATATTCTCCACGATTTAGGGGCGTTTAGTATGATTGCTTCCGATTCCCAAGCCATGGGACGTGTCGGTGAGGTAATAATTCGTACTTGGCAGACATCACACAAAATGAAAGTACAGCGCGGAACACTCTCCCCTCGCCTTGTAGGAGAGGGGTTAGGGGAGAGGTCAGACAATTTCCGGGCGAAAAGATATATTGCTAAGTACACAATTAATCCGGCGATTACACATGGAATTTCTGAATATGTGGGGTCAGTAGAAGCGGGAAAATTAGCAGATTTATGTTTGTGGAAACCGGCATTTTTTGGAGTGAAACCAGAAATTGTGATTAAAGGGGGAATGATTGCTTGGGCGCAAATGGGTGATGCTAATGCTAGTATTCCTACACCGCAACCAGTACATTCCCGTCCTATGTTTGGCAGTTTTGCAGGTGCGAGGAATGCCACATCATTAACATTTGTTTCTCAAGCAGGTTTAGAAAGAGAAATTCCCCAAATGTTAGGTTTGCAAAAATCAGCAGTTTCAGTTTCAGGAACACGTCAATTAACTAAGCAGGATCTGAAATTAAATGATGCCTTACCTCATATTGAAGTAGATCCTGAAACATACGAAGTTCGTGCAGATGGTGAATTATTAACTTGTGAACCTGCGACAGTTTTACCAATGGCACAAAGATACTTTTTGTTTTAGATTATGACTGAACAATCTACTGATTACGATAGTCCTTGAAAAGAAATTATAGAACTTTATTTTGACAAGTTTTTAGAGTTTTTATTTTCTTCGTCCAGATATTAGACAATTATTCCGGTTTATTGATTGGATAATGGTCTTACCCGAAGACTTGGCAATTAGTTTTCAAACAGAAATCAAAAGTAGAAAATTTGACTTTTTCCTTCTACCTTTCAAACTCTATGAGTTCAGAATTTCCTCGCACAGGCAAAATACTGGTTGTAGACGACTCAGCTGATAACATATTTCTTGTTAAAACCATCTTAGAAACAGAAGGCTATATAATTAGTAGTGCTGAAAATGGTGCTGAAGCAATGGCAAAACTTCAAGCATCTCCCTGTGATTTGGTGTTACTGGATTTAATGATGCCAGAAATGGATGGCTATGAAGTCACCAAATGCATTCGCACCCAAATGAATTTGCAGCAATATATCCCCATATTACTAATTACTGCCCACGATACCCCTAACGTCGCCCAAGGATTAGATTTAGGTGCTGATGACTTTATCCGCAAACCCGTAACAGTGGATGAATTATTGGCGAGAGTGCGATCGCTTTTACGACTCAAATACAGTATAGATGAACGTGATGAAATTGCTCGTCAGCGCCAAGATTTTGTTTCTCGTCTCACCCATGACTTACGCACTCCATTAGTAGCTGCAGATCGGATGTTAAACCTATTAAAGCAAGGTGCTTTAGGAGAGTTATCACCGCCAATGGAAGAAGTCATGACTATCATGGCGCGTAGTAATATCAACCTCCTAACTATGGTGAATACTTTATTAGAAGTTTATCGCTTTGAAGCAGGGCGCAAAACTCTCACATTTCAACCAGTTAATCTCAGCCAGTTACTTACAGAGATATCTGGAGAATTAGCCCCTCTAGCGGTAGAAAAAGCACTATCCATAAATCTGCAACTCTCTGATAACTTAACCACAAAAACTATCATCGGTGATCGCTTAGAATTACATCGCTTATTTACAAACCTGATAGGTAATGCTATCAAATTTACAGATTCTGGTTCAGTTACTATTAGCCTCAAGTGTCAATATCACCCAGAAAAAAGATACCAATTTATAAATATTATTGAAGTAGCTGATACAGGTTCTGGTATTCCTTCTGAAGAACAAGCTGACTTATTTGAACGATTTCGTCAAGGTAATCACAACCGTTCTGGTAGTGGATTAGGACTGTACCTTGCCCGTCGTATTGTAGAAGCACATCAAGGTTTTATTGATGTAAAATCTGAATTAGGTCAAGGTAGTGTTTTCATTGTTCATTTACCCATAACATCTTGATTACTCGCTTTCCTTTTCAGACGAATATGATATGGGAAATAAATCCTGATTTAGCTAATAAATTGTACACGAGGGAATCTTCATAACAACATCGTCATCTTTGGGGCGCTTGGGTATGTGTGGGCAGGGAATTTACGGTTGATCTAGGTCAAGCATATAATCATAATTAATCTTCCCTCTCACCTCCGTAAAGATAGTAAACGACGGGTTTCTAATTGCTTACAAAGCCTTAATTCTGTTCCTTTGCGGTTCCATTCTACCTGATCAAAAATCTGATGAAGAAGAGACATTCCGCGACCACTTTCGGCTTCATCTGGTGGTAAATAGTCCGTGGGATCGCTATCGAAATCAGGTAAAGGTGTGAATCCACTACCTTGGTCGGAAATGATCCACCAATATTGATTATCTATCAAGGAAAAACGCACTACTACTAATTTACCGGGATCAAGATTATTTCCATGTTTAGCTGCGTTTACTAGGGCTTCTTGAAGTCCTAGGCGCAACTCTGCTTGTAATTTGGCGGGAACTTCTGCCAATAGTAAATCTAATATGGGACAAAGATAAAGAGTCGAGGCAAAACTAATAGTACCCCAAGAACGTCCAACTGGACGAAGAGAAATGGTAATCACAAGAGAAACCCCGTAGCTTTTAGTTAGCTAGACATCAGTTTGCTGTCACAGGCACCCTGATAAAAATTGAGGTGGTCATGCTGCCTTCAAACTAGCGTCTGTAAAACTAAATTTTGAAAATGCTGGGGAGCATTGACTCTAAACATAAGTTAGAATTGCTTGGTTCAAAATTGGCTGTAATGATTTCGACTAATGCATTTAACAACTTTTAAGTTGCTATTAATTTGAAGGAGTATGGAAATACTCTATTTAATTGCCTCTTTATAATTTACGCAATCTAATTCACCTTTTTAAGAGCCTATGCGACTTCAATGTTAAAAAAGAATTTCTATTTTTAGTCTAATTAGATTTTAGCATTAGTACTATGCACTAGACTACAAATTTTTCATTTGGGTTTTTGTAAAGAATTCGCTAACTTCGAGCCAAAGGTGATAATACCAGAAAAGCGACAGCTTCGACGTGAGCGGTTTGGGGAAATAAATCAGCGGGCTGTACTCTAGTAAGAGTGTATGTTCCATCTTGACAAAGTAATTTGAGGTCACGGGCGAGGGTAGCTACTTTACAACTGACGTAAACAATCCGAGATGGTTTCAAGTCAAGTAAAGTTTTGATGACATTAGCTTCACATCCTTTACGTGGCGGATCAAGTAATACAACATCTGGTATAATGCCCAAATCTGGCAGGATTTTCTCCACTGCTCCTATTTGAAATGTAACATTATTAATTCCGTTATGTTGGGCATTGGAAATAGCCTGTTCTACGGCTGCTGATTGCACTTCCAACCCTGTAACTTGCCGGGCTTGTTTGGCTAAAGGCAAGGTTAAAGTGCCAATGCCGCAGTAGGCATCAACTAGAACTTCATGACCTTGAAGATTGAGTTCTGACTGAATTACCTTTAATAGGGCTTCTGCGGTTTCGGTGGATACTTGAAAAAATGTATCTGGGAGTACTTGAAATTCTAGCCCAGCAAATATTTCGCGCAGGGCAGGAACTCCGGCAATACAACGAGTTTCGTTGCCAAAGATAGCATTTGTGCGATCGCTATTCCGATTCAGTGACACCCCCACCAATTGGGGATATCGCTGCAACCATTCTTGTGCTTGGCTTTCTATTCTGGGTAATTTCCAATCCTTCACCACCAAAGTCAGCAGCATTTCACCTGTCCGACGACCAATACGTAAACCCAGATGGCGAATTTGTCCTTGGTGACGACGTTCGTTGTAAATTGACCAACCTTGCTTTTGCATATCCTGCTTGACTTCAGCCAGCATCGGATTTAAGCGTTGGTCTTGGACTGGACATTGATTTAAGTTAATTAATTGGTGGCTACCTTTTTGGTAATAACCAGCTTGTACTTGGCCTGTCGCTGAGACACCCAGAGGATAGGTAACTTTATTCCGATAACCTAAGGATGAATCAGCCCCTAATACAGCTTCTACAGGTGGTTGAACAAACCCACCAATACGTTCTAAAGCTTGAACTACCTGATTCCGCTTGGCTATCAATTGGTAATCATAATTAATATGCTGCCACTGACAGCCACCACATTTATCAGCCACAATGCAACTGGGTCGGATACGTCCTGGAGAGCGTTTGACTATCTGCTCCAGTTTACCATAAGCATATTTTGGTTTAACTTGTAATAATCTCACCAGCACGCGATCGCCCCTGACAGTGTCTGGAACAAAGACCACACGCTGATCAAAGCGTCCCACGCCATCACCAGTATCACTCAAATCAGAAATATCAATTTCAATTACTTCACCCTGTCGCCAAGCTGTATTAGTCATTCAATTTTGGATTTTGGATTTTAGATTTTGGATTTGGTGATTGAAGAATTGTTACAATTACTTCCTTAATTTTCCCCAATCCCCAATCCCCAGTTCTTATCCCCATCTTCTCACACCCTTCACTTCTGTACCTCTAACTAGTTAAACTAGCAAATAATATTTCGCGTAATTGCATAATAATCATGACTGTAATTAGCCAAGTTATTCTCCAAGCCGATGACGAACTGCGCTACCCCAGTAGTGGCGAACTCAAGAGTATTCAAGAATTTTTGGAAACTGGTGTACAACGCACAAGAATTGTCACTACCCTCGCCGAAAATGAAAAAAAGATAGTTCAGGAAGCTACCAAAAAACTTTGGCAGAAGCGTCCTGACTTTATCGCCCCTGGTGGTAATGCTTACGGTGAAAAGCAACGTGCTTTGTGTATCCGTGATTTCGGTTGGTATTTGCGCCTGATTACCTACGGCGTACTTGCTGGCGATAAAGAACCAATTGAAAAAATTGGTTTAGTGGGCGTGCGGGAAATGTACAACTCTCTGGGCGTTCCTGTTCCTGGAATGGTTGAAGCTATCACTTCCCTCAAGCAAGCATCCTTGGATTTATTGAGTGCTGAAGATGCCCTCGAAACTGCACCTTACTTTGATTACATCATTCAAGCGATGTCCTGATATCAAGCCGGTGCTGGTTCTCCCAGTGGATTTTGAGTCTACTAGAGATATCAAAAATTCGCACTTGATGGCAATAAATTTCTTCATCTGATCATCATTTGATCATATTGTCCCCACACTTGGTAGTGGCTATGGCAAATTATTTGTCAAGTTATTAACCGATTGTGGGGATATTTGATTCAGAATTCCTATTCCACGACTATTAGCCCGATTTCTGTACTATTTGTATAGTACAACATGAAGTGTGAAAGGTGGGCTTTAATTTTTAGTTTTTAATTTTTAATTTTTAATTTTTAATTGTTTATAATTACCAATAATAAAAAGCCAACAATCCTGTAAAAGGCTGTCGGCACTTGATGTGTTCCCTATTAATGACTCGGCTAGAGTTCAGTTGTATTGAATTATGCCAATTTGCGAATTATAAGGAGACGATCCTAATCATGGATACTTGTGATTCTAATCATAAATACTTGTGATTAAGATCACGTATAAATTACAGAGAAAATGTATTATATTTATCATTTTATTAATATAGAGAAATATATCAACAGAATTGCAGTAGCAAAAGTAGCTAAGAACCAACATTCCACTGTTATCAATAAGGCACGGAATATAACCTTTCTACCCTTTTCTTCACAGGATTTGAGCGAAATTCATGATTCAATACCTCACCTTGCTGATGAGGTATAAATTATTATTTGAATAGTTATTCGCGTCAGGGTATCGCCATGTGTTCTATTTTAATTAATACTAATACTTCAGATGTAAAATGAAGCTAAATTTTATAAGATTAAGCACAATGATTATGATAAAGTATGTATATACAAGGCATAATATGCCATATCAACATGACAATACGCTCATAATTATCCACACAGCCCTTTTAACCAGGGTTGAGTTGCCAAATTTTTAAAAGTTGATTATTGATTTACTTATTCTTGTGATTTATCTCTAATATTAAAGTAGTGAAAAAGATTAGCAACGGTTAAATCTGATGCTTGTTGTAAATTAGATGTGACTAATGTTCTATATCCAGAAATTGCGGCTTGTTGACTCACATAATTTTCATATTCCCGGCGTAATTCAGGCGCAAACATAAATAATAATTGATCACGTAAAGAATAAAAATGAGATTTTTCGGCTATATTTTCGTAGCTGATTTGTTCTGGTGGTATTTCTAGATTAATTATAGTTTGGGTAGCTTCTGAATTATTGAAATCAGCACTATTTAGAAGTTTTAATTCTGCTGGAGGTAGAGATTTTACCCAATCTACATGATTTTTCTTGTTCAATTGACTACTCATTTTTTTATATGTTATGATCCAATTCAGACAGGTATTACAAGAATTTACTTACAAATAGACTAATATGGACTTTGTTATTTTAGATACGGAAGGGAAACCAAATTTAACTGAATTAGCTATTGTTAATAGTCAAGGTGTGGTAATTTATGAAGGTTTTTGTGATGGTAACTCTCATGGCTTTCAAAATGTTTTAAATATCAAAAGTCTCAAAACTTTATTAACAGAATTTTTGACTATTGTTGAAGATAAAAAAATCATCTGTCACTATGCAGAACATGATATTGATATCCTCAAGCGTAGTTTTGGACAAGTTGGTTTACCTTGGCAAGATTTAAAACAAAAATTACAATTTGATTGTACTTGGCTTTTAGCTAAAGACTGTTTTTCCAATTTAGAAAGTTATTCTTTAGAGTATTTGAGTAAATATTTGAATCTTCGAGCTAATAATCAATATTTTCTTCCTAATATGGCACATACGGCTAGTTATGATGCCACATTTACATATCATCTTTATAAAAAAATTATGCTGGAAAGTCTCAAAAAACAACCTAATCCATTTACTAGCAGTCGAGTTGATACTCCTTTTCAACATCACCCAGATTATGCTGATACCTATCATCGAGAATTCCAGATTTTACAAACTGCTTTAAATAACATCAAATTAGATTCTAATCATCAGAGTAAAGGTGTTGTTGTCATTGGAGAACCGGGTACTGGAAAAACTCATTTAATGATGCGACTTGCCAATGAGAGATTATCAAGTAATAGGTTACTTTTTATTCGTCAACCTAATGATGCTAAATCTGTACTTTATCATATCTACAGTAGGATTTTAGAATCTCTAGTTGAAAAAGCAGTTAATTTACCGCAATTAGACTCTTTAATGATTAACACTTTTAGAAAAATAGTTAGTTTACCTGATAGAAAATTTCAACAAAAAGATATAGATATTTTAAATGCTTTATATGACTTAGAAGATAATAGTATTAATGCTTTAGGTAAAGAAAATACTCAACGTAGACGTGAATATTGGCAATATATAGAAAAGACTATTAATGAATGGTGGATGAGTAATTATGCTGCGGGTAGTTTTGCTTTATCTATCATTAAAGGTATGGTTAAATATTGCAGTTATACAGATTATAAATATAGAAATATTACCACTCGCTGGTTAGCCGGAAATGTTTTAACTGACGAAGAAGCTGAAACTGTTGGTTTACCAAATTGGGGAGAGGAAATTAGTAAAGAAGCTTTTTCTTTAGAAGCTATTTCCGTCTTGGGTAAATTATCCACTTTGGATGAACCTTTAATTATTATTTTTGATCAATTAGAAGGTTTAGGACTTTCCCATAATCAAGAAATTTTGTTGAATTTTGGGGAAGCAGTTAAAGAAATTTTCACTCATGTTCCGAATAGTTTAATTATCTTGAATTTATTTCCTGACAGATGGGAAAAATTTCAAACAACATTTGATCAATCTATTATTGGAAGAGTATCTCAATATCAAGTTTCTTTACGTCAACCGACAGAAACAGAAGTTAAATCTATTCTCAAGGTGAAAATGCAAACTTTAGATATTACCTTAGAACAGCTATTCTCCTCTGAAGACTTAGATGATATTTTAGCAAAAAAACCTATCCGTGCCGCTTTAAATCATGCTGCTAAATACTATGATTTTAGAGTTAACGGAATTCCTTTACCAGACGAAAGAAAACCAATTCGTGAATTAGATAATAATGAAAAAATAGAACAGCAATTAAAATTTTTACAGCAACAGCAACAGACATCAATAGAAGTTTTAATTCAACTAATGCAATCTATACAAACACCTATTTCTGTTGATTTAAGCCACTTACAGGAGAAATTAGCAACTTATTTATCTGGTGAAACTACAATTCCTACAAATCCTGTAATTGAATATTTAAATGAACATAGAATTGAATTGGAACAAAAATATCATAATCCATCTATTATTAGTGATGGTGATGATATTGGTAAATTGAGGAATATTGCTGAAGCTTTAACTCATATCCAGTCATTTAAATTAACCCAATATCGTTTAGGTAAAAAGGTATTACCAGAACATATTGTGATAGAAAAGGGAAATAAATATCATGTAATTGCTTTTCTAGAAATTAGTGGTACTCCCTTTACAAGTCGTATTAGCAATTTCAACGAATTGGTAATTAATAATCCTCAAAGTAAATTTGATTTAATTAGAGATGAACGTCAACCAGATGTTACTGGTAAAGTAGGGAAAGAAAGAATACAGCAACTAGAAAATAGTGCTAACGGTAATTTTGTTCTATTCAATAAAGAAGATAGAATCCTTTTCGATTTGATTTATGATCTAATTATCAGTATTTATAACAAAGATTTAGATATAGATTTGGAATCGGCTTTAGCTTTTGTGACTACTCATCAAGAATGGTATCACTGGATTTTTACAAAGTTTGGTTTTACTCCACCTAAAAAATAAAATCTCAATCAAGTGAATGATGAAAACAAGGACGAAGATTTTAATGCAGTTATTATCTTAAATTTCATACATCATGAAAATAAGGCGTTATACTGTACTAAATAGAGGTAAAAAATGGAAACAATGAAATTGCTGGCACATATCAGTACAGATGGTATATTGCAAATTCAAACACCTACGGATTTTAAAGATAAATCTGTAGAAGTATTGGTAGTTGTCCAACCATTAGATAATACAGAAACTACCACAATTAAACATAACGCTTGGGGAAAAATTACTACTAAAAAATCAATTCAAGACGCAATTAATAGAATGCAACAACTAAGAAAATAAGTAGGTTTAGATCAAAACTTAATCCGTGAAATGATTGAAGAAGGACGAAGATAACTTGTTATAAAACGGTAAAACATGGAAATAAATTATTACCCCACCGCAAAACCTGTAAATTGCCGCTTATAAGGAGCATGAAATCCTAAAACAATATCTTCTTTAGGTACACCAGCAGCAATTAATTCATTAGCAATACCAATTTCCGTACCATCTCTTTGTATCCAGATTTTATCATCTTTAATATCAACATGAATAATCACTCCATAGGTTCTAATTTGTTGTTTCCAACCAATATTTAATACTTGATAATGATGACGTTGAGTATCAAAAAGCAATTGAATTTCTGTACCATTGGCTATATCATTGGTAGAATGACTGATTAAAATATCTTGAATAATTTGCGAGTAATTTATTCTTCCCATAAAACAATCTCCTGGGTTAAAGAATCAAAAATTAAAACCTTTTGATCTCTTTCCCCTAGATAGTTTCTTGATGTTTCTTAATATCGGCTAGTATTTCATCCATTGTTACCTGATCTAACCATTGATGACGTTCTTCTGTATAGTCTCCACTACCACTATCAAATTGACGAATAAATCTGATAGCGTCAACATATCCTAAAGCATCTACGAGAGCTTGAAATCCTTTTCTGTATAGTTCAATTGGGGTCATTTTCTCCTCCTTGTACAATATTATTAGTAGCTTCTGCCAACCAGATCATTGGATTAGCAACTATTATATTTATATTATCCTTATAGCTTAATGATTTTGACAATAGACGGCTATCAGTGGTTAGGAAAATATCAGCGTTATTTTCAGCACAAGCCAGATGAAAAGCATCAAATTTTTTAATATTAAATGTTGTTAATTCTATTGCTCGTCGAGTAATTTCTTCTGTGACTAAAATCGTATCATGAGCCATTGTTAAGACTTTTTGTACTTGTTCTCTCCTATTTATATCTGGAGTTCTCGCAATTTCTAATTCTAAAGCTGTGCTACTGACTAATTGCCATTTTCCAGATAGACAATGATTGATAATTTCTAAAATTGCTTCAGTTTCTAGCCTAATTCGCCATTGGGTTTGGTCGTCAAAAGGACGATTAAGGCAACAAACATCTAAATATATTCTATATTGTTTATTCATATTTTCAAAACATGGTGTTACAAATTTTATTATTAATTATTAGTATCTATAACTAGCTTCATGAAATTATCTCAAAAATTTCCTCATCTGTGTAAACAGTTTCATTCTTTTGCATCAAGTAAGAACGGAATGCGCGGAATTTGTGTGTAAAGATGTAGTCCTCAATAGCTTTACCAACTAAACTATCAGCAGATATACCTTCAGTTTGGGTAATTTCTAAAAGTGCTGCTTTCAGTTCTGGAGTAATAGTAATGGTTAGGGTATCTTGCATATTTTATCAGGGGGCAACATAATTAATTATACAATAAATCAAAGGATTGATTACAGATAGATGTTAATATGAAAGTAAGAGTAGTGATTCAGCGACTAGAAGCTGATGGTTGGTATTTAGCAAGAACTAGATGAAGTCACCGACAGTTTAAACATCCTCATAAACTTGGTACCAGTTTCCGGTAAACCTAATATTGACGTACCCATTGGTACAATAAAAAGTATTTGGAGACAAGCACAATTGGAGGAAGAATAATGCGTTATACAGTAGTAATTGAAAAAGGAAATACCAGTTATGGTGCTTATGTTCCCGACTTACCCGGTTGTATAGCTGTAGCTGAAACATTAGTAGAAGTTCAACAACTAATTGTAGAGTCCATAGAATTTCATATAGAAGGTTTAATAGAGTCAGGTATACCAATTCCTCAACCTACAAGTATCGCTCAGTAAGTTGAAGTTTTAATTTAATACAGTTTGTTTTAGGAGGTTATGAAATATGATTGCTTCTCCCAATATTTACATCACACCAGAAGAATATTTAGCAATGGAAGAAAAAAGCACAGTTAAACATGAATATATTAATGGATATATTTATACAATGGCTGGCGCACTTGATTCTCATGTTACTATAGCTGGTAATATATTCTCTTTACTCCGTAATCACGTTCGGGGTTCTGGTTGTCGGGTGTACATTGCTGACATGAAAGCGAGAATAGAATCTTTAAATAGATTTTACTATCCTGATGTGATGGTAACTTGTGATGCACGAGATCAAGAAACTCCAGGTTATAAAAGATTTCCTTGTTTAATAATTGAAGTTTTATCTAATTCTACCGAAGGATTTGATAGAGGTGATAAATTTGCTGATTATCAAATGTTGGAAACTTTGCAAGAATACGTTTTAATTAATACGAAAAAACCAAGAGTTGAATGTTTTAGACGCAATGATGATGGACTTTGGATTTTACAGTCTTATGTAGGTGAACAAGCATCATTTCAATTGAAAAGTATTAATTTTGCAGGGACAATGACAGAACTTTATGAAGATGTGAATTTTCATGCTCTTGAATCAGAAAAACCTGAAAACAACATGGCATAAATAACAATCTAGCCAAAAAATGTGACAAGATTTAAAAAAAGTCGGGAGTCTTAATCTCTTTATATCTCTAGATCCCCGACTTCTGATATCAATTCATAATTTATTGACAAGATAAAAAAAGAAGTGGGGAATCTCAGATAGAATATTCCTCTGTCCTCTTGGTGCATAACTTCCATGACCACATTTGGTGAAAATCCCTTTTCTCCCCAAGAAATAGCCTCAGAAGGCATAAAACCAGAAGAATATACCGAAATCGTCCGCCGCTTAGGCCGTCATCCCAACAAAGCCGAATTAGGTATGTTTGGGGTAATGTGGTCAGAACATTGCTGTTATAAAAATTCCCGCCCATTACTCAAACAGTTTCCCACCACCGGACCCCGTATTCTCGTTGGACCCGGTGAAAATGCCGGAGTTGTGGATATCGGTGACGGACTACAATTAGCGTTTAAAATAGAATCCCATAACCACCCTTCCGCTGTTGAACCCTTCCAAGGTGCAGCCACCGGAGTTGGTGGGATATTAAGAGATATCTTTACAATGGGGGCGCGTCCCATAGCTTTATTAAACTCTTTGCGTTTTGGTGATTTGAATGATCCAAAAACCCAAAGATTGTTTACCGGTGTAGTTGCGGGAATCTCCCATTATGGCAACTGCGTCGGCGTTCCCACAGTTGGTGGTGAAGTATATTTTGACCCCGCCTACTCTGGAAATCCCCTTGTTAACGTCATGGCCTTGGGATTGATGGAAACATCGGAAATTGTCAAATCGGGGGCTTCAGGCTTAGGAAATCCGGTGCTGTATGTGGGTTCAACCACCGGACGTGATGGCATGGGCGGCGCAAGTTTTGCCAGTGCCGAATTAACAGATGAGTCAATGGATAATCGTCCTGCTGTGCAAGTAGGAGATCCATTTTTAGAAAAGTCTTTGATTGAAGCTTGTTTAGAGGCATTTAAAACCGGGGCTGTAGTTGCGGCACAGGATATGGGGGCTGCGGGTATCACCTGTTCAACTTCGGAAATGGCTGCTAAAGGTGGTGTGGGGATTGATTTCGATTTAGATAAAATTCCGGCGCGGGAATTGGGCATGATTCCCTATGAATACCTGCTTTCGGAATCTCAAGAACGAATGTTATTTGTGTCTGAAAAAGGACGAGAACAGGAGTTAATTGATATTTTCCACCGTTGGGGACTGCAAGCAGTGGTTGCGGGGACAGTTATTGAAGAACCCATTGTCAGGATTTGGTTTGAGGGGAAAATTGCCGCAGAAATTCCTGCTGATGCTTTGGCGGAAAATACGCCTTTGTATGAAAGAGAATTATTAGCAGAACCTCCAGAATATGCTCAAAAAGCTTGGCAATGGACAAGTGATAGTTTACCTGTTTGCAATGTTGAGGGTATTGAAATTGAGGGAAGTTTGCAAACTTGGAATCAGATTTTATTGACTTTGCTAGATACTCCCACCATTGCTTCTAAAAGCTGGGTTTATCGCCAATATGACCATCAAGTTCAGAATAATACAGTATTGTTACCCGGTGGTGCTGATGCTGCTGTGGTGCGGTTACGTCCTTTAGAAGAAACTCCTAATCTTACATCCCCCATTGCCAATTTAAAATCTGGTGTTGCGGCTACGGTAGATTGTAATTCTCGTTATGTCTATCTTGATCCTTATGAAGGGGCTAAAGCAGTAGTGGCTGAAGCTGCCCGGAATCTTAGCTGTGTGGGCGCTGAACCCCTGGCTGTGACAGATAACCTCAATTTTGGTAGCCCAGAAAAACCGATTGGTTATTGGCAATTAGCGTCCGCTTGTCGGGGTTTAAGTGAAGGTTGTAAAGAGTTGGGAACGCCGGTAACTGGGGGGAATGTCTCTCTCTACAATGAAACTTTTGATGCGGAAGGTAATCCCCAACCAATTTATCCGACTCCGGTTGTGGGTATGGTGGGGTTGATTCCTGATTTAACGAAAATTTGTGGACAAGGTTGGCAAAATGCAGGTGATATAATTTATCTTCTAGGTTTATCAATTCAATCAAAAATCGAATTGGGTGCTTCTGAATATTTAGCGACGATTCATCATACGATCGCAGGAAAACCGCCTAAAATTGATTTTGATTTAGAACGCGCTGTACAAAAAGCTTGTCGTGATGGTATTCGCGCCCGTTGGATAAATTCTGCCCATGATTCGGCTGAAGGTGGTTTGGCTGTGGCTTTAGCAGAATCTTGTCTTTCTGGGAATTTGGGGGCGGAAATTAATTTCCCAATTAGTGCAAATCACGATTCCCGTTTTGATGAAGTTCTTTTTGGTGAAGGTGGGGCGAGAATTTTAGTTTCTGTAAGTAAAGAAAACCAAGAAAAATGGGAATCCTATTTACAGGAGCATCTGCCAGAGAATTGGCAAAAACTAGGAACAGTTTCTAATTCTGGGAATTTGGAGATTTTAACCGCAGATAACCACAAATTACTCCAGGTTAGTCTCGAAGATATGAGCGATCGCTATTCTTTAGCCATCTCTAAACGTCTCGCTATCTACACCAATACCTAATCGAGATCAAAAATCAAGGATGAATCATAAAAATTTACAATTCTTACTTCATCCTTGACCAATTTACTGTACTGTTTTAATGGATGGTTAAAGATTTGTTAAGAGGCAGGAAGAAGGAGTTCAGGAGAAAGAAGAAATAAAATTACCCAATTCCCAATCACCAATCACCAATCACCAATCACCAGTTCCCACTGACTCGACACCCCACCAGGAGCAATACCAGCATGATTCCCATTAATTCCGTTACCTCGGATGAACACCGTCCTGACAAGCCAGAAGAAGCTTGCGGTGTTTTTGGCATCTACGCCCCAGAACAAGACGTTGCTAAATTGACCTACTTTGGATTGTATGCTCTCCAACATCGGGGTCAAGAATCTGCTGGTATTGCTACCTTTGAGGGTCAAGTAGTACACCAACACAAAGATATGGGTTTGGTATCTCAAGTTTTCAGTGAAACCATTTTAGATGAGTTACCCGGTAATTTAGCTGTTGGTCACACACGTTATTCAACCACCGGTTCCAGCCGCAAAGTTAACGCCCAACCCGCTGTGGTGGAAACTCGCTTAGGTTTATTAGCATTAGCACATAATGGTAATTTAGTCAATACTGTAGCACTGCGAGAAGAATTACTTAAGAGTGATTTTAACTTAGTCACAACCACAGACTCAGAAATGATTGCTTATGCGATCGCACAAGAAGTCAACACCGGTGCAGATTGGTTAGAAGGTTCTATCCGCGCCTTTAATCGTTGTGAAGGTGCATTTAGCCTAGTTATTGGTACACCTACAGGTGTGATGGGTGTGCGTGATCCTCATGGCATTCGTCCCTTAGTCATAGGCACTTTAGATAGTGATCCTGTGCGTTACGTTCTGGCTTCCGAAACTTGCGGTTTGGATATTATTGGTGCAGAATACCTGCGAGATGTCGAACCAGGGGAGTTAGTTTGGATCACCGAAGCCGGTTTAGCTTCCTTCCATTGGAGTCAACAGCCAGAACGCAAACTGTGTATTTTTGAAATGATCTATTTTGCCCGTCCTGATAGCATCATGCACAACGAAACTTTATATAGTTATCGGATGCGCTTAGGACGAAGAATAGCCAAAGAATCTCCCGTAAATGCCGATATAGTTTTTGGAGTTCCTGATTCTGGTATACCTGCGGCAATTGGCTTTTCCCAAGCTTCTGGTATTCCCTACGGTGAAGGACTGATTAAAAATCGCTACGTTGGACGCACCTTTATTCAGCCGACACAAGCCATGCGTGAGTTAGGTTTGCGGATGAAACTCAACCCGCTCAAAGATGTGTTAGCTGGTAAAAGAGTGATCATTGTCGATGATTCGATTGTGCGGGGTACTACCAGCCGTAAACTCGTCAAAACCCTGCGTGAAGCCGGTGCGGTGGAAGTACACATGAGAATTTCTTCACCTCCTGTCACTCATCCTTGCTTTTATGGGATTGATACCGATACTCAGGATCAATTAATTGCTGCGACTAAATCAGTTGCAGAAATTGCTAAACAATTAGAAGTTGATAGTCTTGCTTATCTGAGTTGGGACGGAATGTTGGAAGAAACCAAAGAAGATACTAATAATTTCTGTTCTGCTTGTTTTACTGGTGATTATCCGGTTGCTATTCCTGAACAGGTGAAACGTTCTAAATTGATGTTGGAAAAAATCGGCGTTTAGTCGATATTAGGACTTACGCAAAAGTAAGGAAAAAATGAACCGCGAAGGCGCAAAGAGCGCGAAGGAAAGAGGGTTTAGAGAAATTTTGCGTAAGTCCTGGATATTCAAAACTCACTACATCACAAAGGTAGGGGGCAGGGGGCAAGGAGCAGGGGCGCAGGGGAGAAAAACACTTAATCTTAGCTCTTAACCCACATTCCGCACCCTGGGGTGTCACATAGTATTATCACTTAATTCTCTCTTGATTTTTGGATATAAATTATGCCTTATCGACATCATGTATCCGTTAATTCATTGAGATGTGGTATACAATACATCCTCATATCATCACAAAAAAGAGTAAAAACCGATTGTGACAGTTGAGGGTGCGGAAGATAGGCTTAACTCTTACCTCTTCACTGTCACGTGTCACCTCTTACCTCTTCACTGTCACCTGTCACCTGTCACCTGTCACCTTCTTCCTGCCTATGCGATTAATTTTATACAGCAAACCCGGTTGTCATTTGTGTGAAGGCTTGCAAGAAAAGCTTGAACAAATCCAAAATCCTAGTTTTGAGTTAGAAATTCGGGATATTACAACTCGTGAAGATTGGTTTGGTAAATATCAGTATGAGGTGCCGGTGCTTTATTTATCGAACCACAGAGGCACAGAGGACACAGAGGTTGAAGAACCTCTACCCCGTCCTTCTCCTCGTGCTAGTGTCACGCAATTGGAACAAATGCTTTGTAAATATATATCCAATTTAGAAAAAAATAATGCAGAATAGGCGCAAGTAAAGCTTGTGGCGAGGTGCAGCAAATGAACTTAAGGGAATTACTAGCGACAGTAGAAGGTCTGGAAAATCCTAGTTTAGCCGATGTGGAAGTTAAGGGCATTAAAACTAACTCTCATGCTTGCGGTGTGGGAGATTTGTTTATTGGGATGCCAGGAACTAGAGTAGATGGTGGGGAGTTTTGGTCGAGTGCTTTGGCTTCTGGTGCGGTTGCGGCTATTGTTTCTCCCGAAGCTATCCAGAAAAATCCGCCGACACCGGAATCTATGGTGATTCCTGCCGGTAATATGACGAAAGCTTGCGCTCAAATTGCAGCCGCTTTTTACGGTTATCCTGGACAAAAGTTGAAGTTGGTGGGTGTAACTGGTACAAATGGCAAAACTACCACTACTCACTTGATTGAATATTTTATTACGAAAGCTAGTTTACCTACTGCTTTGCTGGGAACTCTCTACACTCGTTGGCCGGGTTTTGAACAAACTGCTGTTCACACTACTCCTTTTGCGGTGGAATTACAACAACAGTTAGCAGCAGCGGTAAATGTTGGTTGTGAGTTTGGGGTAATGGAAGTCAGTTCCCACGCTTTAGCACAAGGTAGGGTTTTGGGTTGTTCGTTTGAGGTGGGGGTATTTAGCAATCTTACCCAAGACCATCTTGACTATCACACAGATATGGAGGATTATTTTGCAGCGAAGGCGTTGTTATTTAGTCCTGATTATCTCCAAGGACGGGCAATTATTAACGCTGATGATGAATATGGTAAGCGTTTAATTGCAGGATTGAAACGAGAACGAGTTTGGAGTTACAGTGTTAACGACAATAACGCTGATTTTTGGATGAGTGATTTAAGTTATCAGCCAAATGGTGTCAATGGGATTCTGCATACACCAAAGGGTGATGTGGCTTTTTCTTCGCCTTTGGTTGGTCAGTATAATTTAGAAAATCTTTTGGCTGCTGTTGGTGCGGTTTTACATTTGGGGTTAGATTTGCAATTGGTAGCCAATGCGATTCCTGATTTTCCTGGTGTTCCTGGACGTATGGAACGGGTACAAATTAGTAATGACCAAGATGTGAGCGTAATTGTGGATTATGCTCACACTCCTGATAGTTTGGAGAATTTGTTGAAAGCGGCTCGTCCGTTTATTCCTGGTAAAATGATATGTGTGTTTGGTTGTGGGGGGGATCGCGATCGCACTAAACGTCCTAAAATGGGAAAAATAGCTGCCCAATTAGCTGATGTGGCTGTGGTGACTTCAGATAATCCCCGCACTGAAGACCCAGAAAAAATTCTCCAAGATGTGCTGGCTGGTATTCCTGATTCTGTTCAACCGATGGTAATATGCGATCGCTCTACAGCAATTCATACCGCCATTTTACAAGCAAAACCCGGTGATGGGGTGTTGTTGGCTGGTAAAGGTCACGAAGATTATCAAATTCTCGGTACTGAAAAAATCCATTTTGACGACAGAGAACAAGCAAGAGACGCTTTACAGGCAAGAATTACAGCAGTTTTCGGTTAATTAGACCACACAAAGAGAGGAAAAAATGCCAAGAACACAGAAAAACGATAACTTTGTTGACAAATCCTTTACCGTCATGGCAGATTTGATCCTCAAACTGCTACCAGCTAACAGAAAAGCTAAAGAAGCATTTGTCTATTACCGAGATGGGATGTCAGCCCAGGCAGAAGGTGAATATGCTGAAGCACTGGATTACTATGAAGAAGCTCTCACACTAGAGGAAGACTCCAATGATCAGAGTTATATTCTCTACAATATGGGGCTGATTTACGCTAGTAATGGCGACCACAAAAAAGCTTTGGAATATTATCACCAGTCTATTGAGTTAAATCCTCGTCTACCCCAGGCTTTGAATAACATCGCCGTGATTTATCATTTTCAAGGCGAAAAGGCTAAAGAAGAGGGAGATAACGACGCTGGAGAAGCACTTTTTGACCAAGCCGCAGATTATTGGATTAGAGCAATTCGTATGGCTCCCAATAATTACATTGAAGCTCAAAACTGGTTAAAAACCACTGGGCGATCGCAAATTGACGTATTCTTTTAACGAATTGGGGATGGGTAATTGGTCATTGGTGATAGGTAATTAAGTTATTCTTAATTTTCTCCTCGTCTCCTTTCTTCCCCACTCCCTGTTCTCTATTCCCTGTTAGCAAGTTCTCACTCACAAACTATGATTGATCGTGAACAAGTTCGCAAAGTCGCTAATCTCGCTCGGTTAGAATTGACACCAGACGAAGAAGAAAAATTCACCACCCAATTGGGTAGTATTCTGGAGTATATCGAACAACTGAGTGAACTTGATGTCACAGATGTACTACCAACAACCAGAGCCATTGATGTCAGCAATGTGACACGTGAAGATAATTTGCAGCCTTATGCCGACAGAGACGCTATTCTCAGCAGCGCACCTCAACAAGAAGGCGACTTTTTTAGAGTACCAAAAATTCTTAATGCTGACTAAACAAGTCGGTTAATCATTTGTTAGCTTTTAGCTTACTTAGGACTTATGTAAGTGTCACACAAAAAATCCATTGTAGGGTGCGTCAGATATCAAGTATCTGTTTATTTATATGACTTACCCAAGTGTCACACAAAAAATCCATTGTAGGGTGCGTCAGATATCAAGTATCTGTTTATTTGCAGGATTTATGCAGTCTGACGCACCTTATCTAAAGAAGTCGGTTAATCATTGTTAGCTTTTAGCTTACTTAGGACTTACGCAAGTGTCACACCAAAAATCTGTTGTATGGTGCGTCAGATATCAAGAATCTGTTTATTTATAGGACTTACCCAAGTGTCACACCAAAAATCTGTTGTAGGGTGCGTCAGATATCAAGTATCTGTTTATTTGCAGGATTTATGCAGTCTGACGCACCTTATCTAAAGAAGTCGGTTAATCATTGTTAGCTTTTAGCTTACTTAGGACTTACGCAAGTGTCACACCAAAAATCTGTTGTATGGTGCGTCAGATATCAAGTATCTGTTTATTTACCAGATTTATGCAGTCTGACGCACCCTACCAATGTGCCAGTTGCTAAGTCCTGTTACTGTTGATTAACCCTATTTTCTTATTCATCTTCAATAGCTCGGTCATAGATTGTTTGTAAAAAAGGTGACAGTTCTTTATTTAACCTACCTGCACGGACAAACTCAGCATAGGTATCAGCTTCAATTGCCAGTAGTTCTCCTCGCAGTTCTGCGGTTGTAAATTCCAGCAAATTTGGGTATTCATCCAGTAACTTGTCAATTTTTTCTTGTAAAAGCGTAATTTCTCCTGAAAGCAGCGTCTTCTGGTAGCGATAAAACTCTGGCTGAATTCCCGGACGCTTTTGTGATGTTTCTAAATATTCCAGCGCCCTTTGGAGAGCAACTTGACGGGCAATTGCTTCCGTATATTTTTGACGTAGCGGTTGAGAACCTAACAGTTGTAGTTTTTCTAACAATGGTTGGATGGTTAAACCCTGTACTAATAGTGTAAATAAAACTACTCCAAATACTGTAGCAATAATTTCTTCTCTGTGAGGAAGTATGACTGGGACACTCAAAGCTAGGGCAATGGAGACAGACCCGCGTAGCCCACCCCACGTTAATACAGTTTGTTCAGATAAAAGAATTTCGGATTTAGCCAACCAGTTACTGAGACTGCTTAAGGAATAAATAGATACTGCCCGTGCCACAATCATGGCTGCGATTGTGACTGCAATAGTTGTTAGATTATCTCCTAAAACGGCAAAGCGAATTTGATCGCCAATTAAGAGAAAAACAATCGAATTCACAAAAAAAGCTAGAAATTCCCAAAATTCAGTCACAATAATCCGTGTGCGCGGATTCATGCCAATGCGCGAGCCAAAGTTGCCTAAAATTAAGGCTGTGGTCACTACTCCAATGACTCCAGAACCACCTAAATGTTCTGTAATTAAGTAAGTGCTATAGGCAGAAACTAAGGTGAGAGACTGTTCTACTAATGGTAAGTCGAAACGTTGTGTGAGGTAGGAAATACCAAACCCACTTAGTCCTCCAACAGCCATACCAATGCCTACTACCTGACAAAATTCCAATAACGCAGACTGTAAGTCCAGTTTGGCATTACCTAACGGCAGAGCAACTAGTAACCCAAAAGCGACAACGGCCATGCCATCATTAAATAAACTTTCTCCTTCCATTAATGTTGTTAGACGTTTGCTTGCTCCTAGTTCCCGAAACAGAGCTGTTACCGAAACTGGATCAGTTGCTGATAGACTAGCTCCAACTAATAGCGCAATACTCAGTTCAAGTCCAGCGAATTGATGAAGAGCGAGTGCTACTCCGGCAATAGAAATTACCACCCCAATTACTGCATACAGACAAATAGGTAACAAATCCCGCTGTAAGTTTGACCACTTTAAATTCCAAGCAGCTTCAAACAGTAATGGTGGTAGGAAAATCACAAGAATCAATTCCGGGGAGAGATTTACCAACCGCACATTTACGAATGCTAACCCTAATCCCACAATGACCAGCAGAAGTGTGTAAGGGATGCGACGCAACCAACTAAAAATTTGTGGTAGTGTTGCTACACCTAAAGAGACAGAGAGTACTAGTAGAAATTGCTTGAGTTGTTCAGCAATTATGACATCACCCATGGCAGGATCTAATGTCATCATAGTCTTCCAGTGGAATAAAATATTTAGCATCAATGAAAATAGAGTTATTTACTAAGTAGCCATCATGAACTGCGTACACCAGAACACATGAAAAAAAACTTCTTATTCCCCTCCACGAAACAGCGGGGAGGGGTTAGGGCTGGGGTCTTATTTTCAAGTCAGGTAAGCGAAAATAAATCAAACCATGTTAAGTGAGGTAGCAAATTTGGACATTGGCTCTTAAGTTAGGACTCAATCCCTAACTACAAACCTTTCATTTACCTTACTCTACTTAGAATCAACCTTGCTATTACAGCACTTCCCGGTGTTATGAAGTACAAGAACCCCACCCCCAACCCCCGCAAGCGATGAGGGGGCTAAGATGTACTTCATAAGAGTGGAAACCGCTGTATCACCTCTTTGTGTCTGTACTTGGTACGCAACTGAAGCGACTCGGGGTGATCAAAAAAAGATCAATAAAAAACCCGCTTACGCAGGTTAACACACAACAAAACTATGAACATTGAATATTTAATATTAACTATAAGTCGCCATCTCTGCTTCCAACTGACGAATCAGCTTTTCGTCGGATTTGGCTTTAGCGACTTCCAAGCGATGTTCTAGACTTTTCTGAATATTCTGTCTGTGCGCTTCTTCGGCTTTTTGAACTGTTTGTAGTCTATCTCTACTCATAGCAATAACTCCTTTATGTTGATTTTTACGTCATGCAACTGTAACATAACACAAGTTTTGTAACTGTTGTTACAGAAAATTATATTGAAATATATATTAATAGTCAAGCTTTGTTTGATCAGCAAATGAGTCAACCAAAAATTCTGACTTTATTGAGCGATTTTGGCGACAACGATGTTTATGTTGCGGTAATGAAGGGAGTAATTTCCCAAATTAATCCAGGTTTGAAGTTAGTGGACTTGACGCACCAGATTCCTCCTCAAAACTTAGCCGCAGCCAGATTTTGCTTGATGAATGCCTATCCTTATTTCCCCGTTGGTACAGTCCATTTAGCAGTTGTCGATCCGGGTGTGGGTAGTCAAAGGAGAGCGATCGCATTACAATTAGCTCAAGGTTTTCTTATCGGCCCCGATAACGGCATTTTTAGTGGTATAACCAGCAAAAATCAGGTTATTAAAGCAGTAGAGCTTACAAATCTTAACTATTGGCGCACATCCCAACCTAGCAGCACTTTTCACGGTAGAGATATCTTTGCACCAGTAGCAGCGCATCTAGCAAATGGTGTATCTTTGCAAGAATTAGGAAGGGAAATCAATCCTACAACTTTAGTAAAATTAGATATTGGTGAATGCTTCGAGACAGCTACAGGTGTAACAGGCTGCATTCAATATATAGACCATTTTGGCAATTTAGTTAGCAACATTCCCGGCAGTTATGTACAAGGGAAAACCTGGAGTGTAAAAGTAGCAAATTTAACAATGCCAGGATGTGAAACCTACAGTGATGTACAAAACCAGGAAGCTTTAGCTTTAGTTGGTAGTCACGGTTGGGTAGAAATTGCGATTAATAGCGGTAATGCATATATGCAATTGCAGATTAATTGGCAAGATACCCTACACGTCTTGTTTTTGCAATCTTGCTAATTTATACTATGAGTGTTAGAGGATATTGATTCAATAAGAACGTCAGAATCAGGATATCCAGGATTAAAGGATTTACAGGATGTTTAATTGTGGTTGGTTTTCTTTTTTGTAAAAATCCTGATTTAGACACAAAATACCATCTAATACCGTCTGAGGAAATTGTCAAACTGACCTTATATGCCGACACAGATTGCTATGATAATTTAATCATAACCCAAACTAGAAAATTGTCAAGGGGTTGTTAATAATATTCAGACAAAAAAATCCTGTAAATCCTCAAATCCTGGACATCCTAATTCAGACAATTAAAACGTTAAAATAAACAAATAATCACTTGGTATCATATCGTGATAATTACTCAAAAATTAGCATCTGAAGAAAACATCTCAAATGAGCTAGAATAGCTATATAAGCCTGTTGAAAATATGATCCATTATTGAATATGACTACACAACCATTATCTGCGCCAGAAGTATATCAAGGACAGTTTGGGGATTTTACAATTACCAAGAGCGATCGCACAGGTGTGATTATCTATCGTACAGGTTTAATGGTCGCTGCTGTTAGTTTTGCCATTGGTAGCGGGTTAGCCTTATTTTATCCTCAATCTGCTGCTATCCAAGCCATTACCCCACTTTACACCTGTTTTAGTCTTGCACTTGGTGTCAGTTTATTAACTATTCACATATATATGAAATTGCTGCACCAAATCTTACAGCTTTTCTGGATCATTGGTAGCATTTCCGCTTTTATTTTCGGACATTTTGATAGTCAGCCTTTTGCAATAACGATTTACAATCAACCCTTAACTATATTTGGGATTGGTTTTACCTTTGCCGCGTTAACAGGTATTTTCTTCAAAGAAGGTTTTTGCTTTCATCGTTTAGAAACTAAAATCTTAACTCCCCTTGTTCCCTTACTTTTATTAGGACATTTAACAGGAATTTTATCAACTCAAGCCGAACAGGTTTTATTAGGAATTTGGGCGATTTTATTTCTAGTCTTTGCATTGCGGAAAACAATCCAAAATATTCCTGATGATATTGGGGATAAATCTGTATTTGATTATTTAGAAAATCAACGTGAAGCGAAAGTTTAAATTAGACAAAATCCTGATTTAACCAATTCCATAACAATGACAGATAATCTCTATAAATTACCCCAAAATCTTTTACCACCAGTTGATGATGGGACTTGTAACCATCTTTTGGGAATGCAAATTTCTTCTGTTCCCTTGATGTCAACGACAGGAAAAATAGTGGATTTAGCCAGCCTAAGTGCAAGAACTGTTGTATACTGTTATCCACGCACTGGCAGACCAGATCAAGATTTACCTCAGGGTTGGAATGACATTCCGGGAGCTAGGGGATGTACACCACAATCCTGCGCGTTTAGAGACCATTATCAAGATTTACAAACACTTGGAACCAAGGTTTTTGGTCTTAGCACCCAAAATACAGAATATCAACAAGAGGTCGTTAGAAGGCTTCACCTCCCCTTTGAATTATTGAGTGATTGGAAATTAGCTTTTACAAAAGCCTTAAAATTACCAACTTTTGAAATAGAGTCGATGACTTTGATCAAAAGATTAACACTAATTCTCTGCAATGGGAAAATTGAAAAAGTGTTTTATCCTGTATTTCCACCTGATAAAAATGCGGAACAAGTAATTGAGTGGCTTTCAAAAAACCAGTAATCAATATGAGATAGACAAGTGACAGAAGAACGTAAATATTGGTTAGCTTGGTCGCAACTTTCTGGAATTGGTCCAATATTACTGCAACGATTACAACAGCATTTTGGTAATTTAGAAACTGCTTGGAAAGCTAGTCCTGGGGAATTGCGAAAAGTTGAAGGTTTTGGATTTCAAACATTAGAAAAAGTCGTCCAACAGAGAAACCGTTTAAATCCAGAAGAACTACTTACCAAACACCAACAAACAAATCCCAATTTTTGGACACCAGCAGACGCAGAATATCCCCAATTGCTGCGAGAAATCCCCAGTCCACCACCACTTTTATATTATCGGGGTGAAGTTGATTTACAGGAAAATTCAGGACAAAAACCCTTAGTGGGAATTGTGGGAACTCGTCAACCTACAGAATACGGAATTAAATGGACTCGTCAAATTAGTACCGCTTTAGCAAAAAATGGTTTTACCGTTGTTTCGGGAATGGCCGAAGGAATAGACACCGAAAGTCATTCAGCAGCAATGAAAGCGGGAGGAAGAACAATAGCAGTTGTGGGAACAGGTGTAGATGTTATTTATCCCCATAAAAATCGAGATTTATATAAACAGATTTTGACATCTGGAATAGTAATTAGTGAATATCCTGCCAAAACTGCACCTAACCGCACCCATTTTCCCCGTCGCAATCGCATTATTGCCGGTTTAAGTCGGGCGGTATTAGTAATGGAAGCACCGATAAAATCAGGTGCATTAATTACAGCAACTTATGCGAATGAATTTTGTCGAGATGTTTACGCTTTACCGGGAAGAGTTGATGATCAACCATCACAAGGTTGTTTAAAATTAATTAGTCAAGGTGCGGGTTTAATAAATCAAGAACTGAGTGAATTATTAATCATGCTGGGAGCAATTCCCCAAATAGATGTAGAAATACCCATAGTTAAATCGACTCCTGTACCTGATTTATCACCAGAATTGCAACAGGTAATAGATACCTTAGCTATTGATGCTTTATCCTTTGATTTTATTATTCAAAAAACAGGTATGAATGCTGCTTTAGTTTCTAGTTCTTTATTACAATTAGAACTCATGGGTTTAGTATCGCAATTACCAGGAATGCGATATCAAAAACTCAAAGAAAACTGGTAATTACGAATTACGAATTACGAATTACGAACTACGAATTACGAATTACGAATTACGAATTACGAATTCATTGTGGTGGATAATATTGTGGAGTCATCACAGGGGCTTGATAAGTACCCATAGGCACATTATTAACCATCCCATTAGGGACAACAGGATTCATTACTTGGGGTTGAATAAAAGGTTGTACAGGTACTTGAAAATTAGTGGTAGGTAGATTATTTGTGGGAGTGCGAGGAGTGACAGCACTTTGACTAAATTGTTGGTAAGCAGCAGCAGAGATGGAACTGATCAGTTTTTCAGCGCGAGGATCGTTAGTCGGGCGTTGTACCATAACTGTAGCTATGTAGCGCTTACCAGAGGGGATATCAATCAAACCGGCATCTGCCAACATGGTGGCAATATCACCTGTTTTATGGTATGCTCTCGAGCCTTGTCCTAAACCAGAGGGTAAGAGATTATCTCTCTCTGTGCGACTCATAATATTTAACATCAGATCACGCGATCGCATACTCACAATATTTCCCTGATTGATCATAAAGATCAAATTTCCCAATTCTCTGGGACTGGTGGTATTTGTTCCTTGCAAATCCGGGAGTGAATTACGAATCATTGTAGTGGTCAATCCCCAAGTGCGAAAACGCTCATTCAGTACATCCTTACCTCCCAGTCTAGCAATGAGCATATTTGTCGCTGTGTTATCGCTGATAGTAATCATTTTTGTAGCGATTTCCAGCGTTGTGTATTGAGTACCGACACGGTTAGACTTTAAAGTTCCAGAACCACCTGCAATCATCTCTTGTTGCAGAGTCAGCATTTCATCCAGACGGATTTTTCCCGCATCTACATCCTGAAAAAGAGCAATTAAAATTGGCACTTTAATCGTGCTGGCCGCAGAAAAACTAGCATTGCTATTAATATCTACATAAGCCCCTGTATCCAAATCCACTATAAACACCCCAGGAGTCAGATTTGGCGATGCTGTTGCCAGATTCTGGACAGATGTTTTCAAAGGGATTATTTCTTGGGATAGGTATAGGCTGGGAGTTGTGACAGAAGAATTAGATTGTGTTTGAGATTGCCCATTAGTCTGAGATGGGGAAGCAGGGGCTATAGTGATGCGATTAGCAGGATCTAAAACTGACAACAGCGTACCGACAATTGCACCGAGTCCAACTCCAACAATCAACAACCGCAACGAATACAATATCGTTCTGGCCATTGGCTTTAGCTGCGTCTTCCGGGAGCTGCGTCGGTCTATTTTTGGCTTTCCTTGTTTTTTAACACGCACTGTTTTAAACTTGACAGTACCTGGTTGAGCCATCTTACCCTTGGGGATGGGTTTCACCGCTGACGGCATTACTACCTTGGAAGGAGGTCTTCGCCCCCCAGTCGGAAGTGTAGGCGGACTGATACTATTATTTAGGCGTGTTATTGCCACAGATTCGCCTCGATTGGTAGCCTGTTGCTGGTTCTTGACTGGTTTTGGTACTGCCTTTTGGACTGGGCGAGGACGGCGACGACGCTCTCTAGGTTGCCGTCGTGAGACAGCTATTAGTTTGTCACTTGATTCTGACACAGCTACTCCTTGTGACCCACTCGACTTTGTTTGTTGTAAACGTTCGACCCAAAATTGACTATTCATGCACCTTGATACTCAGATCGCTGTTGTGGAACTAAGTAGCTTTTTTTTGTTTAGTGTAAGTCATATTAATCCTTTTGGGTGATGATTGCGTAGATATTCAGCCATTAATTACAATTTTTCTGGTTGAATACGATTGTTGATTGCCCATTCTACTTGTCGCAAAATCCCCCGCAGCATAGCGACTTCAGCAGTTTTGATGTGAGCGCGATTGTATAAATAACGAAATTTTTCCATTCGACTAGCGGCAGTATGGGGATAGAGATAACCTATGGATAAGAGTAGAGATTCTAATTCTTGGTAGTAAGGTTCCAGGACATCCAAGGGTGCTATTTCTGTAGGAGGTAGCTTCTGAGTGACGACTACTTCTGCTAATTGAGACAATTCGTAACAACAAATAGCCACAGCGGTAGCCAAATTCAGGGATGGATAATTGGGACTCGTGGGGATGAAAATTAACTTTTGGGCATAATTTAATTCCTCATTGCTTAATCCTCGGTCTTCTCTGCCAAAAATTAAAGCTACGGGCTGTTCTGGTTCTGCTAATAACCAAGGTAAGGCAGTGCGAGGGCTTTCTTGGGGGATTTCTCCACTGTAATCACGGCCAATGGTAGCGATCGCGCGGACACATCCCTGCAATGCTTGTGGTAATGTCTCTACTATAACCGCAGATTCTAAAATCTCCTGAGCATGAACTGCCATCTTTAAGGCATCATCATCATAGCGATCGCACTGTGGATTTACCAATACTAAATTACATAAGCCAAAATTTTTCATCACTCTGGCAATTGAACCTAAATTTAAGGGTCCTGCTGGCTCTACTAATACAATTCTGATTCCAGCCCCACCCATACTTTGCCTCCTACCGTTGGATACCACCACCGAGCATCCTTGGTACTATTTTAACTGTCTTGGTAAATACTCAACACATAACTGCACAATCTTCTCAAAGTCAAAATCCTGAACTAAATCTGTTAAAGCCTTAGCCAAGTTAGCATGAACAGCCGGAACTTGAGCTATCAAGTTAACAGTTTGACGTTTGCTGCATTTACTTGCCGCCCTCTGTAGCTGCATAATCCATTCATCAGGCATAATCTGTAAGCATGAAGGAGAAAGGGTACATAATGAAGAATCTGGCATTTTTCCGCCCATATCTTCCGCTTTTTCTGCATAAATATAGCGAACTCCCAAATGTTCAGCCAGCTTATTTAATAGGAATTCTTCTTGAAAAGGCTTGTGAATAAAATCATCACAACCTATAGATAGAATCCCAGTTCGCTGTTCTTCAAAAACACTGGCAGTCAAAGCAATAATCTTGCAATAACTCTCCACAGACTCTGAATTTTGCCTCTGGGCAGCCCGAATCTGCCGAGTTGCTTCATAACCATCCATCACAGGCATCTGCATATCCATAAATATCAGATGGGGTTGGTAGCGCTTCCACAATTCGACTCCCTCCTGACCATTAGCTGCTTCATACACCTCAAACCCCAGAGGACTAAGCAACTCTACTAAAAGTTTTTTACTCTCCCATTGGTTTTCCACCACCAGTAACCGATAAACGGGTTGATTAGGCGCTAAGTGAATCACACGACGGTTTGGTAATTGGGCAGGAACAGTTACTTTTTCAGCACAATTAACCTCAACAGTGAAGCGAAATATACTCCCTTGATTCACCACACTCTCAACTGCAATCTCACCTGCCATCAGCTTGACAAATTTTTGGCTAATGGCTAATCCTAATCCTGTGCCTTCATGGGATTGAGCAATTCTCGTTTGCACAAAAGGGGTAAATAACCGCTTGATATCTTCTGATGCAATGCCAACTCCCGTATCTTCTACTTCAAACAGCAAAATAGCAGAAACCTTGTCTACCCTTTCCCCGGCTCTAATTCGCAGTGTTACTAGCCCTTGTTGCGTAAATTTAATCGCATTTCCCAACAAGTTTAATAAAATCTGGCGGAGTTTAACTTCATCAGTTGTGATGTATTGGGGAACATCGGCAGCGCGATCAAAAATGAGTTTTAACCTCTTGGCTGTGGATTTCAGACGTAATAAATCTTCTAGACTATTTAGCAAGGAATATAAATCAAAACTGGTGGGATTGAGTGTAATTCTACCTGCTTCAATCTTGGACATTTCCAGCACGTCATTAATCAGTTCTAGTAGGTGTTGCCCACTGCGGTTGATAATGTCCAGATACCCCTGATTTTTTGAATTAAGAGAGACATCACGGCTCATAACTTGAGAGAAGCCTAAAATGGCATTCAGTGGAGTTCGCAGTTCATGACTCATGTTGGAAAGAAATTCACTTTTAGCCCGATTCGCGGATTCAGCCGCATCTTTGGCTTTTTCTAGTTCTACAGATTGCTGTTGAATCTGAGTAAATAATTCGGCTTGATAAAGGGCTATTCCTAACTGGTTACTAATATTAACAACAAGATCAATTTCGTTTTGTTTCCATTGCCGGGGACTAGAATTTTGATACACTGCCAACAATCCCCACAATTTGCCTGACTGAAAAATCGGTACAGTAGTATAGGATCTAGCTTGAAATTTTTGTAAAAGTTGCAGATAACAATCTTCAAATCCAGCTTGATATATGTCTTCTACAACTCGATAATTTGTGCCTTGATTATAACGACCACCTTTTGTTTCTTGGAGATAAGTATCTTGTAATAAGTTATTGGTATTATTATTTGGTGCTGTTCTAGGTAACTTTCTTCTATCAAAATTCCTGACAGTACATCGATCATTTAAAGTCACATTTTCCGCTATTTTAGAATAATTACTTTGTTCTTGCCACAGAGCAATCCATCCACTACCTACAGATTCAGCCACAAATTCTCCACTCCAGTCTGGATTGAAGCGGTAAATAGCAACACGATCACACTTTAATAATTGTCTTAATTCTTGTGTCGTGGCGCGGAAAATTTGTTCAATATCTAAAGTCCGCCGCATCTGTTCAACTACTTGCAATGTTGCTCGTTGCTGTTCTATATTTTTCTTTAAAGCATCCTCAAATAATTGCCTTTCTAGCTCTGCTCCTGCCCTAGCTGCAAAAATTTCTAAAATGAGTTCATTGGTCTGGTTTTTCACCATTGGCTTAGTATCCAAAACCTTTAAATGTCCCAGAATATTTCCCGTAGAATCATTCAGTGGGATAGCCAAGTAACTTTCTACTTCCAACTTTCCAAGATGTTCATGATCAGGAAAAAAAGACTGGATACTATGAGGATAATAGACTATTGTTTCCGATAATATTTGTTGACAGGGAGTTCCTACCAAGTCATACTCAAAATCCTCACCAAAGTCTTCTCCTTGCCAGAATGCTAATGTACAAACTCTAGTTTTTGCAGAATCTACAAATCTGGTCACAAAAGCATAGCGAACTTGTAAAATTTCTGCTAAATAACGAACCAATGAACGAAAGAATTTACTCCCAGTTTTTGAAGCTGTACCTTCAAAAATTAGCTGTAAAGCCGTTTGCTGACGTTTGCGTTCTGTTTCTGCTTGCTGGCGTTTTATCTCTGTTTGATTAGCACTAATAAACTTACCAATACTTTGAGCCATTAATTCAATAATTTCGCGTTCATGGCTGGCAAATTTCTCACTTCTAACATCTGTGGAAAAAAAGCAAAGTGTACCATAGATATTGCCATCAACCCAAATGGGAGTGCCAATATAGGACTCTATTTTGAAGTTTTGGTAGGCTGGATGGCAATTCATCTCTTCTATTTGCCCTACATTGTCGAAAGTAACAGTTTCATTTTGCTCAACTACCTGACCGCAATAAGCATCTGAAAGTTTAATTTTTAACCCAGGAACTAAGGAATCAAAATTAGATTTTACAGCCAGAAATGAATAAGTTTTATGATCTATTCGACCAACAGCCCCTGCTGAAAACCGAAGGACTTGACAACCTGCGGCTAAATAGTCTGCAAAAAGTTCTTCAGCATTGTTAAAATCGGTCATATTGATCCGATCTAATTGCTTTAAACTAGAACTAAAATCAGCTAATGCTTGAGTTTTTTTGAGCAACTCTTCATTTTTAGCAACTAATTTATTTTGTAAATATCTAATTCGCAGTTGATTTTCAACTCTGACTATTACTTCCTCAGTTTGAAAGGGTTTGCTAATGTAATCAGCACCACCCACTGTAAATGATTTTACTTTATCTAAAGGTTCATCTAAAGCACTAATAAAAATAATAGGTACATCACGGCTATATTCGTTTTCTTTCAGCCTTTGGCAAAGTTCATAGCCATTCATATCAGACATCATAATATCCAACAAAATCAGATCGGGTAACTTAGCCTGAACTGACATTAGTGCCATTTCTGCATCGGGTGCAGACCGCACCTTATAACCATAATTAGACAAGACTTTAGATAGTAAAATTAAATTTACAGGATTATCATCAACTACTAATATATTTGCTAAAAATTGCGAATTTTGCTGACTCATAATTATTTTTATTCTGGATCAAGAAGATTTTAATGTTGTTCATCTTGCTTGAAATAGTTAGATTGCTATTAGGTATTAACTGCCAATTTCCAGAGTAAATCTGTAGCTTCATGATTTTCTAGAGGCTTGGCAAAGAAATACCCTTGTCCTTTAGTACAACCAAGTAACTGAAGTTTTAAAATTTGTTCAACGGTTTCTACTCCCTCGGCAATCACTTCAATTCCTAAGTCATGGGCTAGGTTGATAATTGCCCGAACTACGTGCTTTCCGGTTGATAAATCTAGTTTTTGGACGAAAGAACGGTCAATCTTTAATACATCAAGTGGCAGTTCATAAAGTCGGCTCAGAGAAGAATAGCCAGTACCAAAATCATCAATATATATCCGCACTCCTAGTTTCCGCAGATTTTCTAGTGTTTGTTTGGCAGTAACTGCATTTTCTACCATAGCTGTCTCAGTAATTTCTAGGACTAAGTTTTGAGACTGCAAACCAGCGTCTTGTAAGATATGCTTGACCTGTGCAACTAAATTAGGAAGTGCTAATTGTTGGCTAGAAAGATTGACGCTGACTGTAAGAGAATCAAAGTAATTAGGAAATTGCCGTTGCCAGTTGCGGAGTTGACGACAAGCTGCTTGTAAAACCCATGCGTCAATTTCGATAATTAAGCCACTTTTCTCTGCTAAAGGTATAAATTTATCAGGAGATATTAATCCCAGAGTAGGATGTTGCCAACGGATTAAAGCTTCAAAACCTAAAATTTGCCCATTTTTTATGCAAACAATTGGCTGATAACAAAGCTTAAACTCGTCCTGAGCTATAGCCAATTTCATATCTCGTTCTAATCGGAGTTGAGCTAGTTCTTCCCCAGAGAGGAATGTGGTTTGAGCTTCTGGTTCTCGCTCAATAGCATTCGTTAATTTCATCAGCCGTTCGGCATTGTTAGCAGCAATCTCTACCAACCGTTGTTCCTGTTGAGACAAAGTACCTAACTTACCACAGCTTAAAAGTTCTAGGGCTACTTGGATGACAGTCAACGGGGTACGCAACTCATGACTGATATCCAAGAACATTTCATCGTTCAAGTTTGGGGTATTAATGTTCCCAGATTGCAGCTTTAACAACTGATTAGTAGTCATATTTGATACTTTGTCTTGACAAAGTAGTAGGCTAATAGTTAATAAGAATAGAGAGCAATTATGGAAAATATGTGGAGTAGCAACACCAATTTCATTTTTTCCAGCCTAAAGCTACTAACAACTGTTCAGCTAATTGAGCTGGTTTAAAGGGTTTAGCAATCATGGCTTTGACAGCCAAATCAGCAAAGCGGCGTTGATCTGAGGCTTGAACTTTGGCAGTGAGTAGAATCACGGGAATATGCTTTGTTGCTGGGTTAGACTGGAGTTTTTGAAATGTCATTAACCCGTCCATATCTGGCAGCATTACATCCAGCAAAATTGCATCAGGTTGCTCATTTTCAGCTTTTTCTAGTCCTTCGCTGCTAGTTCTAGCCAAAATCACTTCTAATCCTGCCATGATTTCTAGGCTAATTTTTGCCACTTCCCGAATATCATCTTCATCATCTATCACCAAAACTTTTTTTGTGTTCATGGGCTTTTATCAGTTTCGTTGTCAACTAGAGTATAAAGCTAAACTATATGGCAGTAAGTTAGGGAACTCCCAAAAATAAATGGCGTTGCTGAATAAGGGGATGATTGAGGCTGACGCGGGGATGCGGAGACACTCCAGATGCGGGGACGCGGGGACGCGGGGATGCGGGGACACTCCAGACGCGGTGATTATATATTGATGCAGATTCTCAAATCATCCCGCAATGGGAGCAACGCCAAATAAATCAGCCAATTTCACAGAATCAAAACAACCTATTCCCAATCTCTGGAAAGCTCACGCTTTTTTAATTTTTAATTATGAGGATTCTACTAGTAGATGATGATGAAAGCATAGTAGGAGTTTTGACAAGGCTGCTACGGGAGCAGAACTATGTTGTAGACATAGCAAAGGATGGTGAGTCTGGTTGGGAGTTGGTCGAAGGTTTTCAGTATGATCTGGTTTTGTTAGATGTGATGCTGCCTAAGTTGGATGGTATCAGCTTTTGCCGTCGTTTGAGAGAGCAGAAAAATCCTGTTTTGGTGATGCTGTTGACAGCTCGTGATACCACGACTGATAAACTGGTAGGACTAGATAGTGGAGCAGATGATTATGTTGTTAAACCGTTTAATGTTCAAGAACTTGCGGCTAGAATCCGTGCCTTAATCCGTCGTGGTAGCACTTCTAGTTCTCCTATACTTATGTGTGGTGAGCTACATTTGGACTCGAATATGCATGAGGTAAGTTACCGGGGACAGGTGCTGCAATTCAGTCGTAAAGAGTACCTGTTGGTGGAGTTGTTTCTCCGCAATCAAAAACGGGTTTACAGTGGTAGAGATATTGTTGATCATTTATGGGCATTTGATGCTGAACCACCTAATGAATCTACGGTTAGATCCCACATTAAAAATATTCGTCGTCAGTTAAAAGCCGTTGGTGCGGTTGATTTGCTGGAAACAGTTTATGGACAAGGATATAGGATTAATCCTGCTTTTAGTTCATCTAGTCATCATCAACCGGTTGTTAGTGAAGTTAAACAAGAAACCTTAGATAACTCTATTGCCGAAATATGGCAGAGTACCAAAAACTTAACTTTTGAACGCTTAAGTATGATCGAGGAAGTGATTCCATCTCTGAAATTGGGTATTTTCGATGAAAATTTATATACAAAAGTTATTCAAAATGCTCATAAGTTGGCAGGTTCTTTGGGTATGTTTGGTTTTGAGCAGGGGAGTTATGTATCTCGGCAAATCGAAGTTTTATTTGAATCGGAATTACAACAAAAATCGCAGTTTAATGACAGTTACCTACAGAATTTAGCTCAGAAATTAGAGCCTTTGGTTATTAATTTACGCCAGCAACTAGAAGGAAAAATTCAAGCAGTAATTGATGTCCAGAATCAATCCGATACTGCTCATTTATTTGAGCCAATTAATGCCAAAATTCTCGTAGTTGATGATGATCTACAAATTTTGATCAGGCTCAGAACTTTGCTAGAACCTTTGGGGGTGCAATTAACTTGTTTAGATAATCCCCATGATTTTTGGAAAACATTGAATTTGACGCGCCCAGATTTTTTGATTCTTGATGTCAATATACCTAGTGGAAATGAAGGCTTGCATTTATGTGAGTCTGTACGTCAAAATCATGATTGGAACTGGCTACCCATCCTGTTTTTGACTGGCTGTACTGATGTAGGGACTTTACAGCAAGCTTTTATGAAAGGTGCTGATGACTATCTCACAAAACCAATTGTCGTTCAGGAACTCTTAATCAGAATTGTAAATCGTCTCCAGCGCATCCGCACTATCAGAAATCAGATTTAGATAGATTAACTTGTAGTCGTTAATTATGAACAACTTTCAGATTGATTCAGGTAAAGGTAACATTCTTATTGTTGACGATACACCAAACAATTTACATTTACTTTCCAGTATGCTGGAAGAACAGGGGTATGAGGTACGTTGTGCTAACAGCGGTGCGATCGCACTCAAGGCAGTTGAAATCGAGCCTCCAGATATTATCCTCTTAGATATTAATATGCCCAATATCAATGGCTATGAGGTTTGTCAACATTTAAAATTAGATCAGCAAACTCAGGAAATTCCCGTAATTTTTCTCAGCGCCCTCAGCGAAACAATAGATAAAGTTAAAGCTTTTCAAGTTGGGGCAGTAGACTATATTACCAAGCCTTTTCAGGTAGAAGAAGTGCTGGCTCGAATTGAGAATCAATTAAGTTTGCGACGAATGCAAATTGAACTCCAACAAGCGAAAGCCAAAGCAATAACAGCTTTAAAACAAGAGCAAGAACTTAACCGTCTCAAGTCAGAATTTGTGTCGATGATTTCCCATGATTTCCGCAATCCACTTACTAGTATTCAAGGTTTTGCCGGATTACTCGAATGTGGTGGACAAATCCCTAATCCTCAGACAATCAATCGTTACGTTAACAAGATTAATACTGCTGTTGATAACCTGCTTTCTTTATTGGATGAGATACTTCTCATCGGCAGTATTGAAGTGGGGAAAATGCAGTATAAACCTATATCAGTTAACTTGAAGGAATTTTGTCAGGAACTCATTGACACTCTAAAATATAGTCTAGGTAATCAAAATCAGATATGTTTTACTTGCTTGGCAGACTCTACTCTGGCAGAAATGGATTTAACCATACTCCAGCGAATACTTAATAATTTACTCTCTAATGCTATTAAGTATTCTTATCCTGGAGAGCCAGTTTATCTTGATTTAGAATGTCAAAATCACAAGACTATTTTCCAAATTCGAGATCAAGGAATGGGAATTCCATTGGAAAATCAACCATACTTGTTTGAACCATTCTACCGCTCTAGCAATGTAGGTAATATTAAAGGCACTGGTTTAGGACTGGCAGTGGTAAAAAAATGTGTAGAAGTTCATCAAGGCAAGATTTCATTGGAGAGTAAAGAAAAAATAGGGACAAAGATTATTGTATCTCTACCCCGTTATCCAGGAATGGCAATTGATAACGCCTAATTTAAGAACAAAATGCCAAATTAGACAGATTATCTATGGTTGGTGCAGTACCTAAATATTTAGCTACTACCTTCAGTAATTGATCTGTAGCTACGGATTTATTCATAAAATCTGTAGCACCAAAAACTTTAGACCGAACTCTATCAAAAACACCATCACTTCCTGTTAAGATGACTATAGGTGTTTTAGCAAACAAAGAAGTTCGTCGTAAAGTTGCACAGAGTTCATAACCATTCATTCCTGGCATAATCAAATCTAGAAAAATGAAGTCTGGCTTATTCTGAATTAAAATTGGTAGAGCTTGTAAAGGATCTTCAATTTTCATAAACCTCATGTCGTTTGAGGTGATAATTCTCCCTAATATTTGACAAACTTGAGGGCTATCATCAATACAAGCTATTAATGGAGCATGAGATTTATTTAATTTTTGGTTACTGACATAGTTGTTTTTAAATTTCATAACTAGTAACGGCAAGTCGGGGACTTCTACTAGTGCTGTTATTCCTTGATTAATGTAGGGAAGCAAGGAATTGGTAATTTTCAAAACGCTCTGTTTCATTTTCACAGATAAATCCCATAGCGTATGTTTGCCGTTAAGAAAAGTCTCAAAATTTTTGTATACTGATGGACTTACTTGCTTTCTCAGTTCTTCTGGTTTTACCAGCACTGGTGCTAAGTCAGGAGAGAAATTTGCTAACCCAGCTTGTGACCAACTATTCCAGAAATCTTGCATTTGTTTAAGAAACATATTTGCAGTTGTGGAATTAATTGGTGCTTCTAAGATAACACTTTGATTTTTTTCGCAAGTTAGAGAGGTATAATTTGCTTGTTGGGCTAAATCAAATAAAAGCTCAGATATTGTATTTTCTACAATAGCGTTAATTTGTTCAGATTTAATTTTATTTCCTTGACGCAGATTTTCTAAAAAGTGATAATCCCAATGATCTATTGATGTGTTTTCAGGAGCTAAGTTTAATCTACTAATATCAAGATAGGGGCAATATTTAGCTAAATTTCTCCGTAACCGTCGAGATGGATGATTTCCTCCTGTTGCCCAAACTAGCTGTCCTAGACGATAATAGAAAATCCATTTTTTTCCTTCTGAATTCCTAATATTTAACTGTCCGTTATATTGCAGTTGTGTACAAATTTGTAATTCTTGAAAACACCTACCAGATTCTATAATTTTTAGATTATTCATCTCTTGTCTCAATTAAAAAGTTAATTAGGATAATGATGACTACGGTTAGCGATGGTCGATTCAAAGCAAATCAACTAACTCCAGGAATGACCGCAGTACCTTTACAGTTCTAATTTAGACCAACATTGTGGAGAAGTTGTGGAAACAATACTTAATAAATATTCCAGTTAAAAGGTAGGGACATAAACACCTATTATGTTCCCAATAGTGGCAAAACCTTACGCTTTAATAGCTCAATTAAATCTGCTTGCATATATTCATATTCATCAGGGATATCTAAACAAATTACCCTTTTACCTTTGAGAAAGGGTTGGAAGTTCTTAGATAGTTTGCTTTTATGGGACTTTTCCATCACAAAGATGATATCAGCCCATTCTATAGCTTCTGTAGAGACTGGGATTTGGGCGGTTCTGTCTAAACCTGCGGATTCTACTTCTAATCCTGGATATTCACAGAATACAGCTTCAGCGGTAGGGCTGCGGAGTTTATTTTGGCTACAGAGGAATAATAGCTTTTTCATTTATATAGCCCTGATTCACATGAGGTACAAGCTGTAATAATTAAACGCAGATGGACGGAGATAAACGCAGATGATTTTGTACTTCACCAACTAGGAAATTCTATATCAATTAGTTAGGATTCAATAATAGTCTTGACATCTTCCAATAAATCAACTTCACTATAATGTCGTTCAATTTTTCTTGTTCCTAAAAGTTGCTGAAATTCCCAAACAGATAAATTAGCTAAACGTCGCGCTTGTCCAAAGGTAAAGATATTTTGCTCATACAATTGTAAAGCTAATTCTTTACGAATTGCTTGCTCACCTTCGTTAATCAAATCAGATGATAATTGTAAATTAATGGAAGTCATAAGCTGTTACTATATGTTTAGTATTGATCTAATTCTAAAAAAAGTTCTTCAGCATTCCCAACTAAATATTCATCTGATAAAGGTGGAAAGTCTAAATTTGTAACCAGTTTCAAAATCTCTAGAGCTATTTCTAGTCTTTCTAATTCTGGTAAACTATCAAATGTGCTTAATAATTCTTTCGCTAAAGTAGTCATATATTTCTTCCTTGGATTTTGAATTTTCAGAAGCACAAATTAAACTACAGTTATCCGTGCATTATCTCTCGATTTAGGTTTGACTGTAATTTCCACATCAATTCCCAAAGTATTCAGAAATTTAAACATTCTTTCTAGAGAAAAGCCTGTAAGTCTTCCTCTCATTAAAGCAGAAACTTTTGGCTGATCAATTCCTAATAATTCAGCCGCTTCTGCTTGGGTGATATGACGTGCAGTGATAGCATTACTGATTTTTCGTGCTAGTTCTGCTTTTACTAGCATTTCGTCTGGGTTGGGTAAACCTAAATCAGCAAATACGTTACCGCTGCTGGTTTTTATTTCTATATTTTCTGTCATGATTATTTCTTTTTATCTTCTAATTTGCGTGCTATATCCAAGAAACTGTTTGTAAATTTTCGACTTCCTGAAAATGAGCATCGCGTGTAACTAAAATTAGATTATATTGAAGACTTATAGCAGCAATCCAAATATCATTTTCAGGTAATGGACGACCTTTTAACCGTAGCTGGTTTTTTATCTCACCGTATTTTCGTGATGTTTCTGCATTACATTCAAGTACAGTATTATTAGCAATAAATTCTTCAATCCGTTCTAAATTTTCTTTTGAGCGTCCAGATTTTCTCGCACCATAACACAATTCCCCGACTGCAATACTGGGAATGAAAACTTCATTTGCTTGTGCAAGGTTATTTTTGATTACTATTTCATCAGCAAAGAAAGCAATAATGATATTAGTATCGAGCAAGTATCTACCATTCATCAAAGTCAACCTGTTCACAATCTTGTTTTATGGCTTCACTCATTAGCTGTAAATCTTCTTTGGGTATTGAACCTGCAAATTTTAGTAATTCTTTACCGGGAACACCTTTGATTTTTGATTTTGTCAAACTGCGGGCAAATGCCAGGACTTCATATTGCAAGTCTTGAGGCATTATTTTTAATTGTTCAATAACTTGGTCAGCAATAGATGTAGTCATAACATTTTCTTCCTAGCATTGTTAAATACTGTGTTTTTGGGAAATCAAAGTCAGTCAAGGGTAGACCTTGCTACCACGATCTGAAAAGGTCAGACCTCTTGACTGATAGTTGTATTATACAAGCTATGCAAAGAATGTCTATGGAGTTTGAAGCAATTCTTTAATCAACACTTCCGCACCTTTATTCATTTGTTCTTCATTTTGTTTTTTTAATCGAGAGTATAGCCAGTCAAAAATTAATGGACTAAGACGACGGTTATCATAAATTTGATTTTGTAGAATGTATGATTCCCTTTCTAGTTCTTGAGATGGAATTCTACGATTGATGACTTGCTGCCATGAACCCATTGATGGCATGGTTTGCCTTTTATTCCAAAATTTCATTAATCTTATTACATTTAAAACATTGCCATTATGAGCTTGATTTACTTCAGTCACTCTATATCTATCAATTCTGGGGTCTGTTTTTTTCCAATTGCCTTTACCATCTGGAATCAAATAATAAGTTCTACCAGATAATTCTGGATTGGTAAAAAAGCAGGGTACAATGTCAAAATTCCAGGTGTAAGACTTTAATTTAAGTGTAACAGCTTCTAAATTCGTTTTAATGTCAGCTTCTTGATATTGTGGAACTTTGCTAAGTAAATACTTAAATTTATTCAGAATTTTTCGTGAATTGAGTGTATTTGTATCATCATTACAAAGCATTTTTAATTTGTAGGCAGAATCAGGTACATACATTTCAATTACACCATTAGTATACTCATAGTAAGTTGACCCTTCAGCACTCAAAGCAATCATAATATCAATATCATCAAGTGGTCTCTTTTTTGTACGTCTGGCAAAAGAACCAAAATAAATATCTTTCTCTGAATAGAAACGTGGAAAGTATAGATCTTTATAAGGAAACGAATGTATTTGCTCTTCTATAAGCCAATCTCTGCTATTTCTAGCCTTTGCAGTGTCTTTTATATCTAGGTTTACATAATCTTTTAAAAATTCATCGAAAGCTACATTGACAGTTTGAGCCATAAAGGTTTTGTTAGTAAGTGAATATAACCAATAAATACAACTATACTACATTTGTAGCTGAAATGCCAATAAACGGTCAAAATTACTCCAAACTTTTGCGTATCTGCGCCTTCGCGGTTCATTCCTCCCCTTCTCACCAAAAAACAAAAGACGCAGAAAGAAACTCTCTGCGCCTCTGCGTCTCTGCGTGAAAAAAATCTTTCTTAAACCATCTCAGAAGTCTGCACAGTAGGCTGCGCCTGTGGCTGGAACATAAACAGCGAATAAACCACATCACGGCGGATATTCACCATCATATCCAAGAACAACTCATAACCCTCACTCTTATACTCAATCAGAGGGTCTTTTTGTCCATAACCACGCAAACCAACCGACTCACGCAAAGCATCCATTTGTTGCAGATGTTCACGCCACAAAGTATCTATGCGTTGGAGAATAAAGAACCGTTCCGCTTGACGCATTAATCCTGGTTGAATTTGGTCAATTTGCGCTTCCTTCATATCATAAGCAATCCGCGCTTGTTCATGGAGAAAAGCCTTAATTTCCGGTACTCCCATATCCTCCAACTGACTAGCTTGCATATCAGCCAACAGGTAAACAAACTCCTTCACCTTATCCACCAACTTTTCTAACTCCCATTCTTCCGAAGGTAAATCAGGGTTGATGTAATAATCAACGATGTCGTCCATCGTTTTTTCAGCGTATTTAATTACCTGTTCCTTGAGGTCTTGACCTTCCAAAACGCGGCGACGTTCTGCATAGATAGCCCGACGTTGGTTATTCATCACCTCGTCATACTCAAACACCTGTTTGCGGATGTCGTAGTAATAGGTTTCTACCTTTTTCTGTGCGCCTTCTAAGCTGCGGGTTAACATACCCGACTCAATCGGCATATCTTCCTCTACTTGGAACGCATTCATCAAGCCGGCAACGCGATCGCCCCCAAAGATCCGTAATAAGTTATCCTCTAAACTGAGGAAGAATCTTGTCGTTCCTGGATCACCTTGTCTTCCCGCCCGTCCACGCAATTGGTTATCAATCCGCCGTGACTCGTGACGTTCTGTGCCAATCACGTGCAGACCGCCTCTATTCACCACATCATCATGTTCAGTGCTGGTGAATACTTCATACTCCTTCTTAATGCTTTGGTAAGCTGACCGCAATTTCTGAATTACCAGGTCATCTGTAGGTGCTTTTTCTGCCGCTACAGCTACCTTTTCTTCGGCTTCCAACTCCGGCAAACTGCGCTCACCGTAAGCTTTTACAGCCACTTCTACCGCTTCTTTCAAAAGCTGTTCTGTCTCTTTTGTCAACTGGGTAGGGAAAATTTCCGGGGAAGCCCGCCAAGTTTTCACCTTTTTACCAGGAACAAAACCTTGACCACCACCACTACCACCCATAGGTAGTCCAGAAGCCCTTTGCATACTAAAAATATCTTCATCTTCTGGGCTGACGATGCGGGGCATAAAGTATTCTCGCAACTTCAACCGCGCCATATACTCAGAGTTACCACCGAGAATAATATCCGTACCTCTTCCCGCCATATTCGTAGCAATAGTTACAGCGCCCCTGCGTCCGGCTTGGGCGACAATTTCTGCTTCCCGTTCCACGTTTTCTGGTCTAGCGTTGAGTAACTCATGGGGAATGTTGATTTCCTTCAAGAGTCGGCTGAGAAGTTCAGATTTTTCAACGCTGGTGGTTCCCACTAACACAGGTCTACCATTTTCGTGCATTTGGGCGCATTCTTGAGCGATCGCATTCCATTTGCCCGCTTCGGTCTTAAATACCATATCAGACAGGTCTTCCCGTCTTCTCACCCGATTGGTGGGAATAATAGTTACTTCCCGTTTGTAAATCTTTTCAAACTCGACTTCTTCAGTTTTTGCAGTTCCCGTCATTCCCCCCAACTTGGGATACAGCAAAAACAAGTTTTGATAGGTAATTGTGGCTAAAGTTTGGGTTTCTGGCTGAATTTCTACGTGTTCCTTCGCTTCAACCGCTTGGTGTAAACCATCACTCCAGCGTCGTCCCGTCAGTACCCGACCTGTAAATTCATCGACAATGACAACTTCATCATTACGGACAATATAATTCACATCCTTAAGAAACAATTCCTTAGCTTTAATCGCATTAAACACAAAATGCGCCCAAGGATCTTCTGGGTCAAATAAATCTGTCACATTCAAAAGATTTTCTGCTTCTGCAAAGCCTTCATCACTCAACAGAACGTTACGATCTTTTTCATTGACTTCGTAATGCTCATCTTTTTTGAGAGTAAAAGCAATTTCTGCCGCTTTTAAGTACTTTTCTGTCGGTCTTTCCACCTGCCCAGAAATAATCAGCGGTGTCCGCGCCTCATCAACTAAAATCGAGTCTACCTCGTCAATAACGCAATAATTAAACGGGCGTTGTACCACATCCGCCATCGATGTCGCCATGTTATCCCGCAGATAGTCAAAGCCTATCTCACTGTTGGTGACATAAGTAATATCACAAGCATAGTTTTTTTGGCGTTCAGTGGGGGTCATGGTGGACTGAATTAGCCCCACACTTAACCCCAAGAACCGATGTACCTGACCCATCCATTCCGCGTCCCGACGTGCCAGGTAATCATTAACGGTAATAACGTGTACACCTTGACCAGTTAGGGCATTTAAATAACTCGGTAAGGTAGCAACCAAAGTTTTACCTTCACCGGTTTTCATTTCGGCAATTTGCCCAGTGTGGAGAATTATCCCACCTAAGAGTTGCACATCAAAGTGCCGTAACCCCAGCACTCGCCGTCCTGACTCCCGGACAAGGGCAAAAGCTTCAGGTAAGATATCATCTAGTGTTTCGCCTTTAGCCAGACGCTGTTTAAACTCGATGGTTTTACCTTTTAAGTCTTCATCAGAGAGCGCCTTAATTTCTTCCTCTAAAAGGTTAATTTCTGTAATGTCAGGTTGGTATTTTTTAAGCTTACGAGCGTTGGGATCGCCCAACAAAAGTTTTAGCATGGCAGTTTATAGAACTAAATCAAGGGGAATGGAGATTAAAGCTTTGGTTATTTGATTATAGACATTTAACCTAACCCAGCCATTTTGCTTGTGGATGGGTGAAAAACCAGAATTAACTCAAAAACAGAATAAAAACAAACCAATCACCTAAATAAATGATTGGTTTTAACTTATATCTTATTTTAAATTGCCTTCATAGTATCATTTTGCCGCTAGATGGGGCATTGGAGGCAGGGTGCAGGGTGCAGGGGGCAGGGGGCAGGGGGCAGGGGACAGAAGGTAATTATTTCTCCGCGTCTCCGTGTCACCGCGTCACCCCATCTCCCCATCTCCCCATCTTCCCAATCCCTACTCCTACTCCCACTCTGGTGTCAGACTGCGGAAGTCATACTTATCAGCACCAATATGACAACTGACACAACTACTCATGCTTACAGGATTGGGTAATTTGATACCAGGATGTAAAGCTTTAAAATAACGGGAATCATTGACGCGATAGGGTGTTGTTTCGTCTTGTAGCTGCACACGAGAGAAAGTTGAAAGGTACTTCCACACTAAAATGCGCGGCGGATCGATTAAAGGCTTAAGTTGTACGCCATAGTGCTGGGAGTCTTCCAGAAGATTTTTCCATGTTTGGGTAGGTAAAACTGCTGGTGGGATACCAATGTGACAGCTGGCGCAGTTTTCTAAATATAATTCTTGCCCTAGTTGGTATTGTGCAGGTACTACGTCAACAGTTCCAATTGAGGGGGTGGGTTTTGCTGCTTGGGTGCTGGTGGCTAAACCTAGTATGAATCCTATGGCTATACTCCAAGCAAAAATAACTAGCATCACAATCAGCAGTTGGCGTTTCAGTTTTGGATGGGATGATTTATGTTTAAATAAAGTAGACATTAGTTTAATTGCTTGAAGTTAGATATCTAGTATTTTGCATACCTAATATACAATGTATAACATTTAATTGCATCATTTATGATTTATTAACAGGGTTTATTTTTTAAACTTAATTAAATTAATTCTTTTTCAATGAGTTCAATTAATTCTAGAATATTACGAGATTCACTAGCTTCTACATTAGATTCTTCTATTATATGAACATGATGGGGAAAATTAGGTAAATCTGGAAAATGTTGCACATTATCCCAGCGTTTTCTTAAATTTTGCTTTTCTTCATTCATCCACTGATAACGATAACCCAGGGTGACAAAATGTCCGTTAATAACGGTAAAGGATTCTGCTATTTCTAAAAAATCATTATTTACTAAAGTTAATCTAGCTCGGAAATATCCCCGATCAAATAAAATTTTTTCTTCCACAATTGATATTTTGATAATGATGCGACTTGTTGCTAACTTGATTTTTACCGTATTAATATAATCTTGTAATTCCATCGGTTAACTATGCTATTGTATTAAATTTATTATTTATTGTGGATATATTGTTGAGCATTTATCCACATTTCATAAAATACACTCCATTCAAAAAAATCTATTTCATCTCCTAATTGTCCTGCTTGAAATTTTTGATAGAATTCGCTAGAAGACATTTTATATTTTGTCTCAAAATTCTTTAAACTTTGTTCTAAATCTGAGATATCTTGTTGTGTTGAATTGACAGATAGTGAAGATGATTTTACCTGATTAACTTTACTTTCTAAAAGCTGTCTTTCTGCTGGAGATAGAGAGAGGATAATTTGAGCGATAGATTCTACTAATTGGGTATTCATAATGTAATTTTTACCGTTGAGTAATTTACACCAAATTCAGCTTGAAAACTCTTATTTTACAAAGCTTGTTGGTTATTGTACCTAATAGATATGCAATGTGCTGTATATCCTGATTATATTTCATTTATCCTCAGACTCACAGGATGTTGCGCTTATTGCTAATGATAATATGCAAGCTCAGGGATTACTGGACTGAGCAAAATGGTCGAGAAGTTCTCTGTGCAGGAAGCGGTAACGGCCACCAACACGCAAAAGTAAGCGCCTCTCAACGCAGTAGTTAAGGAAGCGGGCAAGATTCCAAGGTATACCACTTTGCCAAAGAACGAAGCGTAGGGCAAGGTACTTCAAACAGACTCTTCCACCTCCCATTGAAAAGCCATTTACTATTGCCCCAAATAGTCCGAATAATAAACAATATTCTTGTGTTATTACCACTTTTGTATAATTGGAATATATAAGATTAACCAGATTAAAGACTAGAATTAGCATACAAGGATAGCTTAATGCGGTTATCCAAAGCATACTTCCTAATGAATTCCAAATTCCCTGATTAGGAAGTGATCTCACCTTTAATTCTTGCTTTAGTCCGTAAAACACCCCTTCAATCAGCCCGAAAGTCAGCCCGAAAGTCAGCCCGAAAATCAGCCATCCAGTCAGCCCGAAAATCAGCCCGAAAGTCAGCCCCAAAATCAGCCATCCAGTCAGCCCGAAAATCAGTCCGAAAGTCAGATGGAAAATCAGCTTTTTACAAAAAACATTGAACATTTTTTGTCTCTCTGAGCGAGACATGGGAATTTGAAACGATTCTACAGGTTCAATCTTGTTGAAATCTCCAATCAGCCCTCCAATCAGCCCCAAAATCAGCCCTCCAATCAGCCCCAAAATCAGCCAGGAAGTCAGCCCGACCATCAGCCCGAAAATCAGCCCGAAAATCAGCCCGAAACTCAGCCCAAAAATCAGCCCAAAAATCAGCCCGAGAATCAGCCCAAAAATCAGCCCAAAAATCAGCCCAAAAATCAGCCGATAGCGCCTCCGTAAAGATTTAGACTCAAGCCAACTCGGTTGCATTTGCTCAATTAGTAACTCCACTGTGTTGTTAGCTTGCAATTGCCTTGCTATCCAACTGAGAGTTTTGCGAGTTTGTCTCCAGTGGGGTTCGTTTTCCACTTTTTTATATGCCCATTTACCCTGTGCTTTTTCTTTGCGGCGGTCTTGCTCACGGGTATCTATGGATAACTGACGATCAATATACTTCTCTAATAAGTCTACTTTGCTGCTAATGGGTTGTTCTGGGTCATATACATCAACAACCAGCTTAACAAATAACGGCACGCGTAACAAACCCGGATCACCCTCTGAAGTCAGTTCTAACAGCTTTTCCAAGTCAGAATTTTTCTGAATCACTGACCATAATTCTGAGCGATTTAGGCTATGGAGATAATCTTGAATTTGGATATCCGATAAAGGTTGAAGACACACCGCACCTCTGAGAGTTTTTAGCTTCAGGTCTACCGCTTCAAATTCTTTGAGACGACAGCAGACTAAAACATGAGGATAATTCTGGGCAAATTCCTGGAGTTTGATGGTGCATTTTTTCTGTCTTTCTAGTCCCAGTTCATCTAACCCATCTAGCAGAGGTAATAAAACTTGTTGTTCTAACCAGCGTTCATAAATTTTATATTTGCGGTTTCCCCCGTGTAGTTCATAAAGTTGCTCAATTAGCCATTGCTCAATGCTTTGGTTATCATCGCGCCAAGTGGAAAGCTCAAAGATAACGGGAATTACAGTTTTGGGATTTTCTAGCGCACCGCAAACTAACTGCTCTGCTAAACTCAATAATGCTGTAGTTTTCCCGGCTCCCGGCGCTCCTAAAATCAGCAATTTTCCGGCAATATCATCCCGTCCATAAGTCTCAATCAGTAGTTTATTAGCATCAAGATTTCCGTAATCTTGACCATTAATCTGCAAAGTGCGATTTACCCAAGATAGTTGTTCTGCAAAAGATATATTTATAGAAATGCGTTTCTTTCCCAAGGTATCAGTCAAGCGTTGACGAATATCAGGTAACTGCTTTTTTTCTAGTAATAACTTTCCCCATTCCCAATCAACCTTTTGTGGTTCTGAGTTGCCAAACAGCCGCAAGATAATGTTATTAATAGTGACTTGGTTATCTTGGCTATTTTGAAAACTAACTGCATCTCGCCCTGCTTGAGTCTGCTGAACCTCACTATTTTCAAGTGAGCTATTATCAATATTTTGATCTTGTGAACCCATTACCCACACCCAAATTGCACCAGATGTCTTTTAGCAGTGGAGAAATACAGACCTAACCCCCCAACCCTCTTCCCTACAAGGGAATGGGGAGAATTGAAAGCCTCTCTCCTACAAGGAGAGAGGTCTAAGGGTACTGCAACCGATAGATAACTCTCATAAATGTCTCTACATTCCAATCAGTTTTGCAGCCGCTCCTAGCCAGGGTGCGATCGCTCCAAAAACTTCCTGTCCAGTTGTCCACAGGCTCTTTCCGGCTTCTGTAGTGTCTTTCATGGTTTTCAACGTCTCACTGACAGGTTTCAGGTACTGCCCCACCATGTCTTTATTCACACCATCTTTGGCTGCTTCGCGCTTGGCAGGTCGCAAATAGTCCAGCAGTTCATCTTTCTCATCTTGAGTCAGTGTTGCAGCTTTTACGGCTATTTCCAGATTTTCTAATTGTTTAACTACATCTGTATGAGTGATTTCCTGCTGTGTTTCCAGTTTCCCTGATTGATTTTGCTGGGCATCACGTCCTGCTTGTTGTTGTCCAATTACAGCACCAGTAGCTGTTACACCGCTCATGCTTTGGGATTGGCTTGGTTGTTCTGGCTGCTTTTTACCAAACATGGATTTTTCCTACTAAGAGATTTTTTTATACTTTGTACCAATGATATTTTAAGGAATCGGCACAGATCGCAATAATCGCTCAACTACAGTTTTAGCATTGCGTCCACCTCTAGGAATGAGACGATGACACAGAACGTAAGGCGCGAGAAACTTGACATCATCAGGAAGAGCGTAATCTCTGCCGGAGATAAAAGCTAGTGCTTGGGTAGCTTTTTGTAATGCCACACTACCACGAGGACTAACGCCGAGAGTGATTTCTTCATCCTGTCTCGTTGTCCGCACTAATTCCAGGATGTATTGTTGCAAGGAGGGTTCCACTTGTACCTGAGAACAAAGTCGGCGTAACTGAGCAACTTCTGCCAAGGTAATACAAGGTTGTAAATCATCAACTTGTAGACGCTGCTGAATACTTTGCAACATTTGTAGTTCTTCTGACTCTGAGGGATAGCCCAAACTCAAAGACAGCATAAACCGATCCATTTGTGCTTCTGGCAGGGGAAATGTGCCTTGGTACTCGATGGGGTTCTGGGTAGCAATGACAAAGAAAGGCTGAGGAACGGGACGAGAGACACCATCAACTGTGACTTGATACTCTTCCATTACTTCCAGTAAAGCTGACTGGGTGCGTGGGGTGGCACGGTTGATTTCATCAGATAGCAGAACATTGGCAAATACTGGCCCAGGGAGAAAAGTAAATTCGCCGCTTTTTGGGTTCCAAATGTTAGTGCCGGTGATGTCTGTTGGCAGTAAATCGGGAGTACATTGTATCCTTTGAAATTTACCATCAAGCGATCGCGCTAGAGATTTGGCCAGCAGGGTTTTACCAACTCCAGGAACATCTTCTAGTAGGGCATGACCACCACCCAGCAAAGCAACTAGCACTAAGCGTACTGCTTCATTTTTGCCAACAATGGTACGAGCCAGATTTTGCGTTAAAGCGTCAATTTTTTCTCTCATGCTTACTAGGTATTAGGGACTGGGGACTAGGGACTGGAGACTGGAGAGGTTGGGAGGTTGGGAGGTTGGGAGAATAACATATTACTTCTTACCTATTTCCTCTTCACTGTCACCTGTCACCTGTCACCTGTCACCTTCTTCTATATACATTGTTCCCTATTAACATTACCAATTCAGCATTCTGTACTCAAAATTTCTCTGGCTACGGTGCAGTCAAGTTGAATTTGGGTTTTTAGGGCTTCGAGAGAAGGGAATTTTTGTTCAGGACGCAAAAATTTTACTAGTTGCACAACTAGGTTTTTACCGTATAAATCAGCAGACCAATCTAACAAATGTACTTCTACGGAGCAATAAGTACCGTTGACAGTGGGGCGATTGCCGATATTCATTACACCTAAGTTCTGAGTAGGAGGCGTATCTGAAGTTTCGCTGAGGATGATAACCCGAACTGCATAAACTCCTTGACGGGGTAAAAATTTGTCTTTTGGTAGTTGGAGGTTAGCGGTAGGAAAGCCGATGGTTTTACCTAAATGTTGACCGGGGATAACTAATCCTGTCAGGGTGTAAGGTCTACCTAATAAGCGAGTGGCCCGTTGAATATCACCTTCTTGTAAAGTTTGGCGAATTAATGAAGTGCTAATGCGATGGTCTTCACTTGAAGTAATATTCAGGCTTCTACCATTTGCGGGTAAATCGTTTGTATCAGTTTGGATGGGAACGATGGTTACGGGTATCTTGTATTTGGCGGCGAGTATTTGTAAATCTTGGGCAGTTCCCGTGCGCTTTTTACCAAAACAGAAATCCTGACCAACGCTGATTCGTTGACATTGCAGTTGTTGGACAAGAATTTTTTCGACGAATTCTTCAGGTGATAGGGCTGATAGTTCTTTATCGAAGGGCAATAATACCAGTTGTTCTACCCCAAGCGATCGCAACTGTTGAACTTTTTCATCCAGCGGTGTTAACAAGGCACGGGGTTGGCCTGTAAAAAACTCATGTGGATGGGGATCAAAAGTGACAACTGTTGAGTACGCACGTTTTTGGGGTGATGCCAGAGTTGATGAGTCAGCGGGATTAATGGGTAAGCTTTCTGGTAATTTCTCCCCATTTCCCCAACCTTCTTCACTCCCAATTGACTGCAAAACTGGTTGGATTACCCTCTGATGACCAAGATGAACACCATCAAATTTTCCAAGCGCAACAGCAGTTGGTGTCAGAGCCAATTCGGTCGAGGAAGCAACCCACACAGAACACCCATTTTGAGACAAATTTAGCACGTGGATTCTGGGATTTTTAGGTTTATCTTAGCTATCAGCGCTCGGCAACCCTGTGAGGGGAAATATAAGCCCCTGAGTTTTTTACCTACATTCAGCCCTTAGACAGGCATCTAGAGGCTGTTTTGGACTGCTGGTGCCAATACAAAGCTAGTCTACCAGTTGTCGCCATCTAAGTAACAAGTAGGCTCTGGCGCTGAAAGCTCCTGATCACCAATTTAATCTAAAATCTATGAATCCCTGCAATTTAGAATCTTTACTACGCATTATCAATTACGAATTACACTGACTTACTGACGGGAAAAGATTCTGTTAAAGGATCTAAGACTGGAACCTGAAGTACTAATCCTTCTCGTGCCATGATTGCACCAGGAAACTTCTCAACTGCTTCTTTGCCGACATTATCTAAAAAATCATCGTTGTGGGCGGGGTCATGGTGATAAATCACCAAGGTTTTGACGTTGGCAGCTTGTGCTATTTTTACAGCTTCTTGCCACGTGGAATGTCCCCAACCAATTTTCGGTGATTTTGGAGAATAGTATTCATCATCTGTATAGGTGGAGTCGTAAATCAAGATATCGGCATCCCGTGATAGCCACAGGACATTTTCATCCAATTTATTGGGAAAATGTTCAGTATCTGTGATGTAAACAGCAGAACCACCTCGCCAGTTAACTCTATATCCTACGGCTTCACCTGGGTGATTTAAAGGTGCGGTTTCTATGAAAATGTCATCGATTTCGATTGGTTGCCCCGCTTTAATGTTGTAAAAATTTAAGTTGGCTTGCATGATCTGCAAGGGTACGGGAAAGTTGGGATGCAGCATCTGATCATTGAGCCGTTGCTCAATTGTCGAGCCATCTGGTGCGATCGCTCCATAAATATTAAATTTATTACCTTTGATAAATGCTGGGGTAAAGAAAGGGAACCCCTGCATATGATCCCAGTGGCAATGAGTAAAGAATATGTGGCCTTCTACGGGCATTTGGGCTAATAAAGATTGCCCCAAAACATGAACTCCTGTACCACAATCAAAAATTAAGCGTTTACCGCCAGCTTGCATTGCTATGCAAGGGGTGTTACCCCCGTAACGGACGGTTTTTAGACCTGGACAGGGGATGCTGCCCCTGACGCCCCAAAATTGTACGGTAAATTGGTTCTCTATCCTAGACATGGGTGTTGGTTGCTGGACTGAGCGGGCGATAAATTCAAAGCAATGGATCTTATTTTTTTTAGTTTATGCTGCCTTACTACCGTTGTTACTAAGTAATTTTTGGTAAAATAGCATACTCTTTTTAAGAACTTTTTGGTAAATCAGAAGTGATGTACTGAAGTATACCACTTTCTTAGACACTAGAGTTTATACTTATTCAATAATCTCAATATATCTCCTAACTTTATAGCTTAAATTGTGCGGACATGAATTTAATTTAGGTTGGTATCTGGCCAGAAAACCAAAAATTTACGGAAGTTTAAATTCCCGTTTCGATAATTGTTGCAGTGCATTGGCATAAGTAAGATTGTATTGCAATGGGGTAATACTGATGTAGTTTTCACGGATAACCTGGACATCCGTAGGAATGTTTAACGGTAAATTCAACTCTGTGGGCGGTTCTATGTCCTCCACCACCTCTCCTGTTAACCAGTAGTAAGTTTTTCCTCGTGGATCTACTCTTTTGTTAAAAACATCAACGTAGCGGCGCACTCCCTGGCGAGTAAAAGTGACACCTGCAATTTCTTCCGATGGGATGGGAGGAATATTGACGTTCAGCAACATCAAGCCTGGAAGAGGTTCTGCTACTAGTTGATCAACTAAGATTTTGGCAAAGTTCGCAGCTGGGTGAAAGTCTTTGTGTGTATGACTGGTTAAACTTAAGGCAATGCTGGGAATGCCTTCGATCACACCTTCCATTGCGGCTGAAACAGTTCCAGAGTAAAGAATTTCTGTTCCTAAATTGGCACCTTGATTAATGCCTGATAGCACTAGGTCAGGAGGAGAATCTAATAATGCCCATAATGCCAATTTTACACAATCGGAAGGTGTACCATCACAAGCCCATGCTTTGATGGCTGGATGAAAAAGTGATTCAACCATTTCGGCGCGAATTGGTTGATGTAAGGTTAGTCCGTGTCCTGTTGCTGATCTTTCTCGATCTGGGCAAACGACTGTAATCTCATGACCCGCTGCTGCCAAGCAGTTAGCTAAGGTACGGATACCCGGTGCGTAAATGCCGTCATCGTTGCTAATTAGTAATTTCATACTTCGATATTCATCAGTTAAGGGTCGCTTGTCAGTGTCTGCGGTCACAAGTAAAGAATAAAAAATACCTCTAAACTGCTAAAAAGAGAAATAGTCTAGTTTATTAATGGCACATTACAAAGCTTATTTCTTCTCCAGTCCATAACTTTGGACTATAGACTATTAAAGAGGTAACAGGGAACAGGGGGTTTCAAATAGGGTTTCATAGTCCACCTGAAACCTGCCACGAAAGTGAAGGTACAGGAAATAGGAAATTTTGTTCTCTGTTCTCTATTCGCTGTTCCCTTTTTTGATGAGTAATAACTAAAGATAATGACCAATGACTAGCAATTTAGAGGATCAACTTTTAGCATTGCGCCAAGAAGGAGAAGCAGCGATCGCATCTGCTGATACCCTGGAACGCCTGGAAGAACTGCGAGTTAACTATTTGGGCAAAAAAGGTCAATTGGGTGCGCTGTTACGCAGCATGGGACAAATGAGTGCGGAGGAGCGTCCCAAAATTGGCGCGATCGCTAATACAGTTAAAGAAGCTATCCAAAACTCTCTTGACCAACAACGCACCATTTTAGAATCTGCTCAAATTGAAGCACAGCTAGAGTCTGAAACTTTAGATGTGACTATGCCCGGTATTTACCGTCCCCAAGGTCGCATTCATCCCCTCAATGGTATCATTGACCAAGCTTTGGATATCTTTGTCGGTATGGGTTACACCGTAGCCCAAGGATCGGAGATGGAAACAGATTACTACAATTTTGAGGCTCTTAATACTCCTCAAGACCATCCAGCCCGTGATATGCAGGATACTTTCTATTTACCAGATGGTAATTTGCTACGGACTCATACTTCATCGGTGCAAATTCGCTACATGGAAAAGGAAGAACCACCGATTAAAATTGTCGCCCCAGGACGAGTTTATCGAAGAGATGATGTAGATGCAACTCACTCGGCAGTTTTCCATCAAATTGAATTGTTAGCTGTTGATGAAGGGCTAACTTTTACAGATTTGAAAGGTACTGTGAAGATATTTTTACAAGCGATGTTTGGTGATTTACCAATTCGTTTCCGTGCTAGTTATTTCCCCTTTACCGAACCTTCTGCGGAAGTTGATTTGCAGTGGAATGGCCGCTGGTTGGAAGTCATGGGTTGCGGTATGGTTGACCCCAATGTACTTAAATCAGTAGGTTATGATCCTGAAGTTTATAGTGGTTTTGCTGCTGGTTTTGGTGTAGAACGTTTTGCAATGGTTTTACATCAAATTGATGATATTCGCCGTTTGTATAATAGCGATTTGCGCTTTTTACAGCAATTTTAACGTAGGGGCGGGGTTTCCCCGCCCTTGATAATTCTTTGAAATGAACCAACGATTTCAGTTCAGAATCAATCATGACAGAACTTACTTGGCAAAAAGTTTTACAGGCGCAGCAACAAGACTTTATTCAAAGATTAAAACGTATTTTAGAATCTTTGATATTCTGATATAAAGTTACTGCATATAAATGTTGAAATTGTTAAAATTCTAACTCTTTAGAAATTGTTTCTAAAGGAATCCTTTCTATATTTCTTCTCAATAGTTAGAAAATTCAATCTCCCCTCACTATTTGTCATATTTATCCCGAAACTTTTTCAGGGTAGTTTTGAGTTTTCCCTTGAGTTGTGGAGGATTTTCCATTACAGACATAAATAAATCTCTATCACGACTTGATAAAACTAGTCTTTCATGAGAATCTATTTCCTGTCTAGCAATGGGAAGCAGATGAGAAAGAGTATACGCACTCAAGGAAACTCCTTTAAGGGCTGCTGCTTGTTCTAAGAGTTCTTTTTGCTCTTGTGTAACCCTCAAGTCAAGTCTACTGTCTTTGGGTGAAGAGGTTTCTAACATCTTGGCGATTTAGCGAACATCCTGAATTTAGATTATAGCATTTTAGGCGTACAATAATGTACACACAAATAAAATTTTATTGCGCCAGTCTACCATTGTTTTAAGATACAAAGTGAGCGATACCAACTGACTAATTTTTGCAATTATCACAATGTCCACAACGCCAAGGGTGGGGAGACCCCACCCCTACGTCTTGACTAAAACCAAAAGCATTTAACAAAAATTGCCAACGACACTTTTTAGTATTCAAATATTCACTCATTTGTTTAGCAGCTTGTAATTGCATTTGTGGCTGACTTCCAGAGTTTCTAGAAATCGCATAATGAAAAGGATCAAGCCACTGCAATTGTCCAGTACTATGAAGTAAAGAAAGCGCCGTTGCAGCATCAGGAAATTGTCGCGTTACAGATGTTACTTCTCCTTGTTTTGGTAACTTTTTCACTAACTGTTGGGCTTTTTGTTGTTGCTTAAACATTTGTTCTTGAAAAAACTGCTGTCTTTGTTTATCTTCAGCATCTAAAAATCCGGTCGGTTCACTGATTAAAGTTAACGCTTCTGCTGGTTTTCCATCTCTTCCAGCACGTCCCATTTCTTGCACATATTCAGATAGCAAATGTGGTGCATGAAAATGAATCACCCACCGCACATCACTTTTATTAATCCCCATTCCAAAGGCACAGGTACACACTACAAAGGGTATTTTTCCACCTAACCAACTTGCTTCTACTGCGCGTCTTTCTGTCGCACCTAATCCTGCATGATAACTAGCAGTATTAAATCCTATCTCTGTTAACCACTCGGCTAAATCCTCGCTATCTTTCCGAGTGCGGACATAAATTAAACCTGTTTGATTTAGTCGATTTTGAATAAATTTTAATAATTGTTGTTTTCTTCCTTTTGGTGTCCAAGCAATACGAATACTAAGATGTAAATTATTACGGTAAGGATTAAGTTTAAAACTATCAGGTTGCTGTAATTGTAAAACTGTAGAGATAATCTTTTGGGCTGAAGGATCAGCCGTTGCTGTAAAAGCTGCTAAACTAATTTTAGTTCCTGGTGGTTTTGATTTTAATAACGCTGGACGAACTGCACCTAATCTGCGATAAGCTGGACGAAATGTATCACCCCATTGTACTAAACAATGAGCTTCATCAAGGATAATTCCATTAATTTGTAATTGGGGATGAGATAATCTTTCCCAAACTGGAGGACTTAGTAAAGTTTCTGGTGATAAATATAATAATCTTAATTGTTGTTTTTCTAAAGCTTGCAAAGTTGCACGACGTTGGGATGTAGATAATTCACTATGTAAAAGTGCTGCTTTTTGATTTTGCTGTTTGAGTTCTTCAACTTGGTTTTCCATTAGTGCTACTAAGGGAGAAACTACTAAAGTTAATCCGGTTTTTAGCAGTGCGGGAAGTTGAAAACAAATTGATTTTCCCCCACCTGTAGGCATAATAATTAATGCGTCTTTTTGGGATAATAAACTCTTGACAATTTCTCCCTGTGGTGGACGAAAATCATCATAACCCCAGATTTGTTTTAATGCTGTTTTTATTTCTTTTAATGAAGTGTTACTGGAAATATTCATATTAAAATTATCAACTAAATTAGGAGAAATAAAATCTCATCTATATATTTGTAATTTTATAAGTAAGGGTTTAGCAATGCTAAACCCCTACCATATATATTAAGAATGAAATGGACAACCACCTGCGGTTAATTTTTGCAAAAAGGCATTATTATCAAAATAATGCTCTAAAGATTCTATTTTTACATCTTCCGTCACACGAGCAATACTCATACCCGTGATTTCTATTGTTTCCCCTGTGGGTGCATAATCTTTATATGTGCCAGTAAATGTTCCCCAATGTCGCCATTTAAAGGTAACGTTAGGAGGTCCAGATAGCACTTCTGTTAACTCCCACAAAAAGCCATTAGGAAAGGCTTTGTGAAATAATTCAAATGAAGATTCAAAGGTTTCAGCCGCAGGACAATAATGCTGGTTGTCAACTATAAATAAGTTATAAGTTCCTTCCTTAACAACTTCTTGTGCAGTGTATTGTTGTCCGCCGTTGCTACTCATTCTAAACTTATCTGCAACAATAGAAAGCCACTGTTCAGGATTCAGTTTATGAGAAGCTTCCATTTCAAAGGTGCGAACTAAGTTTTGAGCGATCGCTTCTAATGAACCTTCTGGATGGTTGTATTTACTTTCTTTATGCAAATATTCATTAGTGAAAGAATAGTCTGGCTTTTGTCCTTCTCGCCATTGTACACCCTCATCATGGGATAGCACTACTTCTCTATCTTGCACCCAAAGCGGTAATTCCGTGGTTTTATCGGTACTCATTAACTTTATACTGACCAAAAACAGCTTTTAGCAGTATAAACTGTTTTGGTAGCAAATTTAATCATACTTAAATATTTTATGTAATAAAATTGCTAATCAATCTTAAAAGCATAGTATATGGATATTTTTTAGAGTCATCGAAACTTGCCTTTATGCGGAAATCTGATTAACGCCTACTTGATAAATTACCTGTTCTCGAACTGAATTCGCAGCGGCTACAGCTATTTCTTCCCAATCACTATTTAATAGTAAAATATTCAAAAGCGACTTTAATACGTCCCGATTAGATATAAATTCTTCAACATTATATAATTCATCTTGCTTAAGAATTTCTTGCAGTGCTGATAAAGCTACAGGTTCAGGTAATTGTAGTCTTTGAATCAAGCATTTCTGTGCTACTTCTAAAGCTGTTTTTTCTCCTATACCTAAATTCCATTCTTTTAGGAGTAACCACAATTCTCGGTTGAGTGATACGCGCAACTGTGTCAATCTTCCAAACATTCCAGGATTTTGCAATAAAGCGGGAATTGCTAAACCCCAATCTAATCCTGCTGTTACGTCACAGTCGGTTTCATCTTCAATTTGAATTGCTTCTTGGAGAGATGCTGGGTTAAAAAGTAAATTAATAGCTGTTGCTACATTTTGATTATTATTCATAATAATTTCGCTCATTATTCTTGTAGTCGTAACATACCATATTCAAAGTATGTAAGATTCTCGTATTCTTCATCAATACCAAGATTGAGCATATTTTGGTTTTCATAAAATCGTTCCGCAGTTGGAAGTGAATGTAGTCGTAGTCCAATTCTTCCACCATAACCTAACTCTACACTTCTGAGTCGTGCATATCTCAATAATGCAGTCCCTACACCTTTATATCGTGGTGGACGTTGTATTTCTTTACGATTCCAAGGAGCAGAGGTAATGTACTGAATATATACTAATCTTTGCCCAATTGCAGAGCGTGAACCGTGTAATTGAGTTTCCATCATCATTAACCCTTGAGTACAACCTTCAGATTCCAGTGCATACCCTTCTTGGTTGTCTTGTTTGGTAATATATCCCAGTTTAAATAACCAATCCCAAAACTTATCTTCTGCTTGAAAAACTCGCAACTGTTCGCGCCATAAGTTTTCATAATCATGGATGTGCTTTTGAGATAATTCAATAAGATTGGCGTTAACTGGTGAGTTATCTGTACCTCGATTTAATTGAATTTGTAGCTGCACTAATACACCTTTTTATATTTTTATTAGAAGTTAAGTTTATTGCTGAATATGGTTTTGTGGCGTATCTAAAAACATAATTTAATCTTATTGAATAAGCAACTAAATATACTCCTTTTATAGACGACCGTGTATTATTTAAAGAAATTCCTTTAATGCAATTAATTTCCGAACAGATTATCTTATGCACTAGTAATAAATTCAAAATATAATAAATATTAATTATTAATCACAAGTTCAGCAAATAACATGGAAGAATTATTAGAACTCAGACAACTTCTAGAACAAGGTAAAATTCCTGAAGCTTTACTATTGGTGGATGAATTAGAAGAAATGAGCCTCAGTGATAAAATCAATAAAATTGATAGTTACGGCGTAATTCTACTTATTCATTTAATTAAACAAAAAGCTGAAAAACGTTCTACCCGTTCTTCGGAAATATCTATTGAAAATGCAGTGAGAGAAATCAATAAAATTAACAAACGCCGCAAATCTGGTGGTGTTTACTTGAATCAAACAGAATTATTGGAAATTCTCCAACAAGGATATCAAGTATCACTAAAAAGAGCGGCGCTAGAAGCTTATGAGGGACGTTATGAAACTGAAGAATTAGCAGCTATGGTAGAAGAACAAGAAGTATTAAGTCATGCTTTGGAATTAATTCAAAAATAGATATCTGGTGGTAAATAATGTAGAGACGTTTCATGAAACGTCTCTACACCTTCTATGCTGTCACCTCTTCCTTGGCTTGTTGTTGCAATGCTGCATACAACCTATTCAGTGCATTTACGTAAGCCTGAGCTGATGCCACAATGATATCGGTGTTGGCTGCATGACCTGAAAAAACACGCGATTCATATTTCAAGCGGATGGTTACTTCCCCAAGAGCATCAATTCCTCCTGTAACCGATTGTACAGAGAATTCAATCAAGTCGTTAGGTACATTCACCACCCGATTGATGGCTTTATAAACTGCATCTACTGGGCCTGTACCGATAGCTGCATCGGTTAATTCTCCCCCGTCGGGGGTGCGAAGAGTAACTGTAGCCGTGGGTTTGGCGTTGCTACCGCAAGAAACCTGAACTAACTCTACCTGAAACAAAGCAGGTGATTGTTGGATTTCATCGTTAACAATGGCTTCCAAATCCCAATCTGAGATTTCTTTCTTTTTATCCGCTAATTCTTTGAATCTGACGAAGGCTTTATTTAATTCGGTTTCTGACAGTTCAAAGCCCAATTCTTTCAAGCGAGTACCAAAAGCATTTCTCCCAGAATGTTTGCCCAAGACAATTTGATTGTCTGTCAAACCAATCAATTGAGCATCCATAATCTCATAGGTGAGCTTGTTTTTCAAGACTCCATCTTGGTGAATACCAGACTCGTGTGCAAAGGCATTAGCCCCGACAATGGCTTTATTTGGTTGCACCAACATTCCCGTTAAGCTAGAAACAAGACGTGAAGTTTTATAAATTTGTTTGGTGTCAATATTTGTCAGGGGTGCTTCGGAATTTTCAGACCGTCCTAAGAAGGGGTTAAAGTATTGTCTGCGGACGTGCAGTGCCATGACCAATTCTTCTAAAGCCGCATTTCCTGCCCGTTCACCAATACCGTTGATGGTACATTCTAATTGCCTTGCACCATTTTTAACGGCTTCTAAGAAGTTAGCAACAGCTAAACCTAAATCGTTATGGCCGTGAACGGAAATAATGGCTTGGTCGATGTTGGGGACATTTTCGATAATGCCTTTAATCATGTCCCCAAATTCGCTGGGTGTGGTGTAACCTACGGTGTCAGGAATGTTAACTGTTGTTGCACCAGCTGCGATCGCTCTCTCTAATACTTGATAAAGGTATTCTGGATCAGTACGAGCCGCATCCATTGGTGAAAATTCGACATCATCCATGAAGGATTTAGCATAGGCTACCATTTCCTCTGCGATCGCTAACACTTCTGCTCTTGACTTCCGCAGTTGATACTCTAAGTGAATATCAGAAGTAGAAATAAAGGTGTGAATTCTGCCATGAACTGCTGGTTTTAATGCTTCTGCTGCCGCTTCGATATCTGCTTTAATTGCCCTAGCCAAACTACAAATTACAGGGCCATCTTCTGTACCTATAGTTTGGGCAATTTTCTTAACTGCCTCAAAATCTCCAGGACTTGCAAAGGCAAAACCAGCTTCAATAATATCCACACCCAGACGCGCTAATTGCTTGGCAATAATCAGCTTTTCGTCAATGTTTAATGTCGCTCCTGGACACTGTTCTCCATCTCGCAGTGTCGTATCAAAAATGATAATTCTGTCTGCTTGATTCCTCATTTGTTTTTTGTTTCGGGTTGTTTAGTTTTGATTGTGAGCTTAAAATACCTTGAAACTTATTTTTTAACTCTTGGCTTTGTAAATAATTGTTAATTTTACTAACCTTCCGTTTTTTCTATTTGGTCTCTAATATCATTCAAGTCTATATATCTATCAGTAGCATTACGTAACTCTCTAGCTATCATTCCTTCTGTCGATACAACTGTTATATGCGTATTTTTTGAGCGTAATAGTTCTATAGCTCTTTCAAAATCGCCATCTCCGCTGAATAAGACAACTCTGTCATACTGGTCTACTGTATTAAACATATCTACAACAATTTCAATATCTAAATTCGCTTTTTGCGAGTAACGACCAGAGACATCATCATAGTATTCTTTGAGAATTTTAGTGCGTACTGTATATCCCAGGCTAATTAGCGCATCTCGAAAACCACGTTGATCTTGTGGATCTTTTAATCCCGTGTACCAGAAAGCATTAATCAATGTCGTTTCTGATTGCTCGTTTTTGAAGTATTCTAACACTCGTCGCGGGTCAAAAAACCAGCCATTTTTTTGTTGAGCATAGAACATATTGTTTCCATCTACAAAAATAGACAGACGATTCATTGGAGAACCCATAGAAATTTACACCTAAATAATAGATAAGAATGTAAGATGGAAGAATAGATTATAGCAATTCTTAATTGTCAAAGTCGCTAATATCTATAAAAGGTAGTTTTCATGTATAGCTTTTATCTTACCTCTGTCAAAGCAGAAAGTTCGCTAAAACATTAAATTTGAGAGACTTATAACTAAACCTGTTTAACCTCCAACTATTTCAAAGATGCCCTGTGATCAAAATCTACCAATAAAATTGACTCCTTAACAGCATTCCGATCTGCATATCAATCAAGTTTACTCCTAAAGAGGTATAGCATAGGTATTTAGGTAGAATTTAGGCTGATACCGATCAATATATTTTCTCATTAACCGCAGGAATTATTTACTGGTACGTATTAATATTTAAGCGGAGAGAGAAGACTCTCTGGCAGAGTGTCCTAGTATAACCTTGTTCACAAGCCATCTTTTACCTACACGCTGCCAAAACAAATTATACGGGTTAGTGATAGGAGAATCAAAGTTTCTTTTCCTCCTCCTGTTCAATTGGTTAAGTTTAATACTAAAGGAGGATAGAATCTAGCTGTCTTCAATTGCAAAGGTGAAATCAGGTTAGTTCATATCTTTACAACAATTAGAGATAGGACTCTAGTCAGACAGATAGTTTAGCCGTATTTGTATAAAGAGCGTTTGAGGTTAAATGTACTTATGCAAGTTTAGTAATAATTAAAGCATATTTCACAAATATATAATATTTTTACTGAAGTTTTATGTCAAATCTTGGCCTGATAAATGTGCAGCCCATAACCACATTATCACCAAGTTGATAATGTCGGGTGTGAGTTCAGTAGTTTTAGATATAATTTTTAATACACCAAACAAGTATGGTGATGCAGATAATCACCAATTTCCCAAGGTTTTTGTCGAGTGACAGATGAGAAGTGACAAAGACAAATCAATGAAAAAATAGTAATATTTCTTTACATCTATAGGAATAGTAATACGATATTCACGATTTTCTGAACTTGTCAATCGAATACGGCTACCTGTTTGATGAACAACAACATCTCCTAATTTACTTAAAGCTTTAGTAAGTTCATCCTCTTATCTCCAAAAAGATGTAGACAAATCGATTAGAGGACAATTTTACTCCAAAAAGATAATGATAATGAACACCATCTTTAATTAATTCTTGTAATTATTTAAGACTATCAGCTTGAGTAAAAATTGATGCTTTTATTCTATTTTCACTCATAATTTATTTTTTTAACCAATTACTGCGAACGAGGGACAGCTATAAGGAAAGACAAAGGATAAAATTATCTTTATCCTTTATCAGACAATCTACAGCACAACTTTATTAGCTAACATTTGGATGATGCGCGGAATACTCGGATCAAATCCTGATAAATCCCAAGACAAAGGATCTTTTGGATCTACTAAAGTAATCTGGTAAGGCGTTAAAGTCACATAAACCGCCTTCACATGAGGATTGATCTTTTTCCGGTATTCCTGCAAAGCTTGACTAGGATGCTTATTACCTGCCCAGCTTTCCGAGTCAGTCCAAAAGCAGACAACATCAGCCTTCAACTTATTCTTAATCATCCAGTCATAAGCCACAGCAGCATCAGTTCCGCCAAAGTTTTGATTACTAGCTTTACGAACCGCAGAACTAAAACTATCCTTTGCAGTAATTTCTAAATCTTTAAACTGAGTAGAAAAACCGCGAATCTCATAATTTTTCTCAGCCTTAGCTGTCACTAACGCCATTGTCGTGGCGATTTCACAGCAACTCAAACCCATATCTGCAACCAAGCTACCCATAGAACCAGAAATATCTACGGCGTGCATGAACACTTTACCAGTCGGTTCTACAACTTCAAAAGACAATTCCACCGCTTTTTCTAAAATGTCCACAATGCGAGATACTGGTTGCCATGTTTTCTGACTGCGTCCTAAACTACCTCCAGATTGATAAGTTTTGAGGGCTTTCAAAACGTCAATAGGATGAATTCGACCTTTTCGCAGATGTTCTTGGTTATTCAGAACTGCTTCCACACGCTGCAAATTCGCGGTTTCATCAGCCCGCAAAACCTCCAATTGAGTCAAAGAACCTAAATTCCGCAACATTGCCCCAATCGGCATTTCTTGAAATAGCAAATTCCAAGCTTGCTTATCCATTTTGCCCACAGGTGCAGCCATTTCATGGGTTAAGCGTCCTTGAGAAATCGCTGTGTGAGTTTCGCTGGGGTTACGCTTCAGCCATTCATACCACCAAATCTGCGCTAACGCATCTGAGGGGATATCTGCTGGTAATTCTTCCCAACCTTTCACCACCCACTCAAATAATTGACGGTGATTTTCTGTAGGTGGGTTGACGTGAAACAACCGCAAAGCATCACGGTGAGTAAAACCTTGACGTTGTTGATATTTCAAAAGTTGATAAGCCAATCCTTTGACATCTTCCCGTGAAAGCCAATTTTTCCCGGCTTCGCGGATAACTTTACCGAAACCCCGCAGAGATTTGGTGTAGTTCAACCATTCATAGAAATGGCTACCAGTGCGGACAACTTGGGGGAAGATTTCACCAAATGCCTTTTTAGCTTCTGGTGTTTCACCCATTGATAGCAATACCAAAGCTAGAATAGGCGCACTGTTATTGATGGCGCGACCATCACTAGCATAGAGAATTTCTTCGGCTACGCGGCCAGGATTTTCGGCAACGGCTTCGGTGACAACATTAGCAAAATCTTCTGTTAATTCCTGTTTACCAGCGTAGTACGTGCTTTTTGCTGTGCCTATCAATAAACACCGACGCAGCATTTTCCAAATACCAGCATCGAACATATAGCCGCCACTACGTCCTTTGATCATCTCAGTTTCCCGTCCGGGAATAGGCTGATTTTGAGGTGTAGTATTTTTGTTTTTAGTAAAGAAGTTGTAATTCATGGCTTCTTCTCCCGGCCTTTTCAGGCAATTTTAAGATTCCACAAAGTGGAAGGTGGTGGAGCAGGATTTGAACCTGCGAATGTTTTTCAACGATAACCCTCAATTCGTCGGCCTTTGCAGGCAAGGTTGTGAATAAGGATATAAAATGCCTTACCACTTGGCTACCCACCACATGATGAATTTTGGATGAAATTGAAGTTTGGCGCGGGAAGCAGGATTTGAACCAGCGACCTTTAAAGTGACGATAACCCTTAGTAAGTCGGCCTTTGCAGGCAAGTTTGTTAACCAAGGAATATGGGTTTTACCCCGTTTAACGCTCTACCAAACTGAGCTATTCCCGCACGTAAAATAAGTCAACAATCAAAATTAATTGGGTGGTGGAGCGGGATTTGAACCCGCGAATGCTCGTTCTTTAAACGATAACCCTCATTCGTCGGCCTTTGCAGGCAAGGTATGAAAAAGGATGTTAAGCGCCTTGAACCACTTGGCTACCCACCACCTAAAAAATCCAAAATTGTTTTGGGTGTAGCGGAGCAGAAATTTAGTCTGCATCTCCGGGATTTTAATCAAGGGTATTTAATGTTATTACGATAACCCTCGATAAGTCGGCCTAAAAAGGCAAGGTGGGCGCTCTGACGTTTGAGCTATCCGCTACAGTGAAAGCTAACTCCTTTGGGAATGTCGCTTGTAGTATTACAGTAGTATATGTATTTTTAGTTGTCAAGGGGATAGAAAAAATTCTTTTCTTGGTGTCACGCGCCACTTTTTCCCTATGTAAATGGCTTTTGCCGAATAATGGCTGATATTTTTGCCAAAAAATACAAACAAATGTCCAAATTTTTGCCAAGATATAAATATTATTTTGTAAAAATTCACTTGGCAAAAATCAGCATGAGTGAAAAAGCCATAGAAAATTACGGGAAAAGTTTTCTCGTTCTAATTTTGCCGATATCGTTTTTGATTGTTTTCTTGATCAATACCTGGAGAATTTTACTGCTAATCTTAGGGCTACTGATAGCCTTAAACCTTTGGCAGCAATATAAATGGGAAAAGTGGTGTGATCAAGTTAACCCGCTTTTTTATCAGTTAATTCGGGAAAACCAGGGAAAAATTACACCGATGGATTTGGCAATCAAGGGTGATTTTTCTGGGACGGTGGCAAAACGCTATTTAGATAGTAAATCTAAAGAATTTGGCGCTAGTATCTTGGATTCTGAAAAGGAGAGTCCGTCTTACTACTTCATAACTGCCAGTATTCTGGGCGATATACTTGATAGTAGTGAGCCAGTAGAAAAACTTCCATCTCGACTGGTGACTAATGTTGCTCGTTCTTTTTTGACACCACCGGAAACAATTTCCCAGGAAGAGGAAATACAAACCGCAACCGAATTATTACCCGAAACTAGCCATGAGGAAGTTAAAAAACCTCTGGAAGAACAGTTAGTTTTTGGTTCACTTATTCAATCTGAACTAGCTAAAAGGCTAAGTGTTTATTCCAGTACGGTTTATAAACGGCGTAATGACCCTGATTTTCCAGAATGGAGTCGCAGCCGTGATCCTGATGGAATTGCTTGGTCTTATTCTCGTAAGTCTAAGGAGTTTTTCCCTGTGGAAGAATAAGAGGCAGGAAAGAAAATTTTAGATTTTAGATTTTAGATTTTAGATTTTAGATTGGAGTTAATTCAATACAATCCAAAATCCAAAATCCGAAATCCGAAATCTAAAATCGAATCACCTATTACCAATGCCTATAGCTTGACTGATGGAGGTTAAGCCGTTTTCTTCTAATTTGGTTAACAACCCGGTGAGGATGCGGCGTACCATCATTGGTCCTTCATAAATCCAGCCTGTATAAACTTGGATGAGGCAAGCACCGGCTGTGATTTTTTCCCAAGCATCCTCAGCGGTAAATATGCCACCTACGCCAATGATGGGGATTTCTCCTTGGGTTTGCTGGTAAATAAAGCGAATTACTTCTGTAGAACGTTGCCGCAATGGCGCTCCGCTAATTCCCCCTGCTTCTTCTTGGGGGGATTTACCAGTTTGATCAATTACTTGGGTTTTTAGTCCTTCACGGCTAATTGTGGTGTTGGTGGCAATAATTCCAGCTAGTTTGTAGGTTTTGGCCAGATGAATAATATCAGCGATCGCTTCCCATTCTAAATCTGGTGCTATCTTCACAAACAAAGGCTTTTGTGAATTATTTTCTGTTTGTAATACATCCAATATTTGACTGAGCATCGCCGCATCTTGGAGCGATCGCAATCCTGGTGTATTCGGAGAAGAAACATTAACCACAAAATAATCACCCAAATCCTTGAGTAAGCGAAAGCTCTCTAGATAATCTGCGGCTGCTGCTACCAATGGTGTTATCTTAGACTTACCCAAATTTATGCCTATAGGCACTGAGCGAGTTAATTCTTGCTGACCTGATTCTAATCTAGCGGCCATTGCTGCCGCACCAGAGTTATTAAAGCCCATGCGGTTGAGAGCGGCTTGATCTAATGGTAAGCGAAACAAACGGGGAGGAGGATTTCCTGGTTGTGCATGATATGTGACAGTACCCAGTTCAGCAAAGCCAAAACCAAAACTAGACCAGATACCTGCCGCTAGGCCATCTTTATCAAAACCAGCGGACAAACCTACAGGATTAGGGAAATTTAGCCCAAACAGATTTTGTTCTAAAGTTGTATTATCTAGGCACAAAGCCTTTTGTAGTCTGTTATTTAACCAGCTAACAGAAGGATGATAGCTTGCTTTTGACAGCCAGCTACAACTGCGAATAGTTTGCTGGTGTAACCACTCTGGATCTGTTTTGACCAAAGTGAATAAAAAAGGATTAATTACTGCTTGATAAATATCCAAACTAGGTTAACATCTACCAATTATTAACAAATGCCAGATTAAGTAGGTAAGCACAATAAAACCAAACTGTGTAAAGAAAAGTAAACAAGGATTAAACCCTTTTTCCCCCTGCCCCTGCCTTATCCCAACGACAATTTTTAACGTTAACCTGCTTAATCTAACTTTTTGCTGATCATTATAAATATATTACTACAACTTATGTCAACAGATAATCAGATGGGGCAGCCAAATAAACCTCTATCAGCCGAACAACAAATCCTGTTGTTGTTCCAAGTTCTCCAAAAACTTAGAGAAGAGGATAATGTTGACGTTCTCATCAAAACTACCATTACTTATCTTCAAGAGCAGTTTGACTACCAATTGATTTGGATTGCTGTTTATAATCAGGCAAATAAAACGTTGTATGGGAAAGGTGGTATTACGCCTGATGGTGACACAAGTTATTTACAAAGAGCAGTTGTATTAAATCCAGGGAATTTATTAGAGTCAGCAGTAACAGAACTGCGTCCTGTGGGCATAGCTAATTTACAACAAGAATCCCGCGCCCCAGAATGGCAAGAAGTAGCCATAAAATATAAGATCCAGGGAGCAATTATTTTACCAATTCGCTATAAAGATAGATGTTTAGGATTAGTGTTAATTGCTTCACGGCGTTGGGGGTATTTACTGAGTGGAGAAGCCAGAGCAAGACTATTGATAGTTCTAGGTGAACTGGGAGTAATACTTAATTACAAGGACAACACTTGGCAGCAACAGCAAAGCCCAAATACTACCGAGCAATTATTAAAACTGTTAGAAAATTTACGCTCCCTTAGCAACTTCAATAAAAAGCTAGAAACAGCAGTTAATGCAACCCATAAATTTATTTCCCCCTCCCGGACAAATATTTACTGGTTTGAACGGGAAAAACATTACTTCTGGTGTCGGATGAGCAGTCAGCTGGTTAGCATGAGTAGTAGTTTACGCACTCAGCCAGCCTCCGCAGGGATCACAGTACAGGAGTTAGGTGATGCTTATTTGAGTTTAGTAGTTAATGAAGTAGTCTGGATTAGTGAATCGAGCAGTTCCCTCAAAAGTAACTTGCCAGATAAACTACTGCAACGTTTAGGTGTGCGATCGCTCTTAGCCGCACCGATTATTTGGCAAAAAGACCTACTGGGCTTTGTGGCGGTGGAAAATACTAAAGCGCAAGTTTGGACTCAAGCAGATAAAAATTTTGTCCAAGGTGCAGCTGGGTTACTTTCCTTAGTTACTCGCACCGATGACATTGAAAACAGCACCAGACAAATTCAACAAGATCACCAACTGACTAAGCAAATTACCCAAGCTATTTATCAAGAGCAAGACCTACCAGAAATTTTATACCCTTGCGCCAAAATTATTATAGAGCGACTAGCTGCAACACAATTTTTACTTTTACAGTACCAACCCAACCAAAATACTTATCAAGTTCTTTACCAAAGTGCCGTCAAAAATCGCCGAACTTGGAAATTGAATCTTACCGCTCTCCCAGAAGTAGATTTGCAAATGTTGCACAATGCAACGCAAGCATTAGAGATTGAAAATTTAGATGCAGATTTACCCTGGTTTAGCTGGCGCTCTCAGTTACTAGAAAATGGTGTGCGATCGCTTTTGATCTGCAACTGTATTCCAAGTCATACACCACAAATACTTTTGGTCATTACTCACGAAACTCATCGGTCTTGGACAACTCAAGAAAAAGAATTACTGTGGTTCCTCAGTCAGCAAATAGGTATCATAATTCGTAATTGGCAGTTACGTATAATTAAGCAACAACAGGAAAAAATTTCTCAGACATTCAAACAATACCCCAGCATTCTGATGCAAGCTGAAAGTGGGACAATTGAAACAACAGCCCTCAAATACATCGCAACTGTTTTGGAATGTCCACTGGCTATCATCTTGTCCTGGTCTCCTGGTCAGGAATGGGCAACTATTATCCCAGGGGTAATGACTGATAATCAGTTTGAGATTGTTGCCAATACTCCTATTTCCATTGAGAGAGATGTTCTGATCGAGTTGGCATTGGCACATAATAGTTACGTGATTTTCAAAGCCTATGATTTACCAGCAGCAACTAGGCAATGGTTAACTATCTCTGATAGAGGTCAAATTTTGGTGATGGCATTACGTACTACTGCCGATTCTCAACCCATAGGTATAGTATTGCTGGCAGATTATGCGGAAAAAACATGGTCAGATATCAATCTCAGTGTGGCCGCAACTCTAGTTTCTCAATTAGCTTGGTGGCAAAATCAACAACAAATCATTCAAAGTCTAGAGTCCAGTAGTGAGGGATTGCGAGAACTTAACTGGTATAAACATCGACGTTTAGAAGAAGTTCGCAGAATGTTGACTCAGACGCTCACAAAGATTCATGATTTAGGTATTCCGGGTAATGAATTGACTCAAATGCGCTACAAGCTGTTACTACGGCAGTTAGACTATATCACCAATTCTATGACTGGAGTAATTAAACAGGAACAATGGCAGCTACACATTAGTTGGGAAACAATGTCAATTTCCAGTTTATTGAAGCGGGCAATTGAACGGGTAGATACTTTGGTAAAACAACAACAGATGTGGATAGGTGTACATGGTTTAACACAACCGACGGAACAAGTTACAGCAGCCAAAAGCTCTTCATTATCGGGAGAACCGATCACGGCCTCGAATTCATCTCCATTAGCTACATCTGGGGATATTGTTAAAATAGAATTCGTTGTCCATGAATTATTATTGGCTGCCTGTAAACGTTCTCCCATTGGTGAAAGAATTGATATCTGGTGTAATCAGTTAGATGAGCGATCGCTAGAACTGTCAATTACAGATCATGGCTTCATTGATCCACACCTATTGGCAGAATTAAGCCAAAATGGAAATAAGAATATACTTGGTTCTTTAAACCTCAACCAACCACCTGGTTTACATTTGTTAATTTGCAAAAATCTCATCCAACAGTTAGGAGGAGAATTGCAAATATATCAGTTACCAGATCATCGAGTCGTGAGCCGCTTAGTTTTGCCTTTAGCTCCTGGTAATTCTGAGGGCAACACTGTAGGAAATACTTCTCCACTTAGTCAGTAGCAGCGTTGAATAACATCAATTCACTTAATTCAAGCTACAAATCAATCTCCGCGTCTTCAGTTTTTTTAATAACAAATTCTCAATATGGGACGTAACATTGCTAAATCTGATCTGCCTGAAAAAATTTGTGTAGTCTGTCAACGTCCCTTTAGTTGGCGCAAAAAATGGGAAGATTGTTGGGATGAGGTAAAATACTGCTCAGAACGTTGCCGTCGTCGTCGTTCTCAGGCTAAAAATGAAACGAATCAAAGTTAAAATTAGACAAACGTAATTAAATGACTTTACAAGTAATACCTAAATTAATTATTCATGGTGGGGCTGGTAGTTCTCTGCAAGGGAAGGGTGGATTGGAGGCCGTCAGGCGATCGCTCTACACTGTCATCGAAGAGGTCTATTCTCTCCTTTTAGCAGGTGCTACAGCCTCAGCAGCCGTCGTGCGCGGTTGCCAAATGTTGGAAGATAATCCCCGTTTTAATGCTGGTACAGGTTCAGTACTTCAATCTGATGGGCAAATTCGCATGAGTGCTTCCCTAATGGATGGGACATCAGGGCGGTTTAGCGGTGTAATTAATGTTTCACGGGTAAAAAACCCCATTGAGTTGGCGCAATTTTTACAAACCTCTCCAGATAGGGTTTTGTCTGATTACGGTTCATTGGAGTTATCACGAGAGCTGCAAGTTCCTACCTACAATGGTTTAACTGATTTACGCTTGCAAGAATGGATACAAGAACGCCAAGATAACTTTAAAAGCACTATGGCTGGAGTAGTCGCTGAACCAGAACTAGCAGAAACCAGTAATGCGGGACGGGGTACAATTGGTGTAGTCGCTTTAGATGGCTATGGTAAATTAGCCGCTGGTACTTCCACAGGTGGTAAAGGCTTTGAGCGCATTGGGCGAGTCAGTGATTCTGCTATGCCTGCTGGTAATTATGCTACAAGTAATGCTGGTGTCAGTTGTACTGGCATTGGCGAGGATATCATTGATGAGTGTTTAGCTGCTAAAATTGTCATCCGTGTTAGTGATGGAATGTCTTTGCAAGAGGCAATGTTGCGCTCATTTACCGAAGCTAGTAAGAATGCACGGGATTTAGGGGCGATCGCACTTGATGCCACTGGGGCGATATCCTATGGTAAAACCAGCGAGATATTACTTGCTGCTTACCAGAATGGCGATACAATCGGCGATACTTTGGAATGGAATGATGGCGAGTTGATTGGTTATTGTTGAATTAGTTATCAGAAAAAAGGCTGAAAACCCCGAAATGAATCCCTAAAAACTTTTTGGGGTGTAAACCTGTCGTCTAATGGCGAGTCTATGAATGTAGAATCCCCTCGCCTTTAGGCAGGGGAGTGTCAACAGAGAATGAATAATACTGTGTGATTTTTACATTCATCCGAATTTATGCTGTGAAAAATAGTATACTTTCCTCGGCTCTTGTATTACTCATTCAAATTGGTAAAGCTTTTATGTTGAGTCCTGTAGCAACAATCACCATCTTTCAAAAACAACCTAATCCTCAAGTATTCCCACTAGGTGAAACCATCTTTGAAGAAGGACAGCTTGGTGGTTCTATGTATGGCATTCTGGATGGAGAAGTTGAGATATTAGTTAATGGCAAAATAGTGGAAACAATTGCAGCAGGTGAAGTTTTTGGTACTGCAGTACTAGTAGGAATCAAAAATAGAACCTATACAGCGAAAGCTAAAACTGACTGCAAACTTGCTTTTTTGAATGAACAAGGATTTCTCTTCGCTGTTCAGGAAACACCCATGTTTGCCATACAGGTGATGAAAAGTTATTCAGAGCGTCTTAGCCGCTTGCAACATATTATCTAAAATTTAATTTCCTCCTTACCACGTATTACTAGATGTGCGTTAATAAAATAACGCACTCTCAGAAACTTTAACTTTCAGTTTTTTTCCGCCAACCTGGTTTTACTACTTGATGACTTCTCGCAATTACTAAAGAATCATCAGCAACATCTTTCGTTACCGTGGAACCTGCGGCTATGTACACATCATTTCCCAGAGTAATAGGTGCAACTAACACACTATTAGAACCGGTTTTAGTGCGATCGCCTATTTTAGTTTTATGTTTCTTCACCCCATCGTAGTTGGCGGTAATTGTTCCCGCACCGATATTTACCTGAGTTCCGGTTGTAGTATCGCCTAAATAGGATAAATGAGCTACATTAGTGCGATCGCCCAATTGAGTATTTTTCAACTCCACAAAATTACCAATTCGACAATTATCACCCACTTTGGCATGACCACGCAAATGAGCATAGGGACCAATGCGAGTTCCTGCTTGTACAACGCTGTCTGTGACTACAGAATACTGGATAGTGACATTTTTACCCAATTCGCTATTTTCAATTAAACTCCCAGGTCCAATGCGACTACCGGACTGAATCACAGTTTTACCGCGCAGGTGAGTTTGAGGTTCAATAATCACATCTGGTTGTAATTCCACTGTTTCATCAATGCTAATACTTGCAGGATCAATTAGCGTTACACCAGCCAAAAGCCATTTTTCTTTAATGCGTCTTTGCAAAATATCGTTAGCTGTAGCTAATTGTAATCTGTCATTAATTCCCAAAATCTCTTGATAATCTTTCACATCTACAGCCATTACTTTTCCGACTTCAGTAACGGCATCTGTGAGATAATATTCTTTCTGGGCATTATTTGCGGCTAAATGAGGTAAAAACTTGGCTAAATCTGGCCACCGGAAACAGTAAATACCAGCATTAACGCGGTTATTTTCTCTTTGATTAGAAGTACAATCTTTATCTTCAACTATTTTCTGCACAATACCTTCACTGTCACGAAAAACCCTGCCGTAACCTTGGGGATTTGATAACTGTGCAGAGAGAATAGTACAGGAATTGTGATTTTCTTGATGAGTTTGTAAAAGGTTTTTTAGAGTTTCTGTACGCAACAAAGGTACATCACCATTCAAAATCAGTAAGTCCCCAGTATAACCTTCCAAATGGGGCAGTAATTGTTGGATAGCATGACCTGTACCTAATTGTAAAGTCTGTTCCACAAACTCCAAACCAGGAATTTCCGCCATAGCCGTTTTTACTTCTTGGGATTGATAGCCAACAATCACTAATCTCCTTGAAGGTGAAAGGGGTTCGACGCTTTCAATAACTCTTTCAACTAAAGATTTTCCACCTAAAGAATGTAAAACTTTAGGCAGGTTAGATTTCATTCTTGTTCCTTTTCCTGCCGCGAGAATTGCTACAACAACCATAATTAAGTATCAGTAAATTTCAATGATGAATACTTTTAGTATTTTCAGATTCAAGCTCAAATCATATCAGCTAACTCCACCTTTTCTTCCACCGGGAAGTAGGTTCTAAAAGAGAGGCTTGCTGTTCTTGTTGTCTTCGCATGATTATAACTTCTGCTGCATCTCTTAATTCGGGATCACGGTAAGGAACAGCTGCACGAGTTTGTAAATGTTCTGTTTCCTCTTCGGAAAGAGAAGGAAACCGTGAAGAAAAGTTCTCTTTTTCGCTGGCTTCCCCTACTCGATATCCAGCTATAGTACCAGGTGTACGTCTTCCTATGGGTGCGGTAGAACCTATTACCAAGCCGGCTGCTAACATTGCAGTCCGCACAGCCGCAGCACAGGAATAAGTCGCTAGTAAACCATCTTTATGTAAACATGATGCAACTTTTTGTATAAATTCCACAGTCCATAATTGCGGACATTGCGGTGGTGAGAAGGGGTCAAGAAAAATAGCATCAGCTTGGAAACCTGACTCATGTAACTTTACAATCGAGTTTCTAGCATCCCCTATTAGTAATTTTGCTTGGATGTGATTTGTTTGCACTTGATAATTAAACGCCAGTTCAGTCAATAGTTGTATATAATTATGATCCCAATTATCAAATATACGCTGGTTAATGGCTGCTTTGGGGACTGCTGGATTTAGTTCTAAGCCAATGACTTCAACATCACAGGTAGGATTTGCTTGCCAAATTACTTGTAAGGCGGCCGCTGTGTTGTATCCTAGTCCATAACAAACATCTAAAATTCGCACTATTCCCTGATTGGCTACTGTCTGTACTTGAGTAGGAAGTGCAAACTTCAAATAACTCTCTTGTTTGGCTCCATAATGACTGTGAAAAGCTTCCTCAAATTCTGCTGAGAAAAAAGTAAATGATCCATCTTGTGTTTGTTGGGGTGTAAAATTATCTAAATCCGACATTTTTATATAAAACTAACTAATGGCTAATCACCAATTTGTTGTTTCTCCCAAATGGCTATTTGAACATCTTAACGATTCCCAAGTTATAATTGTGGATTGTCGTTTTTCTCTAGCTGATAACCAACTCGGAAAAAAGCAATATCAAGCAAGTCATATAGCAGGATCTTATTATTTAGATTTAAATCAGGATTTATCTAGTCCTGTGGAAGAACATGGAGGAAGACATCCTTTACCTAATATTAATGATTTAGCTGATAAATTAGCAAACATTGGGGTAAATTCTCAAAAAACTTGGGTAGTCGCTTATGATGATTCTCGCTTGGCGTTTGCGTCGCGTTTGTGGTGGTTATTACGGTATTTAGGTCATGAGCAAGTAGCTGTTTTAGATGGTGGTTTTACTGGCTGGCAAAAAGCTGGATATCCTGTTTCTGGAGAGATTCCAGAATTTGGCATAGGGAAATTCATGCCGCAATTACAAACTGAAAAAGTTGTAAATTATACTTATGTAAAAAATCGCCAAGATCGTCCAGATGTAATTTTGGTAGACTCAAGGGAGAGCGATCGCTATCGCGGAGAACGAGAACCAATTGATAAAATCGCTGGTCACATTCCCGGTGCTGTCAACTATCCTTGGCAAGAAGTCACCGACGCTAATGGCTGTTTACTTCCTCAGTCAGAACAGCGTCAAAGGTGGGAACAGCTAGAAACAGCTAAAGAAATTTTAGTTTATTGTGGTTCCGGTGTTACTGCTTGTGTGAATTTACTATCTTTAGAAATAGCTGGAATTCCTACAGGTAAACTTTATGCTGGGAGTTGGAGTGATTGGATTACTTATTAGCTAACTGCTGACTGCTATATGTTAAATTCTTTCATCTATCTTCACGGCTTTGCTTCCAGCCCTAAATCTACTAAAGCTCAGGATATCAGCGATCGCTTTTCCCAAATTCACATCAAGCTGAAAATTCCCGATTTAAATGCCGGCGATTTCTCCCATTTGACAATCACCCGTCAGCTAAATCAAGTCGCGGCTGAATTCATTCATGATGATTCTTTAGCTATAACCCTGATTGGTTCTAGTTTAGGTGGTTTGACATCGGCTTATTTAGGGGAAAAATACCCACAAGTGCAACGCTTAGTTTTATTAGCACCCGCTTTTGAATTTTTATCCCATTGGTTGCCTAAGTTAGGAGAAGAAGCTTTAAAACGTTGGCAACAAGAACAATATCTTTTAGTACATCACTCTGGGGAAGGACGAGAATTACCTCTAAGTTACAATTTTGTCACAGATGCTGCCCAATATTTAGAAAAAAATCTCCAACGTCCCATTCCCACATTGATTCTGCATGGTACAGAAGATGAAGTTATTCCCATTACCGCTAGTCGTGAATTTGCGAATTCCCGTCCTTGGGTAAAATTAGTAGAACTCGATAGCGATCACGCTTTGGGAAACGTCAGCACCGAAATTTGGCAAGCAATTCGCTCATTTTGTCACTTGGGGATTGGGTAATACTTTTTACCAATTACCAATTACCAATCACCAATTACCAATTACCAATCACCAATTATGCTTCCCTTCATTCGTTCAGATTTAGCCCAATTTAGTGCCTATAAACCCCACCCCAGCAGCGATACAGCCGAACCAGTCGCTATTCAATTTGATCGGCTGGATACCAATGAAAGTCCTGATGATTTACCAGTGGAAATCAAAGAAAAGTTGGCGTGGACTGTTCAAAAGGTAATAGAAAGCAATCGTTACCCTGATGGTGGACATGAGACACTCAAAGATGCGATCGCACAATATGTGAATGAATCAGCTCATCTTTCACCCTCTGTCATCACTGCTGCGAATATTTCCGTCGGTAATGGTTCCGATGAACTCATCCGTTCTTTATTGATTGCCACTTGTTTAGGCTCAGAAGGCTCTATTTTAGTTGCCAACCCCACTTTTTCCATGTATGCGATTTTAGCGCAAACCCTGGGCATTCCTGTGGTAACAGTGGGTAGAGATGAAAACAATTTTGAAACAGACTTAAAAGCAGCACAATCAGCCATTGAACAAACTCAAAATCCCCCTATTAGGGCAGTTTTTGTCGTTCATCCCAATTCCCCTACCGCCAATTGCTTAACTGCGGCTGAATTAGCATGGTTAAGAAGTCTACCAGAAGAAATTTTAGTAGTTATTGATGAAGCTTACTTTGAATTTAGCCAAACTACCTTAGTTGGCGAATTAGCACAACGTCCAAATTGGGTAGTGCTGCGGACTTTTTCCAAAGCTTTCCGATTAGCAGCCATGCGTGTTGGCTATTGTGTAGGGAATCCAGAGGCGATCGCAATTTTAGAAAAAGTCCGTCTCCCCTACAATCTCCCCAGTTTTTCTCTGGCTTCGGCTTTAGTTGCTTTACAAAATCGCCAACTTTTGCTGAGTTCAATTCCCCAAATCCTCAGTGAACGGAGTCAACTCATCACCGCTTTATCAACACATCCCTTCTTAGAAATTACAGCCAGCGATACTAACTTTATTTACCTACGTCTCAAACCAAATACTTCTCATTCAGCAGATACAGCTTTAAAAATTCTCCACCAAACACTCAGAAGTCAAGGAACTCTCGTCAGATTACTTCCTGGAGGATTGAGAATTACTGTCGGAACACCCACAGAAAACACTCATACCCTGAATAGATTAAAAGCTGCTTTAGTGAACCTAGAATATTAACTATTCATAATTAAAATAGCCATCTGCATCACTACCCAAACGACGTACTATCGCCACTGTTTGCGGCAGTACGCCCACTAACATAGCAAATGCCATATCTGGCAGTTCAGCAACTATTTCTGCGGGAAAATACTGTTCAAATTGATCAATAATCTTCTGGACTCGTTCTCCAGGAACTGAGTTTTCGGTAATTTGTTTAATCAAGCGAATCCATTGCCGCCTAATTAAGTAAGCCTTCTGACGATCTTCATGAGATTCAGGAGTTAATAAAGACAGATTACCGATAGGTAGTAACAATTGGCAATCTTGATCATAATCCCCACCTACCACAGCTCCCGGACCGGCAAACTCTGCATGGTAGCCTTTAAAAATTATTAATCCGTTCCGTCTGCGGCTATTAACTATAAAAACCTTTCCGCTACGCAGCGACGCAAGAATGTCAGACCTGTGCCATGCTTGCGGGGGGCATTGCCATCGCTCAATTCCATCTCGCATGGTAATCTTATCCACGAAACCAGTTTCAGGGCAAGAGGTTGATACCATAGCAGTCTGATAACGTCGGCGCTGTTCGCTATCCATGTTTTCTCAAATTCTTGACGACGGTATTAGGGCTATGCACTTCCAGAGATCCAAATAATTATGCGTTTAATTAAATTAATTTTGCAGATTGACTTTATATTCTCAGGATTTTTGGCAAAAATTTTAGCTTAATTACCAAATAAATCAAGATTATTTGGCAATTGTTGATCACATTTTATGGGATTTAGGTGCATTTGTCTTCAACTCTAGGAGTCTTTTCTTAAAGTTTTTATGAAGATGAAATCTTTAATAGTGATTTAGTATGAGGATTCCAAAAATTTTTAAGTTATGGGTTCCTCATATTATATACTTTTAATTTCTTTAAAATTTTCAGCTCAGAAAATTAACATCATCATCTGAATTAGCCAAAACCCTAGTATTTCTATGTAATTCACTATTTTGCTGATATTTTTCATCAGCAAATCTGATTTCTATTTAAAGCGGCTTATTGCTACGGTTTAAAACATCAAAACGTATCTAATATCTATTTAAATATCTATAAAAGTATTTATTTGTCAAATTACAACTCTTTTCTTACTGCCACCCAACTGTTTACGCAAGAAAATCTGGCGTGAGGGATTGAGGAAAAAGTTATTCCAATGAGATTCCAAGTTATGTACCCGACGATATCCCAGTTTGAAATAAAGTTGTCTAGCTTGATGGTTATTTTCCAGAACATGGAGATATAAATCTTGAAATCCCCATTCTTGGGAAACTTGTTCACAGCTAGTTAATAACCTAGAAGCAACACCATACCTGCGGTATTTTGGGTTGACAGCTAAATTGGACAAATAGGGAAAAGATTTGTGAACATTTGCCCAAGGGTCGCTAAAACGCACATTTAGTTCTACAGTTCCCAATATTTCCTCAGTAGTTCCCATACCTGTGTCAACAGCGACTAAGCAAACCTGGTGAGGTGATATTAAGGCTAAACGACTTCTTAAGTCTTCATAAATACCCAAACGTAACAAGGGAAAAGCCCATCCCCATAAACCTTTTTGGGAGTGAAAACTTTCAGCAATGATTTGGGCGATACTAGTCAGATCAGCAGATGTAGCGGCACGGATTTGGAGTTGCCTTGACCTTGGCAGAGGAGTCTCTGTGACTGAATGTTGATGATGTGGAGGCAAAAACCAGGATGGAAAAGCTAGTTGAGAGTTAATTGACTGTGCATTTTCATATATCTGAGTAATTTTCTGGCAAAAGCAACTCGACATGAGATGGCAAATTCCGTATTGATTGGCAATCATACAAAATGTAAAGGCAGGTTTATACGTATCTTTGATTTCAGAATATAAAGATGAGTGGTATCTTTATTAAACAACTGGTTTTCGGTGGTCTGTCTAGGGTAAGTACCAATAAGCGTAGCAAAACCTCTTTAACTTGTTAGTCAAGCACTAACTTCAGTTTCTAGTCAGGAGTCAACAGTCAGGAGTTAGGAATTTTTAATGGTTGGTTGAGTGATGCAGTTATGTACTAGTTCCAGAAGGTAGCAGGTCATAAAGCTTATACAGTCAGATTTTTAACCTTTTTGGCTCTACTGTACTTGTTATGCTAAATTAACGTTCTGTCTGTCAGAGGAAACTCTTAACAGGGAAAAGAGGCAATATTAACAAATAATGTGAGAAATTATGCCTATTTTTTCATACTTGGTCAGCTTTCTGAGATTTTTTAGGCTAATTTTTCCATAATAGGTACTGAAGAACCACCTTTTTTAACTGGATACTTTTTCCCACCATGCTGTACTAGAAAATGACCTTATTAGTTCTGATTGCTAAATTGGAAATTAGTACTTGTTTAATTGTATACTTGGCTTTGAAATACGATTATTGTAATTTTCATGACTCTACCATGACTACCATCAGTAAAATTGACCGGACAGTGTTAGTACATCTGCTGGAATTAGAAAACTTAGTATACAACTTTGTGGCTATATTGGCTCCATATAGGAGCGCTTTATGGAGTAAAAGAAAGTTATTGCAAGAGATAAAAGCAGATTTGGGGAGTAAAAATCAACTAAATCAAGAGAAAATAACTATAAAATTAACTTGCACTGTGCCATTAGTTAAAAACAATCATTACTAGCTAGTAAGTACAATTACTATGAGTAAAAAATCTGATATCTAGCAGTCATTTAATCCAATAGTCTCTTGGTCGAAATGCTCAAACCTTACCTGATTCAGAAATATCTCTACCTGATCAGATTATTCTTTATCCGACTGCCGTTGCAGCAGGAAAGCGGTGCATGACATCACAAGCAAACATTAAGCCGAAAATTTTGGTTGTCGATGATGAGCCGGACAACCTTGACTTGCTTTACCGCAGCTTTTATCGTGAGTATAAGGTGCTGAGGGCTAACTCTGGTCCTGCGGCACTGGAACTGTTGGCTAGAGAGGGAGACATATCCGTCATCATCTCAGATCAGCGGATGCCGATGATGAGCGGTACAGAATTTTTGAGTTTGACAGCAACTCAATATCCAGATATTATCCGAATTATTTTAACTGGCTACACTGATGTTGAAGATTTGGTAGAAGCTATCAACTCTGGCAAAGTATTTAAATATGTTACTAAACCTTGGGAAGCAGAGGAACTCAAAGCAGTGGTACGCCAAGCTTTGGATACACATAATGTTCTCAAGGCCAGAACCCGCGAACTCACTCGCACACTCCGGCGAGAATCGCTGCTAAATACAGTTACTAATACGATTCGCAGCGCCCTGGACTATAGGCAAATTTTGCAAACTATAGTCGATACAGTAGGGCATATGTTGGAGGTCGATGTCTGTCTTTTACGCCCCTTCCAAGATGAGCAATTAGCGACTGAAGGATTTGTTTATCAGAAAACTGTCACTAATGACGAAGAAGAAGGCAGATTGGAAGATGGGGAGATACAAGAATTTTTGCCCTCTACTCCTGAGTTACTTTTGGCTCAAACAGTTTGGGAAACCCGCGAAGTACAGGTAATTTATGATGTAGTGGGTGATGAGCGCATTCAAAATAACAACGATCGCGCAGCAGCATTTAGAGATGCTAATATCCGCTCAAGCTTAGTGGTACCACTGATTTGTCAACAAGAACTCAGAGCAGTCTTGACTCTACACAAGTGTTATCAATCCCGGATGTGGGGAGATGACGAGGTACAACTAGTTTCAGTTGTAGCAGATCAGGCAGCTTTAGCCTTGTCTCAAGCTTACGCTTATGAACAAGTAGGCGCTTTAGCCAAACGAGAAGCTTTAATTAATACAATTACTAGGGCGATTCGTTCTAGCTTAGATCCACAAGATATATTTGCCGCTATTACTCAACAATTAGGACAAGCTTTAAATGTAGATGGTTGTGTGCTGTCGCTGTGGACAGAAGAAGATGAATTTGTGCAATGTGTAGGCTTGTATGATAGTACTGAAGATTTCAACAATTTAAGAAACAATAACTTTAACAGCAATCATCGCGCGGTTACTCAGTACTTACCTAGTTCCCAAGCCCCAATTCGGAAGAATCCGATTTTGCAAGAAATATTGCGGACACAAGAACCCGTGGTAATCACTGACATCACTCATTCTTCCTCAGATGTCCAGGCATTTGATTTACCATTGAAAATGAGACCGCGATCGCTAATGGTTGTTCCCCTACTAATTGATGGTCAATGTATAGGTAGTATCACCCTGCGAGAAGGTCACAAAGTTCGCAAATGGCTACTATCAGAAATTGAATTATCTAAATCAGTAGCAGCCCAAGCAGCGATCGCAGTCCAACAGTCACGCTTGTACCAAAAAACTCGTGAACAAGCAGAACGGCTGATACAACTAGATAGACAAAAAACGGAATTTTTTCAAAATATTTCTCACGAATTTCGGACTCCCATCACCTTAATTCAAGGACCATTAGAATCAGCAGTAGCATCTGGTGAAGGATTATCCCCCGCCCAAAGTGCGATCGCTCTCCGCAATTCTCGTCGTCTGCTACGATTGGTAAACCAACTCCTAGACTTACAACGTTTAGATGCGGGGAGAATGCAGCCTAGTTTCCGTCCTTGCGATATGGTCGAATTTGTCAACCAAATCGTCGAATCATTTCGTCTCTATTGTGAGAAAAAAGGACTGCAAGTCATTACCGACTTACTAGAATGTCCCAGAGTTTACTTGGATCTAGAAAAATTTGACAAAGTACTTTACAACCTATTGTCAAATGCCATGAAATTTACTCCTGATGGAGGCACAATCAGGGTCAGACTATACAACGAGGGTAATAGCTGCATAGTACAGATCCAAGATACAGGAATTGGCATTCTTCCCGAACAAATTCCCCACCTATTTGAACGCTTCCGTCAAGCCGAAGGTTCAGAAAGCCGCACCTATGAAGGTAGTGGATTGGGTTTGTCTCTAGTCAAAGAATTGGTAGAACTACATGGCGGCGAAGTTCAAGTACAATCAGTCTATGGACAAGGTACTCAATTTACCTTACGGCTATTGACTGGCGCAGATCACTTACCCCCAGAACAGGTACTACACGTATCAGGTGAACTAAATACCAGCCGTGTCAGTGTAGAACTAGCTGATATAGAACCAGTAGAATCAACGGAAGATAATCTAGAATTTATTCCCAGAGGTTTGTCAGCTAGTCCAGAAATTTTCAATCCCAACACCCAACTTCCCGCTCAGTCAAAAACTGATCAATTAATCTTGGTTGTAGATGACAACCCAGATATGCGATCTTATGTATCCAACATTCTTCGCCAAAATAGCTATCAAGTAGCTACTGCTCGTAATGGTTATGAAGGGTATAACATAGCCCAAGAACTTCATCCCAGTTTAATTATCACAGACTTAATGATGCCCTTGGTGACTGGAATAGAAATGATTCAGATGATCAGGGGTGATGATAGTATGCGAGGTATCCCCATCATTCTGCTCACCGCAAAAGTTGATGAAGAAACTCGCATCGAAGGCACAGAAAATGGTGCTGATGCCTATTTAGCTAAACCATTCAATGACCGGGAACTTTTAGCAGGAGCGAGGAATCTTTTAGCTCTGAAGGAAAATGAAAAACGCGTCTTGGAGTTAAACACCTACCTGACAGAATCAGTACTCAAGCGCTTTTTGCCATCTGCATTAGTGCAGAAAGCCGCATCTGGCAATTTGTCCCTAGATTTGCGACCGGAACCACGTTTGGTGACAGTTTTGTTTAGTGACATTGTTGGTTTTACTCAGTTATCAAATACTCTCAGATCCCGCAAAGTCGCAGAAGTACTCAATGAATATCTAGAAATTATGACCAAAGTTGTTTTTAACAATGGCGGTACTGTCGATAAATTTATGGGAGATGCCATATTAGCTTTATATGGAGCGCCCGAAGAACTCACACCCAATGAACAGGTACGTCGAGCTATCGGTACAGCTAGAGGAATGCAAAACGCCCTCATTAATTTAAACAAGCGCTGGCGAGAACAAGGTATATTCGAGACTGACGGGCGTAATGGCGTGCAGTTTCGTTGTGGTATCCACCAAGGTACAGCCGTTGTCGGAATGTTTGGGAGTGAAGAACGTGCTGATTACACAGCAATTGGTCCGAGTGTGAATATTGCTGCTAGGTTGCAGGCTGCTGCTATCCCAGGTACTATTTTGGTATCAGCAGCTGTTGCAGATTATTTACAAGAAGAGGAAATTACTAAAGGTAGTCCCTTGGAACTTAAAGGAATAGATGAAACAGTTCTCACATTCGTAGTTACACCACAACCAGAAAGTTCCCCAACTAATGACTAAATTTCAGACTGGATGATGAATTAAGGATGAGCAATTAGTTAAAGCGCTAAATCATAAAATCATATCCAGTTTTTAGTTGAATATGATGCCACCAGTTCAAGATAAATCTCTTATTCCTTTGCAAAGCTGGAGAAAACATACTGATCCACCTTTTTTGTGGGTTAGTGTATTTGTAAGTTCAGTTTCTCTACACTTGCTGTTTTTTTGGTTATTAGGCTCATCTGATGAGTTTAGACCTTGGATTCCCCACTCCACTCAAGCTAACATTCCTGTTGATTTGATAGATATTTTGCCTCAAGCAGAATCAACAGCTAAACCCAAATTTATAGCTAAAACAGTTATACCAAAACTTTCCTCTTCAACTCAAAAGTCCGTCACAGCATCTTTACCAGAAACCACACCTACTACCCCTGAAAACCAAGATAATGGTGCGATAAGTTCTGATTTCAATCCTCCACAAGAGTCTCCAACTGAGAACTCTAAAGTTAATAATCAGCCAGTTCCGCAACGGGTAGACTCTACACCTACACCGACAGAAACTCCCACACCTACGGAAACCCCTACACCAACAGAAACCCCTACATCTACAGAAACCCCTACATCTACAGAAACCCCTACATCTACAGAAACCCCTACATCTACAGAAACCCCTACACCAACAGAAACTCCTACATCTACAGAAACGATTCCATTAGCTAACCTTCCCTGGAATCGCCGTCAAGAAGTAAAACTGGGACAAGGAACCTTACTACCAAAAGATATTCCCACAGAAGAACCTTCACCAACTCCTACAGAAGAACCTTCCTCAACTCCTACAGAAGAACCTTCACCAACTCCTACAGAAGAACCTTCACCAACTCCTACAGAAGAACCTTCACCAACTCCTACAGAAGAACCTTCACCAACTCCTACAGAAGAATCTTCCCCAACTCCTACAGCAGGGGGTGTACTGGCGAATATTTCTCCTATACTGAAAGATGAAGTTAATCAATTAATACAAGAAGGACGATTAATTAAAGATGCTTTACCTGATGTTTTGGCAGAATATCAAGGTAGTAACAGTAAGCAATTAGAAGCTAGTTTTTTTCCTAGTGATTCTGAAATAAAGCCAGCAAATATACTAATTAGTTTAGTAATTGATAACAATGGCAAATTTCAACAAGCAGTAGTTTTAGAAATCGAGCCAGGGACACTTAGCGGTGAAAAAAGCATTTACGAGCAAGCGCTTAATGATATCTTCATGCAAGAAAGCTTTATTGCCGCCCATAACGAAGATGGCTCAAAACCAAATTTGAGTAATTTGTATATGCGGATTAGGATTCAGCCAATTAATTCTCCATAAATACTTGTATTTTTTGCAAATCCATGTTATCTTTACATAGATAGAGATTTGCGGGTGTAGTTTAGTGGTAAAACTTTAGCCTTCCAAGCTAATAATGCGGGTTCGATTCCCGCCACCCGCTTTAGAAAATTGAATGAGTAAACCTCTAGGGTATACAGAGGGAAAATATCAGCGTGTTAAGGGCGCTTACAGAAAGGGCGGGGAGACCCCGCCCCTACGAGGGTTGTTTGGGTCTTTATCCCAACGGAGAGGATTTTGGAAAATGTATTGACGAGCGATGTCTAAAATTTTTTGATGCCGGATAATGCGATCATAATAATTTTTTTGCCATATACGCAGTCCAGGGGTTTCATCAATTTTATTAATTAATTTCGTTGTTTGATATTTGTAATACGCAATTATTTGTCCCAATGTTATTTTCTTCCGTAGGGGCGGGGTCTCCCCACCCTCTTTTCTATAATCGTGTACACCCAACAATTCATCATTAATCACAATAATTCCATGAATGTGATTAGGCATAATAACAAATTGATCTAATTCAACATTAGGAAAATGCTCGCGTATTTTTAACCAAAATTCATAAACAATAAAACCCCTGACCGTGAATTTCATTTCTCCATTAATGATTTCGCCTAAATTACATTCACGGTGTTGGGTACAGATGGTGATGAAATATGCTCCTGGTTGTGAATAATCATAACCCCGTAGGCGTGTTGATTGGCGATGGTGAATGTTGGGGTTATATTTCATCTGGATGTGAAGTGTTGATTTTAGGGTTGTTGAATCTGATACCGCAGGTAAAAGGTTGAAGAAATAAAGGCAGAAAAAGGAGGAATTAAGGGCAAAAGGGCGGGGAGAACCCGCCCCTACGTGGGTTAGGAGAAAACTGCTTTTTTAAGTAAAATTATGTAATTTGTTTGAACCACGATCTATGGAAAACCTAAATCATAGGTGAGAAATTTAGTTAAAAAAATATCACTGTAGAAATCTCTAAGTGATAGGTTGGTTTGAGTAATTGTCCATAGTTAAATGTCACTTAGCTATAAAACCGTGACATAACTTCGACATTAACCAAATCTACCGCTGATGTAAGCTTTGGTATCTTCCTGTTGTGGATTGTTAAAAATTAATTCTGTGGAGTTGTACTCTACTAAATAGCCTGTTCTACCGCCTTTATCGGAAGTTTTGACGTTAAAAAAGGCTGTTTTATCAGCAACCCGTGCAGCTTGTTGCATATTGTGGGTAACGATAACAATGGTGTATTGTTCTTTGAGTTCATGAATTAGTTCTTCAACCCGCAAAGTAGAAATAGGGTCAAGTGCAGAACAGGGTTCATCCATGAGTATAACTTCTGGTTGAACTGCGATCGCTCTAGCAATACATAACCGTTGTTGTTGACCACCTGATAAAGATAAACCACTTTGCTTGAGTTTATCTTTAACTTCATCCCACAAAGCTGCTTGTCGCAAACTCCGTTCTACCAATTCATTGAGATCACCTTTGTAGCCATTGATTTTAGCTCCAAAAGTAATATTATCAAAAATTGATTTAGGAAAAGGGTTTGGTCTTTGAAACACCATCCCAATCCGACGACGTACTTCTACAGGATCTATATCTGGTGCATACAAATTCTTATCACCAAAATAAACCTTACCGTCAGCTCGAAACGATTCAATCAGATCGTTAAGACGGTTATAGCATCGGAGTAATGTACTCTTACCACAGCCTGAAGGGCCAATGAAAGCCGTAGCTTGATTTTTGGGGATATCTAGCCAAATATTCTGTACAGCGAGGAAGTTACCGTAATAAATATTCAGGTTTTCTGTACGTAAAACCGCATCAGTCCCATTCATTGTACTAGTGTTAGTAGCCATAAATAGTTTAGGGATAATTTTTAGGGATGATCATGCATCCTGTTGATGGTATTTTGTTAAGCTTTTTGCCTAGTGGCCCAGCGAGAGATGATACTTGTAATCAGAACCATCAAAACTAAGATTAGAGAAGCAGCCCAAGCTAATGACTGCCAATTTTGAAAAGGTGAAATTGCGAAGTTATAGACTAAAACTGCCAGAGAAGCTGTCGGTTTGAATAAGCTATCTGGTCCAGGCCAAAAAGAGGAAAACAGCGCCGTAAAGATTAATGGAGCTGTTTCTCCAGAAGCCCTAGCGATCGCTAAAGTAGAACCAGTAACAATTGCTGGTAAAGCTGCGGGTAAAACCACTTGTGTTACCGTTTGAAAATTAGTTGCTCCTAACCCTACAGATGCTTGCCGTAAATCCTGGGATACCAACTGTAAAGCTTCATCTGTGGTGCGAACAATAATTGGTAACATCAAAATTGCCAACGCAAAACCACCACCAAGCGCCGAATAAGAGCCTAATTTCAGGCTTGTCAAGGTCAGAACTACAATCCCGTAGGCAAATACCCCGGCAATAATTGAGGGAACTCCACTTAAGACATTAGTAGCAAAACGTATCCATCTAGCGATATTACTGGAGCTAAACTCTGTTAAATAGATTGCTGCTAATACACCAAAGGGAATACTAATAACAGCCGCAATCCCCACCATGAGCAATGTTCCCAAAATAGCATTACCGAAGCCTCCTCCTTTTTGGAAAGGTGCTGGAGGTAGTTGGGTAAACACATTGAGATTGAGACTGCTAAAACCTTTAAATAGTACATAAGAAAGTACAGCCAGCAGCGGTAACAGCGCCAATAATCCACAGATAAATGCGACTACTGTCATCACTGTATTAAACAATGTTCGCGGAGATGAAGGAGAGCGAGTCAGGCTGCTTTCGGGAAAATGATTTGTCATAATTCAACCCACAACTACAGTCGCTTAACTCGGAGAACAATATACTCTGCCAAAATATTAACTACTAGTGTTAAGAAAAACAGAACCAAAGCTGCGTACATTAAAGCTGCAACTTGCAAACCACTAGCTTCCGAAAATTGATTCGCCAATAGAGACGAAATGGTATTAGATGGTGCTAACAAAGAGATATTAATGTTGTTAGAATTACCTATCAACATGGTTACAGCCATTGTTTCACCCATTGCCCGACCGAGTGCTAACATGATGGCACTGACAATGCCAGAGAAAGCCGCAGGAATCAGCACTTGAGTAATTGTCTCCCAACGAGTTGCGCCTAGTCCGATGGCTGCTTGGCGTAAGCTAGGGGGAAGAGAAATTAAAGCATCGCGGGATATAGCAGTGATGATTGGCAAAGTCATAATCGCTAAGATCACACCTGCTGGTAACATTCCCGGTCCAGTGGGTACAGAGCTAAAAATTGGTAGCCAGCCAAGATAACTATGTAGCCATTTTCCCAAGTTATTTAAGATGGGAACCAAGACAAAAATTCCCCAGACTCCGTAGACAACGCTGGGAATAGCTGCCAGTAGTTCTACCAAAAATACTAGTACTAGTCGTACCTGAGAAGGCAAAAAGTTCTCACTTAATAAAATCGCAGTGCCAACACCAATGGGTACAGCTAACAACAAGCCAATAAAAGAACTGACTATTGTTCCATAAACGGCTGGGAGAACCCCATACTCATCATTAACCGGGTTCCAACTGCTTTTAACTAAAAAACCGAAACCAAATTTTTGGATAGCAGGCCAAGCGCCAATAGCCACTTGTAAGGTAATCCATATCAGAGTAACAGCGATCGCTAGGGCAAAAACTCTCGTCACCCAAATAAAGCCCATATCCAGGGATTTATCTAGTTCTGAGCGCTGTTTAACTGTTGATGACAAATTCTGGAAATTTGTAGTCATGAATACTGACTCTAAAAATAAAATCAGAAAGAATGTGAGCGGGAACCAGACTTATTTAAAATTGAGGATCTTTTACTTTTTGCATCTGACAGACCAGTTAATCAGGGTTCCCAACTGATTAGTCAATTTGCAGCAAAGCTTGCAAGTGTAGCAAGATCATCTAATGAAAACACAAATTGATCTGCTGTCTTTATTGGTTGAATCTTCAACCCCAGACAGAATTTCTTCAGCTATCTCCAGATTGGATAGCAGCAACACTACTTACTTGCACTAGTAGCACTACCGACAGCAATTTTATACTCAGGACTAATTTGATCAGCCGCTGAAGCCACCTTAGCAACAACATTTGCAGGTAGAGGAACATAACCTAATTCAGCAGCCAGCTTTTGACCATCAGTCAATGCATACTCAATGGTAGCTTCCATTGCTTTGGCTTTGGCGGCATCTGGATATTTTTTATAAGCCAGAATCCAACTGTAGGTAACAATAGGATAAGAATCTGCACCTTCTGGATCGGAAATGAAAGCACGGAGATTTTCTGGTAGAGTTACAGCTTCTAGAGTTTTAGATGCTGATTCCTCAGTAGCTTGAACAATCTTGCCACTTTTGTTTTCCAATGCAGCAAACTTAAGATTACTTTGTTTGGCGTAGCCGTATTCTGTGTAACCAATTGACCCTTGAGTTTGCAGGATTTGGGCAGTAACACCTTCATTACCCTTACCACCAACTCCCACAGGCCATTTTACACTTTTACCTTCACCAACTTTAGTTTTCCACTCTGGACTGATAGCACTTAGATGTTTTGTAAATACACCTGTAGTACCACTTCCATCTGCACGATATACAACCGTGATTGGTTGCTTAGGCAGCTTTGCTTCCGGGTTAGCTTTAGCAATTGCTGGGTCATCCCATGACTTGATTTTACCCAGGAGAATATCAGTATAAACTGCTCGTGGTAGCTTGAGATCGGGAACATCTGGGAGATTATAAGCTAGGACGATGCTACCAGCAGTTACAGGCAGTAAAATCACACCTCTATCTTCTGGTACTTTAGCGATTTCTTCATCTTTCATCGCCACATCACTAGCACCAAAATCTACAGTCCCTTTGATAAATTGCTCAACCCCAGCCCCGCTACCTACCGACTGATAGTTTACTTGCAAATTGGGATATTTTTTGTTCAACTCAGTAGACCAAGTTTGATAAAGTGGTGCTGGAAAAGATGCGCCAGCACCAGTTAAGGTAACATTTCCACCAAGATCCAATTTTGCTGGACTGGAGGCAGTCGTGTTTTGAGTAGTCCCTGGAGTTTCATTTGTAGCTGTGTTGTCTGGGCTTGACTGTCCGCCACAAGCTGCTAAACCTATTGTTAGCGCTAATATGGTTACTGAAGATGTCAGTCGATTATTTTTTACTAGATTTAGATTTAGATGTAATACCATTGCTGTAAATATCTGTAAACTTCCAGATGAGCGCCTCTAAGATACCGCTAAATGATTCAAATCAAGGTTAACAGTAGGTTAATAATCTAAAAAATCTCTTGGCTATAGTATTGATTAAAGGAAGGATTTTGTCTAAAATTTTATCAAAAATATACGCAGTATCTAAGTATTTCTTATGGGCTACTCATTAAGTTACAGAGACTAATTTGACCAAAAATCAATCACACATAGCAGGGAATAGGATTAAAAATCTGGCGTTGCATAATTGCGGGATGATTTGAGAAACTGCGTCAATATATAATCACCGCGTCTGGAGTGTCTCCGCGTCCCCGCGTCAGCCTCAATCATCCCCTTATTCAGCAACGCCAAAAATCTTTTTGTGTCTGAGTTTTACGATCTTGGAATCAAAACGAATTTGCCTCACCTTGCCCCATAGAATGATTGCTTTTTTTACATAAGCACAGTGGGAGCAACGCGATTTTGTGAAAATTCTGCGTTCAAGGCAGGAGGCAGGAGGCAGGGGGCAGGAGGTGTATAATGATGTAATTTCTCCCAACTTCCTACTTCAAACTTTTTGCGTCATGAGTTACAGAGAACAATTTATTTGGCAGCGTGGTGTCAAGCTTGCCATTAACTGCTACCGACTTACCGAAAAATTCCCAAAATCTGAACTTTACGGATTAACTAGCCAGATTAGACGCTCGGCAGTTTCCGTGCCATCAAATATAGCTGAAGGTTATGGAAGACGGACGCAGAACGAATATATTCAATTTTTACACATTGCTTTAGGTTCGCTTCGAGAACTTGATACTCAATTGATTATTTCTAAGGAAGTCGGATTAGCATCGCCTGAACTATTTACTCCTGTTTTGGAAGAAGTCGATAGGTTTCAAGGAATTTTAGTATCAAGCATTCAAAAGATTAAGTCTTAAAACTCTTCTATCTCTTGCCTCCTGCCTCCTGCCTCCTGCCCTCTGCCTCCTGCCTCACCTCACAAAATCGCATCGCTCCCAGCACAGTTATGGTAATCCGAATATTATGTGTTTTAGCTGGATCTCATCTTCTGACCATTGGCCTATACTGGTTGCTGTTAGCTTTCCCTTTGGCCTTTTCCCTGTTGTCTGAATAAATGTTTGCTGCTTCCAATCAATTACTCTGGTCTATGATTGGCTTACTCCTAACAATGGGTGGCACGTTCCTAGAAGCCTATGGAACTAATTTTCCTTGGAGTTGGGGTCAGCAAGGAATTAAAACCCTGTCTTTAGGTGTTAGCTATCAAATAGGAGCCGTGCTGCTAGTAGGTTGTTTAGGAGGTAAAAGTGCTGGTGCGCTTTCTCAGATTGCTTATTTAGTGATGGGATTAACTTTGTTACCTGTATTTGCTGAAGGAGGCGGTATTGGTTATGTTAAACTATCTCAGTTTGGCTATTTACTAGGCTTTATTCCCGGAGCTTGGATTTGTGGCTATTTTGCCTTTAAAGCTAGACCTCGCTTAGAAATGCTGGCTTTTAGTTGTTTTTGTGGATTGTTAACAGTCCACATTTGCGGTATTGCTTATTTAATGATTAGCTATCTTTTTCCCTGGAAAGTTGCAGATAATCTGCCTTTAATGGAAGCAATCCTGAAATACTCTTGGTGTTCACTGCCAGGTCAACTAGTTGTAGTTTGTGCTGTCACCATAGTAGCCTATGTGCTACGACATATAATGTTTTACTAGTTATTAGTTCAGTAGTCAATGACTAGTGACTAATGACTAATAATTAATGATTAATTCATCATGCGTTTAAAAAATTACTTGTTTTGGATTGCTGCCTTTTTAGCTTTTTTTCTAGATCAATTGACAAAGTTATGGGTAGTGAAAACTTTTTCTTTCGGACAAACACTACCATTAATCCCAGGTATATTTCATTTTACTTATGTTACTAATACAGGTGCAGCCTTTAGTTTATTGAGTGGAAAAGTAGAGTGGTTGCGATGGCTCTCGTTAGGCGTAAGTCTAGTATTGATAGCTATTGCATCATTTGGACCTATGTTAAGTTTTTGGGATCAATTGGGGTATGGCTTGATTTTAGGTGGAGCTATAGGTAATGGAATTGATAGATTTTATTTAGGATATGTGGTTGATTTTATAGATTTTCGCCTGATTAACTTTGCTGTGTTTAATATGGCAGATTCTTTTATTAGTATTGGTATTGTTTGCCTTTTAATTGCTTCTTTGCAACAAACATCTACCTCAAGTAACAGATTCCGATAATGAGATAAGTAGGTGGGCGTGAATATTTATCGTTAGGGTGTTGATGTTCTAACCACCCTATCTGTTGCTATATAAACAAAGAAACCTGGAGGTTAAGCATCCCCAGGCTACCAAATAAATGAAAGCTTTATTTATTAAATTTCAATGCACCAACTGAATATTACCTATAAAGTACCCTGAGAAGGAGCTTTTAATATCTCATTACTAGGAACTTGCATAGGTGAACTTGCATCCGGTTCCGTACTACTATTGGGTGTATCTGATTTTGGTAAAATCATACTTCCTGGTGCTGGAGTTAAGTTAGTAGAATTACCAGAATCAGGAGCAGTGGGAATTGCTGGTAATGTACCACTTTCAGCAGGAGTTGTTGCTGGTTCTGCTGTGCTTTCAGGACTAGTAGTGCTTTCAGCAGGAGTTGTTGCTGGTTCTGCTGTGCTAGTGGGAATGGAAGAATTAAGTGGTGTACCACCGGGACAACGGGAATTGAGAGGAAACCGTTCGCACAGAATTTTCATCCCTAGTGGTGACATTTTGATTTCCGTTGGTGAATTAGTAGATGAACTACTAGATTCTTCGGCTACAGGGGATTGACTGGACTCAGCCATAGCAACATTTGTAGTCAGCACCAATGTCAGGGCTGTACCAATCAGAGTCAGAAATTTTCCCTTCATTCGGAAATTCACCTCAAGGTCAACGGAACACTTCGCCAATTAAATCAAACTATTAATTAGCAAAAATCTCTCTAAAGGAAGATGTAAAATTACTTAAGAAGTGGTAGATGGATTCAGCGGCAGTTAAATTTAAACATTTAGTTCATTGAAGATTAGTTTCTAGGAATACAAAGGGAAATAAAGTAATTGTCCTTGTAGAGATAGTTTTTTGAGCTAGAATAGGCATTCAGTAATAAAGATAGAAATTTTTCCGTTCGTAAACTAGTAGGAAAAATCACCAAATATTTTTGTTTGCTAAACAGAAAATAGGTGTTAGATTAAACTAACAAAATTCCGTACAGTCAATTTATTTATAGCTTGTGAGTAAAATGGTGACAGACTAGCATTAAAATTACGATTCGCCCGATTATTCACTAACAGCGTGTGATGTGATATAGCCGATGAGTTCCCCGCAACCGCCTCAAAAGCCACAAACCTTTCTTGGTCAACTGACACAAGCCGTAAATACTATTCAAGCTAGGGTTGATTTTTCTAAACTAGCGCTCAAGCCCAATGCTAAAGTACCAGAACTCTGGGTGCAGGATGCGGGGGCAGATAAAGCGGAAATATATCCGCTGTTGGGCGATCGCTATATTCTAGGTCGTAGTTCCAAATCTGCTGATATCGTTGTCCGCAACCCCGTTGTCAGTCAAATTCACCTATCACTGTCACGGGATTCTAGCCAAAGGACTCCAATTTTCACCATCAAAGATGAAAATTCCACCAATGGGATTTATATTGGCAAGCGGCGAGTCACTTCTCTAGAACTTCGTCACGGAGATACTTTTACCTTAGGTCCACCAGAACTAGCCGCTTCCGTGCGGTTGCAATACGTCGATCCTCCAGCCTGGTATGTAAAAGCTGCAACGTGGGGGATATATGGTATTGGTGGTGTCAGTGCCTTATTTGCTTTAGTCATTGGTGTTGAGTGGCTGAAATTTTCCGTTAGCCCCCTACCAACAGCTACTCGCGCCCCGGTAGTTGTTTACGCCCGTGATGGTTCCACTCCACTCCGTGAACCTAGAAATATTGCTCACGTAGACCTGAAAAAGTTATCAGATTTTGGGCCTTATTTAGCAGCTGCTGTGGTAGCTTCCGAGGATAGTCGTTATTATTGGCACTTTGGGGTAGATCCTTTAGGGGTATTGCGAGCCGTACTGATTAATAGTCGTAGCGGTGATGTTCAACAAGGGGCTAGTACAGTTACTCAGCAGGTTGCCCGTAGTTTATTCCGCGATTATGTAGGTAGACAAGATTCATTAGAGCGGAAATTGCGGGAAGCAGTAGTTGCCCTAAAACTAGAAACTTTTTACAGCAAAGATGATATTTTGCTGACTTACTTAAATCGTGTATTTTTGGGGGCAGATACTTCCGGTTTTGAAGATGCAGCTAAATATTACTTTGAAAAGTCAGCTAAAGAATTAACTCTCTCAGAAGCAGCAACTTTAGTCGGAATTTTACCTGCTCCCAATGCCTTTGATTTTTGTGGGGATGGTCCGAAGAAACTAGGGGCAGCTGATTACCGTAATCGCGTGATTAAGCGACTACTAGAAATGGGGAAAATTTCCACAGAAGAAGCTAACCGAGCTAGACGCTCTACTGTCCAAGTCAGCCCTAAAGTCTGTGAACGACAAGCTAATACTATTGCCCCTTACTTTTACAGTTATGTTTTTCAAGAACTAGAAACGATTTTGGGAGAAGGAGCCGCAAGAGAGGGTAACTATATCATCGAAACCCAACTTGACCCAAAAATTCAAGCACAAGCCGAAACTGCCCTGCGGAATTCAGTCAGTAGTGCTGGTTCAAGTTTTCGTTTTTCTCAAGGGGGAATGGTAACTCTCGACTCCAAAACGGGAGGTATATTGGCAATGGTAGGGGGAACTGATTACAGAAAAAGCCAATTTAATCGTGCTGTTCAAGCTAAAAGACAACCAGGTTCCACTTTCAAGATTTTTGCTTACACCGCTGCCATTGAACAGGGGATATCACCATCAAGGAGTTATTCTTGCGCTCCTTTAACTTGGCAAGGATTTACCTACAGACCTTGCCGTGCTGGTGCTGGTGGTAGTTTAGATATAGCGACTGGTTTGGCTCTTTCAGAAAACCCCATCGCTCTGCGGGTTGCTAGAGAAATTGGGTTGAATAAAGTAGTAGATATGGCGCAGCGTTTGGGGGTTAAATCTTCACTTGACCCCGTTCCTGGCTTGGTATTGGGTCAAAGTGTAGTCAATGTTTTAGAAATGACTGGTGCTTTTGGAGCTATTGGTAATCGTGGAGTGTGGAATCCTCCCCATGCTATTAGTCGAATTCTAGACAGCAGTGATTGTCAAGATCGTCAGGATTTAAAAACTTGCCGTGTTATCTACTCCTTCGACCAAGATCCAAATGGTAATAAGCGAGTTCTGAAAACAGAAGTTGCTAATGAGATGATTGATTTAATGCGTGGGGTAGTTACCAGGGGTACTGGTCGCAGTGCAGCCCTTGGACTGGGTGAAGGGGGCAAAACCGGGACAACGGATAAAAACGTTGACTTGTGGTTTATTGGTTTTATTCCCAGTCGTCAGCTTGTAACTGGTATTTGGCTAGGAAATGACAATAATTCCCCCACATCTGGTAGTAGCGCTCAAGCCGCCCAGTTATGGGGAAATTATATGGGTAAAATCACCAAATAAATTCAGAATTCATAATTGCAGATAAATTACGAATTACGAATTACGTTCGCGTAGCGTGCCGTAGGCATTATTACGAATTACGAATTATTACCTGTATCCTTCCCAAGGGGTAACTTCTAGTGTGCCGTTAGGCTTAAATACCACTTGGAAGTGACCAAGAGCTTCTTTATTGTTGGGAGCAGCCACATTTGAGCCGTAAACTGACTGGAACATCTGTGGTAGGGGTGTTTCCCGAAAATAGTCAAAGGCTACTTGGTTGAGTGGTTCATAGTCAGCAATGACACCATCTTTGTTAACCGCCACCCGATATTTCAAATCTGAGGTAAATGTAGGTGTTACACTCCAATTTTGGCGGATCATTCCATAGAGCTTTTGGTTTAGGTCTTTGATTTTTTGGGAGTCAGTGATTTTTTTGCCGATTACTTCCGGTTTTTTAGTGTATCCCAGCCAAGGACTGACTTCTAAAACACCTTGTTTATTAAAGACTACTCGAAATTGAGCAATACGTTCGTTAGTGATGCGGCGGTTAGCAGGATTGTAAAGTAGATTTGGCAGTGGTGTTTTTTGGACTGCGTTATTTGAAGCTTTGTTGACAGCTTTATAACCGATAATACTACCATCGGCAGCCACACCTAAACGAAAGATCAAATCTTCTTTGATTTCAGAACGATTATTCCAAACTGGATGAATTTGATTATAAACTTGGCGATTTAATGCACGTAGTTGGGAGGGGTCAGTAATTTCTGGTACTGAACTCAGAAGTGCTTCTAAATCTCTAATTATCGGTGTGGGTGAGGCTTCAGGTGTAGGTGATGCTGAGGCTTCAGGTGTAGGGGTGGCTGTGGGTGTTGTCGCGCTGGACTGTTCCTCTGGCTTCGGTTCTGGTGGACGTACTTGAGGAGGAGGAATTAAGCTAAAAGCGATCGCCGCAATAGCCAAACTTGATACTCCCACAGTCGCGGGTACTGCTTGCTTGAGCAAGACTTGACTAGCACCACCATAGCGTCTAGTTACTGGTTGCAGTTCTAGTGATAACTCTGGTAATGTTTGAGTATCAGCAAAAAACTGATCTACTGCCTCCACTAAATCAAACAATTGCACAGTATTCAAATCTATTTGAATAGATGGGTGTTTACCATTATTAGAGTTAGAGTCAAAACCCTCTGTGTCAATTTCTGAATTTACAATCAATCTATGTCGGTTGTTGTCAATTTTTTGCAACTCCACTAGCTCCGACTCATGGTTGTGGGCTTGGGGGTTGGATACGTTACTTAAAACTTCTTGAGCATAGGCACTTACAGCCCTCACCAAACTTTCAAAAAATTCCCGCCCTCCGGCTATGGGCTGAGTATAACTAGATAAATAGCATTCCGCATTTACCAATATAGATAGTTCTGGGCGGAGTTCTTGAAATTGGGCAGATAATGTGACATCACTTAACCCTTCTAAGAGCAGCGTGCAATTAGGTAAACTGTACTTACGTTGAATATTCATTCCACTTCACCGTCAAAAAGAGAAATCCAGAAACGCTGCATTCCAGCTGTACCGGTGCAGAATAGTAATTTTCCTAATAAATCTATAGCCAATTCATCTAATTTTTCATCAGAGTTTAATGTCAGTGAAATAGAACGTCTGGCATTCATCCGGCTTTTGAAATGCGCTTTAAACCGCTCTAGGTAATTAGCTAACCGCAAATTTTGTTCTAGTGGAATCTGCTTTTCGGACAATTGCTGATATATCATCAGTAGCTGGCGGATGACAACTGTTAAGCGCCGTGCTATGTAGCAAGTGATGACTACTAGTGCTTTTGCTTCCAGAATGTCTAATGGTCTGCGGATATGCGCTCGTCGTAGGGGGTTAGAGCTACGCATTCGCCATAAGTTGACTCGATCTTTAATAATTCCTTTGAGGTCTAACTCTTGGGCAAAAGACAAGATAGCTTCAGAACCCCCTAATTCTAAAGCTTCTATTGCCAGTAACATCAGGTCTATTTGTAACGTAGTTCGGCGAGGACATCCCTTGGGAGCGATCGCCGGATCTGGTAAAGTATCCAGAATCATCGGCATGGCTTCAGGAGTTGGACTATTGAACGGCGTTAAACTTGCGGAGACATTCATTCTATAAAATACCTTGTACTATTCCAATAAACTGAGTCGAACAAAATTTAAGATATATGGCTAAACCATAACTTAGGCTTGTGGTGATGGCATGAGCAGCCCAATATATACAATACTTACTCTTGTTACTCAAAGGTTTCCGTATACTGTAATGAAAGTTTTAGCGCATCAGTTGACCTACCTTTTGTTAGTAGTAGAGATATATCTCTAGCTTGGTTTAAATTCTCAGTTATCGTCAATGGCTTACGAAACAGAATTCCTCGTCTCCAGCGTATGACATTATAGTGTACGATTTTTCAGGTATCTGAAATTGGCGACTAAAGGCTAGAAACAACTAGTCAGACAAGAAATATATTTTTTCTCCATTGCCTGTTCCCTGACAACTAACAACTGCACAAATATGGATTTAAAGTCTCTGATTCGTGACATACCAGATTTTCCTAAGCCGGGAATTTTATTTCGGGATATTACCACCTTATTGCGTGATCCAGATGGTTTACGCTACACCATTGATTTTTTAACACAAAAATGCCTTGAATCCGACCTCAAGGCTGATTGTGTCGTGGGGATGGAATCTCGTGGGTTCATTTTTGCTGCCCCTCTGGCTTATCAATTAGGTGCTGGTTTTATTCCCGTGCGTAAAAAAGGAAAGTTACCAGCAGCAGTTCACAGAATTGAGTATGAACTAGAGTATGGTACAGATAGTTTGGAAGTACATCAGGATGCAATACATCCAGGTAGTAAAGTTTTGATTGTCGATGATCTGATTGCTACGGGTGGGACTGCAAGCGCTACAGCAAAGTTGCTACAAAAAATTGGCTGCGAACTTGTGGGGTTTGGGTTTATCATCGAGTTACGGGATTTACAAGGGCGAAAACATCTGCCAGATGTACCAATCATATCTGTGGTTGAATATTAGTCATTGGTCATTGGTTTTCAAGAAATGACGACAATTGGCAAATTATGACTTCTATCAAAATTTCACTGGATACAGGTCGAGATTGGCTAATTAAGCTAATCACAAATGAAACTTTTATTTATGTGATCAAACGGTTGCTACAGGCGCTGTTGACGATTTTTTTAGCGTCGGCTTTGTCGTTCTTTATTATGAAGTTGTCACCGGGTGATTACGTAGATACACTGCGACAAAACCCGAAGATTTCCCCGGAACGGATTGAGGAAATACGCCGACAATTTGGTTTAGATAAGTCTTGGCCTGAGCAATTTTACCTGTGGTTGAGGCGAATTTTGACTAAGGGTGATTTTGGGACAAGTTTTGTTTATCAGCGCTCAGTAGGGTCGCTGTTGCTGGAAAGAGTACCAGCGACTTTGTTGTTAGCGATCGCTTCTTTAATTACAACATGGGCGATCGCTATTCCTTTGGGTATTCTCGCTGCTGTCAAGCAAAATCGCAGGACTGATAAGGTTTTGCAGGTAATTAGCTATGCGGGACAAGGGTTTCCGAGTTTTATTACGGCCTTATTTTTATTATTCTTCGCCCAAGTAACTACCCCACTGTTTCCGGTGGGTAACATGACTAGTATCGATCACACTGAACTGACATGGCTGGGTAAGATATTAGATACTGCTTGGCACATGATTTTACCGTTAATTGCCCTGAGTATTACCAGTTTTGCCGGGTTGCAACGGATTATGCGCGGTCAATTACTGGATGTATTGCGTCAAGATTATATCCAAACTGCCCGTGCTAAAGGACTTCCAGAAAATCGGGTGATATATGTTCATGCTTTGCGTAATGCTATCAACCCCTTAATTACTTTATTGGGTTTTGAATTAGCAAGTTTATTAAGCGGTGCATTTATTACCGAAAATTTCTTTAATTGGCCAGGTTTAGGAAAATTGACTTTACAAGCTGTTTTAGCTAAAGACCAATATTTAGTCATGGCCAGTTTGGTGATGAGTGCAGTGTTGTTGATTATTGGGAATCTAATTGCTGATTTAATGTTAAAAGCAGCAGATCCACGAATTAAATTAGAAGACTTGAATTAATCTTTGAGAATAGGAAACTTACCAATTAGCAATTACCTATGCTTTCTGAAAATTATTATATTGTGCGATCGCAAACCAATGGACGTTATCTCACCGCACATCCCAAACCTGACGCTTCAGTTTATCTATTACTGTTTAAAGAAAATTTTGATGCCCTGAGTTATCTAAATACTCATGCAGGAGAATTAGCAAACCGCTTTGCTGTAGAGTCTCTTCCTGGAACACAGATAAAAAACTTGCTGAAACGTTGGGGTTTTTCTGGTGTGGGAATTGTCAAAGATACTTTGTTACCAAATGTGGAGTTTTTGGAAAACATTTAAAGAATTCAGCATCTAAAACTCCTACATTTTGTGAGGGTAATCTCCACTATTAAAAAATGCTCATAATTGTGATTATGCCAGCACTAGTTAAAATGATTAAAATACCCATAACTATAGATTGACCCAAGCTATTTGGTAGTTTTGTATTATTCATTTCTAGTAAAATCCTTGTGTTTTAAAGCTTAGGTTAAGAATAGCATTATCAATATAAATAGCTTTGCAAATCCAGGTAAAACTTAAAATCGCTTAAACTTTCTTAGTATATGATTAATTTTCGCTCACAGTTAATTTATACTAGGATTTACTCATTGACAATTAAGGTGAAATGTGTTTTATCTAAAAACCAGATATTCCGTAGGGGTTTAGCATTGCTAACCCCCTAAAATACTGGTCTATTTAAGATCCAAATAATTGTGGATCAAAGCTCGAAACGACCGATTTTGGTGAATCATACTATGGTTAATTTGTACAGTGCGTAATTTCTATACACCTGCATTAAGTAACAGACCTTGGTCTAGGTTGTAGTAAGACCCGTACATAATAATTACCTACTTTCTGAGCAGAATATGTACCTTGATAAGATAAAATAAAGTTTCATAAAGGTAAAAAAATTTTTCTCATGACAGTTTCCACAGCTTTTGACTTAGATCGATTAAATCAGCAATTTGAAACCGCTACCCCCAAACAAATCCTTGCTTGGTCTATCGAGAACGTCCCCACAGGACTGGTGCAAACTAGCGCATTTAACGTAGATGACTTGGTAATTACTCATATTCTCTATACTGAACTCAAACATCCAGTTCCTGTCATCTTTCTCGATACCCTCTACCACTTCCCTCAAACCTTGGAACTTGTAGCCAAAGCTAAAGAAATCTATAACCTAGATTTGCAAACTTATAAAACTCCAGATGTAGACACCCGTGAAGCCTTTGCTGCTAAGTTTGGTGAAGCACTGTGGGATAAAGATATTGCTCAATTCCACAACATTACAAAAATTGAACCACTGTTACGGGGATTAGACGAACTGAAAACTACAGCTTGGATTACAGGTCGTCGTCGTGACCAAGCTGTAACCCGTGCGAATATGCCCATATTTGAATTAGATAATCTGGGCAGACTAAAAGTAAATCCAATTGCTGCTTGGACACGCAAAGACAGTTGGGCTTATGTAGCTGAACATGGAGTAATTTACAATCCTCTTCATGACCAAGGTTATCCCAGTATTGGTGATGAACCTATTACCACTAAAGTGGCTGACGGTGAAGACGAACGCGCTGGACGTTGGCGGGGAAGTGAAAAAACTGAATGTGGAATTCACATTTAGTCATTAGTCAAAGTAGGGTGTGTTAGCGACAGCGTAACGCACCTTAAATTTATGTATTTTATTTAATTTGTCTGAATCAGGATGTGCAGGATTTAAGGATTTACAGGATGTTGTTTAATTGTGGTTACACACTACTACAAATTATAAAATCATTGCTATTTTGACCTTAATTTTTTTCGTTCAGTTAGTCTATCTTCGTTATTCATTTGCAATAATTTAACTGTTGTTCTTCCTTCAGGAGTTAAACCAACTAAAACCACTTCTGAAAACATAAAATGTGATTTCCATTCCTGGTTACGTGGGTTAAATAAAAAGCTAAAATTTCCTGTTTCTGGGTCAAATGAACCTAAATCACTACCTTTATATCGGTTACAACGCCAACAAGTGAGAGCTAAATTATCAGCATTAGTTTCACCCCCATGCTTTTCTGCAATAATATGGTCAATTTCATGGTGAAAAAATGCGACTTGTGCAGGTAGTAAACAATATTCACATTGACGTTCTGCACGTTCTTCTACTAACCTGCGAAGTGCAGCCGGAATATAGGATATACTCACAGGTTATTACTTAAATAAGATAAATTACCAGCTTTAATCATGACAATTAAGTGTTCAATACGTTCATACTCATCGAGTTCTTTTGACTCTGTGGGTGTGAGTGTACCTGCTTGACTGCGTGCGAGTAAGGTACTTAACCTATCTTGCATTTCTGGTGTGGGTTTAAATTCTGCTATTTGTTCAGGTGTGGGGTTACTCGCAAGAAAATTAAGAATATACTTGTAAATTGTTGTTAGTATAAGGGGTTGTTGAAGACTCAAAGCAAGTAGTTCTGGTAAGTTATCTATCCCTATTTGTGCTATTTGTTGAGATAATTCTTCTGATATGTCTAGGGTAATTTTGGGCATGGTATATTTTTCCAAACTCTTTTATTTTATTATTGTCTAAATTAGGATTTACAGGATTTTAGGATTTACAGGATGTTGTTTATCTTTATCTGCGTTTATCTGCGTTCAGTTATTTTTGATGTTTTTTTTTAACGAACCACAGAGACACAGAGGACACAGAGAAAAAATTTCAGTTATCAAAATTTAGATTCATAACTTCTTTGATTAATCTTCTCATTCATATAATTAATTATGTCAGAAGTCGGGGAGATTTAACTACAAAATAAAATCCTGTAAATCCTTCTTAAATCCTGGATATCCTGATTCAGACTTAATAATTTTCTGTAACCCTTAAATACTACAATCTACAAGTCTTGACGCGAGAGAAGAGATCCCGCCACTTTCCAATCTGCCCACACAAACAAGGTATTGGTATACTTCAAATCTCTTCCTATCCCTCTCACCACATTCCCAATTGGGAGGTGGCCTTCTGGTGCTTGTATATCCAAAGTAATATCACTGTAGTCCAACAAGCTTCCTCCTTTTCTCCATCCTACCTTGTTTAAGAACTTCGTCAAGATTTCGCTGTTAAATTCTCTCGTTCCACCATAACCTTGATAAATTCGTTTCTGCACAGAAAAACCAAATTTACCATGACTGTATTTTACCCACAACTGGTCAATGGTGCGGAGGTCTGCATAGGGAAAATTATCAATACTATTAATATCTAACCAACCTTCCTTTTCCCGTTTCGCAACCGCTAACATTACCTTTCTTGTTTCCTTATCCGCTTCTTTCCATTTTCCAGCTTTGAGGTAGTTTTGCAGTTTTCTGTAGTCCATTCCTAGATCTGATTTTAATTCTACCTCTTGGTTTACAGGCTGAGGTGTGAAACTTTGAGGAATGAAAATTTCCTTTATCTTAGATAAGAAAGAAGAAGAATTTTGTGGTTGTGGTAAACGAACAGTGTTTACAGGTGGAGGTGTGGCGATATTTTGCTTTTGTCTTGGTTGTGGTTGAGGTGTAGAAATAGGTACAGGTTTATTTACCAAACCCAACATATCCCGAAACTCCCGCATACTTTGCGGACGGTTTATAGGTTCTAATTCCAAACCTTTAACAATCGTTTGATTTAATTTATCACTAATTCTTGAATTTAATTGTTTAGGTTCTATTAAATCATTATTTAACATCTTCCTCGCTAAAGATGCAGTGGGAGTATCTCCAGTCACTAAATAAAACAATGAAGCAGCTAAAGTATAAACATCTATGGTTGCATATTTTTCCGTTTCTAGCATTTGTTCCCAAGGTGCAAAAGCTAAATTAGCAGCTTGGTTAATACTTTGACTATTCACATTTCCCGCTAAACCAAAATCTATTAAAACTACAGTATTGCTATTTTCTTTTAAAATCATATTTCCAGGATGTGCGTCTCGGTGAATAATGCCATTTTGATGACAAAGAGATAAAGCGTCAGCAATTTGTTTAATATAATCAATGGCAATAGATTCTGATAAAATACCCTTATCTTGCACCAAGTGATATAAATTTTCGCCCTTGACAAAATCCATCACCAAACATGGTAAATCATCCTCTTCAAAAAAGTCGATAATTCTGACAATATGGGGATGATGATTTTGAGTCATTTTAGCTAATGTTCTTCCTTCCTTGCGGAAAGCTTCTACATATTTAGGATAATTAGCATCTCTAAACAAACGACTATTAGGAGTTTTAATAACAACGGGAAAATTTAAATCTTGATGTATAGCTTTATAAGTAACACCAAAACCCCCAGCACCAATTTCTTCTTCTATTACATATTGCGGACGTTGTTTTAATGGCTTTCCTGGTTGTAACATAGAAAAATGTATGCTTAAATATGTCCGTAATTGTAACATATCCAACTAGTTAAAAATCCCAGTCACTTTCCAACCAAAAACCACCGTCCTCAAATAATCGAACGCAGATAAACGCAGATAAACACAGATAAACACAGATAAAAATTTAAACATCTTCTCTCTGTGTCTGGAGTAATTCGTTAATAAAAACTCAGATTCACCAACATGATTAAAATACTCCACCTTTCCGATATCCACATGGGAAGCGGTTTCTCCCACGGACGCATCAATTCGGCAACAGGATTAAATACACGATTGGAGGATTTTGTCAAGACTTTATCTTTATGTATTGACCGAGCCTTAACAGAATCAGTAGATATGGTGATATTTGGCGGTGATGCTTTTCCTGATGCTACACCAGCGCCTTACGTACAAGAAGCTTTTGCTAGTCAATTTCGTCGCCTTGTTGATGCTGATATTCCTACGGTGCTGTTGGTGGGTAATCATGACCAACATTCCCAAGGAGTGGGTGGCGCAAGTTTAAATATTTACCGGACTTTAGGTGTACGGGGGTTTGTGGTGGGTGATACTTTGACTACTCACAGCATCCAAACCCGTAACGGGAAGGTACAAATAATTACTCTCCCTTGGTTAACTCGTTCCACTCTGATGACTCGTCAAGAAACTGCGGGTTTGTCTATGGCGGATGTTAATCAACTGTTAACAGATCGGTTACAAGTGGTTTTAGAAGGAGAAATTCGCAGACTTGACCCGGATGTACCAACGGTGCTTTTGGCACATTTGATGGCTGATAATGCGACTTTAGGGGCGGAACGTTTGTTGGCTGTAGGTAAAGGTTTTACTTTACCATTATCTTTGTTGACACGTCCTTGTTTCGATTATGTGGCTTTGGGTCATGTTCATAAACACCAAAATTTAAACAAATCTAATGACCCGCCGGTGATTTATCCTGGAAGTATTGAACGGGTGGACTTTAGTGAAGAGAAAGAAGATAAAGGTTATGTGATGGTGGAATTGGAACGGGGGAAAGTAAATTGGGAATTTTGCCCCTTACCTGTAAGAGTATTCCGCACGATTGAGGTAGATTTATCTAAGGCTGATGATCCGCAAGCGGTTTTGTTGAAAGCGATCGCTAAATATAATATTCAAGATGCTGTAGTCAGGTTAATTTACAAACTGCGTTCTGAACAATTGGATTTAATTGATAACTCTTCTGTCCATAGTGCTTTAGGTGCAGCGCATACATATACAATTCAACCTGAGTTAGTTAGTCAGTTAGCTAAACCCCGCATTCCTGAATTAAGCGCTAGTAGCAGCATTGACCCAATGGACGCGCTAAAAACTTATTTGGATAATCGGGAAGACCTGAAAGACATCGCTGCATCTATGCTAGAGGCAGCACAAAATTTATTAGGAAATGATGGAGAAATTTGGTTAGAAAGTATGACCAAAACAGTGCTGAGTGTTGAGTAATCTTCGGTTGGGTTCAAGACTTCTAACAAGATTTATAATTAGGGATAAGTCAGTAGGCGTAAATAATTATCGTTGGTATAAAGTATTAGCTTTGTTTCCCTTTCTACACACTCTTTGGTTTGATTGTGCTGTAGAAATTTAACGGTTAATGTGTTAGCAATCTGCCAAAATTGCTATACTTCCTAAACTTGGGTTTGAGTTAATTCTCAACTGAGTAAAAATATAAACATTTGTCAGGTGGACTTTCTATGTCCTTCTACCCTCAGGTTAAGCAATTTTTTCTTGGTAAATCCTTACCAACCAGCGCTCATAGTGAAGAAAGATTGAGTAACGCCGCAGCTTTAGCGGTTCTTTCCTCTGATGCTTTGTCTTCTGTGGCATATGCAACAGAAGAGATTTTGTTGGTTTTAGTAGCAGCTGGAAGTGGTGCGCTGGGTTTGTCTCTACCTATTTCTATCGCTATTATTGCCTTACTGGGAATAGTTGTACTTTCCTATCGTCAAACCATTCGTGCTTATCCTCTAGGTGGTGGTTCTTACATTGTCGCTAGAGAAAACCTGGGTTTGTATCCAGGTTTAGTCGCAGGTGGTTCGCTGATGATTGACTATATTCTAACTGTGACTGTCAGTATATCTGCGGGTACAGCAGCCTTAACATCAGCAATTCCATCGCTGCAATCTCATACAGTGATTCTGTGTTTGATGTTCATCTTTTTGCTAATGCTGGCAAATCTCCGGGGTGTGAAGGAATCAGGTAAGATATTTATGGTTCCTACCTATGCCTTTATTGCCAGTATTTTTGTATTAATTGGCATGGGTTTATTTAAACAAGCAACTGGACAGGTGTCTGCACAATATCCGCCAATTCCTGTGACAGAAGGACTGAGTTTGTTTTTCATTTTACGGGCTTTCTCCGCCGGATGTACGGCATTAACAGGAGTAGAAGCAATATCTGATGGGGTGTTAGCTTTTAAAGCACCAGAATGGAAAAACGCTCGTCTGACATTGCTCTATTTGGGCGTAATTCTGGGGCTAATGTTTGTTGGTATTACGTATTTAGTCAACATTTATCATATTATTCCCGAAGCAGAACAAACCGTAGTTTCTCAGCTGGGTAGGCAGATTTTAGGAACAGGCCCTGTTTACTATTTTGTCCAAATTGTGACGCTGTTGGTGCTGATGTTAGCGGCTAATACTAGCTATGCAGATTTCCCCAGACTGTGTTACTTTTTGGCACGAGATGGATTTTTACCGCGTCAGTTGTCTTTGTTAGGCGATCGCTTGGTTTATTCTAATGGTATTGTCCTCCTGAGCGTCTGTGCCGGGATTTTGGTGATTATCTTTAAAGGACAAGTTAACGCTGTCATTCCTCTTTATGCAGTTGGTGTATTTACTTCCTTTACCCTTTCCCAAGCGGGAATGGTACGTCACTGGTTTCAAGAACATAACGGGAATTGGCGTGCAAGCGCGATCATGAATGGTTTAGGTGCGATCGCTACATTTGTCGTTTTGTTAGTCATTATTTCCACTAAGTTCATTTTAGGAGCTTGGTTAGTGGTGGTAGCAATTCCAGTTGTAGTGAGTCTATTTTCAGCTATTCATCGCCACTATGAATATGTAGCTCAACGTCTCAGTATTGAGGGCATAGCCCCCCGTAGTTACATCCCTAGACCGAAACCAGCGGTAATCACTCATCCTGCTGTAGTTGTAGTTGGACAACTTAACCGAGGAACGGTAGAAGCTTTAGACTATGCTCGGACTATTGCTGATGAAATTGTAGCCGTTCATGTAGATATGGGTGCAACAGACCGGGACAAACTGCAGGAAAAATGGCAGAGTCTTGAGTCAGATATTGTGTTAGAAATTATCGATTCTCCTTACCGTTCTGTCATTGACCCAATTGTTGATTTTGTCAGTCAATTTGAGGAACGTCATCCAGAGGTTTTTACTACTATTATTATTCCCGCTTTTGTGACGCGCAATTGGTGGGATAGTATTCTACACAACCAAACAACTTTATTTCTCAAAAGTTCTCTCCGAGCTAAAAAAAGTCGAGTTGTCACCACTGTCAGATATTATCTTTAATTCAGACACCGAATTGGTGTTAGGAAAATTATAGTTTGGGTAGAATGTAAGCACCGAAGGTAACTTCCCGTTTAAGGAAATCCAAAAAAATATAAATTATCCAATTTCACACAATCACAATAACTTTTACTACAAACATAACCCCTGCTTATTTAGGGGTTGCTGAAAAAGTTATCTGTGGAGACTAGGGAACTCTTAACAGGGAACAGGGAACAGTTTCAAGAGTTGGATGGGAGCGAATTTTCCTTTGCATCAACCTTAAATGCAAGGTTTTCGAGTTCCCACGTCATAAAATCTTGCACTTTTTGAAAATCAAAATATCTAAAACTGTTTACCTGTAATGTTTTGAGATTTATTAAGCAAACCCTATTTACCTAAAAGCGATGGGGTATTTTTTATTTAGAAGTCCCTTAGGGTAGTGAAACCCAGTAAATTCACCAAAATTTTGGGTTTTTTTCTAACCCTAAGGAGAAGTAATCTACACTTCAACCTCTTATTTTAGAAGAAGTTAAAGCTGCTTGTTTTAGAAGTGGGAGACTTAAACCCACAGAGGTTGTTAAAAATTTATGAATTTACCAAAGATGTTGTCAAATATTAGGAGTATTTTTGATACTAGTTACGCAGGAATTAATGTGGGAGCGGATAGCTCGCTCATAAACAACAGTCTGAGCCGTGCGTATACCTACATTTTGATACACCAAGTTAATTTCTGGAAATTCGCACCAAGTCATCAAAAAAACGTCTTTGGCTGGAGTAGTAATTTCATAATTATTCTCTTGCCTTTTCTTGATGAGCCTGCAATTATTTAGTTTCAATTTTTGTCTAAACAATTGCTCAAACTCTAGAACTGAACTTGAAGTAGCTTGCATTGGTTATACACGTTTAAACGTGCCACTTGGATAAACACAGTCTTGTGATACTGTTCAGTATGACACTTTTTTGGCAAGTTGGGTTTTTAAACTGCAAGTTTGAGGGGGTTAATGCTCAGAGAAATCCGGGTCTAAGCCTTGGTGCTATGGAGTTTACAGACTCTCCCTAACTTAAATCTAGCTCTTATGAATGTGAATTAAATAGGGCTTGCTGAGAAAGTCTTTCCGTTGAGGCAGGGAACAGGGAACAGGGAACAGGGAACAGTTTCAGCTATCTGTCATCCCCAAATTTTTGGATTTCTTAGCCCCAAAATGCACAGTTTTTCAGGTCTAACCTTCAAAAATCTTGCACTTTGTTTCCTCTTGTTCAGCCCCAAACCTTTGATTTATCTGGGTTTTGCATTTATTCAGCAAGCCCTAAATAAAGTACAATTCTTAACTTAGTAATCTCATGTTGGGTTACATTGTTGCTGCACCCAACCTACAAAGAATTTAGGACTTACGCACTATACAAACTGGACATGATATGAATCAACGATAATTGGTTATTGCCGACTGTAAGGACAACATATTATTAAAGTGCGTCAGATGTAGAAAATCTGTTAATTGTGCCAAATTATCGACTCTGACGCACTCTACCAGAAACTGAAACCCAAACTCTATATTTGGTGTGTTCTGTCCATGCGTAAGTCCTAGAATTGTAAATTATTGACACTCTCAGGTCTAAAGATACTGAGATTCTGCGGACAGAGTAAAACTCTCGCTGCGACCGTCAAGCGTCGCCTAAACGCTCAAAGCAACTACCAATTAAGGTGTCGAAATTGCGCTTACTTTGACTAATTTCAAAGCTTTCAGAGTCCATCACTAAGCCAATTCGCGGTACGCTCCGCAACCTGCCATTAATTGCTCTTTCTGGTCATACTGTCGTCAGGACTTAAAGCCTAACCGTTGTTTCACGGGAGCCGGGATTTCTCCGTACTAGGATGCTTCAACACGTAGACAGTTATTCTTACTCACAACCCAATTTTAGCACAAATGCCACGGGGATTAAAATCCCTCGTGTCTTTCATATCTCAGTACTAAAGCCACTGAGTTTTACGCTTACCGGATGTTTTTATAAATCTACGTTTCTTAAAGCTTATTTTTCTTTAAATGTCCATACACCGTCATCCCAAGTAGCATCTGATGGGGGTGATTGTAACCAATGCTGACAACGACTTATGTATAACATAGCTGCTTTGTCGTTATTATCAGCAGATAAGGCTTTGACAAATTCTGCTTGAGCTTGGATGAATTGACGATTGAGATAATACTCACGCCCTTGATGATAATGCTCAATTACTTCTAGTTTGGTATTATCGATGGCATCAGAACGTAACCCTATTAACTCATAGATAGCTACAGGTTCATTTCGCCCTTTAACGCGAATGTAATCGAGTTCCCTAGCCCAAACGTCTTCTTGGCAGAGTCGGTATGTATTGTCGCTGATAATAATATCGCAACCGTACTGTTTACTAACGCTTTCTAATCGAGAACCAAGATTCACACCATCACCAATAGCGGTAAATTCCATCCGCTTACTAGAGCCGATATTGCCACTAATCACCGTATCAGAATTAATGCCGATACCAATTTTGATATGGGCTTTATTCGCTGCGAGACGATCTATATTTAATTGTTGTAAGCGAGTCCGCATTTCTAAAGATGTTTGCACAGCCATTCGAGCGTGCTGTTCTAAAGGTAGGGGTGAACCAAAGACAGCCATAATGGCATCACCAATGTATTTATCCAGAGTACCTTTATGCTTAAAGACAGCTTCTACCATTGATTCAAAATATTCATTGAGCATACCCACCACTTCTTCAGCTTCCATATTTTCTGTGAGGGTAGTGTAGCCACGAATATCTGAGAATAAAATCGTAACTTCTTTGCGATCGCCTCCTAGTTTAGCATCATCTAATTTCAGCAGTTCTTCTGCCAATTCCTGAGTCATGTAACGGTACATAGTGCTTTTGAGCCGCTTTTCATCACTGATATCGTCCATGACTACTAGTGCGCCGCAGACTTGATTTTCGTCGCTGGCATCAGCAATGGTGTTGAGTGATAAATTAATACTATGCTGCTCTTGGCTGGTCGTCAGGAGTGTGCGATCTGGGTAATATTGCTGACTAGTTTTTAAATGATCTGCGTATAAGGCATCTGCAAACCATTTACTAAAATCGCCCTCTTTAATATGCACAACATCACTAACCAGTTTGCCTTCTAAACGTTCGTCATTATCAAATCCTAGCAACCGTTTAGCGCTTTCATTGGCAGTGATAATATATCCAGCTTTATCTGAGGAAATGACACCATTAGAAAGACTGCGGAGAATATCCCGTTGCATTTGTTCTTGCTGTTTGATTTTGGCAAACAACTGAGCGTTTTGCAATGCTACACCTGCCTGAATATTAAAAGCTTCCATGAACTCTTCATCATTATGATCAAAACTAGCTTGGAAGCAGTCAGGAGCTACAGGCCAATTAGCCGGATTATAAGCCAGAAAATCACCTGTTTTCTTTTTATTGACTAATTGAGTAACGCCAATCAATTCTTTATCACTATTAAAGACTGGCATACACAGTAAACTACAGGTGCGATAGCCATTTTGCTGATCCATTTTTTGGGCAGTTTCTGAGTCTTGATGCTCATACAAGTCAAAGGGGATATTTAACTTCTTACCAGAGGCTGCAACAATACCAGCAAAGCCTTTACCTATGGGTACTCGTAATTCTTTGAGTTCTCCATTACCTTGATCAATTTTCGTCCATAATTCATGGTGATCCCGGTCTATTAACCACAGTGTACTGCGATCAGCATTCATGAGTTCTTTCGCTTCATCCATTACCCGTTTCAGGGTATCTTCTAAATCGAGACTGCTTTGACTCAGAGACTTGATAGCCTTCATCAATGCTGCTGCTGCTCTTTGTTTTTGAGTAGCAATATAAAAAGAGCGAGATGATTCTAAAATCAGACGAATGGAAGGGGCAAAATCTTGAAACAATTTTTCATCGGCTTCAGTAAACCCTTTGTTATCAATGCGATCTGCAAGGGGATCATCAGGATTGTGGAGGTACTTTAATTTGTTTAATAATTGTACTACCGCGACTAATCCTCCATCTTCATTTAATAGAGGTAAAGCCAACATTGTATAAGTGCGATAGCCATTTCTTGTGTCTTGCTCTTGAGCAAATTTTGACCGGGCATCATTATAAAAATCAAAGGGAATATTGATGACTCGCTTGAAAGTAGCAACTTCACCTGCAATACCCTTGTTAGATGGAATCCTAATCTCTAAGAGACGCTTACCTTTACCTTCAGCTAAAGTAGACCAGAGTTCTTGGTTTTCTTCATCTAATAAAAATATTGTTGTCCGGTCGGCTCCTAATAATTCTCCTGTTTTCAAGGTAATTGAATGCAACATTTCCTGTAGGATTGTTTCAAAACCTTGGTAATCCAACATGGATAAGGTTTCATTGACAATCCTTAATTTATGCTCAACTTCCTGAACTACTTGTTTAAAACTATCTTGAGTCAGGGGAGCGAGGAACTGAGAAATAGTTCCTTTTCTTTTGGATAGACTGACGACAGGTGAAGAGTCTATTTGTAACTCATAGGTTTCTTGGTTGTTAACACCAATAGTCAAATCCGTGGTCTCTTCAGCATTTGGTTGGTGTACTGACATAATTGTATTTGATATAGTAGGATTTAGAATGAAGGAATGATCAATTGTGCTATTAAACTTAATTTAAGTTAGGTTTTGCATCTAAGTATCGTTGCTAGAAAGTATACCTCATCTATTAAGAGATTATTTAGTTAGTCAAGCAAGGCGGAAATAACTATCTAGTGCAAAAAGTTTAAAAAGCTGATAAAACTTGCTTTTTTATCTTCTGCCTTCTACCTTATTCCACCAGGGTGATCCTGTAAAAGAGATAAGTTGAACAATTGAGAATTCACATTATAGTTAATAGTTGTCAGTCCTAGATATGAAGACAGGAAGATTTACCAATCATTATATAGGAATATAAGCGGCTTTTAAACCTATTCATTTATTATTTTGATTTGCCGTTTTAATCTCCGCACCAATTCACGCAACACTTTTGTTTGATTTCTACCAGTTTGTTCACAATACTCTTGGAGTAAATCTTGCCCTGGTTGTGTCAATCTAAATGTCACGTAGATTTCAGGTTTAGGCATAATTAAGATACCATTTCCTGAAGTATCTTGATTTTAGTAGATATTGTAATTCCGCGAAAGAGCAGCAGTTTATATTACTGCGAATACATCAAATAGTCTAATTATAAGTATTACTAATATATAATTCTAAATTAGTATCAAGCGCTGCAAAAAACCAAGATTACAGAAACTCATACATATTGAAAGCCATAGCGCAGCTTTGATAAATGTAGGACTAAAGCTGCGTGTCACACTAAAAATCTGTTGTATGGTGCGTCAGATATCAACAATCTGTTTATTTGCAGGATTTATGCAGTCTGACGCACCCTACCAATGTGCCAGTTGCGTAAGTCCTGAAATGTTCAGAACTAGAGTTATAAATGTGTAAAATTTAACTTATTTCTAGTGATTTAGTACAGAATTAAATATTACGGAATTCGTAGTTTTTATTTATACATTAAATTTGATTTAATGTTAAAAAAAATAAATACTAAGGTTTATTAGTTAAAAATAAATATAAAATCTGGATTTGAATTGACTTTTATACACCAAAAAAATAACCAGGTTGTTTACCATGAAAAATTGGCAGCATCAATTGTGTGTAGGCTTACTCTGTTGTGCTTTTTTTATTTTCGGATGGCAAAATCGGGTATTAGCTGATGAAATAACTAGTGGTACACCGATATTAAAAGCGCAGTTAGCCCAATTAGAAGTTTCTCAAAATGTCTATGATTATCTCTTGCAATATCAACCAGAAACATATCAAGTTTTGACAAAAACATTGGCAGAAAGTATTGAAGATGCCAAACAACCACTAGAAGATGAATTAGTTAATGATTTGTGGGCATTATCTCCAAATAATCCCCAAGTTAAATCGAGAGAAAATAATGGCAAAATAGAATATTTAATGTCAACTTGGAAATATACAAGTAACCCAAGTACAGATTGGCCAGTGGGATCAAAAAAACTGCTACCTTATCAAACTTGGTTTACAGCAGTGCCACAAGTTAAAGAATTTTGTCAGCAATATCAAGCAGTTGATAGCAATATTCCCGATAATGTTGAACTTTCATTGAGGCTACAACAGTATTTAGGTTTGATTTTAAATAAATATTCCACTAAATCCCATTTTGTAGAAATGTGGGTAAAAGCAGAAGATTTAAGCAGACCATGTATTGATTCGGAAATTAACGATTCAAGTTGTAATCTTTTGCCTTTACCTATTCCTGAAAGCAGTCCTGTCGTCAAGACAATATACACCAATTCATACACCAATGCCAACAAAGAATATTATCCTTGGTCAGGTTTAGGCTATACATATGATTGGGGAAATCAGCAAAAACCTCATGTGGGTGCGAGTGAGTTTATTATTAACCCAATGCCAGACAAACCTGTAGAGGTGGAAGTTGTTTCTGTGACACCAACTCAAGAATACTGTCGGAATCAGATTGTACAGTAGGTAATATCATGTCCGGTTGTTCGCGTAGCGTCTCGTCAGAGATATACTTATCATTTAGACTGACGCGGAGATTTTTTTTGATAAGTGATTAGTCGGACATGATATAGTCTCACATTTTGCCTCTTCATAATCAGGGTAGGTGGGCATTGCCCACCCTACTAATATGCTGGAAATAACTAATTTCGGTTGATACACAGAATCAGGAAGAAACGAACCGCGAAGGCGCGTTCGCGAAGCGTCTCGAAGAGAAGGACACGAAGGAAGAAGGGTTTGAGAGAGTTCTTGCGTAAGTCCTGATAAGTTTATAATTAAGCCCAAGCTGCTAATGAAGTTACACCAGCCCAGTCACCAGAGGGAGTTTGACCAATTATATAAAAAACATAGGAAACTGTCATACCAAACATATAAGTACGTAAATTTGTCATATTTTCTGCCAAAAATTCATCTAAAACTAGATAAACTTTAGCGTCTTCCAGTTCTTCTTCATCATATTCCTCTTCATGGAAAAGTTTACACACAGGAAAAGTTCTCGCAAAACTAACTGCTTCTAATAAACTATGAATCATCATTTCTCTGGTTGCACCTACTCTGACTGTCCAACCTTTATCTGTATAAAACCCAAAAATTTCTGGTTCGTAAAATTCTAAATCTTGTAAAATTGGTTGTAATCTATTGAGTAAATTAACTGTAATTTCGTTTTGTGGTTGATATGCAGTTAAAAATATTTGTTCTGTATTATATATCCCCATTTGGTCGCAGTCTTCAGCATCTGTAGGGATATTCGGACAAATTCCTATCCACTCACTGGATTTTGTCATTCCCACAATAATATGAAAGCTATTATCTGGGTCGTGTAATGTCCGAATTTTGAGTAATTCTACATTGGTAAGATGAGATTGTAGTAAATCAATTAATGTTTGATAACTTTGCAATGTTTCTGGACTACGATTTTCAGCTTGTGATCTAACAAACTGCCAATACTCTTCTAAATCTCCAGTTATCATAATTTTTCCACCTTCGCTGTAACCCAAGAAATTTGGAGTTTCAGTTTTAAATAAATTTTCTATACTTAATTCTCCTTGCGCTTCTATTTCCCAAATAAAAGGGTGAATAGGGTGAGATGAACAACTCACAGGAAACTCTAAGTCTCTTGCTAGTTCTGTGAGTTTGGCTAATAATTTAGCGTTACTAGATTTCATTTGATTACCTCATCTATTATGTTTAATTTTATATCCGCAGTGCGTCCAAATTCCTCTGGTGCATATTGTAAATACACCTGCGAACCTGGCCAAAGGAATGTACCAGGAGTCACAGAACGGACTAAATAATGTAAACTGTAAACTCCTGGTTCGAGGTGATCTGCATAGGAAATAATCCGATCTTTATAGATTGTTTTATATCCTAATTGCCAATTATCGGCTTTGGCTTGTAATGCCGGTGTCGCAGTTTGAAAACTATCATCTACAGCTTCAAAACCTGCGGGTAATGGGTCTTTAATCACTACATGATCTACAGGATGATCTGTAATTATTTCTAAACCAATATCAAAGACTTGTCCTGGTTGTAAAGTTACTGGTTTATCAAAAGCATACATTCCCGTTTTTTGGATAACTTTCTCGGAATTGACTTTACTAATTTCTCGTGTTATCCGTAAACCATTAAATCTTCCTGGTTGATTTCCTTGCAAACGATAATTGTAAGCGACTAAATAATGTAAATTACCTTGACCAGATTTTTGTAAAACTAAATCATGACGACCACGAGGTAATTTATCCATCGGGACATTGACATGAAAACTTGGATTTTGGTAGCCATTAAAACGATTTTCTCCTAATTTTTTACCTGCTAATTTTATCGTAGTTACAAAATTAGGTGGTGTGGGTTGGAGTTGGCTATATTCTACTAAAGCTGTTAAAGCTTGGGCGTTATTATAACTTGTTTGCCATGTGCCATTTCTACGGAGATTAAGCAGACTTTGAAATAATTTATCAAGGATTTCGGTATTAGCTTTTTGGTCAATAAATAGTCTTAAAACTTCGGCTTGTGTTGTAGTTTGTGAATTCATCCAACTCCAACTCCGGGGTAAATTCACAACTGCTGTACGTCCAGTTTCATAGATATTTTTTTGTAACTGGATTCGCATAATTTGCGCTTCATTTTGCCATTCAGGAAATTGAGATAGATATCGCGCTAATTTTGTCTGATTAATTACATCAAAAGCATCGCGTTGTTGATAAATATCTGAAAGGAAACTATTGCGTTTATCACCTAATTGTGATAAAGCAATTAAAGAATTTAGTTGTAGTTGAGATTTACAGAGTTTTTGTTTACAAAAGTCGTATTGTCCGGGGTTAGTAAGAATATTTTGTAAATAAGTTTTCAGGCGAGATAAAATTTTAGAATCGACTAAACCGGGATAAGCTTGATTAGCTTTTGTTAATGATTCTGCGGCGTAAGTTGAAACCCAAGGATCAGATTTTTCTTGTCCTGGAAAAGCGACAAAACCACCATCTGCTATTTGCAGTTTTTGCAATTGTGCAATTGCTTGGTTTGCTTGTTGTTGGGGATTAAATTCTGCAAATGTCTGATTATATTTTTGGGTGAGAGTTTGCAGATTTGCAGCAATTAATAATTGACTTGCGGCTGGTTCTGCAAATGGTAAATTATGATCATCTAAAACTTGTTTGGCTGGGGCTTTAATTTCAGGAATTAAAGTACTGGCTAATTGAATATCTAAACCTCCTGTTTGCGGGAAAGTATTATTATCAACATTCAAGGGAATTTTTACCTGTTTTTCACTCACACCAGTTTCTACAACTTGTTCTGTAATTTCTAACGGTTTAATTTCCAGAGGAACTGTAAAAGCATCTACGGTATTATTTAAACCTGTTCTAAACGTAACCATACCTTCACCAACATTACCAGCCACCATTGGGAAACGATAAGCTTGGGTTCCTGACTCAACTGGTGTTTGTAGAGTTTTCGTTGTGGGGTTATTTTCTGCGAACTTGAGAGAACCGCTGAGTTCACCGTTAATGCTGATATTTCCGGTGTTTGCGGTGGTGTTGGTGACTGATAAACCGGCAAGAATGCGATCGCCTGACCGGGCAAATTGTGGCAAGATAGCATTAGTTAATAATGGCTTTGTGGTGATAAATGTCGCTTCACCATTCCCAAAACGCAGATTTCCGTCCACAGCAACAGCCATAACTCGCCATGTAGTTAAATCATCTGGTAATTTAAAAGTGATTTTCGCTTTACCATTTTCATCAGTAATTACAGAACCATTGTAATAAGCTAATGCCTGAAAATTTTTGCGAATGCGAGTATTTGCTAAAGCATTTGATAAGCCACCACCATAACCCCAACCTTTGGGTAACTTTGCAGCTAATTTTGCTAATCTAACATCAGGACGATTATCACTAAATCGGGTGGAAATTGGTTGTTCTGCATAAACAGTATCTACTAAATTTGGAGGACGATAACCAGCCAGTTGTAACACTGCTTCATTGACAACCATGACAGTCAATTGTCCTAGAGTTGGCTTTCCTTGAGTATCTGTTAATTCCAGTTCTAGAGTTTCTTCTTTTCCCGGTTCTAAAGAAATTGGATTTGGGTTAATTTGCACTTTTAAGTATTTATCTGCCAAATTAACTTTAAAAGGTGTAAAACCAATCCGTGCCAAATTTTCTAAACTTCCTGTTTCTATTTGATTCAGTGGTTTACCTTGTCTAACTAACACCGCTTCTACAGCAGCATTGGGTAACATTTCTGGCGTAACTGTAAACTGAATTTGTGGCGCACTTCCCTTAACTTTAATAACTTTTTGATAGAGAGGTTTATCTTTAATTACTGCAAAATATAATTCTCCTTCTGGGTAGGGAGATTGAATTAAAGCAGTGGCGATTTCACCAGGTTTAAACTCTTTTTTATTTAGTTTTACTTCTAATTTATCTTCTTCTTCTCCACCCCAAAATACTTGATTTTTTCCTGTCACCCAGATTTGTAAATCTGTGGCTGTGATTTCATCTCTACTATCACTAAAATTAGCCCGAATGCGGTATGAACCAGATTCAGTTGGTTTTAAATTTACCGTTTGGGGAATATTAGAAGATGTAACTTCAATTTTAGAAACTGTCTGATATTCAACTTGATTTTTTGGAGTTCTGCTACCTTCGACTAATTGGGTGACGCTGTTATATTTCATCTGTTGTAATTCCAGACGCACCTGTTGATTTTCTAGCGGTTTTCCTATTGCGTCAGTTACCATAATTTCTATAGGAAAATCCTTACCAGCATCAGCTACAAAATTGCTTTTTAATCCGATAAGTCGGTTACTAGGTAAAGCGGTAAAAGTTTGGGAATTAGCAACCGATAAATTAGAAACATCCGCAACTTGTACATCTACCCGGTAAGTCATAGGATAGGGTAAATCTTTTTCTACTTTTACTGTTTGACTACTTTTACCATTAGCATCAAGCTGAGTAGTAGTTTGTAAAACATCGCTAGATAGATTCGGACTTTCTTCTGGCCAAAACCACTGTCTACCAAAACTAAATTCCTCCCAACCTTTGGGAACAAAATTCGTTTGCTGACGAGTAATAAAATACTTAGCTTCTCCCCCTTCAACTGGTGAACCAAATAAATAATTACTAACTACATCTGCATCAACTTTATTGCCAATCAGTGCAAATTCTTTATTTAATTTTAAATCAACTTTGAAATTCGGTGGTTTAAATTCAGCAACCCGAAACTCACCAGATATTTCTCGCTTATCTTTACCTTTAGCTTGAATAGTATAATAACCTAAAGGTAGGTTTTTCTGAATTGGTAACTCTAGAGAAAATGTCCCAAATTTATTTGTAGTTTGTGTACCTAAATCCGTATTTTGTCCATTGGGATTTACTAAAGTTATTTTATAAGTTGCATTTTTATCTTCCTGAATTTCGCCGTTTTCTAAAAAATTAGCAAAACCAGTAAACCAAGCTTTTTCTCCTGGTTGATATAACTTTCTATCTGAAAATATTACCCCTCGTGATTCTGGTTTTCCATTTTCCCAACCTGTATCAATACCATAACCATAACTACCGCTATATTCTTGAGTTCTTACAAATGCCCAATCTTGATCTTTACTGGCAATTACTAGGAATTTTGGTAATTTTTCCTGATTATCATAACATTGTTTTAATTGCTCATTACCAATTTTAAAAATTCCATTTTCATCAGTTTTACCATTTGCACATGGTACAGGTTGAGGGCGCAATTTTTCATTTAATTTTGATTGATAGATTTCAATATTTGCATATTTAACTGGTGAACCGTCACTAAGATGATGAACTCGAATTAAACCCGACTCTGGAAACCATTGACTAAATACACCTAAATTTGTTAATTCCACCATTCCATAAGTCGTAGGTTCTCTCCACAACTGTTTCGTATTTTCTTGATATTTATTAGTTCGCGCTTTCACTCCATAAGCTAACATTCCCTTAGCAGCACCCAATTTTTCTTTCAAGGGAACATTGACAATCACTGACTGATTTTTCTTAACTGCTATTTTAAAACTTGGCCACTCCGATGGTTTTGGCAATAAATCATCAGCGTTATTTGTGTAAACTAAATCTATTGGTTTAATTATTCGATAAGCTGCTTGATATTTTGCTTCTGGTAAATTAATGGTATCAATATTTATTTGTAAATCTTTATCTGTGGGAAAAATATTTAAATCTGAGGGAACTGAAATATTGCCAGCTAAGTCACCAGTATTATATTTAATTGTGAGAGGTTTACCCAATGTTTGCCCAAATTTATCTTTGATATTTTTGTTAATAGTAATTGTATAATTAGTATCTGGTTCTAAAGCATAAGGATTAATGCTGACAACTCTATCTTCCTCATAAATTTGCAGTACACCATCAATATCTTTAGGTGTTGGCTTAATTTTAATATTTTCCTTAGCGATATCTGGTAATAAAACATTATTAAATTCTAACTGCGGACTACCTTTAATAAATCTGCCATAAGTTCCACCTGAATCTGGTTCTCCATAAGATTTAATTCCCACAAATGCTAAAGGTGAATAAGTCGCTAACTTACGAATAAACTCTTTATCACTGGGAAGATTACCATAAGCTGGAAGTATACCTGGAGAAAATACTAAATTGTAAGCTGTCGATTTTTTAAGTTCTTGTTTAGGGGTGATGTTATAAATCCAATTTCGTGCAGAAGCATCAAACTTTTGTAAAGGGTCTACAATTTCTGGTTGTTCAGATTTTGCTAATTCCACCTGAAAACCGACACCATGATTTTCACCCTGAGGAATTAGCTGTAAATATTTTTGTACAGAATCTAAATCTAATTCTAAATTTGCAGTAAATTGTAACTTAGGTTGTAAATTAATTGGTTCAATTGGCGATTTTTCAGCAGGGTTAACCCCAGGTAAGTTACTAAAGTTGATAGGTTCAGTGTTAAAAGTCCAAGCTAAATCTTGATCTAAACGATGATTTTGCAAATCTGCTAAACCAGCTTTGAGAGTAACTTTGACTCGCGTGGCTTTTGGTAAAGCTTTATCAGCTTGAAAACCTACCATACGCGGTGTTAAAAAGCGAAATTTTCCAGGTAAAGGTGGCCAAAGGGAAAATTTAGTTAATAAATTCTGCTGTTCATAACTATCAAGACTTTCAACAGGAATTAAAGCTTCTTTAAAGCGAACACGAATTTGACTAAGATTTTTCGCATCTCCCAAAGGACTGATTTGTTCTATCCAATCTGGTAACTTTGGAGGTGCGAGGGATGTAACCATTGGTAATTTTTCTTTATCTGGGGTAATGCTGATAAAATTACAGCTGGTTATCCCTAATACAAGACTGAAAATAAACAGGAACTTAAAAAGTTTTCTCACCATCATTTTAAAAAAGCTTAATAGATAATGTCGTGGGGAAATACCCACTCTACTTATGTATATAGATAACTAACTTGGTGTAATGGTTCCCAACAAACCATACAATTCTTAACATTTCAGAAATATTAATTAAACTTTTTTGGCGAAATTCCTTTTACATAAATTGAAGTTTCTAGTTATGAACTTAAAAACTCGTCTTCTTAAAACTCCGACTTCACAAGAGATAAAATCATATTTTCGTTATATCCATAGATATAAACCGATTAAAATCATCTTCACTGTAATTACCTTCTGCTTGATAGTGCGTTTAATGCCTTATTTTGCCCCTATTCATAGTATAGATATAGCGCAAAAGCAGTTAGCAATGCAATTCACAGATCGGCATGGTTTAGCATTAGGAACTATCCTAACTCACGACCAAGAACATACAGCAATTATACCCTTAAATCAAGTTTCTCCTCAATTTATCAAGGCAATTTTAGCGGCTGAAGATAGTAGCTTTTATCAACATGGGGCATTAGATTTACAGGCTATTCTTCGCGCTATTAAGGAAGCCATTCATGAGAAAAAAATTGTTTCCGGTGCTTCGACAATTACAATGCAATTGGCGCGGATGTTAGATAATTCTCCTCGGAATATTTCGGGAAAATTACAGGAAATTTGGCTATCTTGGCGGTTAACTGCGGGAATGAATAAAGAGGAAATTCTCTCTGCTTATATTAATCGTCTCCCAATGGGGGGAAATATTTATGGTGTAGAAGCAGCAGCGCGGACTTATTTTTCTATTTCTGCAAGTGATTTGAATTTAGCCCAAGCTTCTCTCTTAGCTGCTATTCCTAATAATCCTACTTATTTTAATCCTTATCAACATTGGGAAAGATTGAAACAAAGGCAAAAATATGTTTTAAATCGCATGGTAAAAGAGAGATATATTTCTGATCTAGAAGCAGAACGCATATATACAGAAAAAGTTGTCTTTCAATCTCTTCAAAAGGGAATTATTGCTGCACCACATTTTTTGTTTTGGTTAGCAACACAAAGCACCCAACTTCATCAAGAGGGATTGATTCGCACTACGATAAATCGTCCTTTACAGCAGTTTGTAGAAGCACAAGTACAGCAGGTTATTTCTACTCTGACTGAGAATAATGTCCATGATGCAGCTGTGGTGGTAATTGACAACTACTCTGGGGAGGTTTTAGCTTATGTCGGTTCGCCTGATTATTTTAATGAAGCGAAATTAGGAAAAAATGATGGAGTACAGGCATTGCGTCAACCAGGTTCAACTCTCAAGCCCTTTGTGTATGAATTAGCTTTAGAAAAAGGCATAATTCGTCCCAACACTATTTTGGCGGATGTTCCCTCTCATTACGCGATTCCGGGGGCGAAATTATATAGCCCTACAGATTACACTAACAGCTTTTTAGGTCCTGTGCGGGTAAGAGTTGCTTTGGCAAATTCTTTAAATGTCCCTGCGGTGAAGGTGTTAGAGAAAGTGAGTGTTCAAACCTTCTTAAATCGGTTGCATGAGTTGGGGTTTGTACATCTAAATCAAAGTGTTGAATATTACGGTTTGGGGTTGACTTTGGGTAGTGGAGAAGTGAGTTTATGGGAACTCGCCAGGGCTTATGTGACTATGGCGCGTTTGGGAGAAAGTACACCATTAGTAACTATATTGACCGAATCTCAGCCCTCAACTTCTTTTTCCCCAAACAAAAAGCCAACTTGGCAATTAATTATCGATATTTTGAGCGATCGCTATGCCCGTGCTACTGCTTTTGGTGTAGACTCAGTGTTAAATTTGCCCTTCCCTACGGCTGTCAAAACAGGCACTTCATCAAATTATCGTGATACTTGGACTGTGGGCTTTTCTACAGATTACACTGTCGCTACTTGGGTAGGCAATTTCAACGGTGAACCAATGCGTCAGGTGTCTGGTGTGACTGGGGCTGCACCTTTGTGGAACCGGATTATGTTACACCTGCACGAACATCAATCCCCCCCAGATTTTCCACATCCAGAAGCAATGGTGCAATTACCCATCTGTGCTACTTCTGGGTTAAAACCTACACCTGCTTGTCAGTCAGTCGTACAAGAATATTTCTCCTCAGAAGATAAAATTGCCTATGAACATCAGCAAAACTTCCATTTACCACCAGAGTATGATGAATGGTTAGCAAAACAACCGCAATTTAATTCGTTTGTTGCTAATCAACTCAGAATTTTATCTCCTCGTGATGGTGATTTATTTTTAGTAAATCCTGGTACAGAAGGACAGCAAAAATTAGAATTCAAACTAGCTGGTGCATCTAATCAACCGATAGAGTGGTGGCTGAATGGTAAGCAGTTATCTCCACAATCAGCTAATGGTTTATTTTGGCATTTACGCCCTGGTAGCTGGACTTTAGAAGCCAGAAGTAACCAGATGAGTGATAGGATAACTTTTCAAGTTGAGTTAGCTAATAACCAACCTATGCGTCCTGGTTTTTCTGTAGTCAATTCCACAAAATATCAGAATTCTGGAAATTGATTAAGTTTTACTAAAAAACCTGATTTATCTTCCGGAAATTCTGGAAAAAAAATTGATCTTGTAAATTAAGACTGAAGTTTTTATCAAATTCATCTAGCCATGACTAACACACAAGAAAGCAAATCTGCCAAAAAGACAAAACAGTCTTTTCCCTCCGTTGATATTGGTACTCCGAAAGTACCAGTTCGCAAAAGCAAAGCCAAAAAGCAGGAACGTGAATTACTCAGCGACTGGGAAGACGCGAGTTAATTAGAGAGCGAAAACTTGAACAAAGACTCCGCGTACCTTTGCGTTTACCTCAGCGAGCCTCTGCGTTTAAAAGTAGAGTTCCAAACCATCGTTAGTATATAATCAGTGTCCTATCAGTTTTTTTCTCAGGCAAAAAATCACACTTCGTTTGTACAAGCTGAAAAACCGTTAAATTGAGGTAAAAAGCAAAACTGTACAATAGTGATTTAGCCTAAGTTAAAAATGAAAGTAGCAATTACTGGAGCAACAGGATTTGTCGGTAGTCGTTTAGTAAAACGGCTACAAGATGAAGGTCATAGAGTACTAGTTTTCAGCCGGAATACTGGCCTTGCCCATAAGGTGTTTCCCTCTCAGGCTTTCCCAAATTTAGAAATATTAGCCTATACACCCGGTGTATCTGGTGCTTGGCAAGATACTATTGCTGGTTGTGATGGTGTGGTAAATTTGGCTGGAGAACCTATTGCTGAGGAACGTTGGACACCAGAACGTAAGCAGAAAATTCTCAATAGCCGCAAACTCGGTACACAAAAAATTGTGGAAGCTATAGCTAAGGTTAATCCTCAGCCAACTGTGTTAGTCAACGCTTCGGCTATTGGCTACTATGGAACTAGTGAAACTGCTACTTTTGATGAAAATAGCCCTTCTGGTAGAGATTTTCTGGCTCAAGTCTGCCAAGAATGGGAAGCAGAAGCACAAAAAGTGAAAGATGCTGGTGTGCGGTTGGTAATTTTGCGATTTGGCATTGTTTTGGGTAATGGTGGTGCTTTGGGGAAAATGATTACCCCTTTTAAACTCTTTGCCGGTGGACCTATTGGTAGTGGTCGGCAGTGGTTTTCATGGATTCATATAGACGATATAGTTAACTTAATTCTGCAAGCTTTAACTAAGCCAGAAATGGAGGGTATATATAATGCTACTGCTCCCAAACCTGTGCGAATGACAGAGTTGAGTACAACTATGGGACAGGTAATGAATCGTCCTTCTTGGTTGCCTGTGCCGTCTTTTGCTTTAGAAGCTATGTTAGGAGATGGGGCAATAGTAGTGTTAGAAGGTCAGCAAGTTCTCCCCAAACGCACTTTAACATCAGGTTTTCAGTACAAATATCCAAATTTGCCAACAGCACTAAAGCAAATTCTTGAATAATTCTTGAATAATTTGTAATTCAATTTTAGATTGGTAATTGGTAATTGGTAATTGGTAATTGGTAATTGGTAATTGGTAATTCAATCATTATTCCCTATTCCCTATTACCTATTCCCTCTTAACTGTCACCTGTCACCTGTCACCTGTCACCTATTACCTGTCACCTGTCACCTATCACCTATTACCTATTACCTATCACCTATCACCTATCACCTATTACCTGCTATAACTAGTTTTTCATAAATTTCTTAGAAACCCAACTGGTAATGCCACTCAGTAGCGCCCCACCCATCAGAATACCAATAGCGGGGTTAAATACAGGTATCCACAGTTGATGCCATAAATCTAAACCCAAATTGATTCCTGAAGCATTACCAGCAACCGCGACAGCAAACCACACAAAACCTAAAATCACCAGAAAAACATCAGCAACTAATAATATGTTTAGCCAGTTTAATAATTTATCTTTCATCTTGTAAGTAATGAGGCTGAATAAAAAAAGTTAGTAGTAAGGGCTTTAGCCCTATCAAACCTAGCAAGAGAGCGATTTATCGCTCACTACGACCAAAATTTTATCTGACATTTAATTCTGTCTACCTGACTTGAAAATAAGACCCCACCCCTAACCCCTCCCCGCTGTTTCGTAGAGGGGAATAAGAAGTTTTTTTTCATGTGTTCTGGTGTACACAGTTCATGATGGCTACTTATATGCTTCTAGAATTAGTAATCATAATTCGTAATTACTAATGAATTACGAATTACTTATCCCTAACGGCACTGAGGAACTATTACGACTGAAAAATTACAAATTATTTTTCAAATAGCCATTTTTTGACTTTTTCTAAACTCTGCCAATCTGGTTTTCTGCTTAAACCATCGGCAATGCTACCTTTAATTTCATCTTCCCATTCTTGGTTGACAAATATCAACTGTTGTGCAAAATCGATGTGTTCGCGCAAACCTTTTTGACCTGTTTCTAGCATAGCTAAGGCCAGATTAATCCTGGCTTGTGGGTCTTGTGGATTTAACTTGACTGCTTTATTTGCAGCTTTGTAGGCTAAGTTGGCTTTGTTATCGAGTAGATATAACCAAGCCAGACAAATCCAAGCCGAACTAGTTTTAGGAGAGCGATCGCACACTTCTTTAAATACCGGAATGAGCGATTCTACTGATTCTCCGGCTTTATAACGTTCTAAACCTGTGTCAAACAGTTCTTCAATTGGTATAGTCATTAGTCATTGGTTATTGGTCATTAATCATTGGTCATTATATTCACAACTGACCACTAACAATTGACTATATTACACACCAAATGACTTGCCGCAACCGCAGGTTTGGGAGGCATTAGGGTTAGTGAATTGAAACCCACCACCGATCATGGCATCACTATAATCGAGCATTAAACCATAGAGGTATAGTAGGCTCTTGGGGTCGCAGACAATTTTGAAGCCATCATAATCAAAAACTTCATCCTGAGGGGTGATCTTACTACTGTCCTCAAAATCCATCATGTAAGACATCCCGGAGCAACCACCTTGACGGACTCCTACCCGTAAACATAAATCTTGTCCTTGCTTGCCTTGAAGAGATTTTACCTGGTGTAATGCTGATTCGCTCAACAGAATACCGCGTTGTTTAGCTTGAGTCGCTTGTGTCATATGCTGTTTCAACTCCTGATTTAATCTCATCTTTACCCGTCACAGGCTTGTAATAGCCTTGGGGTTGCTCTTTCTAGTTTTCTTTTATTCTAGCTGTATTGATGTCTCTAGATGCTAAAAAAAGTCAGCACTTTGTCAACAGAGAAAAAGGATTTTTATTCTAGAATTGAGAGATTAGGTGTACTTAGAGATGGGAGATTTTTCTTTTTTCAGCCTGGTATCCATCTAAGCAGTCACCATTCTTCAGGTACAAACAGGGAAAATCCGATCCGAATTCTAGACATTCCCCACGGTTTACTTCTAAATAGCTTTTTTTGATTAACTTATTCTATGACAAGTTTTAATCGCTCTACCAGTCGTCGGTTGAAGAAATTAACCCAAATTCCTTCTATATGGGAGGGCGATCGTCGTCCGTTATCATCATCACAAACTCAACCCAGAGACTCAGAGTCGAAGGGAGAATGTATTCTCTGGGTGGATGGCTCCCAAGGTATTGTTAGAGGTATGGATGTGGTATCCCCAGAACTGGGGCCAGAAGCAATTGTTCGGACATTAATGCGAGCTATGGAGCATCCACAAAGTCCAGCTAAACCCGCCAGACCTCAAAGAATTGTGGTGCGAGATCGGGAAATTCAATTTTACCTGCGCGGGGTATTGCAAGATTTGGATATTGCGATTGACTACTCACCAGAATTACCTTTGATTGATGAACTGTTTCGCTCTTTTGCGGACATTATCGATAGTCAAATTCCCGATTTACCCCCACAATATGCAGAAATCCTCCAAGATAAGGCTTTTGCAATTTGGGAAGCGGCTCCTTGGGAATTTCTGGAAGAACAGCAAATTTTAGCAATAGAAATCAATAAGTGGGATATAGGAACACTCTATACCTCAGTCATGGGAATGCTGGGAATGGAGTATGGCATTTTGTTCTATCGTTCAGAAGATTCTCTGAAGCGATTTCGTGCTGATGTTTTAAGAGATGAAGAATCAACTCAGGGTTTAGAAGAAGCTTTCCTGAAGCAGGATTGCTTTTTTCTGACTTTTGAACAGGAGGAGGATGAGGATGAAGATGAGGATTTAGGGGATTTACCAATCTCAGAAATTGAACCGACTTTTGGGAATATTCACCCCTTGGAAGGGTTACGGTCTGTTTTATACGACGAAGAAGCACTTGTTGTCTTTGTCGCTCTGGAAAGTTTAATCCGCTTTATGCGCGATTACCGTCGTCAATTGTACGAAGATGATTTTCCTACTCTCAGCCGACGTTATCGCATTTCTTTACCCAATCTTGATCCAGAAACTAAATCAGTGTCTGTAACTGTCTCTACCATGCCTAAATTGGCAGCCGAATTAGAGGAAATGGCAGGCTTTGATCTTCCAGATGAAGATGAATTGGACTCCACGGTGTTCCGTTCCTTGCGGGATGATTTGATTCCAGAAGACTCTTTCCTCAGTTTAGGGGTGATTGCTTGGGAGATGTTAGATTCTTTACGCAAGGAGGTAAATTACCATCCAGTGGTGAACATCAATCAGGTGGGTGATGGATTACCCGTGATTTTAGTGCAAACTTCCCGTCCTAAGGCGAAAACTGTGATCGAGAAGATTGAAGCGGCTGGGGGACTGAAAGCTATTTGTTTTAATCCTGGTGTTGACAACTACCCTGGAGATTTCCAGGACACGCTTATGCCTCTGCAAATGCTCCCCGAACACCATCGCTATGATTTGGGTTTGTTGCAAACAGAGAATAGTGAGTTGTTCCTGTTTGGGGAATTTTTAGATAACGACCCCATTCATGTCGAAGCTAGAAAAAAATGGAATCAGCGCTGTGAAAATACCCAAGGTTATTGCGCCTTAATTATTGCCAAAGGACTGACGGGAGCTTCTCGCGGTAATCCGCAGTTAAAAGATATGATGGCTCTGTTTGAAGCGCGATCGCTCACTCCCAGAGATTTAGGACTCGGTACTCTCCAATTGATGCCCCAACTGGAATTTGAATAATTCTTTATGTAATTACCACAGATAAACATTTTTATTCCTATTTGATCGCCCCAGTGTTTATCTATGGCTTTTACAATAAAATTAAACTGTGTTCACTGCTTTCTTCTTTGTCAAAAGAGACAATAATTAATATCTAGAAAGGCATCAAGAATCATTATATATGGCAAACACCAAGGAGGTAAGCACACCAAAAGACTTTTCACATTATTACCTGTCACCTGCTATAAATAAAATTTAACCAGTGCAAGGAGGCAGTCTTGTCCCAATGACAAATATTTATGCCCACTTACTTAGCAAGATTATTTATACTTTAAAGAGTGAAAATTGTTGAACGAATAGGACTAAAGCTGCGTGTCACACCAAAAATCTATTGTATGTAGGGTGCGTCAGATATCAAAAATCTGTTTATTTACTAGATTTATGCAGTCTGACGCACCCTACCAATGTGCCAGTTGCGTAAGTCCTGACAAAAAATCTGAATGATTTTAATGATGTTCCTATTTCTCTGAGGCAAAGTCTGATACTATCATTTTTTCCTTTTGCAGCCAGATTAGTTCCACAGTGTTAATATACAGCAAATTGCATGACAAATAAAAAATGGGCCGTTAAACGTATAACTGTTAACCTAGCAACACAGGAAGCGGAAAAATTAGAAAAATATTGTCAACAGACTGGTAGACCCGCTACTGATGTAATTAGAGAACTCATTAGAGGTTTACCTCTCTCTGAAGAGGCTAAGGAAAAAGGCTAAGGGATGTGGAGATGGGGAGATAAATTTTAGATTTGAGATTGGAGTTAATTAGATATAGCAAGTGATAGGTGACAGAGTTGGAAGTGTTTTTGTGTCAAAGTTTTATCATCTGCTGATATCCTAACCACCTTGACCCGAAAAGAATGGGATACAAGCCCCGTCCCTTCGGCAAGCTCAGGACAAGCCTTCTAGAACGGCTTTATGGTAAAATTTAGGTAGAGTCGCCATAGGGCATGGGGAGACTTTAAACGGACATGGAGGGATGGTAAGACCACTTGTGGCGCAACCCAGCGAAGTGTCAAGGAATCCTCGCTCCTTGAGGACGAGGAGGTATGTCAAGGTTGCCATACAATCCAAAATCCTAACTTCCAAAATCGAAGACCCCATCACCAACTCCTAATTCCCAAGTGAGTAGCAAATTCCGACACTAACACAGTTACAATTTGTAAAGAAACTGATAGCGCCGCATGGCGTAAGCCATAAAGGAACGAGGGAATGCGCGTTGCAATTGTAGGTGCGGGACTAGCTGGGCTGGCAACCGCAGTAGATTTAGCTGATGCCGGTTGTGAAGTCCAAATTTTTGAATCTCGTCCATTTGTGGGCGGCAAAGTTGGCAGTTGGGTAGATGGTGATGGCAATCATATTGAAATGGGGTTGCACGTATTTTTTGGCTGCTACTACAATCTGTTTGAGTTGATGCAGAAGGTGGGAGCAGGAGAAAACTTACGCCTCAAAGAACATAGTCATACTTTTATTAATAAAGGTGGACTCACTGGGGCTTTAGACTTCCGTTTCATTACAGGTGCGCCTTTTAATGGGTTAAAGGCATTTTTCACCACTTCCCAACTTTCACTCCAGGATAAATTTCAAAATGCGATCGCTCTGGGAACTAGTCCGATTGTCCAAGGTTTGGTAGACTTTGACGGAGCGATGAGAACTATCCGCAAGTTAGATAAAATCAGCTTTTCCGACTGGTTCTATAGTCACGGCGGCAGTAAAGGCAGCATCAAACGTCTGTGGAATCCCATCGCTTACGCCCTGGGTTTTATCGATTGCGATAATATTTCTGCCCGTTGTATGTTGACAATTTTCCAGTTTTTTGCTGTTAGAACTGAAGCTTCAATTCTGCGGATGCTGGAAGGTTCACCTCACGAATATTTACACAAACCAATTGTCGAATATTTAGAAGCCAGAGGCACGAAAATTTATACCCGTCGCCAAGTGCGGGAAATTCAGTTTGCTGAATCTGAGGAAAATACCAAGATTACAGGTATATTAGTTGCCCAAGGCGATACAGAAGAAGTTATCACCGCCGATGCTTATGTCTGTGCTTGTGATGTCCCCGGAATTCAGCGGGTTTTACCCCAAGCATGGCGCAAGTGGTCAGAATTTGACAATATTTATAAACTTGATGCTGTTCCAGTCGCTACAGTGCAGCTACGGTTTGATGGTTGGGTGACGGAACTGGAAGATGAGGAAAAACGGGGTAGGGGCGGGGTAACCCCGCCCTTACAGGCATCTGGTATAGATAATTTGTTATATACCGCAGATGCTGATTTTTCGTGTTTTGCGGATTTGGCTTTGACTAGTCCAGCAGATTATTATCGTCCTGGGGAAGGTTCGTTGTTGCAACTGGTATTGACACCGGGAGATCCTTTTATTAAACAGAGTAATGAAGCGATCGCACAACACGTCCTTAAACAAGTCCATGAACTGTTCCCCTCTTCCAGAGATTTAAACATGACTTGGTACAGTGTGGTTAAACTTGCTCAGTCTTTGTACAGAGAAGCACCAGGAATGGACGCTTACCGTCCTGACCAAAAAACACCTATACCTAATTTCTTCTTAGCTGGGAGTTATACCCAGCAAGACTACATTGACAGTATGGAAGGTGCAACTATTTCTGGAAGACGTGCGGCTAAGGTGATTCTGGAAAATGTGAAGAATTAGGTGACAGTTAAGAGGGAATAGGGAATAGGGAATAGGGAATAGTGATTTAATTACCAATTACCTGTTACCAATTACCCATGACCAATCTAAAATCTAAAATCTAAAATCTAATGGCTGAATGGTTAGAGCATAGTGTGCAGGTGGAAGTTGAGGTTCCTATAGAATTAGTATGGAGCCTCTGGTCTGATTTGGAACAAATGCCTAAGTGGATGAAATGGATTGATTCGGTGAAAATTTTGCCAGATGATCCAGAAATTTCACTTTGGAAATTGAGTACTGGTGGTTGGGATTTTACCTGGAAATCTCGCATTCTCAAGGTTGTTCCTAACCAAATTATTCAATGGGAATCTGTTGATGGTTTACCGAATCAGGGTGCAATTCGCTTTTATGATCGTCATACTAGCAGCGTTGTCAAAATGACGGTTTCCTATGCTATTCCTGGCTTGATTGGTAAACTTATGGATAATTTGTTTTTAGGGAAAGTGGTGGAGTCTACGATTCAAGCGGATTTGGAGAGGTTTAAGGAATACGCTTTGAATGCGAAAGCTGGTTGATAGATATTATAAAAACAGGCAGTAAGTTTCTTACTGTCTGAAGGGTAAATTATGACTTTTGAAGAAAGCAGTGGCAACGTATTCACCGACCTCGGTTTGTCAAATGCAGATGAACTTTTTACGCGGGGTAAGATAGGAATTCATGTACTGCGTCTCTTGAAACAACGCAACCTAAAACAGTGGGAAATCAGCGAACTTCTTGGTATTCCCCAACCAGAAGTATCTCATTTGATGAAAGGAGAGTTTCAACGGTTCAGTGAGGGCAAACTCCTCATTTTCTTCAAGCAACTTGATGTGCTGTAACGCACCGCCTAAATTAGTGTATAAAAGCTCCGTTAAGTACCCTAATTATTAACGGTAGCTAAAATTTCATCCCATGAACTATGATGATTAGAAAGGGAGGGAGCCTGGATAATGAAAGTTTCATTAAGAATCTGAAGACCTGATATATCATCAAGATTCATGCGTCTCCAGTCAGGAAGTTTAAGTGAACTGCTTTTACCCCTGATTTGATAAACTAATACCTGTATCACCCCACCCTTGAATCCAAGAATATGAGGTTCAGCAATACGGTGTAAACCCTGATAGTAAAAGTCAACTAAGTGCCTTTGCGTGATAGCTTGTTTTATAATTTCTATTTTTGTTTTCATTGTTCTTTAAGAAAAATAGTAAAAATATACTACTATAATTTTCTTTATTTGTGTATTCTGTTAAAATACAAATTTTTTGTAACTTCCAATATCACTAAAAAGTAGTTTAAATGGGATTTCCTGATAAAGTTGCTGAAAAAGCATTATTGGATTGTGGTAGATGTTGCTGTATTTGCCATAAATTTTGTGGTTTCAAAATAGAACTACATCATATTATTCAGAAATCAGAGGGGGGCGAAGATTTGTATGAAAATTGCATTCCTCTTTGCTTTGATTGTCATGCTGAAATAAAAGCTTATGATCCCCAGCACCCCAAAGGTCGTAAATATAATGTTGCGGAAATAATAGAACATAGAAATAGATGGTATGAAACAGTCAAAAATCAGACTTTTGTAGTAATTAATCCAGACTGTATAAAATTGGATCGCAAACTCTTTCTCAAAATCAAGGAAACACTTCCAAGTACATCTGGATCACTTTTTTTTATGCGGGGAAATTGTAATATTAATTCATTTAAGCAAGAAGTGCATGATGACTTGTTCAATTATATTGCCCTATGCAGACACCCTGATTTTGAGTTTATTGATTCAGATTTAGAGATTCGTAGATGTCAACTAACAGATTGCATAGAAGAATATTTAGACCTTGTGAACTATGGGACTTATCCTAGAGGAATGAGACTTTATGTAAACCCTGATAAGTTTGATGATCGTGATAGACACTATCAAGTTATTGAAGATTTGGCTCTAGCAGCGAACAAAGTTTGTTCTGCTTATGATGATTTAGTTCGTCTTGGACGTACGAAGCTAGGAGTTGAGTAATCATATATAACTTTGTCAATAAGAAAAGTATCAACTTAGAAATCAGCCGCAATCAGTTCTACAGTCTTTAAATTAAGTCGCGTATTCAAAGGTTATATATTTTCCTTGACTCACAGATTTGGCAAGTTTTTGTGATAAAATGTAGGTAAATAACAACAACTATCCACACTTCGCCACAAAGTAAAAAAATTTGCATGACAGGTAAGTAAACTAATGCAATTATGTCGAAAACAGAAAAAATACTGAGTTACTCTTCTCAAACAGGTGTAATTAGAGCAAAAGAAATTGCAGCGAAAGGTATTCACAGAGAATATTTGAAACGTTTGGAAAACGAAGGAATCCTTGTACGTTCTGCTCGCGGTGTTTACACCTTTGCAGATGCAGAAATTACAGCAAATCACACCCTAGTTGAAGCTGCTAAAAGAGTTCCTAACGCAGTAATTTGTCTTCTATCTGCACTGAGTTTCTATCAATTAACTACTCAAACACCTTTTGAAATTTGGCTGGCAATTCCTCAAAAATCCCGTCCTCCTAAAGATGATCTTCTACCACTCAGAATCGTTTATATGTCTGGTAAATCTCTAGAAGAAGGAATTGAAGAACATATCATAGAAGGCGTGCCGGTGAGTATATATTCTTTGCCGAAAACAGTTGCAGATTGTTTTAAATTTCGCAATAAAATTGGTCTTGATGTTGCTCTGGAAGCATTGCGCGAATGTTGGCGAGAAAAAAGATGCTCAATGGATGAAATATGGCGTTATGCCAAAATTTGCCGAGTAAATAATGTGATGCGTCCTTATCTAGAATCACTCTCATGACATCGAAAAAACCTATTAATATCGCCGCATCTATCCAAGCTAAATTATTGACATTATCTAAAAAAAGAGGTGAAGATTATAATTATTTATTGACGCGCTATGTTGGAGAAAGGCTGCTATACAGGCTTAGTCAATCTCCATATCAGAAACAATATATTTTAAAAGGTGCTACTCTCTTTAAAGTTTGGAATGGAGAACCACATAGAGCAACAAAAGATTTAGATTTACTCTGTTTTGGCAATAACGAGATTGAATATTTAGTAAATATTTATAAAGAAATTTGTACAATTCACTGTGAAGAAGATGGAATTATTTTTTTGTCTGAATCTGTTACAGGACAATTAATCAAAGAAGATCAGGAATATGAAGGAGTAAGAATTAAATTAAAAGGAAAATTAGTTAAAATTGAAATTACTATTCAAGTAGATATTGGATTTGGTGATGCAGTTACACCTGATGCTGAAGAAATAGAAATCGAACCTATTTTAGATATACCTAAACCACGTTTACGAATATATCCGCGTGAGACAGTAATAGCTGAAAAGTTTCAAGCAATGGTTTCTCTTGGTATAAGCAACAGTCGCATTAAAGACTTCTATGATATTTGGTTTCTTTGCAAAAATTTTGAATTTCAAGGAAATTTACTGCGTCAAGCGTTAAATAACACTTTTGATAGACGGAAAACAGAAATACCAGTAAAAGAACCTTTAGCTTTAACTGAAGAATTTTTTAATGATTCAAATAAGCAAAAGCAGTGGCAAGCTTTTAAAAAGAAATTAAAAATAGAACAAACTCCGAATTCATTTAGTGAATTAATTAACGAGATTAAAAATTTTATTATGCCTCCTTGCCTAGCTGCTGCCCAAAATGAAAATTTTGACAAAATATGGACTATATCAGGCTTTTGGCAAGATTAAAATATTTGTTATTTAAAGTATTCCTAGGGACACAGCATTGCTGTACCCCAATTGCGTATTCCTGATAACTAATTAATTACCACGTTGGATCGCTAAACAAATTAATGGTCAATTCCTCCTTTCCTGGTGGAACTGGAGTAATGCAAGCACGAATGACTTCCCCATCATCTAGTTCCACGGTGCAAGCATGACAAGACCCCATCAGACAACCAGTAGGAATTGATACCCCTGCCCGATCTGCGACATCTAACAGGGATTCTCCTACTTCAGCATTAACAGTGACATCATCTGGTAGAAAGTGGATGTTAATAGTCATTGGTGATTGGTCATTGGTGATTGGTCATTGGTGATTGGTGATTGGTGATTGGTGATTGGTGATTGGTGATTGGTGATTGGGTAATAATTACAAATTACAAATTACCCATTATTTAAGACAAAAACGGATTTAAGTTTAAGTGATTTTCTATTTGGGTAGCTAAAGAGTCCAACATCTGTTCTCGATGTTCTCTGTAATTAGCAACACCAGTGGGCAAAGATTTTAAACCTCGTTGTTGACGGAGACGGTTAATCCAAGCCCGTCGCCAAGGGCCATTATCAAAAAGCCCGTGTAGATAAGTACCCCAAATAGATTGACAACTATCTACTAAGCCTAAATTAGCATCATCAAATAGCGGTTGACAGGATTGTTTATCATCTTGGGTTTCTAAGCGCGATCGCCCTTGGTGGATTTCAAATCCATTTACAGGTAAGCCCATTTGCGGATAATTGGAACTAACTTGGCGCTGACGGGCGATTTTTTGTCCAGTAATTACAGTTCTGATAGGTAATAGATTTAACCCCTGAAATCTACCAGCTTGCCCCTCAGATCCCTCTGGATCAGCGATGATTTGACCTAGCATTTGGAAGCCGCCACAGATGCCCAAAACTGTTCCTCCAGAAGCTGCATAGTTTTGAATTGCTTCCGCCATGCCGCTTTTTTGCAGCACGATTAAATCAGCAATTGTGGTCTTGGTTCCGGGAATAATTACAGCATCAGGATGTCCCAAATCTTGCTTGGGACTGACGTATTTTACTGAAACTGTTGGTTCTGATTCCAGTGCATCAAAGTCGGTAAAATTGGCAATTTTTGGTAAGCGGATGACAGTAATATTTAATTCAGATTGAACTTTATAGGGTTTGCGTTCTAGCAAGTCTAGAGAGTCTTCCGCTGGAAATACTTGTTCCAAGTAAGGGATGACAGCCACAACCGGAATACCAGTCCGTTCTTCTAACCATTTAATTCCCGGTTGGAGAATGGAACGCTGTCCCCGGAATTTATTAATTATGACCCCTTTAATTAAAGCGCGTTCGTCCGGTTCCAGTAACTCTAAAGTTCCGACTACGTGAGCAAAAGCGCCACCTCGGTCAATATCTACTACTAACAGAGTTGGTGCATTTAAATATTTTGCCACCCGCATATTGGTTAAGTCGCGGTGCTTGAGATTAATTTCTGCTGGACTACCTGCACCTTCACAAACCAACAAATCAAATTCTGTTTTTAAATGTTGTAAGCATTCTTCAATAGTGCGCCAACCGAGTTCAAAATATTGCTCGTAATAATCTGTAGCACTAACAGTACCTACGGCTCTACCTTTAAGGATAACTTGAGAAGTCATATCCCCTTGAGGTTTCAGTAAAATTGGGTTCATTTCTACCAAGGGAACGACTCCCGCAGCCCAAGCTTGCACTGCCTGAGCGTAACCTATTTCTCCGCCTGTGGCAGTAACATAAGCATTTAAAGCCATATTCTGACCTTTAAAGGGAGCCACTCGCCAGCCCCGCCGGGATAAAATACGACAAATGGCTGTAGTAATCAGTGATTTACCCGCGTGGGATGTTGTTCCCACTACCATAATTGATTTCATAGTGTGACTATTATTTAATGTTTTTTGATTTAGTAAAGCAATTTCTGGTTTAAAGAAAGGTGTAATTTGGCAGAAATAAATTCACATCTTGCACATAGCAATGATCAAGATGCTTCCATAACGCGCACGCTTTAGCAATAGCTAGACAAGTAAAATCTACCCTGGTAGATTTCCCACCCTAGTTTTTACTTTGGCTTGCTTATTTTAACTTGTTAATTTTGCATCTAAAAGGGTAGTCGAAACCAACGAGTTATGGCATTGTATAAGCGATCGCTCAATGAGGGACTACGCCAATCTTTTTCCGGGAATTTTTCTACCAACTGATGACCTAGGGGTGTCAGGCGAAAACCGTCTGTAATTCCCTGTCCATCAACTTCTCGCCGCAATACTCCCACTTCGATTAGCCAATCAAAGGCGTTATCACAGGACAATTCTGATAAAGGACGTTTGGTGTAGCCTACCTTATAACCATTTTCCATAGCGATCGCACTGACGGAAACACTTTGGTTACGCATCGTCATAAATAAACTGAGCTTGAACGGGGAACAAATGAGCGATCGCTCGGCTCTTTCTAGAGTAGTTTGAGAATAGACAAAGGGTTTGGTGTTTGGGGAATCAACAGCGGTCATGGATTTAGGAGTTGAGGAGTGACAGTGAGTAAAAGGATATTATTCGTAAGTTATGCTATTTTTTCTCAAATTTATTTAAATATTGTAAATCATTGTAAAATTTCAGGTGCATCAACAATCTGAAACAGGAAAGGTTAATTATGCCACTAGCAGTTGGTACAGATGCGCCTGCATTTACCGCTAAAGACACAAACGGCAACACAGTCTCATTATCTGATTTTGCTGGTAAGACGGTGGTTGTATATTTCTACCCCAAAGATGATACACCGGGCTGCACCAAGCAAGCCTGTAGTTTCCGGGATGCCCAACCTGAATATCAAGGTAAAAATGTTGTAGTGTTGGGCGTAAGTGCTGATGATCAAGCCGCCCATCAAGCATTTACTGCTAAATACAATTTGAATTTCCCCTTATTGGTGGATACAGACAAGGCCTTGATCACAGCTTTTGATGTTGATGGTGGTGGTTATGCCAAGCGCGTCACTTTCGTCATTGACCCCAATGGTAAAATTGTCCATGTTGACAGTGCTGTTAGCACCGCTACCCACGCTAGTGATGTTTTAAAAGCACTGGGCTTGTAGTTTTTCACCACAGTAGTCAGCTAACTGACCGAATTTTAGATTTCAAATTTTAAACAGGTTTGTCCCCCGAATTTAAACGCGAGTACAAATCTAAAATCCAAAATCCAAAATTGTGTAACCTCAACTCTTACCCAAATCCGGGTTAGGGGTTGAGGTTTTCAGTTTTCATTGATTAGCGGGTAGGATAATTAACGAAGGTGTATTTCCACCAGATGTAGTCAAGCTTGAAGATGGGGTTTGCTGTTGCTGACCTTGCAATAGTTGTTTTTGTCTAGCTTTAAATGCTGCTGCTGCGTCATTTAACTGCTGATTCTGTTGTTCTGCATCCCAGTTAATAGTTCCGAAATTTGCCCGATGAATCATGTCTAGCACAAAATTTGAGCTATTCCCTGAAAGTGAATTGGTATTGTTATCGCTTTCCAAACTACCAAAGGGTTGATTAGTATCAGCTAAACTGGGTTGTGCTACTAGCAGAGACGCAAAGCTAATTCCCGCTAAAGTCGCAACTAAGATTTTGTGAACTGGTAAAAATGGTTTTTTCATGAGATTTCTCCTCACATTTTGTTGATTGAATGATGCTTCTATTTTAAGCAAGAGTTTTGCGTAGTCGGGGTTGAATGCTGAGTAAAGCCACCACAGCAAATCCCACTAAGACTAGCAATGCTCCCCCAAAGGTAACATCACCCCAAAAAGCCTGCATGACGACATCATTTAATCCCCAAGTACTATGTAGATACAAATAGCGAATGGGTTCAATAGCATAGCTGAGAGGATTGAGGGTAGCGATAACCTGCAACCAACCAGGCATAAAGGATAAAGGTGCTAAAGCTGTGCTGGCGAAGAGTAAAGGCAGGTTTGTGACAAAAATTACTGCGATTAGTTCAATGTGTCCCGGTAAAGCAAAAGCCAAACCGAGGGAAATAGCGGTGACACCCAAAGCGAGGAGAAAGACGATAAGAGCGATCGCACTTAATCCCGCTGCATCAGGTAAACCCGCCCCTAAAAATGCCGCTGCCGCTACAATTACAGCCGCTTGCAGTAAACTTTGGCTGATAATGAAAATGGCAGAAGCAAAGACAATCGAGAACCGAGAAGCTAAAGGTGCAACCAGCAACCGATTTAAAAAGCCAAATTCCCTGTCGAACATTACGGGTAAACCGGCATTCAAAGCCCCAGCAAAAGCAGTAAAGACTATTACACCTGCTGCTAGAAATTGTCCGTAATTTGTCGTACTTCCAAATAAACCTTTAGGGGCATTTTGGAATAATGCACCAAACAACACCAACCACATCACCGGTTGAATAATTCCCGCTACCAAACTGGAAGGACGGCGTTGTAATTGGATAAATAAACGACGAGTTAAAGCCAGTGTTTCTTGGACTAATTCACCAAAGAAACTGGGAGTAGTATCTGTAACTTCCGTAGGTGCAGCTAATTGCTGCCAATTCATATCAGTCTTCATAGGGATTTTGTCCAAAGTTCAAATACACAGTGATAAAATTAACCAGTAAAAATTATAAATATTTCTGTAATTTTTAATTAGCAAAGAATATTTATAATTCTTAATACCCTATTATAACAAAAAATCATTGAGAGACTGTTCACAAATCAATACCCCAGATCAATGAGAATTTTGCGTGTTTCTATAAACTCACTTATAGAGTAATCAGCAGTTAAAATTTTATGACTCGACAACCACATGATCAATTTGCAAAAGAATATTTACAGGAGTTATTAACTTCTTTAGGTAATGTAGAAACCAGCAAAGATGTTAAAAGCGAAGTTCGGGAAATAGATGTTTGGTTTGTTCCTAATAATTCAACGCCATCTGATGAGTTAGAATTAGGGTTATTAGCGAAAATGGCAGTTACAAGCTCTCTATTTGAACCGTTTCGCAATGCTCCCAGTGAAGTAGAAATTAGAAGTTGTTTGTTAAAACTATTTACCGTTCATAGCGATTTGTTGCGACAAGCTAAACGGGAAAAACAATCTATACCTGAAGGAGAATTACCATATTTATGGATTTTAACACCTTCCTGTTCTGTGAGAATGCTGAACGGATTTAGCGCACAACTTCAACAATCACTTAATTGGTGTGACGGGGTGTATTTTCTGCCAGAATTCTTAAAAACAGCTATTGTCGCTATCAATCAGTTACCGATTAGTCAAGATACTCTATGGTTAAGAGTATTGGGAAAAGGAAGAACCCAAAAACAAGCGGTAGAAGAATTGGTTAAACTATCAGAAGATACTGATAAATGGAATCACCTACTAGAGATTTTAGCGTCTTGGCGCAAAAATATAGAGGTGAAAGATAATGTCAATGATGAAGAGAGAGAATTAATTATGAACTTATCACCAGCGTATCTCAAACAACGGGAAGAATGGCGACAAGAAGGACTGCAAGAAGGCAGTTTAGACGGACAGCGTTTTATGGTAAAGAGTTTACTCGCAGGGCGTTTTGGCGCTTTAGATGAGGAATTATCTAAGATTGTTAATTCTATTATGGAGCTTTCTTTAACAGAAAGAACTGATCTATTACTCAATTTGTCGAATATTTCTCGTGAGGAATTATTGGCTAGGTTTAGAAATTGATTTCCCAAAACAAAAATTGTGAGAATTTAGGAATTAGGAGAAACAGAAATATTCTTCCTGTATCTCAATTCCTAATTCCCAATAAACCTATCTCATATTTTGCTTTTTCTCCGCTTTAGGATCACGATTAGCAACAGCAGCTAATTCGGCATCCATCAAAGTTTTTCCTGTGGCTGCGAGGTAAACATCATCTAAACTAGGACGAGATTGAGCAATACCAAAAATCGGTAAACCGACATTATTTAAGGCTTGCTGAATAGTAATTAAAGCGTCATTTTGGGGAGTGACTACCAAATTCAAGGAGTTACCTTGAGCGTTATTGATGATGATTTCTTGGACAAAAGGTAAAGCCTCCAGCAGATTTTTAGCTTTGTCGGCTTCGTCGCTGGGTGAAAATTCGCGGATACGCAGGGTAATGCGATCGCCCCCAACTTGGTCTTTTAACTGCGAAGGTGTACCATTAGCAATAACTAGACCGCGATCTATGATTGCTACCCTATCAGCTAAAGCATCAACTTCTTCTAAATAATGGCTGGTAATCACAACCGTAGTTCCCGCAGCGCGTAACTTTCGCAGAAATTCCCATACCACAAAACGGCTTTCAATGTCAAGCCCTACCGTTGGTTCATCCAACACCAACACATCTGGAGAATGGAGTAAACCCGCAGCCAAATCTAGGCGTTTGCGTAAACCACCAGAATAGGTTCCGGTTTTTTTATCTGCGTATTCTTGTAAACCCAGCAAATCCAATACAGTGTTAATCCGCTGTTTGATTACCGCACGAGGAAGATGATAAAGTGCCGCTTGCAATTGCAGCAACTCCTTACCCGTCAATACCTTATCTAAAGCCACTTCCTGAGCCACATAACCCAGCTTTTGCCGTGCTAATTTGGGGTGTTCTAACGCCGAAATTCCCGAAACTTCGATTTTGCCAGCATCAGGAGTTGTCAGCGTACACAAAGCCCTCAGAGTAGTAGTTTTCCCTGCACCGTTGGGACCGAGTAAACCAAAGATTTCTCCAGGTTGTACCTGAAAGGAGACATCTTTGACAGCCTCAACAGTACCGTAGCTTTTTTGTAGATTTTCAATTAAAACGGCGGGAGCCATGACAGCTATAATCCCTAACTATACAATTCTCAACAATCTATCTTCTATTGTACGAGTTGGGCGTTAGCTGTGATGAGTTCTGTTCTACTTTTCTGGATCTCCTTCTTCTCTCTTCTCTCTTCTCTCTTCTCTCTTCTCTCTTCTGCCTTCTGCCTTCTGCCTTCTGCCTTCTGCCTCCTGCCTTCTGCCTCCTGCCTCCTGCCTCCTGCCTCCTGCCTTCTGCCTTCTGCCTCCTGCCTCCTGCCTTCTGCCTTCTGCCTCCTGCCTTCTGCCTTCTGCCTCCTGCCTTCTGCCTCCTGCCTCCTGCCTTCTGCCTTCTGCCTCCTGCCTCCTGCCTCCTGCCTTCTGCCTCCTGCCTCCTGCCTTCTGCCTCCTGCCTCCTGCCTTCTGCCTCCTGCCTCCTGAATTCTGAATTCTGCTGTATGTCGCGGTTTTCTGGAAATGTCTATTATGTTCCTGGACGAGAGCGAATATGATCAGGTATATGATGGCGATAGCGAAGCGCTGCTGCAAGCAGTTCGCCTAATACTTCTAACAAGGGACCATTAACATCAAATTTAACCATACTTACCGATGCGACCAAAATATTTACCCGATAACGATAGCGTCCTAAATCAATTCCCAGTAAACTGCAAAGCAGAATCCGAATCGTGGCTTTATGGGAAACTACTAAAACATTACCTTGGGGATATTTTTCTTGAATTTCCGCAATTACAGGCATAGAACGGTTAGCAATATCTACCGCAGTTTCTCCACCAATGGGCGCATTCCAAGCGGGTTCTGTTAACCATTTTACATAGTTTTCTGGGTAATTTTCTTGAACAAACGATTTACTCTTGGTTTCCCATTGTCCGTAACTACCTTCTCTTAATCCTTCCCGCACCTGCATCTCCATACCAGTAGCATCACAAAATGGCTTGGCAGTGGCAATGTTGCGCTTCATCGGACTAACATAAACCGCTGACCACTTCAAGTTTTGATAAACATCGGCAAAACTCTCTGCCATCTGCACTCCTTCAGAGGTCAATTCTGCATCAGTTTTACCGCAGAAATTCCCACTTTGACTAAAAGTAGTTTCGCCATGTCGCAGTAAATATAAATTGAGTGTCATAGCTGGCGATGGGGATAAAGGAGTTTGTGTAACAATAACATATCTCAATCTCGCAATTGAGTATGTGACACTAGGACAAAGTAATCAACCAAAAAAGTCAATTCCCTCACCAACTTTTGTCTGCGACTTCAAAAGTAACGGATGAGAGTATTGAAAGTGAGCGATCGCTGCAAGAACACCGCAGACATGGCTCTAGGTTATCACCAAGAATTTTTGCTAATATCCAATCTTGTAATTTTTTAAATCTTGTAAATCCTGAAATCCTGGATATCCTGATTCAGACAATTTTGATTTTTAATAAAATTTAGACAATAAAATGCCTTTGGATATTACACCTAAATAATAGCATAAAAAGTCAAGAGGTCAATACCCTAGTAAAATCGTTGCATTATTGCCAAGATTCTCAATAATCTTGAGAATGAAGCCAGTATATTCTCAATAAACATAGTCGTATACTTTTTTTGTGAAAATCAGATTTAAAAAACTTATATGATTCAGCGTTGAACTGATAACTGACCTACCATCTCTAGATATGGCAAAATAAAGAATTGTAATAACAAAAGTATTGTTAAGGTAATTTAGTGACTTCAACTGCTCAAACTACAGCAAGTGCGCGTCGCGCGGTCTTTCCATTTACAGCAATTGTCGGCCAGGAAGAAATGAAACTGGCACTGTTGTTAAACGTGATTGATCCCAAAATTGGTGGTGTAATGATTATGGGCGATCGCGGCACCGGTAAATCTACAACCATCCGTGCTTTGGCAGACCTGCTGCCAGAAATCCCCGTAGTTGCCAATGACCCCTTCAACAGTGACCCCAACGACCCGGACTTGATGAGTGATGAAGTCCGTCAAATACTAGCAGAAGGGGGAGAAATTCCCATCGCTCACAAAAAAGTCATCATGGTAGATTTACCATTGGGTGCAACAGAAGACCGGGTTTGCGGTACTATCGACATCGAAAAAGCTTTATCTGAAGGTGTGAAAGCCTTTGAACCAGGACTTCTGGCCAAAGCTAACAGAGGTATTCTCTACGTTGATGAAGTCAACTTGTTAGATGACCACTTGGTAGACGTACTCCTCGATTCCGCTGCTAGTGGTTGGAACACCGTCGAACGGGAAGGAATTTCTATTCGTCACCCAGCACGGTTTGTTCTCGTTGGTTCGGGAAACCCAGAAGAAGGAGAATTGCGTCCTCAACTACTAGACCGTTTCGGAATGCACGCAGAAATTCACACCGTCAAAGAACCAGCTTTACGGGTGCAAATTGTGGAAGAACGGGGAGAATTTGACCAAAATCCTCCTGTATATTTAGAAAAACACAAAAACCCCCAAGAAGCATTACAACAGCAAATTGTTAATGCTCAGGAATTATTACCACAAGTTAACCTTGACTATGACTTGCGGGTGAAAATTTCGGAAGTTTGTTCAGAATTGGATGTGGACGGTTTGCGGGGTGACATCGTTACTAACCGTGCTGCTAAAGCCTTAACTGCATTTGAAGGACGGACAGAAGTTACAGTTGACGATATCCGTCGGGTAATTACATTATGTCTGCGTCACCGTCTGCGGAAAGATCCCTTGGAATCCATTGATACTGGCTATAAAGTTGAAAAAGTCTTTTGTCGCGTTTTCGGTGTGGAATTACCAGAAGATTCAACACAGAAAAACGGCTCAGGCATGAAAGCTGGGGTTAGGTAATAGGTAATTAAATTTGGTCTTAGTCAGTAGTCAGGAGAAAAAACTGACAACTGACTATTCAAGTTAAGTAGATGAGAATGAATAATTCGAGGCTTGTAGTGAGGACTTTAGTCCTTATTTGAGGGCTGAAGCCCTCACTACGAAACCATCTCAAGATTTTTTACATTACTTAATCTACTTTGATTTATTCTCACCTACTTACTTCTCTAGATTATTTCCAACCTTGCATTTCTACTAATTCCATACACAAATCATTAATTTGCTCTAAATCAGGTCGGTGAGGTAAAGTTGATTGTTCATAAAAAACATCCATCTCAGCCACCAAATCTTCTGCCATTTTCATCAACTGTTCATAAGTATACTCACCCATAAGAATAGCTTTTAAATCATTAATATCTCCCGCTACTCTTCTATCGACAATTAATTCTCCTCGCTGCAATATTTCCAAACCACTCCGCAGCAATCTAATACAGTGCATACCATGTTTCAAGTCATAACCTGACTTTTTCTCCATTGCTGCTCTAGCAGGATTTCTATTTTCTTGCCAAGATAAATAAGCCTTCCATTCTCTTAAAGCGATTTGATAGCTTTGGCTTTTTTGCAAAAGTCGAATAAAGTCTTTGCGTCCATGAGTTAAATTTTGAGTATATGCTAAAGCCTCGTCTGCTAAAGTATATTGTTTCAAAACACCTTTAAAGTCAATATCTGCTGTCAGCAATTTGTATAACTGCTCTGATTCTTCTAAAAATTCAATCTTACCTCTAATTAAGATATATAGATATTCCAAAAAAGCATTTAACTCATCTTTACTTAATGGTGCTTCATCTTCTATTCCATAATCAGATGGGATTGGTTTTTTAGCTGGTGGATTTAACAACCATTTGCGATGAGTTTCCATTTTCTTGATTTGAGCAAAAGCATAACCAGAGTAAGTATGCTTCACTTTCTTACTCAAAAATAACTGTCTGTGATTAATTAAATGCTGTCCAATATTCGTTAAAAAAGGATAATTATTCAACCACAACAATTCTAAAACATTAGGATTTGCCCCGGCTAATAAATGTAGGACTTTTCTTAATTCATAAATAACCGTGTCTTGATTACCATCAATAAACGGAAATATTCCCGGTTCATCCCACCCAGTATCTTTTTGTTCTATGCTATCAAATCCCAAATAGTAACGCTTGGGAGCAATAAAAACGCCACGATAATCATAGTCTGAATCAGGACGATTTAAACCATAACCATGACTACCTGCCAACCCAACGAAAATAGCTCTTTCTTCAACTTCGATTCTTTTCATAATTATTAGCTGCTCAAAAATTTATTGTACATCTCTAAAATTAATCATCGTCTGAAGAGAAGCATGAGGTTTTTTGCTGTATTTATTGAGATTAATCGTCAATTTTCAAGATTACATTTGGGGAAAGTTGCAATCAATGATTTCTCTAGCTTTTTATTAATTTTTCAGGTTTAAAAATAAATAGTCAGATGTCAATTTTAGCTTACTTAAGTAAACTCAGAATTTGACAACTACCTTTAGTTAGATAAGTTTTCAGTATCAATCCTGAGGATGAGATTTTACTTGGGAGTATAGTCATTGATTAGTGCTAATCAGCAACGTGTAGCTCTTTTATGGTTGTGTATTGTAGTAAACATCACCTCCAGTTAATCATTATGTTCACTAAATAGGCACAAGTATCCTGGATCCAACATTTTCATAGCTTATAGATAAAAAAGATACACTCTACTTGTGTGTGGATGGTAATTGCTATTTGTTGAGATTGCCTGGATAACTATACATCAATAGGGTTCTGTGCCAATCCTGAGCAAAATCTTGATTGGAGAACTGAGCAAATTATGTTACTACTATCATCTCTTGACTCCATAGTTTGATTGTCTGATATTTGAGCTAATTCCCAAAAGACTGAGCTTTTTTATACTATATCAACTAAATGCTTACTGTTCGGCTTTGTCTTGTTCGTTACTATCAGGGTTGAGTCGTTTTTAACTAGTGTCAGTTGATAAAGTGTCACTCTCCACACTAGCTATTTGGTTTTAAAAGAGATATGCTGATGTGATGCAAGGAGTGATACCACTTCACCTCATGTTTGTTACAAGTTATCCTCACAATGCTTCCCCTAATAGCAATGTCGCGGATTGCCAATGTTACATCAAAATAGTGGGTTGGTATAAAGTTATACGGGGAGCGCTTGAGTAAGGAAAAAGGACTCAAGCGCTTTTTCGTGCATGAACATGAATCTCCCCATTGCCAGGTCTCGCTGTCTGTTTATTTTGCTTAATTAGAACTAGAAATCACGGTTTTGTAGCTCAAGGTGGTGAAATATGGATGCAGAGAAGATTAAACAGCGCTATTCCGCAGGAGAGAGATATTTTCCATCTGCTCAGTTAAGTCAAGTCAAATTGATTGATGCTTATTTACCAGGAATCAATTTATGGGGAGCAGATTTAAGTGGAGCTAATTTAGCTAAAGCTAAACTCTGGGGAGCAGATTTGAGTAGAGCTAATTTAGCTAAAGCAAATTTGACGAGAGCTAATTTGTGTGGTGTTAATCTCTGTGAGGCAAATCTTCGCGGTGCAAAGCTTTACTATACGAAGTTATATGGAGCAAATTTGACAGGTGCTTTTTATGATGACAGCACGAAGTTTTCTCAAGGTTTTGACCCCGTTAGTCATCATATGCGGAAGTTTTAGGCGGTTGTTTTTTTAATAAAAATTAACTAAATAGATTTATTTTTGCTCATGTGGTAATTAAACTTAATAATATTTAAAATAGCTACAAAAAATGTAGAAAGATTGTATATAAAGTTTTTCGTTTGTAAAGGATAGTGGATCTTTCTTGTCAAAACAATCTTATTAGTTAGAAACTAGAAAGAATAAAACACAGCAATTATTTTTATGAATGCTATTTCTAACTTTGAATTTAAGCGGTCAACTTGGCAAACAACTACTCTGTTGACTCTGGGCTTTTGGCTCAGTGCCAGTTTAGTGTTAGATTGGGTAATTATGCCTAGTCTGTATCTGGCTGGAATGATGAATGAAGCTAGTTTTACAACCACAGGTTATGTAGTTTTTTGGAATTTTAATCGCCTAGAATTGTTATCTGCTGCTGTAGTGTTGACTAGTGTATTGGCTATTAGCAAAACTAAATCTGATTGGCGTTTGGGCAGTATAGTTTTATCTGTTTTGCTACTAACAGTTACTTTGCTGGATACTTATTTCTTAACTCCCCAGATGTGCGCTGTGGGCAGTAATTTAAACTTATTTACAGATGCTGCTGTAGTGCCGTCCACAATGAATTTACTACACGGCGGTTATTTCTTCCTGGAAGGCTTGAAATTGTTTGCCGGTGCTATGCTTTTAAACTGGTGCTGGCGTAAAGTTTAAGAGACTGGTGAGGCAGAAATGCAATATTTGAGATTCAGGTGGGCATTACCCACCCTACTAAAAATAGGCGTTGCTGAATAAGGGGATGATTGAGGCTGACGCGGGGACACTCCAGACACTCCAGACGGGGTGATTATATATTGATGCAGATTCTCAAATCATTCCGCAATTATGCAACGCCTAAAAATAAATATTGAACTAATCTGATTCTGCTTCACCGTTGGGTAATAGCAAGCGAATAGCGAGAATAGCAAAACCGACAGCAGCGATCGCTTTGAGTATACGTGTAGGAAATAATTCCGCAACTGCTCCCCCAGCTAATGCTCCCAACAAACTGGTTAATACTAGCGCTCCAGCAGTGCCAAAAAACACACCCCGTCGAGATTGACCACGACCAGAAAGTGCGATCGCTGCTAACTGACTTTTGTCACCTAATTCTGATAGAAAGACTGTAATAAAGCTCAACCCTAAAAGATGCCAGTTCATAATTGATTCTCTGTATAATTAATAATTACTTAACTAAGACTTCCCAAAACAGCATTAGCGAAATCAGCAGCAGCATAACTCCAGCTGATTTTTCCACTGTTTTTGGACTAAGTTTACTAGCTATCCAGCCACCTAAAAGCACACCTAATAGACTGGTAGTTATCAGTGCAGCCCCAGAACCAAAAAAAACTACCCAAGGTTGATGAGATTCTGCACTCATTAACAGGGTAGATAGTTGAGTTTTATCGCCAATTTCCGCTAAAAATATAGTGATGAAGGTGGTTCCAAACACCATCAAGGCTGATTCTTGCTTTTTGGAACCATTATTAACTACAGATTCAAGTAGATAACTGTTAGTGTCTTTTAGTTCTGACTGGCTTACAGATACGGAGTCAAGTTTCACAGGCGTTATCTTGTCCTTAAGTTGTTTTCATATTTTTCTCATTTTCTCAGATTTTTGTAATAAATTGCAACTGTAGTCAAGAAAATAGCAAATTAAAAACCCACAGCTTGATCAAAACGGATTTGTTCCAAACTGCGATCGCCATAAACGGACTCAATTTGTTGACGACAGCAGTCGATAGCAAAATCGTTGAGTTCCTCTGGTTCAATCCCAAACATATCCTGAAAGGTTTCCACTTCCACCCGACAAAAACGAGGACGATGCTCGTAAATGGTGCATTCTCGTGTTATCTGGTCAAAATTAACGCACCATCCCCCTTCCCCTACCATACTCAGGTAAAGCCCTAGTTCCTCTGGTGAGAGATACTCTTCCAAATCTGGACGATCTGCTGGATCAAGATGACAGCAGGCTCCACATTGCTTGATACATTGCCACGTTGCCATAATTTACCCTACTTTGTCACTTCCCGCTATTTTACGTTTTTATTGCGTTTCTTATAATTTTGTTAAGTAAATTAAATCAGGTGTCCGCTTGCCGGATATGATCTATGACGTGATTTGCAGTGGAATTATTGAATTTTTTAAAACAATCTCGGAGAAAAAAGAAAAATGGAAGCTTTAGCAAACATTAATTGGGAAGTTGTTTTTCAGTTGACCTGTGTAGGTCTAATTATCATTTCTGGACCCGTGGTAATTTTCTTGCTGGCTTTTCGCAACGGAAATCTGTAAATTTGCTAATGGGTAAGGGGTAATCGTCTTTTTCTAATTATCAATTACCCATTATGGATTTTTTACAGGCAGAGAAGCCAGTGAGTTGCGCGAATTTACGCGTTGTAGCAAAATGCGAAGCGCAGAGGAAGAGTTTCATTTTCTCATTCATTCAGCACTGACAAAGCCTGAACCGCAGCTTGGATAATACCATCATACTGAGGTAAAAATAGATTAACCTTTTGGGCATCTTGCCGATTTATACCCAGTAAACCAATATTATCTCCTGGCTGCATGACTAAAACTTTACCTTCAGAATTTTTAACTCTTAATTCTGAACCAATATCGTTTTTATAGATTCCACAGGTGTATTGACGCTGTTTGTACTCAAAGTTAGCGCGTAGTTTTGTAGTTGGTGGGGTAAAAAATATTGAAAACTGACTGGGGAGTCTCACACCGATTAACTCCATTTCAATGGTAGTGTTGCCATTAAAGTCATTTTCTCGGAGTTTGTAAGCGACATCCACTCGCGCAGGTAAGGGAAAGTAATCACCCCAACGCCAAGCGATCGCTTTAATTTTATACTGTTGATCGTCAATAGTTTGCGCTACAGTCAGTTTAATGTGACCTTTACCAACGATTTTCTGCTCAATGATTTGTGCGTTAGCTGTCCAGAAGACAGGATCAGGATTTTCGATACCGCAAGGATGAAAGATATTTAGCTGTTGATATAACTCCTGATTGATGTGATTGAGATTTGCTTGAGCATCAATTTTCAGTAGTGGTTTGAGATGTTGGGGTTCTAAACACTGATTTGCAAATTCAGATAAACGCGATCGCACTGAAAGCAAATTATCTGCTGGGAGAGAAAATCCTCCTGCGGCTTTATGTCCCCCAAATTTGCCCAGCAAGTCCCGACAATATTCTAAAGCTGCAAAAACGTTAAATTCTGGAATTCCCCGCGCTGAACCGCGAATTACGCTGGCATTTTCATAAGTACCGATGAAGACAGGAACTCCGTAACGTTCCACCAAGCGAGAAGCGACAATCCCAATTACACCATGATGCCAATTATCTTTGATAACGACTAATACTCGGTCTTTTTGTAAATATTTTACATATAAATTTTCAACCAGTGCGATCGCTTCCTGTTCAATTTCCTCACACATCTGCTGACGTTGGATGTTGATTTGTTCACACTGCATTGCTCTTTCCAGCGCTAATCCCATATCATCAGTAGTCAACAATTCTATCACCGTCTGCGGATTGCCAATCCTGCCAATTGCATTAATGCGCGGACCCAAACGAAAACCAATATCTTCCGGTTTTAACGATTTGGAATTTTGGTTTTTCTCCCCTTCACTTGCTTGCACTCCAGCCACTTGAATTAAAGCTTGCACTCCTGGTAAAGTAGATTTAGGTAAAAGCTTTAAACCACGTTTCACCCACCGCCGATTTACACCAGTTAAAGGAGCTAAATCTGCAATAGTTCCCAATGTAAACAACGCTAACATTGGCTTAACTAAACCCTGAAGTTCCCCCAACTGTTGAGCTAAACATACTGCTAAGATATAAGCCACACCCACACCAGCAACACCCCGATAAGGTGAAGATTCAGCTATGAGTTTAGGGTTAAGAATTGCATTAGCTGGGGGTAATTTGGGGGGAATGTCGTGATGATCGGTGATAATTACCTTTAATCCCAGTTCTCTAGCTCTCGCAATTGGCTCAAAAGCAGATATACCATTATCTACAGTCAGGATTAATCCTACCCCTTCACTGTGGAATTCTTCGACAATGCGGTTGTTAATCCCATAACCTTCGTGCATTCGACTAGGGATAGCATAATCTACATTTGCACCCAAAGCGCGGAGGCTTCTGAGCAGTACTGCAGTACTAGTCATCCCATCTGCATCGTAGTCTCCACAGATAGCAATCTTCTCTTTATTGGCGATCGCATTTGCCAACAACTCTACACTAATCGCTAAATCAGGGAAATCCTCCAACGGAGAAGGTAAATTGAGAGATTCAGGATTTAAAAATGCTTGTGCTGCTGCTGGTGTTTCCATACCCCTATTAATCAATAATTGGTTAATAATAGGAGATAGATTAGTTGAATTTGCTAATTTTTTAGCTAATTCTGGGTTTTCCAGCGCAATTTGCCAACGTTGATTAGGTAAGCGTTTAACGGGTTTGGCGATTTCATTTATAGGTCGGTCTAGCACAGATAATGGGGTAATTGGTAATAGGTAATATCCTAATAGATATTCAGACAATATCAGAGATGAGATGACAGTGAATCAGATAAAATAAAAACAAATCAACAAAAGGCAGTCTTTATGGTCAACCAAATCAGTGAAATCAAATCCCCCACTGAACTGGTAATCTCTTGGGAAGCCTTACCCGATGATTTTCAGTTAGAGGATGAACCTGTGGAAAATACCGGACAGCCGATTTTGGCTGGTGCTTTGCGAGAAAGCTTAGAAATTGCGGGTTTCATTCAACCCCAGATGTTGATAGCGTCAAATTTTGGTTTATGTGCCACATTAGACGGTCAATTTATCGCTAAAGCACCTGATTGGTTGTATGTTCCCTCAGTAAAAGAGATTTTACCAGAACGCAAAAGCTACACACCCAATTTAGAAGGGGATATTCCCGCCATAGTCATAGAATTTTTATCTGATACTGAAGGTGGAGAATATTCCGTTAAGCGCACATATCCACCAGGAAAATGGTTTTTTTACGAGCAAATTTTGCAAGTTCCCATTTATGTAATTTTTGATTCAGATGGCGGTTTATTAGAATTTTATCAATTAGAAAATGGGCATTATTGTTTAAAACAACCAGACGAAAATGGTCTACATTGGATTAATTCAATGGGCTTATTTTTAGGAACTTGGAGAGGAGAAAAAGAAGCCAGAACAGGTTATTGGTTAAGGTGGTGGAATGAAGCAGGTAATTTATTACCTTGGTCTGTAGAACGGATTGAACAAGAACGTCAGGAGAAAGAAAGGCTAATAGCTTATTTAAAATATCAGGGTATCGATCCTGATAATCTACCATAAATCAATAATTTAGATCCCCGATTTATTTAATAAGCCGGGGATATTGAAGGGCAAAAACTGACTAAAACACATTCACCTGCCCATCGTCAAGAACATTGAGAGAGCGATCGCCTGGAAACCGATTACTAGGGCGCAGTTCTAAGCGCAGAGTACCGAAATTAGGTTTAGAAACAACAGCTTGTAAAGACCTGCCGGTATCATCCCAAAATAGGAGAGAAATATTCGGTGCTGTGGCACTTTGCTGATTTAAACGATATTCCTTTCCTGGTTCTAGAGTCATGCGTTGCATTTCTGGAAATCTATCCAATTTCAAAACTCTAGGTGTGCGATTAACAACTTCCACACGAATATATTGGCCGGGTTTAAACTGAAGTGGGCGCGTTCCACAATTAGAAGCACAAGTCCCAGCTAGTGTGACATCAGATTTACTAGTTGGTATCAACAGCAAAGTTGTAGCAATTAATGTCGCCGTTATTAATTTATGCATAGTCTTAAAAATCACAAAATTATCTTCAAAAATTGCCAAGCCAACTATCAGTAATTAAACTGAATTTCTACATTAATAATACCCATAATCATGTTCTTATATATCATCATGTTCCGAGGATATGCCTAAACTTGTTCAGCAGACAAACACATTCAACTAAATTCAGTTATAATCATTAACTGCGGTATTCGCTCTAAGTCTTGACGCTACTGCTCATACAGCCCTTCAAACCATCCGTCCGCCTAAGACTAGCGCCGCCCTTGGCGACAGGCCGATGTTAATTCTGGAGTTCTATGTCTTTTTCTACTCTCGGCTTGTCCAAGGAAATTATCCGTGCAGTCACAGAGCGGGGGTACACCAAACCCACGCCAATTCAAATGCAGGCGATACCTGCCGTCTTGTCAGGCGGTGATCTATTAGCCGGCGCTCAAACAGGTACGGGAAAGACCGCAAGCTTCACCCTACCGCTGCTGCATCTGTTGTCCTCCGACCAAAACAATAAAAGCACTTCTACTTATTCACCAATTCGGGCGCTAATTCTCACCCCTACTCGTGAACTTGCCGCACAGGTAGAAGAAAGCGTGAAAGACTATGGCAAGTACCTGAAACTGAACTCAATGGCGATGTTCGGCGGAGTCAGCATTAATCCCCAAAAACAGAAGTTAAGGGGGCGCGTAGACATTTTAGTTGCTACCCCAGGACGACTACTAGATCATGTTCATCAAAGAACTGTGAACCTGTCAAACATTGAAGTTTTGATACTGGATGAAGCAGATCGGATGTTAGACATGGGCTTTATTAATGATATCCGCCGCATCCTCTCCCTACTGCCCAAACAGCGACAGAATTTGTTATTTTTCGCCACCTTCTCCGACAAAATCAAGACGCTGGCGGCAGGGTTACTCAATCACCCAACAATGATAGAGGTGGCACGCCGCAACGTCACAGCTGACACGATTGCCCAGAAAGCGTATCAGGTAGATCGTGACAGAAAGCGCCAATTACTTGCTCACCTAATTCGCCAAGATAATTGGTATCAAGTGCTAGTGTTTACCCGCACTAAATATGGTGCTGACCGTCTAGTAAAGCAGTTAGGCGAAGACCGCATCCAAGCACTGGCAATCCACGGTAACAAGAGCCAAGGGGCGCGTACCCACGCTTTAGCAAAGTTCAAAAATGGTAGTTTACAGGTACTTGTAGCCACAGACATTGCGGCGCGGGGTCTTGACATCAGTGAACTGCCCCATGTAGTCAATTTCGACTTACCCAATGTCCCAGAAGATTATGTTCATCGTATTGGTCGTACAGGCCGCGCTGGTGCTAATGGTGAAGCCGTATCCCTGGTGTGCGTCGATGAATACCAGTTGTTAGCAGATATTGAAAAACTGATTGAACAGCGTTTGCCATTACAAGTAGTTGCGGGTTTTGGAATCAACCCCAATACCAAAGCTGAACCAATCCCCAATGGAAAACAAAACAAAAAGAAACCCAGAAGAAGCAAAGGAACAGCTCGCTCTTCTAAAACTCAGTCACCCAGAAAAATGCGAGTTGTGGATTAAGTTGATATATCTCGTTCCTAGTCTCCGACTGGGAATGCAATCACAGAGGCTCTGACTCTACTTTTAGGCTGTTGCGATTTTAAATCATGCTATGCAAATTATAGGCTTTTCAGTTTACTAAAGGCATAGCCTTCTAGAATTCATTCCCATACAGAGTATGGGAACGAGAATTAAATAGAAAATAGGTATATTATTTATTAATGCTTTTTTTCTGTTTCCAAGTGCCACCATAAACATAAAATGGGTTATTTTCACTAATAACTGGCCAACATTGAAGGCAAACAAAAAGCCATTCTCCCCCATTTTGGTATTTAACTCTATACAAAATCGGTGCAGTTTCCCCACACCGATTGCATAACTTAACTCTATTGTTGGACACCATGTTCCTTAAGCCACTGCGGAAGCTTGAGGTTTAGCAAAAATCATCCTCCCTGCTGAGGTTTGTAAGGCACTGGTGACGATTACCCGCAATTCACCACCTACATAACTGCTACCTTCCTCAACCACTACCATTGTGCCATCGTCCAAGTAACCAATTCCTTGACTGGGTTCTTTACCTTCTTTGAGAATTTTCAAATCTAGGTTATCACCAGGTAAATAAGATGGACGAACTGCATTTACCAAATCATTGACATTTAGAACTGGGACTTTCTGTACACTAGCAACTTTGGATAAATTGTAGTCATTAGTTAACAGAGTGCCGTTGATTTCTTGGGCAAATTTTACCAATTTGGCATCAACTGTGGCAATATCTTCGTAGTCAGCAGGATTGATTAAAATCCGTTCTGGGTAAGTTTCTCGAATCCGGTTGAGAATCTCTAGTCCGCGTCTTCCTCGCACCCGCTTTTGGTCTTTACTAGCATCAGCAACTTGTTGTAGTTCTTGTAATACAAACTGCGGTACAAGAATTACCCCTTCCAAAAACCCAGTTTCTAGTAAGTTTTCAATGCGACCATCGATAATGCAACTCGTGTCTAAAACTTTGGTGTTGGCAGGTTTGAGAGTTCCTTCTACTACCAATGTTTCTACGGTGTTAGGATTAATTAACCGTAATAAACCCCGCCCATGGGTATCTGCCAAATTCATGCCAGTGACGGAAAGTATGATACTACCGACTACTGCCACCAGGGGTTTGATAAATCCAAAATCTGCGGGAATGGGTAGTAAAAATAGCGGGGCTAACATTAAGTTGGCTAGTAATAGCCCAATTACTAAGCCAATGGCACGAGTTAAGATGACTTCCAGGGGCATTTCTCGAACTTGTGTTTCTAAGCGACGGTATGTCGTCTGGAAACTCAAACCGATAGCACCACCGATAATAGCGGCAAAGACGGCAACGACTAAGCGTAAGGCTTCTAGATTTGTTACACCGTTGAGGGTTCCTGGGGGGAGTAGGTCGGTACTGTAGTAACCTATTCCCGCAGCTGCCAGAATAAATGAGAGAATGATAATGACATCAAGCATAATTGTGCTGTTTTCCTACAATTGTAGTTACCCGATAGAGTAAGTATTTTTTATTTCCTCGGTCATAATGATTAAGAAATATGCACTTACCCTAGGTGTTCAGGCACGGAAGATATGCAAACATTATAACTAAAGAGTTTTCGCTGCATAATTATTCTTATTTTTGTTGTAAAAACATAAAAAGTTGTAAACAATCTACTCATTTTCATAATTTGTAATTGTCCATTAAATTAATATAATTCTTGATCAAAATGAGTCAAAAAGAAATTGTTTCTGGAATTCCCACTGCTGCTTATGTACATATTCCCTTTTGTCGGCGACGGTGTTTTTATTGTGACTTCCCGGTGTCTGTCGTGGGCGATCGCTTGCGAGGTGAAACATCTGGTACGATTTGCCAATATGTTGAGGCACTTTGTCAGGAAATCAACATGGCACCAGCCTTTAGTCAACCCCTAGAAACAATTTTTTTTGGTGGTGGTACTCCTTCACTGCTGTCAGTTGAGCAGTTACAACGGATAATAGAAGCTCTGGCAGGACGCTTGGGAATTGGGGCTGGGGTAGAAATTTCTATGGAAATGGACCCCGGTACATTCGATTTAGCACATATCGCAGGTTATCGCAGTGCAGGTGTGAACCGGGTAAGTTTGGGTGTACAAGCTTTTCAAGAAGAATTGTTAAAACTTGCTGGGCGATCGCACTCAGTTACAGATATTCTTGCAGCTATAGACTTAATCCACCAAGTCGAAATACCCGAATTTAGCTTAGACCTAATTTCCGGGTTGCCACATCAGTCTTTAGGACAATGGCAAGATTCCCTGACTAAAGCGGTAGAAATTGCCCCAACTCATATTTCTATATATGACTTAACAATTGAACCAGGAACAGCTTTTGGTCGTTATTTCCAAGCTGGTGACAATCCTCTGCCGACGGATGAAACCACAGTTAAAATGTACCATAAGGCGCAGCAAGTTTTAACTGGTGCAGGTTATGAGCATTATGAAATTTCCAATTATGCTCAAAAAGGACATCAATGCCAACATAATCGCGTTTATTGGCAAAATCGCCCTTATTATGGCTTTGGTATGGGTGCAGCCAGTTATGTGCAAGGAAAACGCTTCACCCGTCCCCGGAAAACGAAGGAATATTACGAATGGTTGCAAAATGGCGCAGTGATTGCTTGTGAAATTACTCCACCAGAGGAAGAATTGTTAGAAACCTTGATGTTGGGGTTGCGTTTAGCAGAAGGTTTAAATTTGGTGACGTTGACAGAGAATTTTGGAAAAGAAAAAGTAGAGGAAATTCATCAATGTTTGCGACCTTATTTTGCTCAAGGTTGGGTAAAAGTTGTGGGAGGAAACTTGCGTTTAACAGATCCCAATGGGTTTTTATTTTCTAACGTGGTCTTAGCAAAGTTGTTTGAAAAGTTAGGAGATGATATAAACCAATTTCCAGTGTAAAATTATATATCTTCTTCCTTCTTCCTTCTTCCTTCTTCCTTCTTCCTTCTTCCTTCTTCCTATTCCTACGGAACGTCTTCGACGAACGCGTCCTTTGCGTCTTTGCGGTTTATTTAATCCGTATTTTTCTGGCGTTCTCATTCGTAAAAATACAAATGAATCTCCCTGTCTATAAAGTGAAACGGTATTAACTGTAATTTTTCCACAAAAGAAAATTCAAAAATCTGTAATGACTATAACTATAAATAAGATTTTATAAAAACTTTATTGTTCTAATTCTTAAATTTTATTTAACCTGCATTAATTGAATCAAAAAATACCTTAATTTAAAGTTATAAATATTGATCAGCAGGTGAGATTCTACAAGCTTTGTCAAAAGAAGAAGTTGATGATGTTGATTATTCTGAACTCCCGTGAATCTTGTTACCGTAGATCCTGTTTAGTCGGTACTTCTTCTGACCCCTGAATCATGCATGGTAAACAATAGAAAAAATACATAGCCAATGACTAACGTACTCTGGCTGCAAGGTGGTGCTTGTTCAGGTAACACCATGTCATTTCTGAATGCCGAAGAACCGACAGCTTGTGATTTAATTGCTGACTTTGGGATTAAAATACTTTGGCATCCTTCCTTGGGTGTAGAACTAGGTGACAACTTACAAACACTGCTATGGGAATGCGTTTTAGGTAAAACTCCCGTAGATATTTTAGTATTTGAAGGTAGCGTAGTTAACGCCCCCAATGGTACAGGAGAATGGAACCGGTTTGCAGACCGTCCCATGAAAGATTGGTTAAACGATTTAGCCAAAGTTGCGAAATTTATTGTAGCTGTGGGAGACTGTGCAACTTGGGGAGGAATTCCCGCTATGTCACCCAACCCCAGCGACTCGAAAGGATTACAATTTCTCAAACGGGAAGAAGGCGGTTTTTTAGGGAAAGATTTCGTCAGCAAAGCTGGCTTACCTGTAATTAATATTCCCGGTTGTCCCGCACACCCCGACTGGATAACGCAGATATTAGTAGCGATCGCCACTGGACGAATTGATGATATAGTTCTCGATGAACTTCACCGTCCCCAAACCTTCTTCAACACCTTCACCCAAACAGGTTGTACCCGCAACGTTCACTTTGCATACAAAGCCACAACCGCCGAATTTGGACAACGTAAAGGCTGCTTATTCTACGACTTAGGTTGTCGTGGTCCCATGACCCATTCTTCCTGTAACCGCATTCTTTGGAACCGCGTCTCCTCCAAAACCCGCGCTGGAATGCCCTGTTTAGGTTGTACAGAACCCGAATTTCCATTTTTTGACCTTAAACCCGGAACAGTCTTTAAAACTCAAACTGTCATGGGAGTTCCTAAAGAAATACCCCCCGGAGTCAACCATAAAGATTACGCAGTCCTCACGGTTGTTGCCAAAAACACAGCCCCAAAATGGGCAGACGAAGACTTTTTTACTGTTTAGTCATTAGTCATTGGTCATTGGTTATTAGTAGAAACAATTACCAATCACCAATTACCTATTACCAATCACCAATTACCTAGAAAATATGCCAATTCAAACATTAGATATTTCACCCGTTGGTAGAGTCGAGGGTGATTTAGATGTGCGCGTCGAAATCGAAAATGGATATGTGACAAACGCTTGGACTCATGCCGAACTTTTTCGTGGTTTTGAAATAATTTTACGCGGAAAAGATCCCCAAGCCGGCTTAATTGTCACCCCCAGAATTTGTGGAATTTGTGGCGGTTCTCACCTCAGTTCTGCATCTTGGGCGTTGGATACAGCTTGGGGAAATGAAGTTCCCAGAAATGCAATTTTGGCGAGAAACTTAGGTCAAATTGTCGAAACAATGCAAAGCATTCCTCGCTATTTTTACGGATTGTTTGCCATTGACTTAACTAATAAAAATTATCGCCGTAGTCACTTTTATGATGAAGCTTGTCGGCGCTTTGCTGCTTTCACAGGGAAATCCTATGAAATAGGCATTACAATTTCTGGTAAACCTGTAGAAATCTACGCTTTATTAGGTGGACAATGGCCGCACAGCAGTTATATGGAAATAAATTGAGGAATTGCTTATATAGTCAGGGTTTATAATAATAGGTGTAATTATTCCCTGGTTTTTCCTTAAATTAGGCAATAAACCCACTCCAGTCATATCATAAGTCCATTTATTTTTATCTACTAACAGCTATTTGGTGTTTTCAGGCGTTACCTAATTCTTCCCTACATTGCCTCGCCCCAACCTCAAAATCGTCTGAAATATAACCCAGGCTTTTTCTCAATAGAAATACGTAAAAGGTAATTTAAAAGTTAAAATATTGACGGTTTTGCTTGAGTATAGAAGTATTGATTTATTTGGATGTTGAACGATCGCAATGCACGATCAAAATTGTCCGAATTGATTAGCGATCGCATTAATCGCAGTTAAAGAAGCACAAGATAATAGATTTTGAGCGATCGCACTAACCCAACATTAGCGATCGCATTAACCGCAGTTAAAGAAACACAAGATAATAGATTTTAAGCGATCGCACTAACCCAATATTAGCGATCGCATTAATCACAGTGAAGGAAGCACAAGACAATGGATTTTGAGCGATTCCTACGGAGCGCTTCGCTATAGCACTAACTCAATATTAGCGATCGCACTCACAAAATCGCGTTACTCCCAACTGTAATATGATCCCTGATCCGTCTGCACTTGAAGTGTTCCTGATGGACTCCAAAACCATTTTCCGCCATATTCAACACCTTTTACCCAAATCCTTACATTAGAATTCTCAAGAAACAAGATGCTTGAAACAACACCATCATCCCATTCAATTCTTGAGGCAACACCACTATCTTCAGATTTTGAAGTTTGCCGAATCAAAGCTCTAGTTGTCTTTCCAGAAACTTGTATATCTTTATTTTTGAAAGTCACAAGGCTATTTTCAACACGACTTTTTATTTTCTCTAACTCTGAACTAGCTGCTATTGGTACATCAGTACCAAGTTTTTTTTCAAGCCGTTGCCAACGCTCCTCATCTTTTTGACGCTCTTTCCTATCACGAGCATCCTTTGCTACATCAATGGCCTGCTCTGCGTAGAAATCAGGAGTACAAGAAACAATCAATAGAGAACCTAACGCAAAAACTAGTCTTAGCTGCTTCGTTATTGTTATTTTACCCATAGGTATTGATTAGATGAGTTTATACCGATTTTAGCAACTCTTTTTCTAAACTATTTAATGATTTGGGATTTTGTAAATCAAATAATTCTATCCATTCAGGGACAATTGGGGTTGTTATGGCGATCGCACTTATTCCGTAAGTCATACCCAAAAAGCGATCGCACTCACGAAATCGTGTTACTCCCAACTATAATATGATCCCTGATCCGTCTGCACTTGAAGTGTTCCTGATGGACTCCAAGACCATTCTCCGCCATATTCAACACCTTTTACCCAAATCCTTGCCTTAGAATTCTCAAGAAACAAGATGCTTGAAACAACACCATCATCCCATTCAGTTCTTGTGGCAGCACCACTATCTTCAGGCTCTGAAGTTTGCTGAATCCAAGCTTTAGTTGTCTTTCCAGAAACTTGTATATCTTTATTTTTTAAAGTCACAAGGCTATTTTCAACACGACTCTTTATTTTCTCTAACTCTGAATTAGTTGCTATTTGAGAACTACCTACCGTGACTTCAACCGTAAGTGTAGAACCATCTTCAAGTTTAATCTCTGTTTTCCCCGTATCTTTAATCTGTTGAAGCTGACTGTCACTCAGTGCTTGAATAATAGTGACTTTTTCTCCATTCTTCTTGATGGCTTCTATCTGTAACTTTTTTGCTTCTACATCTAAATTAGCAGCTTCAACTTGCTTAATACTTACAGCAGTTGTTGTGACAAGTCCAATTACTGCTGTACCTAACACGATAGCTGCTTTTGGGTCTTTACACCCAGATAAAAACAGAAGCGCTATTGCAAAAACTGCGATGATTCTATGACTGACGAATTTATAATTCATTTTACATCCCAGTAATTTTTAGATTAATTGGCTGTCTCACTATTTATTATACGGAAGCTTTCCGTATAATCTTTCTCTCGATATATCAATAATTACAATTAATTACTGTCTGAAATATACGGAAAACTTATTTTTTACTTCCCTCTCTGGGTATTATACAGAATTTTTCCGTATGAAATCCCTACTTAGAGTACTAAACGGTACTGCACGGGTATTGAGGTTAAACGAATCTTTAAGATTGCGCGTTAAAGACGTTGATTTTGCTCAAAATTAGCTTCCAGCTTCAACCTTTCATTCTCCATTCTTAACGCCAATATTTCATTCTTCTGCAACTCAATTAACGACCTTTGACTAATTACTTCACCAAAGGCTTTTTTACGATTTTCAATACCAAACCATCTCTGATAAGTTTTTGTATGTTCATCAACAGTATGACCTAAATTGTCTGCTGCGGCTTTAATTGGTATTCCCTGAAGATGCGCTCGAATTGCACAACCATGCCGTAAATCATAAGGTTGAAACTCAATTCCCACTTTTCTAAACCATCTGGATATATCTCTCCGCATCCAATTAATATTTTGTACAGAGGCAATCTTAGCAACTTTTTTCTCTAAAATATTTAATGGTTTGGGATTTTTCAAATCAAATAATTCTATCCATTCCGGTACAAAAGGGATAACTTCTCGATATCCAGTTTTGGTATTTTTATTCACCTTCCAAGTATGATCTATATTTTGGGGAGACATCCACCAATTAATATCAGGTTGGACAAATAATTCCCTTGGCCTTAACCCATAAGTTGCCAACATTCCATATACCCAACGCCACATTTCCCAAGTGTCTATTTCATCACTAATGTTTGTATTTTTGCGGTTGAGGGCGAATTTTTCAAAGAGGTCAAAAGCAGATATTATTTTTTCATCTTCAGGAATTTCTCGATAAGCAGGAGTGACATGATCTCGTTTGACATCGAGTTGAAATCCTAAATTAAAGGTTTTAATCAAAACAGAACTTACCGCAATCAGTTCATTTTTTTTATTACCCTGAAATGAATTAATAATTTCCTCAAAATTTTCTTTAGTGGCTAAATAGGTGAGAGAAAAGTTTCTTTTAATTACAGATATATAATTAGCAAAAGTGTTTTGACTGGTGATAGTTTTCTGACGGGTTTGATAATATTTTTCCTCAAATGTATCTAATAATTCTCCAATGGTTTTGATCTCTTGCTTCTCTCTCGATTTAATTCCTAAATACTTCTCATTCCACTGGAAAGTATGACGAGCAATTAATTTACCTAACTCGTAACTTTCTTCAATTGCTGTTTTTAATCCCTCTAAATTTGCGGGTATTCCTAGAGATAAATCATACTGCTTTTTTGTTTTACCTAAACTGTAATCTCCTGGTTTTAACGGTAGGGTAGCTCGTAATTGAAGAGAATTGCCAGTTTGTTTAATGGTAACTCTTATTCTCTCCCTTTTTAAATTAGTATTAGCTTCGACTAACTTCTGTTCAAAAACTGCTTGATACTCTAATTCCGTTGCTTTTATTTTCGCCATTGTTCCTCTATAACTACCGTCTGTGGTGTTCTGCGGCTCAAAGTCTGCAAACATATCTGCGAACCAGTCCCTTGAGTCTGCATTTGCATATTCCTGTGTAGATGTGGAATATGTCCCCTCGCAATTACCCTGATTTTGTCCGCTCATTCCCTAAATATTCCCTTATTTATAAACTGAAATGGTGAAAATAAAATGTTCTGACTGAGCAAAATTACCTGATAAAATAAGTTACTCAGGAACATTTACAGCATATCACCTGTTGTCATTGCAGTTATATGGTGCCTGGTGGTGTGATGTGCGCCCCCACTTTAACCGATATTACCCGCGCCTCGGCAATTCTGGAATATTTCCGCACTAATTGGTTAGAACCAGTTTGGTTAGGTTGTTCTTTAGAAAGATATGAAGAAATTCAATCTTATGAGGATTTTGTTAAATGGTTGAATCAAGATGTTAAACATCGAGAATCTGACTTGGGTTTATATTGGCGCATGGGTTTAGATATCGGTTTAGATCGATATGGTGCGGGTGTGGGTAAATATGTGACTTGGGGTTATATTCCCCATGAGGATAGATACAATAAGCCCACCATTGAAGGACGTAACGCCGCCGTAATTATGAAAAACGGCGTTTATGATAGCTTCACTGATACTCATGCCTTGATTAATGAATCTTTTATCCGTGAAAATACAACCCGTTCTTGGTATGATGAGGGAACGGAAGATGTTCATCCGAGCGATCGCACAACTAACCCAATTAATAACAACGAAAAAGACTTTTCTGGTGCTTATTCTTGGGCAAGTGCAGTCCTTCACCAAGACTTAGGACGTTTAGAAGCAGGACCCCTAGCCCGTCAATTAGTTGCAGGTGGTAAACATGGAGAAGACTGGCAACATTACGACCCCTTCATTCTCGATGTTTTCAAGAAAATGGGCGGTGCTAATGTTCATGTTCGTCAATTAGCCAGAGTCCACGAAATTGTCAAGTTATATCGTCAAGCTGAACGCTGTTTAAGAGAGTTCAAATTAAACGATCCTTGGTATATTAAACCCAAAGAAAAAGACGGTAAAGGTTGGGGTGCAACTGAAGCCGCTAGAGGTGCATTATGTCACTGGGTAGAAATTGAAAAAGGCAAAATTAAACAATACCAAGTTATTGCCCCTGGTACTTGGAATATTGGACCCCGTGACGGTGCTGGACAATTAGGACCGATTGAAAAAGCATTAGTAGGAACACCGATTCAAGACCCTACAGACCCCGTAGAAGTTGGTCATGTCGCCCGTTCTTTTGATTCATGTTTGGTGTGTACTGTTCATGCCCATGATGCGAAAACTGGGGAGGAATTAGCTCGTTTTAGAACAGCTTAATTTATGTTACTTACTTAAGATCCCCGACTTCTCTAAGAAGTCGGGGATCTATTCTCTATTTTTCAAAAAGTCAGGGTTCTATATAATTGTTATGTGCAGTACAAAAGTTCCCAAATCCGTGGGTTAGTCTGGACTTTAATGAGTAATTGGTAATTCATGATCATATGAATTATCAATTCTCAATGACAAATTTACTAAAATTGGTAACTAATTGTGTCTAATTTAGAACTACATCAATATCTTCCTAAGCTTCCTGATGTTGGACTGCAAGAATTTATGGAATGGTGTATTTTGGAGCAGTCAAAAGCAGCAGGATTGGAATTTAAACCTGATCAAGGTAAGTTAAATAATTTAGCAGCAGCGGATTATTCTAAGCAATTAGTTGACCAATTTATGAAGGTAAAACCTGACCCAATTAGAGCGGGGTTAGTGGCTGTAATTGCTGGTAAACAAGCTGATAAACATGAATTGACAGGTTTGGCTGCTGTGGTTGATTTTGTTTCTCTTTATGTTAAATATTTAATTCCTAAAGATGGTAGTAATCCTGAAGATGCTGATGCAATTTTAGCTAAGGCATCACAACATCAGTATGATAAACTTGTTGAAGTTGCGAAAAAACATGGTGTGAATTTATAGATTTTTAGGTGGGCATTGCCCACCATATTTTTTGTTTCTGGCTTTAGAAAAATCAGTAGTAGGTTAGGGTATTACTAGATATAGCAATTACTATTCAAGTGCAGTACAAGCTGTAATAATTAAACGCAGATAATTTTGTACTTCACTAGACTAGAAAACGCTATAAATAATACCAATAACCTCATACTATTAAAGCACTACAAAATTGTTGGCTATCAGGCTACTTGCAGTAACACCTAATAAGGATGCTAATTCTGTATTTCCTGTTTTGATTAAAGTGTCATTACCTTGTTGTATCAGTGTTAAATCACTAAATTGAGTCACTCCAGTAATACCACTAATTCCAATCACGTCTACACCTGCGGTAAAGTCAGTAATTATGTTTTTGCTAGTTGTTAAATCGGCATTTGCAATCCAGAATTGGTCAGCACCAGCACCACCGGCAACTAAGTTATTACCACCTTCTTGAACATAAAATTGATCATCACCATTTCCACCTAAAGCGCGACCATTTTCACCTAGGTAGAAAATGTCATTACCTGCACCACCAGAAAGACGATAATTGCTGGCTTCTGTAGCATCGAGTTGATCATCTCCACTGTTACCAAAAGCACGGTCATGATTAGCAACATCAATGATATCTTGACCACTACCAGTAGCAATCCGATTATTACCAACTACACTACCACCCAAGGGAACATCTACTTGATCGTTTCCAGCACCGGTGAAAACTATTTGATTAATTCCACCAAAATCAATTCCAGCTTTCAGGATATCTGCACCAGGTGTACCGATGACTAAATTAGATTCTTGAATGGGGGATAGGGTAGGATTAACTTCAAACTGACTAACAATTTGAGGTTGACGGTTAGTAACACTATCAGGATTTGCTTCCAACTCTTCACGGGTATAAGCATCAATCCCATAGGTGGTAACAGTCAACTTTTGAGTTATCGGATCAATATCAAACTCAGTCCAACCATAGGTGTGGGTAGCGACATAATCACCTTGTAATAAGGTAGCATCAATCAAACCATCGGCTACAGCAAGATTATTATTCAAACCAACAGGATCATAACCTAAAGGTGTTAAACCACCATCTATGACTGACTTGATAAAGTCGTCTTTATCGTTAACGATACTGTCAGCATCATTAGCAATAGGTAGAGAATCATAGATTGCTTTTTGGTCAGGAAGAAGGAAGAAATTACCTACAGTTGGACCAAAAGGAGCATCGTAAGCAACAGAACCTGTGATAATTTCAAAAGCACCAGTGGCAATTTGTTCCTGATCTGGTGCTAACTGGTAGGTGAGGTTATTAACTAATGTGCCATGAAAATCAGCAGTGACAAAAACGACGTTTTCAATGTTGTTATCATTGATAAACTTGAGGATTTCCGTCCGTTCCGCAGCATAACCTTCAAATCTGTCAGCAGCGATCGCAATGCCAATATTTTGAATTGGCTCTGGAACCATGATAAACTTCCAGGTGATGCCGTTATTTTGAGCTTGCAATAAATCACTTTTCAGATCCTCAAGTTGCACTTCTCCTAACATTGTCCGGCTAGGATCAAAAGATGCGGCAAGGAAATTTGCTACCTGAGTTGGATCAGTGGTATCTGTGACATCAACTAATTCGGTATCACGGAAGGAACGGGCATCAAGGACAAAGGTAGCAGCATCACTACCGTAATTATTGTAACGGTAAAGTTTGCGTTCGCCATCGGTGACGGTATCTCCTGTTTGCCCATAAAATTGGTCATTGATGGGGTTATATTCTTGGAAGGCTTGGAGACCGTTTTCATAAAGTGGAGAGTCGTTCACTAAGCCAGAAGTCGCCCCAAATAAGCCTTGGTCGGCTGTTGCAGCTGTGGCTAAGTCCTCACCACCTGCAAAGTCGTTAGTAACTTCGTGGTCGTCAATTGTGGCTAGGATAGAAGTGGAAGCCCGTAAATCGCCTAATGTGTTTTGGCCGTAGCGTTTGCTGTAGACTTCCGCTTGTTTGGCGCGATAATCATCTAAGGTTGTGGCTTGGTCTTTTTCCGTACCATCAGGATTTTTGAGTCCGGGAGATGCGACATCGGCGTAAATTGTATCACCAAATTCTAAGAAGAATTTCAGGTTAGCATCATCGGCATTGCTAACTGCGGGATAGGGTGCTAATTCACCGCGCCAGTCTCCAGAAACACCGAATTTTAAGCCAGTTTTTTGACCTAATGGGGCGGCTGTACTGAATTTACCAATGCTGGTTGAACCCACGCTATCGGTAACGCGATAGTAGTAGTTGGTGTTAGCATTTAAACCATCAACTGCAACTTTAACGGGTACGTTAATATCAGTGATGTTGGCTGTTTTTGTCCCAGCAATGCTAGTGAAATTGGGGTCAGTGCTATATTCAAATGTGACTTCACCAAGGAAGATACTCCGCGCCCAAAGAACGGTAGAATTTTGAGTAGTGTCACCACTAGCAATACCGTTGATAGGTTGGGGTTGGGCTATGGGGTTGCGGGGGTCGTAACCAGTGGTATCAATTTTCAGGATATCGGGAAGGGTGTTAGCGATATTTTCCCAAGGAACAAATTTGAAGTTGCTATTGACGTTTTCTAATTCTCCGTCATCTTCTACCAATTTAGCAGGGTCGTTGTTACCATCTTGGGTGACAAATAAACCATAGGGAAAGTTAGAACCAAGGGGAACGTTAATGACATCTGCACCATCTGATTCTTGGACGCTATCAATTGCACCGTTGTTACCAATAGCAAACCGTCCTAAAAATTCGTTGTTGCCTTCACGGGTGTATGCTGCAAAGGTATTATCTCCTTGACTGGAGGCGAGTAAGTAACCTGTGCCATTTGCACCGTAGTAAATAGTTAAACCTTCTACGTCAGCTACTAAATTACTACCACCCAAATCTTTGACTTGATCAATCAGTATACCTGTGTTATCGCCGCTATTTGGTTCGGCATTATATTTCCAGATACCGACGTTTTCCTGACCGATGTATAAGAAACCGGTTTCTTGGTCTACAACCATTCCCTCGGTTTGAGGGTCAATGTCGTTAATTGTGGGGACAGTAAATTCTCGGACTCGTTCTGCACCAATTGTACCATTGCCCAAGTCGATTAATTTCAACTGGGCGATGTCTCCAGTTTCTCGACGACCTGTGAAGACATAATAATCATTGGTGAAAGGACTGCGATATATTGTTAGTCCGTAGGAACTGCGAGAAGATGGTTCGTAGGGAGGGTCAAAGGGTGCTGCTTGGAAAATTGTGCCGATGTTGCTGTCGGTGATATCTTCTAAATAATTGCCGTCGGTAGAGTTGGGGTTAATTTTGAAGATTACCAGCTTATCATTTCCGCGATCGCTCGCTACAGCAATATCAATTTTTTCATCACCTAATTGAAACCCATATTGCAGGTCAATGTTGTTGTAACGAATATCCCCAGGATTCACTGTTTGCAATAATTCACCAGACAAGTCATAAACCCGCAAACCTGCATTTTTGACGGAAGTTAAAACTAAGCTATTTGCAGAATCTTCCGCATTAACATAAATAGCTGGATCATCTGCATCTGCATTTTGATCTACTGTAGCTTGGGCTGGATCTTCATCATCAAATAAGTCAGGACGGGTTTCTAAAGTGGGTGTGGCCGTTGGTACTAAGTCTGCACTCAAGGTGATAATTTGGGTAAACTGAGTTGCACCAAAGTTATTATCACTTACCAAAACAATAGACTGACGACCATCTGCTAGTTTGGGTCCAAAACTAATTCCTTCAATGTTATCTAAACCTGTAGGATGATTACCATCACTGTTAGGTAAATTCAGATCGTTTAAATTCAACAAGAGGCGTTTTTGCGCTGGTTGAATTGCTGCCAGTTGTTCAGCACTTAAACTACTCAAAGAATCAATTGTGCTAAGGTCTGTTGCGCCTTGGAGGGTAACTTCATAGATTTTGATGGTGTTCCCCACACCGACAGCAAAAGAACGTTCTAAAGCCAATAAAGTCCCACGATTATCAATTGCTAACAAGTCCACTAACCCATTATCACTAAAACCTGTACTGGGGTTGGGTGTAACTGCTGCATCTGTGGTGTAAAGATATTCTTTTTCCGGTTGTCCAGTTACCAAATTATACTGAATAATCCGAGAACGGCTACCCGCACTGGTAGTAGTAGCTGCACCATCTTGCAAAAGGGTGTTTTCTGTAGCGGTATAAAGGGTTTTTTGGTCAGGGGTAATGGTTAAACTTTCAAAAGCTAAGTTATTTCTCACACCTGAAGTTTGAGTATCACCTGTGTTGATAATACTGTCACCGTTGGTATCTTCAACAACTGGGAGGAATTTTTTAGGTACAGGAAGCGATCGCAATTCTTGCCCTGTAGTTAAGCTAAACTCTTTAATGAAGGGATCTGTAACTCTACCTGCACCAAGATTAACTTCACCTTCTGAGGAAATAAAGACAGTATTGTTGTTAGTTAAAGCAATACCTTCCGGGTCAAGACTCAAAGCTGCAAAAAAGTTGCCATTAATATCTTTTAACGGCGTAACTTGAGTAAATGTTACCCCAGTGCTATCAATGGTTTCAGGGTTTGTAGTGAAAGTGTAGAAACGAGCCGGTGCATTTTGAGAGCGATCATCGGAAATAGCGTAAAATTTACCTTGAGTCCCATCATAGGTAACACCAGACAAACCACCCAATGCAGTCGCTACTCCATCTACCGTCCCCGCTTCACCACTAGGAACAAAACCCGTTTCTAAAGTAGTTTGACCTAAAAATTCCACATCTGGAATAGTCTTTCCTGCTTCAGTCGCACCAATTTCCACATCTGCAAATACTAAACGATGGTCGGAACTGGGGAAAGGAAAAGTACCAACAGGTGCAAAAGTTGGGTCAGTATCTACAGGCCAGAATACTGCTGAGTTAGTAATTTGTAAATCCGATGAAGGTAACACATAATCTGAACGCAGATTTCCCGGTGTCGTATCCGCGAAGTCTGCGGTATCAAAATTAGGATTACCATTGTGGTTAGCATTTGCACCACCTTGTAAATCAGCTTGTTGAGGAGCGCCGGCACTGGTAGGGATATTATTGGTATTAATGCCAGGATTCTGTAAAAGTTGTAAAATGGCATTATCAAAGCTATCCCCATCAAAAGGATCAGCATTTTGATCACCCATAATCACAAAGCTAGAACCAGCAGCTAAACCCCCTGTTTTACCACCATCATCATAGATATAATCACCTTTACCGGGGGTAATATAATCTGCCCAAAATCTGATTTCATCATGGTTACGTTTACCATTACGATCTTCATCACCATCAAATACAGGTGGTGTAGGATGACTAACTAAAACATGAACTGTCTCACCATTAACTTTTATGGGTACATCCCAATGACTTTTAGAGGAAAGACGCAAAATAGCTTGTTCTTCTGGAGAGTACCAAGGAGTATCAGAACCTGGTGTGGAAATAGTAGATAACAAAGAGTCTGGCATATCCTGCCACAAAAATTCTTGAAAGGTGCGGACATTTGGTGTATCAATAGGATATTTAGACAACAGCAACATCCCAAATTGTCCTGGGAAGTTCCCGAAACCAAAAGCATCATTACCACCACCGATTGTACCGTTATTATCTAAATCAAATCCAGAGTCAATACCTGTGTTAGAAGGAGCAATATAAACATAGGGATAGTTAACAGAACTTGCTCCATTTTGACTAATTCCTAAGTAATTTTGCTGGAATAATTCTACAGCTTGCAGAGGATTATTTGCAACATAATCAAATTCATTAATCAGCAGTACATCGGGGTTAGCACGCTGGATGATTTCTGCAACAGCTTTAGCTTGAGTGTTATCTGGAGTCGATAAATCTGTGACTAATTGACCCTCACTGTTACGATTGAGGGAAGCATTAAACTGGGAAAAGCGCACTGTGTAATTAGTTGTCATAATTTATTTCTCAGGTAAATGCAGATTTAATGTAGCTAAAGCTAAATCTAGCTATGAGCAGCTATCAGTGATTACACAGACATAAAATACCAGTCAAAAGTTAAGGTTTAGTTGTCTATTGTTCAAGGTTAATAAAATATTCAATTTTTTCGATCATTCAATCTGATAGCAAATATCTGTACTTTGATGCAGTGAAGATATTAAACATTTCCGAAAATAAAATATGTATTTTGCTAACCTCATATGTTAATTATTATTAAATAACTAATTGGCATTTATTTTAAATTTAAAATCTCTCAAAGCTAGGAGACAAGGGATATTTAGTTGTTTTTTACATCATAATTTAATGGATAAATTTTAATAATTTGTTCTTGGTAAGAACAACTTTCTGAATTTTGATGATAATATCTATTTAAAGCTTTTTGGAATCTCCGCTTCATCAACTTTATGCATTTGTAGAAAATAATTACTGATTCTCCAAATTATACCCATGAAACGTATTGCATCTGTTCTTCTCGCTACTGTAATAGCGTCTATGTCAGTGTTGGGTATTGCAGAAAATGCTGATTCTGCAACTCATTATCGTCGTACTAGCACCACTCATGTCAGACGTTATCGAACTTGTACTGGCAGAAATCGTTATAGATATTATCGCGGCAAGTATTACAGATGTCGTTACAATAGACGGCATCATTAATTCAATTACCATGATTTAAATATCTGGGTGGGTATTTCTCACCCAGAAAAACAATAACTGTAGGTTGGGTTATAATTAGAACAAATACACAAAAAATCAAAATTTAACATTGGTATGAATATCCAAGATAAAACTATTGCTCAACTTCGGAAAATGCCAGATGCTTTAGTTCAGGAAGTAAGTGATTTTATAGACTTCCTAATCATGAAGCACGGTGGTAATAATTGGGAATTGTGGCTGCATTTTAGTGAATCTCTAGATATCGGAGAATCTGATTTTTCTGATTATTTATCTAATTTAGAAGATTATGAAGAACGCTTGGCAAGTGGAGAAATTAAGTGGTAAATATCCAAAGGGGAGATATAGTTTTATGTGATCTTAATCCTGTTATTGGTACAGAACAAGCAGGAATTAGACCTGTTTTAGTAGTGCAAATTGATCGAGCAAATGCGGTTAGTCCCCATACTATTATTGCACCATTCACTTCTAAAATCAGACGTGCTATTTTACCCTCTCATATATTTGTACCTGCTGGTATTGGTGGTTTAAGCCAAGATTCTGTGGTGCTTTGTGAGCAACTTCGAGTTGTTGATAAATCAAGAATTATCAGAATAATTGGTCAGTTAGATACTAATTATTTAGCTGAATTAGAAATAGCTTTATGTACTATTCTTGGTTTAAATATTGTGAATAATAATGAATAATTGTAGGTTGGGTAGAGGAACGAAACCCAACGCAAAACGGGTAAATGTTGGGTTTCCTTTCGTCAACCCAACCTACTTGACTTTTTGCTAACCCAAAATTACTTGGAGTTTAGGGCTTGAAGTGCCTCTTGGTAATTCTTTATAATAGTTCTGTCAGGTGATTCAACAAATATGTTAACTATTTTTTGATCTCCATTATATTCAACTTCACGTTTCAATACAGTTGCTGTAAAAGAAAATTCTTGATTTCCTAACTCTGTCTCAGTTTGTATCCCAACTCTTTTTGTAATAGGACTTACGCAACTGGCACATTAGTAGGGTGCGTCAGATATCAACAATTTGTTTATTTGCAGGATTTATGCAGTAGTAAAGCACCCTACAACAGATTTTTAGTGTGACACTTGCGTAAGTCCTAGTTATATTTAATTTAAGTCATAAATTTAGTTAGTAAAAACCGAACATAGTGTATGTGAATATCGGTAGCCGTTCAGATACTTCTGGTGAGTTAATAAGATAGTCAGAGTCAAGGAAATAGTCAAATAACAAATTTGAGTTATCATAAAGAGAAAGGAGGTATATTATGATTTACTTATCTGTCACGGAAGCAAAACAAAATTTTACAGAATTTCTAGATAAAGCTCAAAAAGAACCAATAACTATTCAGCGTCAGGATCAAGATTCAGTTGTAGTGCTGTCTGTTTTAGAGTATCAAAGATTGACTAAATTACTAAAAAATGAGTTTCAGGAATTTTGTGATCAAGTTGGGAAAAATGCTGAAGCAAAAGGCATGACAGAAGAAAAGCTCAAGGAAATTCTTGAAAGTGATGATTGAGCAAAGAATTGTCATTGATACTAATTGTTTTGTGAGTCGTTTACTAACTCCCAAATCTATCACTGCTCAAGCAGTTCGTTTTGCTTTCAATTTCCATCACATTCTTATTTCTTCGGACACACTTACAGAACTAGAAATGGTTCTCTGTAGAAAAAAATTTGATAATTATGTCAGTTTAGAAGAGCGACAAAAGTTTATTTTATATCTAAAAAATCTGGCTGAGATAGTTGATATTATCAATCATGTGCAAATTTGTCGAGATCCAAAAGACGATAAATTTCTCTCACTTGCTATTGCTGGTAATGCCAATTTGATTATTACCGGAGATGAAGATTTATTGGTACTTAAATGCTATCAAAACATTCCTATTTTATCACCAAAGGATTTTTTGGCACAAGCGGATAAAAGTTAAACAATAACCTTTTATTTCTTCCTCTCTTTGCACCTTAAAAGTAAGCCTTACTCCTCCACATCAAACCACACAGGAGAAACATCATCAACCTGCCCATTATAATTAATAGTAATTTCCTGACCTTCCCGAATATATTTATAAGCAACAATATCAATTACATTTTTAGCAAAATTCTTAATATAAACCGCATTAGGACGATAAGAATGATTAAAAAGAGAAGCAAAACCTAAACCTATCGCCCCGCTTTCTCCATGCCAACCAAAATAATAATTCAATAACACAGTTTTCGTAATTAACTTAACTTGTTGTTTAGGAATCACAATCACAGCAGCTCTTTCAATTAAATCTCCTTTAGCAAAATCTTGCTGGGCAAATATACCTCTACCTTTAGTCTCTGTATCACGAAATACTAGCATATAGCAATTCTATCTGATGGGTAAGAATGATTTTTGACTAACCACTACAGATAAACGCAGAGAAAAATAAAGACAAATTTTTGTCATTGACTTACGGCTGCTATAGCTACTATAAAGTCAACGATTAAAGATGTAGTCAAAACTTCCGTAAATTTTAAGTTTTTGTGCCAAGTTGATAATATTCATGTTATTATAAATATCCCATGCTAACTATCATTGGTTGTGGCAATCTAAATCGGAATGATGATGCTGTCGGCGTAATTATTGCCCAACGTTTACAGCAATATCTCGCCCAAAATCCTCACCCCAACATCCGCGTTTTCGATAGTGGAACTGCGGGAATGGAAGTGATGTTTCAAGCGAGAGGAAGTGAAAAATTAATTATTCTTGATGCTAGTTGCACAGGTTCAGAGGCAGGTGCTATATTTAAAGTCCCAGGGAATGAACTAGAAGCACTGCCCGAACCTAGTTACAACTTACATGATTTTCGTTGGGATCATGCTTTGGCTGCTGGGAGAAAAATCTTTTTAGATGATTTTCCTTCATTGGTGACAGTCTATTTAATTGAAGCTGCAAATCTGGATTTTGGACTGGAATTAAGTCCTGTTGTTCAACATTCTGCTGATTTAGTTTTTGCCGAACTAATCATAATTATCCAACAGAATGTGATGGCTTAATCAACAATCTCAAATCCCCAATTGCATCAGATCCAATCACGATAAACTGGCAACTCATCTACTCTCATTTCAAAAGGTACAGTTTGATTATCGGGAGGACAAACCCGGATTTTAGCACTGCTAACAATGCCATAAAGAACATTCGCCATAGGGACAATTTGTTGCAAAATTTGCCAGTTAGTAACTTGGTCAGGGCATTCAATTACTAAAGTTAAAATACTCGCCTGAGTTGTCGCATACCAACGACAATTAGACAACAAACTATGAACAATGCGATCGCATCCTTCATAAAAGTATTTGCTAATTGAATGCTCCAATTGTTGCCGAAGAATAATATCTGCTGATGTTGGCTGTATAGGGTGCTTATCATCAGCATTGAATTCAGATTCTTTTTTCGCCATTTACCGTTATTTTCCTGTTTATTTACCAATTGCCATTACATAAAGTAAGTCCTTATTGGTTCCTAGAAATTCTTGGGCTTCATCATCATAGAAAGCACCAATTCCACTACAATCTATTCCCCAATAATTGCTAAATAAATACACTCTCTGTCCGATAAATCCGGCTAATTGCATAGCGGTTTGATAACTCAAATAATCGGACACAAAAAACAAAGTTACAGCACAATCTCTAGCTATAGCTTGATTAATGCACAAGTAACCTGTTTTTTCCCTAAAGTTACCAGCTTTAATGAGATGTGTATTTTTATATAACCCTGGTGAAATTCCCTCAACATGATGCACCACTGAGTAAATTTCTATTTCCTCAAAATTCTCACTTGGTATTGGTTGTTGAACGGCTTGCAAAATTAGCCAATAGACCTCTTGGGAAATAGAATGTTTATGAAAACGTCGAATAGAACGCCTATTCCAAACGTTCTCAAAAAACCGTTTCCGGTCAAAATTAAATTGAGGATTTGCGAGATTTTGCTGGTGACTAGGTTGTAAAGATGTTGCTTGATAGGCATCTTCAACAAATTGATTAACTTGAAAATAGTCAGTACCACAAACAAAAGGAATTGGTAGCCTTAAGCGTCTGACTGGTTTTTCTTGTACTTCTCCCGATATCACACAACTAGTAATAAACTCCTTATTCTCAAATCCCAAATCTGCATTGAGATTAAGTTTATCAAAATCCAAGATTAGTTGTATGTTTTTTTCGTGAAGATATGCTGAAGCAGCGATAGCACCTAAATGGTGTCCGCTATCCAACAAACAATATCTAAAACTCCTGTCTTGATATTTCCAGCTAGACCTATGATAAACACAACTAACTAAAAAGATGAATCCGTTGATACGTTTATTTGGTATAACATAATTTTCCAATCCATCATCAATTAATTCATAAATTAAGGTCAGACAATTATTCTCAACTTCTATATGGTAGATGCCATCTATGATTCCCTCAACACCACGAATCTGGACATAAACTTCCGTCGGATATAAAGCCCCTGCAGAAGGATTTACCCGTAATTTATAGGGACTATCTTTATATATCTTTTCTAAAGTAATCGCACTGGTTAACCAGAGAAAATCATGAATAGGGTTATTGCGATTTAATTGCAAACGCCGATAAAAGCGGGGATAAACTTTAAAAGAAGTTGGTTGCGTAGCGGCATCTACATAATTAGGATTAATTTGTACTGATAAGTAAGAATGCTTGCTTAAATCGTGATAGGCTTTTCCAGAAATCTTACTGTGAGGCATTTTTCAGTAACCTTAAAACTTCTATATTGCTGGCAAAATCAATTGCTTTATAGTCATCCAAATTTTGTAAATTCATGTTAGGATGGTACTGTAGTAGCAATCTCACTACTTCTGTCTTTCCAGCCGATGCACCATACATCAGGACAGTTGCCCCATTATCATTTTGATTATTAATATCAGTGTTGTTATCTAACAGCAATGTAATGAGATCATAGTGATTACCAAAACAAGCAAACCACAAAGCATTATTGTGATCATTATTTGTAGCGTTGATATCCGCACCCGCAGCTATTAATTCCTTGACAATGGCAGACAGTCCTTCTCTGCTTGCTTTCATTAAAGCAGTATCACCATTTTCACCTCGCTGGTTTAAATCTTCAGCGTTGTAACCTTGTTCTAATAGCCATTGGTGAGTTATTGTGCTGAAATTTGACTGATTTGCTAGACTCATAATTATTACTGTTGGAGACAACTCAAAATACAATGGTGAGCCATACCCACCATATCTAAAAACACTATTTCAATTTTCATAAACTATTAGTAGCTGATGAACAATTTATAATTTATCTATCAGCCCCAAATGATTTTTCAGAGGGAACAGGGAACGGGCAACAGGGAACAGAAAAAACTCATTTTTAAAAACATGAGATTGAAATAATGACACTGTTTTTTTCGTGTCACTCTCCTTGTAAAAACATCCTTTTTTTGACTGAGCTTTAAACTCAGAACTAAAGTTTTTTATTTGTTCCCTGTTCCCTTCTTTTGTAAGAATGTCTTTGATAACTCTGTAATCGCTGTTGGTTGAAATAATGGTTCACTACCAACAATTTAGCTTATCTATATATTATCACTTTGATAAATTTAAATTATAAATCATTTATAAAGATCCCTATATTCTTAGCCGAGTTAGACAGTAAGTATATTCTATTTTTCAAATATTTGAAATTAAAATTTATTATCAAATTTTATATTAATTGCTCTTAAAAAAGTATTATAATTATAGTTTATTAGTGCTTATAATTCCGTATAAATGTAATTATGTTTTGTGTCAACATACTCGATATATTTGTTAAAAAAATCTAAAAACTTAGCATTAATATAAAAAATTTGTTAGTTTAATCAGTGTAAATAACTAAAAGGAAAATAAAAACAATGGAAATTAGCGCCAGAAATACCTTCAAAGCAACTGTGAAAAAAGTTGTTCCTGGTTCAATTAATACAGAGGTAACACTAGAATTAGCACCTGGTGTGGAAGTAGTATCTATTATAACTAAATCATCAGCAGAAAAGCTGGGTTTAGTAGAGGGTAAACAGGCTTATGCTGTGATTAAGTCATCGGATGTACTTGTTGCTGTTGACTAAAAAATTCAGCGACTTGTAAAGTGTAGGATAGGTAATGCTATTCCTACATGATCTCATGGCGCGAAATTTTCATCAAGATGTAGATAAATTCATCTTATCCCTGTTGGTATAATCAAAATAAACTTAAAAAAATCCTGATATGATAGCCATTCCCCAACAACTACCAAAAATGACCATTGAGGAGTATTTCGCATGGGAACTTGACCAGGATATTCGCTACGAATATATTAACGGCGAAGTTTTTGCCATGACTGGTGGTACAATCCCCCATAATGATATTGCTCTAAATCTTTACGCTTCCCTACGTCCCTATTTGCGTAATAGAGGTTGTCGAGTTAATGTGTCAGATGTGAAAGTCCAAGTTACTCCTAAAAGCCCATACTTCTATCCTGATCTTATCGTTAGTTGCGACCCTCAAGACCTCAATGCCCTTAAATTTATTCAAAATCCCAAATTGATTGTTGAGGTTCTTTCTCCTGGGACAAGTAGTAAAGATAGAGGAGAAAAATTCAGATATTATTTAACAATACCCAGTTTACAAGAATATATTTTAATTGATTCGGAAAAAATTTCCGTTGAACGTTACTGTCGAGGAGAAGGAAGGATGTGGCTTTACTATCCTTACACTACTGGAGATATTATCACTTTATCAAGTATTGAATTTGAGTTTCCGATTGAAATGCTTTATGAAGGTGTTGGATTTGAAACTGAAGAATAATGTATCAAACTCTTTTAAATACCCTTAATCAATATGTTATTCTGAATCCCGCGCATCAAGAGGAACTTAGTAAATTAGTTAAACCACAAGAATTACCCAAAGATAGCATTCTTTTAAAATGCGGTGAAGTTTCCAACAATTTGCACTTCTTGTTACAGGGATCTGTGAGGGCAATTTATTACAACGATAGTAAAGAAATTACTTCATGGTTTGGTTTTGAGGGAGATTTTATTAATTCTTTTTACAGCTTTGTTTCCCGTAAACCAAGTCCAGAAAGTATTGTGGTAATTTCTGACTGTAAATTGCTTTCTATTAGCTACCAAACCTTACAATCTTTATATGAAAAAGACCTAGTTTGGAATAAATTAGGTCGCTTAATAATTGAAAAATATTACGCAGAATATCGAGAACGTATACTATCTCTGCAATCTATGTCCGCAGCTGAACGCTACGACCAAATTCTTCAGGAACGCCCTGATATTCTGGAGAAGGTGAAACTCGGACATTTAGCTTCTTACTTGGGAATCACTCAAGAAACTCTCAGCCGACTTCGTGCTACTCGTGAAAATCGTCAACGTATTTACAACAAACCCCAATAAATTGATTTTTATCAAATTTGATTTATGTCAAAAAAAGCCCCTTTCTTTATTCCTGTGTGCAGATTTATGATTAAAGTCACAGTTAAATTAGAAAGAAGTAATTTATGTTTCATGATCCTGCAAATTTCCAATTTTCAAAGCTCCTGACAGCCCACTGGCAAGCAATTCGTGATGAATATCTTGCGTTACCTGAAGATGCTTTAGACCCTTGGGTACAAAAAGATATGTATGAAAAAGGTTGGAGTGTTTTCGGACTTTTTGCTTTAGGGAAACGTATTCAAAAAGCGTGCTATTGCTGTCCACAAACAACAGCAATTCTAGAACAAATTCCCAATTTGACCTTAGCAGGATTTTCTCGTTTAGCTCCCCATACACATATTCAACCCCACACAGGCTGGGCAAAAAATGAATTTCGCTTGCATCTTGGTTTAGTTGTTCCAGAAAAGTGTAGTCTGCGCGTTGGTCAGTCCCTAAAACATTGGCAGGAAGGTGATTGCTTAATTTTTGAAGATACAACAGAACATGAAGCATGGAACGACTCTGATTTACCACGAGCAGTATTACTTCTAGATTTTATTAAACCAGGTTTAGAGCATAGTTCTGATGAGATATCAGGGGATGCTTTGCAGTATGCGATGGGATTACTTGAACAACCAAATACCTACGTATAAAACAGAGAAAAATCTATGAATGACTACATTGATCTTTACTGTGAACGCATCATTCCTGGTTTATGGAGTGAACCATTTAATGCTATATCTAATATTTCTTTCTTCATTGCAGCAGGGGCTATTTGGCAATTAGCACGACGACAACAAAAAATTCCAAATGGTATTTGGATACTGATTATTTTAGCAATTTCAATTGGTATTGGTAGCACTCTATTCCATACCTTTGCAACAGAATGGGCGAGCTTATTAGATGTTTTGCCTATTATGTTTTTTCAATTTTGTTTTATATGGCTTTACAGTCGTCAGGTAATGAAGATGAAATATATTTATAGTGGATCTTTGATTGTGGTTTTTTACTTTGCGAGTGATTACAGTAAACAATTCACAAATATATTCAATGGATCTCTTTCCTATGCTCCTGCATTTTTGTTTTTACTGGGACTGGGAATTTATCATTTTCAACAACAAAAACGTGAGCGATTTATATTACTAGGAGCAGCGGGGGTTTTCCTTTTAGCTTTATTATTTCGGAGTTTAGATAAGATAGTTTGCCCTTATTTCCCAATTGGCACTCATTTATTTTGGCATCTTGTCAATGGAGTTTTACTGTACTTATCAGCAAGAGGACTAATCTTAAATTGGTCAATAAAGGCAAAAGCTGACTAAAAAATTGAAAATAATAGACAGGGATAATTACGCAAAATGTATACGGTGCGTCAGATTTTTAATTTAACATTTTAGAAATACGCTTCTCGTCTGACGCACCCTACTAGTTATATAAATCTTCTCAACTATCAACTACCCTGACATAAATAGCACGGGCTGTTTGTCGATCTATTGTCATAGAGATATTATTAAATTTAACGATTAAAGAAGGAAATTGCTGTTCTAAAATTATACTATTTCCTGTTGTTATTCCCATAGAAATAAGTTTTTTACGAATGCTTTCATCCTGAGTTTTACAAGAAATAATAATTCCTTTTTCTCCTGGCTTGAGCAATTCTAAAGAGCAACCTGTAAAACTAAAAGAAGTAAACATTGGGGAATAAAAATGAAAGGTTAAAATTAAAAGAATGAAGGATGATTAACATCCTTCATCTTTGTACAAGCTAAGACATTAAAACTTTAAACGAGATAAGGCTCTTGATGGGTTTTAATTGTGCAGTTAGAGCGAGGGTATGTAACGCACAATAGAGCGAATCCTTTAGCCATTTGATCGTCATCTAAGAAGATTTGATCATCTTGGTTGATTTCACCTTCAACAACCTTACCTACACAGCTAGAGCAAGAGCCTGAGTGACAGGAGAAAGGTAATTCAATACCTGCTTCTTCTGCTGCATCTAGAATTGTAGTTTCTTCGTCACATTCAATTGTGGTGTCAAGGTTGTCTTTTTTGTTCAACAATCTTACTTGATAAGCCATTTTTCGATTCTCCTCAAACGTTAATAAAGTTAGCTTTTCTGACTTGGTTAAGAGTCCCTGGTTGAATTCAAAATTCAAAATGAAGGTCTAACTTTTGAATTTTGAATTTATTTGCTGCAAGGTACACCAGAGGGAGTACCATCATCTGTTTTAAAAGACTTTCCACAACCGCAGGTATCAGTTGCATTGGGATTGGTGAACTTGAAACCGCTGTCCATTACTCCCTCAACAAAATCAATTACCACACCTTCTAATAACGGCGCACTTTTAGCATCCACGTAAAGCAACACGTTTCCTTGTTGGGTGACGATATCATCTGGTTGAGGCTGACTTGTAATGTCAATTCCATATTCATAGCCACTACAACCACCATCTTTGACAGAGATGCGGACACCTTTTGTGGCTTTATTAGATTCGTCGGTTGCGGAACCTCTTAAAAATGCCCACAGACGAAATTCTGCTTTTTCTGTTAAAGTAACAGCCATTTTGTTTCCTGTTCTGTAGCGATTATTCTGATTTTGAGATGTGGGAAATTGCTTTTGTGGCGGAACGGAATTTCACACCGTTAAGGGTTGGGATTGGGAGTAGCGCCAAGGTGCAGTATTACCGCAGACGGGACAATTGCGATCGCGGTGAGAACGACGTTTAGCAAATTCCATTCTGTTCAAGTCAATCGTCAGCAGTTCTGACAATAGCGGTTGACTAAAACCTGTAATTAGCTTCACTGCTTCCAAGGCTGTTAAACAAGCCAATGTTCCAGATACAGCCCCTAGAACTGAAAAACCGCGCCGATCCCAATCAGGCTTTTCTGGAAATAGACAGGATAAACAAGGAGTCACACCAGGAATAATCGTGGTGAGATAAGCCTCCATCCCATCCATAGCAGCCTCTACCATTGGCTTACGCGATCGCACACAAGCTTCATTTAACAGATTGCGTTCGGTGAAATTGTGAGCGCAATCCAAAGCCATATCTGCTGATTGCACCAACGAGTCCACATTTTCTGCGGTAATGTAATCGTGAACTACTTCTACTTCCACATCAGGATTGATGGCTTTGAGTGTTTCTTGGGCTTTAAATACTCTAGGTTTTCCCACCCAGTCGTCAGTCATCAAAACTTGACGATTCATATCATCCAGCCGCAAATCACCACCCCGGACTAAGATTAGCCGCCCAACGCCTGCTACTGCTAAGTAAAGCGCCGCCGTACCGCCTAATCCTCCCACACCCGACACCAGAACAGTCGCTGATTTGAGGCGCTTTTGAGCCGCTTCGCCAAAATTTGGGAGCATCATTTGGCGGCTATAGCGTTCTAATTCGGTAGGCGTTAGGTTGATCAATTTATACCTCCTAATCAGAAGTGATTTCTGTCAGCGTGACTACATTCTTTGGCTTATCGTTAAACACCTTAAACAGTTTTTGTTCGTGGGGTGTTGATTCTAGAAAAACTTCGTAAGCTTTTTGCAAAGCTAAGGAATATTGAGTTAATTTTTCTGTATCACTCAAGTTGGGAGAAGCATCATCAATCTCTTTCATATATTGAGAGAATTTTTTCAATATATGAAGACGATTTATGTTTACAAATTGTTGGTCGTAGGGCAGTTCAAAAAATATAAAATATTCTTCTGCATCTGCAAGTTTGTTGAATTCTTGAATGGTTCCTGTCATTTGGCGCTCTCCATTTGTTTTAGTTGCTGCTTTAGTTCATCTAGTTCTCGGTAGATTTCGTATGTCTCGGCGGCAACTTCCATCAGTGTTTTGTAGTCTGTTGGTAGTCCTTCTGCTAAGTCATGCAGATCCATTTTCTTTTGACCTGCTTTGCTGTTTAGCTTTTTGATTTTTGTTGTGAGTTCCTCGATGGTCATTGGGAATTGGTAATACTTTATTCGTACTAGGAGAATATGGATTTAATGAACCGCGAAGGCGCGAAGGGCGCGAAGAGAAGAGGGAAGAAGGAAGGAAGAAGAAAGGTAATAGGATGATTTTTGTCTATTTCAGGACTTACTCAAAATATCTCTTAAAGCCTCTTTCCTCTGTGAACTCTGTGCCTCTGTGGTTCGTTTTTCCGTGAGGTGTGCGTAAGTCCTATATTTCCTATTACCAATTTTTAAACATTTCCTACTTCGGGGAAACGTTTGGCTAAATCAATACCTTTGTTGACGAATGAGGCTCCTTCTTCTTCCAGTTTTTCTAGGGAATCAAAGCCATAACGATGGGCATCGCGTAAGGTTTTTACAGTTAATAATAAACGTCCTGAAAAGACTAATGCCCAACCAAATCCTTCATGACCTAAGTCAACTACAACATGAGAAATTAATCCGGTTTCTTTCTCGATGCTGGAGGCTACAGCCCTGAAGAAGGCGTTAATTCGTGATATTGTTGCTAGGTCTACTTCACCTTCAATGGAAATTTCTCGTTTCTTTTGTTTGGTGACAACAAAAGGTTTAAGGATTAGTTCATCAGCCCAATTCCGGTAAGTCCCATAAGTATCTTGCGCCCGGATTTGTTGCACTAATGCTTTCAGAAATGGTGAGGTTATTGGTGTGCTTGTAGCGGTTGGTTTGACACTGTTATTTTCACTCATACTGCTGCTTCGTTTTCTACTTCTTCTGCAAAATTGGACTTGGTTTTATTCAAGGCTTTACGCAACCAAGGTGGGGGGTTGCCTTTGAGAGTTGTGACTAATTTGTTCAGAATTTCTTCGATTTTTTCTTCTTCTGATTTAGCCTTGACTGGTGTTACACCTTTTTTGATTAAACGAGCGGCGGCGCTGCCACCAATGGCGACTACATAAACGATTGTACAATCATTTAATGCCTCAAGTTTAGGTGTGATTTTATCTTCATTTCCATCTTCTTTGAGGTCGCCTTCAAATTTCAGGGTTTCTAGGAATTCATATCCATCATCTGAAATTTCATAAACATCTATTTCTTTAGCCCAACCAAAGTGAGCATTAACATGAATTCTGTCTGTTGTGGTGAAGGCAATTTTCACGTTCATTTGTCCTTTTTCGGTTGTCGGTTTTCTGTTGTAGAGGTTTAACAATCTTCGTTGGTGTCAACTTAAGCTAAAAATCGCTTATTTGTTGGCTTCCACACCCACCTTGAAATGATAGCGTAGCGTGGCGTAAGCCATATTTCAAGGCTAATAGCCAAAGTTTACTGAAGTAAACTAAAAAATTTTGAGATTATTTAGTCATCTTTAGATGACTTCAGCTATGAGACTGGGAATTCATTCCCAGGCGGATTATGGCTTTCACTGTCACCTATTCCCTATTAATTACTGATGACCAATGATTGATCATTAATGACTCTTCGTGTTCTAAAAAGAGGTTTCCCATTCCAAATAAAACTTCCATTGTGCCGCGATAGCCTACTTTGGTGAATAAGCCATTTCCTAATCGGTCATAGATGGGAATTCCGAGACGATAGAAGGGAATTTTCAGACGTTTTGCGATCGCATTTACGTTAGAATTACCAATCAGCAAATCAGAACCTACAGCTAACCCTTCTAAATCTTCCAAGTCGCCGATAGTAACGCTTTTGACTGGAAGATGTTCTAATAAATGCGATCGCGTGGTTGTCACAGCAGCGTGAATAGATGCTCCCATTGACTGTAAAAAATGCACCATAGACCAAAGTAAATCCGGTTCCAGCGCCAAAGATACCCGTTTTGCACCGAAGTAAAAGTGAGTATCCAACATTGCATCTTGCAACTGACGACGTTGACGGCGATATTTTTCCGGTACGGGATTACCACTCAAAACCGCTAACGCTTGCAGGAACTCATCCACAGGTTCTAAACCCGTCAAATCTTTAAATACTTCGTAATCTGTGCCAAAACGCTCTTGCAGAATTTTTGCAGCACCACGCATACTTTCACCCAAAGCCAAAGTGAAAGCCGAACTACCCAAAGAACGCAATTGTTTAAGAGTTGTCCCGCTAACCGTTACCGCACTATATTCATCCTCCAGATGTCCATCTAGAGAAGCACCCAAATCAGGGACAAAAATGGGTTCAAATCCAAAAGCGGTGACAATTTCCCGAACTTCCTGCACATCTCCGGGAGTGAAAGCAGAACCAGCCAAAATGGTGATTTGTTCTGGTTTAATTCCTCCCGCTTTGGGAATCTCCCTGACAATGCTTTCTACAGCTGCTGCAAAACCATCTTGCAACGCACCTTTAAAATCTGGAGTAGGTGCAAATGCGATCGCTAAATAGTCAAGTTCAGGATGACGTTTACGGATTTCCTTCAAAAAACCCTCAATATCATCCCCCCTAGTTTCCGTTAACCCAGTCGTACATAAACCGATAATTTCCGGTTTAGCCTTCTCCACCAAAGTCAGAATAGCTTGCTCAACATTTTCCTCACCACCCAAAATAGTAGTGACTTCCGTCATCGCCGTAGTAGCAAGAGGAATCGCCTCCCGAAAATGCCGCACCAACACAACCTTAGCAAAAGCCGTACAACCTTGAGAACCGTGAAACAGAGGCATAGCCCCCTTCAACCCCAAAAAAGCCAAAGAAGCACCCAAAGCCTGACTTTGTTTCAACGGATTAACAGTAAGAGACTTGTTCGGAGTATTAACAATTGCCATAAATTATTCTTTCATAAATTTTAAACTTTCCAGTCCCCTTCCTCACGTGCAGGAATACGGTGTACACACATCCTTACCCAGACAGAATTTCCAGCAATGACAGGACTTACGCAAAATATCTCTCAAAGCCTCTTTTCTCTGTGAACTCTGTGCCTCTGTGGTTCGTTTTTCCGTGAGGTGTGCGTAAGTCCTAAATGAGAAAGACTTAATTAAGAAATCCAGTCCCCCTCCTCGCTTGCGGTGAACCAGCGCTGTAGGCGGGTTTCCCTCCGTAAGCGACTGGTGAACCCGAAGGGGGAGGGGCTAGGGGTGGGGTGTTAGCAATTAAACATCCTCCTCATCCCAAGGAGCCGGCTTACGTATTTGTTCCCAGACAGGACTGTATAAAGCCTCATACAACTCCCGCGCCATCTCCACCATCCCCATATAACCCGCATAAGGATGATGACGTTCTTGGTTAATATCCAGAAAAGGAATCCGCGCCTTCAAAGCCGTATATTGATTCCGTCCCCCAGCAATAAGCATATCTGCATTAGTATCTCGCACCAACTTTAATAATTCTTGGGCGTTACCTTTCTCTAGCATAATGCCATCATTGCCCAACAACTTCTTGATTTTAGCCTTATCTTCCTCTGTACTTTTGCGAGTACTAGTAGCAACAACCTCAATTCCTAAATCATTAGCTGCCGAAATAATTGACCAACTTTTCACACCGCCAGTATATAAAACCACCCGCTTACCTTTCAGGCGTTCTCGATAGGGAGCAAGGGCAATATCCAAAGCCGCAGTTTCTTCAGCAATTAACTTTTCTGTCCGTGCCATTAAATCAGCATCACCTAACTTTTTAGCAACAGTTCGCAGACAACGGTTAATATCATTAATACCATAAAATGACTCTTCAATGAAAGGAATACCGTAGCGTTCCTCCATTTTTCGCGCCATATTTAACAGCGCCCGTGAGCAAATCATTACATTTAACTTAGCCCGGTGAGCATAACGAATTTCTTCATAACGAGCATCACCAGTAATTTTCGATAAAACGCGAATACCTAACTTTTCAAATAAAGGCAAAACGCCCCACATTTCGCCAGCAATATTGTACTCACCAATTAAATTAATATCATAAGGTGTAGTATATTCTGGTTCAGCAGTTCCCACTACATATTCTAGTAAAGCTTCACCACCAAAGCGATTACCCAGATTTTTACTACCAATAAAACCCGGAGCAATAACAGGAATTACAGGAATACCAATCTTCTCAGCCGCAACCTTACAAACAGCATCAACATCATCACCAATCAGCGCAGTTACGCAAGTAGCATAAACAAAAATCGCTGCGGGTGTATAGCGTTCCTTTAATTCCAAAATTGCTTTATATAACTTTTTCTCACCACCGAAAATGACATCATTTTCACCAACATCAGTGGTAAAACCAGTCTTATAAAGCATCGGACCAGAAGACAAACTACCACGACTACCCCAAGAATTACCAGCGCAAGCAATCGGACCATGTACCAAATGTGCAGCATCAGTAATAGGTACTAAAGCAATCATCGCCCCATCAAAAGCGCAACCCCCTTGAGCCGCACCTGGTTGAGCCTGTTGTGTACAAGACTTGTTTTTCTTTTCTTGTTTCTTTTGATTATGTTCGCATCCTGACTCACTAAGTAACTCGTTAATTTTGCCTTGGGTAATTTTCATCTGTCTTCTCGCGTTAGATGGAAGTTATTAATTGAAATGTAAGCAAACCTGAATAGACTTCCCGCAAAATTCCTCTTTACACAATATTTACACAGATAAAGTTTCAGAAAAGATATCTATTTAGCATTTAGCAATAGCTGAAATTTTTATCTTCCCTTCCTTCTTCCTCTTTCTTCCTTCGCGCCCTTTGCGTCTTTGCGGTTCAATAAATCCATATTCGCCTATTGACTAAAAACAAACCAATCATCAAGTACAAATTCCTACTCTATTATTAGTATTGCTGAAATTAAGTATAAAAAGCTCACCATTTATGTTGCGAATATATGTGATATATTTTCATCTTAATTCAACAATACCCTATTATTTGTAGATGAAATTAGATATCTCAGGTAAATGCAATAAAAACAGAAAAGGGAAAAGGAAAAGTGAGGACTAATTCAACTTGCAAAACTCATAACTGTGAATTTTGATTTTTGAATTGATTTACCTTTTCCTGACCCTTAATTGACAAATGATAAGTACTACAATTCGTTATCAGGGAAGGGTTTCCCCCTCCCCACAAAGACATTCTTAACGAATTAAGTCGTAGGAAATATCGGTCTTAGAAGGAATATTGGTGTGTTGGTCGATATCTTCAAAGATTGTGTTAACAATCCAGTTGAGGAGGTTGATAATACCTTTATAACCAACAGTAGCGTAACGGTGGTAGTGGTGACGATCCATGATAGGATAGCCAATTCTTACCAAAGGAACCTTACAATCACGCCACAGGTACTTACCGTAGGAATTACCAATTAACAAGTCTACGGGTTCTGTGAACAAGAGTGATCTCATGTGCCACAAGTCCTTACCACCCCAGATTTTAGCGGTCTTACCAAACACGCTAGAATCTAACAATGCTTGCAATTCTTTCTCGAATACTTCGTTGGTATTGTGAACCAAGATATGTACAGGTTCAGCACCCATTTCCAACATGAAACCAACTACGCTGTAAACTAAGTCAGGATCACCGTAGATAGCGAAACGCTTACCATGTAACCATGAGTGGGAATCAGTCATTGCGTCAACCGCACGACCACGTTCAATTTCCAACTCTTCAGGAATAGCCTTACCGGTCAATTCGCTGAGTTTCATCAAGAACTCATCAGTTCCCTTGATACCCCAAGGACGGGAAACACAAACATCTTGCTTCCATTCCTTAGCAATGTACTCACGGGTCTTGGTGGTGGAGTAAGCTTGCAGAGCAACAGTAGCCTTACCATTGATAGCATCTGCTGCATCTTCCAGCTTAGTACCACCTGGGTACATATCAAATTCACCAGTGTTAGGTGAATCAACATAGTCACTGTTATCAGATAAAACAGTGTAGTCAATACCCATCAAGTTAGCCATCCGCTTGATTTCGCGGTTGTTTTCTACGTAGGTATCAAAACCAGGAATGAAGTTGATTTTACCATTGCTCTTGGTCTTCTTCTTACCTTCGGTCAAGGTAGAAAGAATTCCCTTCATCATGTTGTCATAACCAGTGATGTGGGAACCAACAAAGCTAGGTGTGTGAGCAAAAGGAACTGGGAAATCTTGAGGAACTGAACCAGCTTCTTTTGCATTACCAATAAATGACTGTAAGTCATCACCGATAACTTCTGCCATACAGGTGGTGCAGACAGCAATCATTTTTGGCTTGTAAAGGCTGTAGGAGTTAGCCAAGCCATCAATCATGTTTTGCAGACCACCGAACACAGCAGCGTCTTCTGTCATGGAAGAAGAAACCCCGGAGAATGGTTCTTTGTAGTGACGGGTTAAGTGGGTACGGAAGTAAGCGACGCAACCTTGAGAACCTTGAACGAAGGGAAGTGTACCTTCAAAACCTACAGCCGCAAACATTGCACCTAAAGGTTGACAACCCTTAGCTGGGTTAACGGTTAAAGCTGTACGTTCAAAGTTCTTTTCACGATATTCCCAGCTTTTTGTCCATTCTGCAACCCGTGTTACTTCTTCGGGAGTGTGACCGTTTTCAAACTGTCTCTTGTTTTCAAACAGTTGTTGGTATTCTGGCTGGTGGAATAACTCAACGTGATCCTTAATATTTTCTGGATTCTGAGGCATTTTGTGTATCTCCAAGCTTGCTGTGTGTTGTGTTTGCTTTTGGGGCGGGGTTACCCTGAAGGGGGAAGTCGGGAATGTGGCTCAAAATTCAGAATGCAAAATCCAAAATCCGAAACCTTGAATTTTTAATTTTGAATTTTGAATTTCCAACTCCCCCCTGGGGTAAACACCCCAGGCTATCCCTGTACGGGCAGGGTTGCCCCTACTCTCTGGTGTTTCTAGACGGAAGCTTTAGCCTTAGCTTTAGCTTGAGCTTTCTTGTTCCAAGGAGCGCCGATTAATCCCCAGGTTGGGCTGTTGAGTGCCAAATCCATGTCACGAGCAAAGATTGCGAATCCGTCGTAACCGTGGTAAGGACCGGAGTATTCTTTTTATGGTTTAATGGCTTTAAATAGCAAAATGTTTACTGCAAGCAATCTTGAAGTAAGTAGTGTTTGCTCATAACATATTTATTTTTAGTCTAAATATAGGCTAAACAGACAACTATGTATAACCAGGGTAAAGACAAATATCAGGAAGCTTTTGCAGATTTAGATCCTATTTCATCTACCGATGGCAGTTTTCTTGGTTCAAGTCTGCAAGCACAACAACAAAGAGAACACATGAAAACAAAGATACTATTAGAATTAGAGCAGGTAAATCTGCGTTTGAAGTCTGCAAAGGCTAGGGTAACAATTCGGGAATCAAATGGATGTCTGCAATTACGGGCAACGTTACCTATTAAACCGGGAGATGAGGATACCAGAGGAACGGGAAGAAAACAATATAATATTACTTTGAATATTCCTGCAAACTTTGATGGACTAAAAACTGCTGAGGAAGAAGCTTATGAGTTGGGTAAGTTAATTGCTAGAAAAAGTTTTGTTTGGAATGATAAATATCTAGGAAATGAAGGAATTAAAAAGGAGTTAATAACTATTGGTGAGTTATTAGAAAAATTTGAGGAAGAATATTTTAAAACCCATAAACGCACGACTAAAAGTGAACATACTTTTTTCTATTATTTTTCTCGCATTAAGCGTTATACAAATGCTGGTGATTTGGCAATTGGGGAAGTTTTGATTAATGCAATTGATAAAATAGATAAGGAATGGGCTAAATATAATGCTGTGAGAGCTATTTCTGTTTTTTGTCAAGTTTTTAAAATTGAGATTAATTTAACTAATTATTCTAAAGTTCCTGAAAGTAATTCTCGCAATATTCCTACAGATAAGGAAATAGTTACAGGATTTTACAAGTTTGATGAATATCTGAATAATCGAGGTAAACAAGTTAATCAAGATGTCAAAGATAGTTGGCAACTTTGGCGTTGGACTTATGGAATGTTGGCGGTTTTTGGTTTACGTCCCCGTGAGCTTTTTGTTAATCCTCATATTGATTGGTGGTTAAGTGCTGAAAATACAGATTTAACTTGGAAGGTTGATAAAGATTGTAAAACTGGTGAAAGGGAAGCCTTACCTTTATATAAGGAATGGATTGAGGAGTTTGATTTAAGAAATCCTAAATATTTGGAAATGTTGGCAATAGCAATTAGTAAAAAAGACAAAAGTAATCATGCGGAAATCACCGCTTTAATTCAAAGGGTGAGTTGGTGGTTTAGAAAAATTGGTTTAGATTTTAAACCCTATGATTTACGTCATGGTTGGGCAATTCGAGCGCATATTTTGGGAGTTCCTATCAAAGCTGCGGCGGATAATTTGGGTCATAGTGTGCAGATTCATACGAAAACTTATCAACGTTGGTTTTCTTTGGATATGCGGAAGTTGGCAATTAATCAGGCTTTGAGTAAACGGAATGAGGTGGAGTTGATTAAAGATGAAAATACTGGGTTGAAAATGGAGAATGAAAGATTGAAAATTGAGGTAGAGAAGTTGAGGATGGAAATGGTTTATAAACGCAGTTAAGTTTAGTCAATCAAGAATATGATTTTTGTGTGATGTGGTATAATTGGTTTGTCAACAATCATCAAAATCTTTATGCAAGCTACTGATATTGGGACACTAATTATTAAATCATCAGACACTTTAGGGGGTCGTCCTCGCATTGCTGGTACTAGGATTTCTGTGCAACGAATTACAGCTTGGTACAAAATGGGATTAAATGCGGAAGAAATCGCTGAACGCATGGGGAATGTAACTCTTGTTCAAGTTTATGCTGCATTAACTTATTATCATGCTAATCGAGAAGAAATTGAGGGTTATATTGCTGCTGAAAAAGCTGATTATGAACGGTTAGCAACAGAAATGGGGCAAGCAATATGAGTTCAATTAGATTATTCATTGATGAAGATTCAATGGATCAAAGATTTATTAAGGCCTTGAGAGCTAGGGGTGTAGATGTTATTACTGTTGCTGAGGTTGAAACTATCAGTTCTAGTGATAAGGAACAACTGATTTTAGCGACTGAACTGCAAAGAGTTTTTTACACATTTAATGTTGGTGACTTTTGCCAGTTACATAGTATCTACATAGAGGAAAAACGAAGTCATGCGGGAATTATAATTTCATCTCAAGATTACTCTATTGGTGAACAAATGCGAAGAGTCCTCAATTTGATGGCAAATAAGTCAGCAGAAAATATGGTAAATCAGTTGATGTTTTTGAGTGCTTATGCTGATAATATATAAATATATTTATCCATGTAAATAATTAGTTACATCTTATGATTTCCAAACCCACCATGCTGCCCCAAAAGAAATTAATGCTATTAAATATTGCCCACCTAATATGAGAACAAGACCAAAAGCAGCTATTCCTAAAACTAGGTTGCGTTTTGATTTTTTCTCCTCCTCTTTTTTATTTTTAATCTTGCGTAGTTCATAATTATTTCTCTCTTCCAACTTCTCTTGATGATGGGTAATATAAACTAATTTTGGTTGGTCTTGATTTTTTTCTGCAAACTTCTCAGCTTCTCTAAAAAATTGACGCGATTCCTCCATTTTTTCCTGATTAGATACTGGGTAAACGGCATCTAGTCCTGATTTAATAGCTTTGATGTGATAATATGAAGCAGAATAGCTATCTGTCATTTGATTGATTTTAAAAAGGACTTCAAAGCCACTTTCAGCAAGTTTAATAAAAACATCATAACCCTCAAAGATTCTTGTTAGAAACTCATCACTTTTTCTCATTTCAGAAGTCAGATCTGAATATTTCCATCTCTCTTTTAATTCCTCTATTATATCATTAAAACTATTAAAAAAGGCTTCCTCATAGGTTGTCATCTTGTTGATAATGCTATTCTGTAAAGCTTCTGCTAGGGAATTTCTAAGATCAATTGCTTTTCTATCATAAGGATTAATTGACAAACTCTTTTGAAAAGCTTCTAGTGCATCTAGGTTATTATCCAAGTGAACAAGTAATACACCCTTGGTTTTCCAGAGAATAGCTTCGTTAGGATTAAGTTTGATTGCCTCTTCACAATCATCAAGAGATTTGCGAAAATCCTTCAGATTATAATAAATAAGTGTACGTCCTAAAAAAGCCATCCAAAGATCATTACCCAAACCAAGTTCAATCGCTTTGGTGAAACTTTTAATAGCCTCTGAATAATTGCTAATCTCTGCTAAAAGTACACCACGCTTTAGGCAAACACTCGCATCGTTTTGGTTTGATGCTAAAAGCTCATCCAAAAATTTTAAAGTATGATCTCCATTATCAGCAAGAACTATTTTCCAGAACTCATCCACTATTCCTTGTTCAATATTCATAATTTCCCCCTGAAAATTTCCAGGCTTACTCAATTAATGTTAGAGACAAGCCTGTTTTGGTAATACAATACTGACTAAAATTTTTTAGCCACCTAATTTTTTTAAAATCTCATCCAAGTATTTGTCTACGCCTTGCTGAATAGATTCAAACGCTGTATTGTCTTCCAGCAGATGTTCTTTGCCTTTTTTAACTTGTACATACCATTTACCGCTTCGTCTCCAGTAATGATCATGCAGAATCACACTGTCACGCTTCAGACTACCTTCGTCTCCAGAACATAGAAGGTGAGGATCACCTCTGCCATCCCTACCCATTTTATAGTGAAGACCTGAAGGTCTATGAAAATCAGTATAGTTACTCCAGTATATAGCCATTGTTTTTGTCCATTTCTACAAAAAATTAAAAGACTCTCAAAATACTAAGAAATAATCTTTGTAGGTGTTGAATCTATGTTTATAAAACAAATTTTGCATTAAAAATAATATTTTATGTACGCTAAAACACCTGGTTAAATCGGGATTTTTGTTACAAAATAGTAACGAATTTGTCCGAAAATGCCGGATAATACTTACAAAGAGTAAGCTATAATGGCTAAAATGCTTATATAATATACACTTTATGGATATTAAAGAAGTTTTACAATTTGCTGATGAGTTAGTTTGTGTCCAGACGGGAAAACACTTAGATGATATTCAGGACACTGTAATTAAAGGTGTTTGGCAAGGACATACTTATGAGGAAATAGCAGCGCAATGTAATCGCAGTGAAAGTCATGTGAGAGATGTAGGTTATAAACTTTGGCAAATTTTATCTGAACAGTTAAATGAAGATATTAATAAACGTAATTTTCGTTCTGTTTTATCAAGATTGCAAATTACACGATCACCCATAATTATACAAAATAATAAGCATCAAAATAACACTCATAATTTTAATTGCTACTCGTATAATTCAAATAAGAATACAAAAAATAATGATAACGAAGAAACATCCTCCCACTATTTAACCCTATCCCCAAAAATCACCCACTTTTACGGAAGAGAAACCGAACTACAAACCCTATCCCATTGGTTAATCAATCAAAATAACCGTCTCATTTCAGTTTTAGGATTACCTGGAATTGGTAAAACAACCCTTGTTAAACATTTCATTGATCTAAATTTACAACAATTTGATGTAGTAATCTGGAAAAGTATTAAACTCTCTCATTCTTTAGATAACATCCTCACAGAAATATTAACATTTACCAAATCTAATAATACTGAGAATAATAAATTAACCCAACTTTTAAATCTCCTCAATCAAAAAAGATGTTTAATTATCCTTGATGATATCCAAGAAATATTTATTCCTGGACAACTTGCAGGAAAATATAAACCTGAATATAAAGACTACAAAACATTTTTCGCAAAAATAACAGAAATTGAACATCAAAGTAGTTTAATTTTAATCAGTCAAGAACAATGCCAAGAAATGATTTGCATTGATGAAGAATTATATCCTGTTAAATGTTTAGAATTACAAGGTTTAGATAATACCGATATTTTAAAAACTCAGAAATTAAAAGATGAGGAAAATTGGTTAAATCTAATAAAATTATATGAAGGTAATCCAGCTTATTTACAAAGAATTGCTATTTTAATTAGGAATATATTTCAATGTCGGGTATCTGAATTTTTAAGTGACGGTTTACTATTAACAGAAGATATGAAATATCAATTAAATGAATTATTTAACAGATTATCAACAGTAGAGCAACAGATTACTTTAGAATTGAGTAAATATAACCAACCCGTGTCAAGAGAACATTTAAGAGAAAGTTTATCTTTATCTTCTATGGATTTGATTAACGGCTTACAGTCTTTAAATAGACGCTATTTAGTTACACCAATAGAAGGTGAAAAAACATTGTTTAATTTATCTCCAGTTTTTAGGGAATATGTTAAAATAGATTCTTGAATTAGTGATATTTTGTTTGGATATCACAACCTCAGACATCCCAAATATCCAATGATAAAATCAAGAAAACTCAAAATAATCCACCAATGACAACTACACTGGTTAAACCCTCCCAATTCCTACCTGAAGGAATCTGCATCAAGCATATCAACAACCTCATGCTATTCAAATTTACCGATCAGCTAGGTGAACGGATACAAGAACTCCTTGATAAAAACAAACTGAATACTCTTACCCCAGAGGAAGCAATAGAATTAGAGGCGATAGGGGAACTTGACGACATCTTCAGTTATATTAACGCGACCGCCGTTCATCATAGGTGAGATAGATAAATGATAGAATTATTAAGACATCAGAGTTTTTCAAATGCACGTTATTACTCGTAAACGGCTGAATGAATTTGCTAAAATCCATCCAGACACAAAAAATGCTCTAGCTCAGTGGTATCAATTAGTGAAGGAAAAGGAATTTACCTCATTTGTAGAACTCCGGGAAATGTTTCCATCAGCAGATCAAGTTGGTAAATTAACAGTATTTAATATTGGTGGTAACAAAATTAGACTTATTGCTGCAATTCACTACAACCGCCAAAAAATCTATATTCGTGCTGTGTTAACTCATCCAGAATACGATCAAGGAAAATGGAAAGAATAATGCAAAGTTTAAACATCAATCAAACTATCACCGCTTGGTCATCTATTGCTGAAAATGTTTTTGTTCCTCACACAGAAGAGGAATATGAACACTTAGTTGAGATACTTGATTCTCTTATTGATCAAGTTGGTGAAGATGAAACTCATCCTCTCGCATCTCTTATGGAAGTTATTGGTGCATTAATTGAAAACTATGAAAATGAACATATTCCTGAGTTATTGTGATATCTTTTCCAATTGTGCAAAATCTATTTATAATTAATAGTTCCCAAACTAACCTTTATTCCCAGCCCAAAGAATAACAGTATCTTGATACTCTTTAAACATTGAATCCGCAGTCACAAGCGTCATACTTTCCATCTGTGCTTGTGCAATGAGCATTCTGTCGAAAGGATCTCGATGATGCAAAGGTAACGCAACGGTTCTGAGTGCATGGGAAGTTGTAATTTCCAAAGATTTCACCCCCAATTTCATCATGCGGCTAGAAATGTAACTATCCAGTGGTTCTGGTAATGCTAACTTGCTAATTGCAACTTTTATCCCCATTTCCCACACACTAGCAACAGAAAGCCATAGTTCATTGCTTTCATCAGCAATATGTGAAATAGCCTCTTCATTCAAACGCTCAGGTTCAGCAAACCACCATAAAAAACACTGTGTATCCAGTAAAAGTCTCACTCCTCATTCCCCTCAAACGCGGCTAAAATGTCCTCTGGTAAAGGTGCATTAAAGTCTTCTGGAATTACAAATTTTCCTCGATCTTGTCCTAAACTATCTCTGCGGTGAGACGAAACACTAAACGGAACTAACTTAGCGACGGGAACACCCCGGTTAGATATAATAATCTCTTCTCCATGTTCTACACGGGATAATAGGCGTGAAAGGTTGGTTTTAGCTTGATGGATATTTACGGTTTCCACAGGTTTTTAGCTAAGTCTACAAACTTAGTTTAGTTTGATTCTTTAATTTTGGCAAGAATTAAAAGCAGGACTTACGCAACTGGCACATTGGTAGGGTGCGTCAGACTGCATAAATCTAGTAAATAAACAGATTTTTGATATCTGACGCACCCTACAACAGATTTTTAGTGTGACACTTGCGTAAGTCCTAAAAAGGAAAAGCAACCTATTCTATACCAACTTATCCTTACTCAGTAGCGATCGCCTATTACTCGTAAATTGGCGTAAATGTTATATTGTAGGCGATCGCATTTTAATCAAAATCGTGGCAGACATTACCTTCACAGACAAAAACAAAATCACCGAAATCATTAATACATCCAGCCGTTTGAAATATCTGATCAAGTTTACCTATCAAATTCCTCTAGAAGATATCGTCTCTATACGAGTAGATGGTAACAACTTCAAAATTGATGTGGAGACGGACACAGAGATGTTTCGGTTCAAAGCAAAAGGCTTAGATAATGTAATTATGAAAGATATCAAAACTGGAATTATGCAACTAACACTTGATCCTGCATTAGCCCAAGCAATTTATAACATTGTTGATGAATACGTATAGTAAAGTTTGGCGTTGCTGAATAAGGGGATGATTGAGGCTGACGCGGGGACGCGGGGACACTCCAGACGCGGTGATTATATATTGATGCAGATTCTCAAATCATCCCGCAATGGGAGCAACGCCGAAAATCTCATATAGGTATAAATATTGCAAAACTTAGCAAAATTGCGATCGCTAATCAACTTTGACAATATACTACAAATATGTTACATTTGCTCCGGGATAGTAGTAAAGTTACAAAGCTATAGTTTAGGTTCTATATACCTAACTGGTGCGCCAAACTCTAGTATGAGCGTATACCGCCGAGTCCTCCAACCTATTCTATCGTTTGATTAGCTCAGTCTGGTAGAGCAGTTGACTTATAATCAATGCGTCACAGGTTCAAATCCTGTATCAAACCCCCGGAAGTTAGCTCATTTGGTAGAGCAATCGACTTTTAATCGATCTGTAGCAGGTTCGATTCCTGTACTTTCACCCAACCCTGTCCGGGTCAAAAGACACTACTTTTGGGAAGTAGCAAGTGGTAAAGGAGAAATCCTACGGTTCAAATCCGTGTTATCTTCAGTAACTCTGCGGTGCAAGTGTTCTGCTGTTGGTTATTACTCACAAGGGTGATGCTCAATGGCTACAGTTAATGAGTAAGCGCAACTGCTTTTCTCCCTAACTTGAGTTTGTCCCTTCAGTTTCCATAAGGACAACTGAACGGCATATTTGCAGAACGTTTTCTTGCTCTCGGTTGCTACGGAGCAACTAAGAAAAAGTTACATTCTTCTTAATCCAGTTTTGGCGAAGTTTTTGCCCACACATAAACTGTGAACACTTGCATTGACAGAGTAAAAAATATTTTGTAGCATAATATTACAAATCAAGTAAAATAAATAATTTATCGTCCAAATATGCAACTTAATATGTGGCGAACATTTTATATCAAACCTAACGAAATCGGCATTTTATATCACCGCAGCGACTTTAAGAAAGTTTTACAACCTGGTGAATATACATATTTTGGTCGTCATTGGCAAATTAAAACTTATGATCTCAACGAACCAGAAGCGGAAATTGAAAATCTAGAATTATTATTGCGAAATCATGGAACTGAATTGCAAAAACATTTATTAATTGTCAAAACTGCATTTAATGAAGCTGCTTTAGTCCGTTTGGGTCAGAATTGGATAAGCATTGCTCCTAATCAATTACGAGCTTTTTGGCGTGGTTTTATAGAAGTAGAATCTCATCTTTTTAACTTAGAAGCAAACTGGGAATTACCTAATTCTTTTGTCCAGCAATTGCGTTCAGTCGCATTAAATGGATTAAAGAAATTCCAAATCTTTGAATATGAGGTTGGTCTACTATATCTCCAAAATAATTTTATTCGACCTTTAGAACCAGGAGAGTATGCTTTTTGGTCAATAAATAAAGATGTGATAGTACGGAGTATCAGCAGAATTATCCCCAATCCAGATTTTCCTTTAGAAGATATACTAATTGAAAAACATCCAGATTTTGTTGCAGCTTATTGTGAAAATGTGCAATTACTACCTTCACAAGTTGCAATTGTCCGATATAGGGGGAAAGTGATTTCTATTTTACCACCCACAAGCCGGAAGCTATTTTGGCAAGGTGTCCAAGTAGAAATTATTGATATTAGCACAGATGCAAAATTACCACCTGCGTTAATTTCTGAATTAGTAGAAGGAACAACCGAAGTAAAAGCACTAAGTCGGAACTATGTACATATTTGTCAAGTTCCTCCCCAACATATCGGACTATTATATATTAATCAGGAATTTCAAACCCAATTACAACCAGGATTAAATGCTTGGTGGTCATTTGGACGTTCTTGGCAAACGGAAACTATTGACCTGCGATTGCAAAATATGGAAGTATCTGGTCAAGAAATCCTCTCCAAAGATAAAGTCCCATTGCGGTTAAATTTAACTGCTGGTTTCCGCATTCAAGACATATTAAAAGCGAAAAATGGCTTATCAGATATTACTGGATTCTTATATAAAGAGTTGCAATTTGCCTTGCGTGGTGCGGTAGGAGAAAGAACATTAGATGCTTTATTAGAAGATAAAGGATCAATTGATAGAAGTATCTCTGAATATATTCGTCAAAAAGCCGCAGATTATGGAATTGAAGTAGATTCTGTAGGTGTGAAAGATATTATTTTACCTGGGGAAATTAAGGCTATTTTGAGTAAGGTTGTGGAAGCTGAAAAAGCTGCTCAAGCAAATGTTGTCAGACGCAGAGAAGAGACTGCTGCTACTCGGAGTATGTTGAATACTGCTAAGGTAATGGAAGATAATCCAGTTGCATTAAGATTGAAGGAATTGGAGGTTTTAGAACGGATTGCGGAGAAGATTGATCGAATTCAAGTTAATGGGAGTTTGGATAGTATTTTGACAGATTTGATTAGAATGAATCCACAGTCATAATATCAACCTCGTAGGGTGCGTCAGACAAATAGCCTAGTAATAAGATGATTAACTTAAAACCTGACGCACCCAGTTCTAACTAAGATCAACCTTGTAGGGTGCGTCAGACAAATAACTAAGCAATAAGATGATAAACTTAAAACCTGACGCACGTTACTACTTGGGTAAGTAATGATTTTAAGGTGCGTCAGACAAATAACTAAGCAATAAGATGATTAACTTAAAATCTGACGCACGTTATACTTGGGTAAGTAATATTTTAAGGTGCGTCAGACAAATTAACCTAGCAATAGGATGATAAACTTATAAATCTGACGCACCCTACCGCATGTAATAATTTCACAAATATTTATTTTTTCGGTATGTCTAACTATCGCAGAATAATCATACCAGGTACAACTTATTTTTTTACCCAAGTAACCTATCAACGTATACCTTGGTTATGCACTGATATTGGACGGGAAACCTTACGCAAAGGTTTACAAAGAGTACAAAAATTATATCCATTTTCTATTGATGCAATTGTACTTTTACCCAATCATTTTCATTGCATTTGGACTCTTCCTAACGGTGATAGTAACTATCCCGTTCGTTGGCGTTATTTAAAAAGTTTTGTCACTCGTAGTTGTGGTCATAAATTACAACTTACAGCAGAAATTAGCTTGTCTAGCAAAAAGCGTCAAGAAAAGAATTTATGGCAAAGACGCTATTGGGAACATTTAATAAAAGATGAAAAAGATTTTAGTAATCACTGTGATTACATTCATTATAATCCTGTGAAACATGGGTTATGTCAATCACCCCAAAATTGGAAGTTTTCCAGTTTTCATCGTTTTGTTCAGCAAGGAATTTATTCTCAAGATTGGGGTACAAATGAATCTCTTAATATTCCTGAAAATATCGGACATGAATAAGTCTACTAAATGGGTGACGTGCGTCAGATTTTTAATTTCATCATTTTATTATTAAGTTACTTGTCTGACGCACCCTACAATTATTTGACTGCTTGCTACCTACCAAGCTGAAACACGAACGCTCTCAATCATATCTTCAAAAATAAAATGTCCAGTAAATTTTACCGGACATTTCCCGTTGTCTTATTTACCCTGTACTTTATACCTGTTTATTAAATTCAAATTTCACGCCGGTGAGTTTTTCCGATACTTCCCATAGTTTTTGAGCGATCGCTTGATCTTTGGATAACTCGTTTGATTCCACCTTGACTGGATAGCCACGCACTTCCAGAAAGCCACTAGGACCAAAATATTCTTTACCTTTTAAACCTTCTTCAGTTGCCGCCCGCAGAGTCGGTAATGCACCCATCGTGATATCTTGAGCAAGGATGCCGTTAAGATATCCCACAACCCTGCCCGCAGTTCTCTGCAATTCGGTAGCCGTCCAGCCGGGATGCGAGGCGGTTGCAAAGGTTTTGATACCGTTATCTTTTAGTTTCCGGTCAAGTTCGTAGATAAAATAAAGATTAGCAAGTTTGCTGTCGCCGTAGGCTTTCCATTTAGCATAACTTCTCTTTTCCCAATTCAAATCATCAAAATCTATATTGCCTATGTTATGTGCGCCGCTGGAAACATTGACAATTCGTGAATTTTCGGTGCTGATTAAAAGTTCTAAAAGCTGTCCTGTCAAAGCAAAATGTCCGAGATGATTAGTACCAAATTGCAATTCAAAACCATCTGTTGTTTTTGTATAAGGCGGAATCATTACACCCGCATTATTAATCAGTAAATCCAAACGCGAATAATTTTTCTTAAAGTTTTCAGCGAAATTTTTAACAGATGCTAAATTAGCTAAATCAAGTTCCATCACCTTGACATCAGCATCTTTATTCTGTTGAATAATTTTCGCCAACGCCTTGTTTCCTTTGTCCAAATTGCGAACCGCAATCATCACAGATGCTTGTTTATTGGCTAAAACCCGTGCCGTTTCATAACCAATACCGCTACTAGAACCTGTGACAATTACTACTCTTCCTTTTTGACTCAGAATATTTTCCTTGTTCCATTTTTCATTTTTCATCTTTTTTACTCCTACTGAATTAATCGAATACTTGTTTAATCAACTCTCAAACAAATTGATAATAATTATTCCAAATCATTTTCAAGGCTTCCTCCACTCGGATGTAACACCTATAATGAAACGGTAGGTTTTACAGTTATTACACAGTGCTTTCTTATTTATTAATTTTTATAGGCTGTCACCTTTTCACCTTTTCAAACAAACTACTTATTGCTACCTTCAAATCTGGCGTATTTGATCGGACGTATATATTGGTTCCATCTATGGTAATTATTCGCACCAACTCCCTTTTTAATAACTCATCAAGGATGCAAAGGTAAGAATTAAACCCTTTTATAGCCTTCTGATACATAAGCAAATCATTCAATTTACTTTCAAATTTTCTCATTATATTCATCATATTTTTATCTCAGTATTTATGCTCAACTATATCAATTATTATACCGGGATTTTCCATCTAGTCAACCTCCATGAGATAAAAAGCCGAAAATTCTGTATATTTTCCCTTTAAAGAAGAATATCCAGGGAATTTCTGTATATTCTGCATGAAGACATCATTACTTGCTCAAGGATGGAATTTGAATTTCCGATAGCAATGCTTTATAATGATATAGAAGTATAAACTTAATAATTAAGAATAAAATCAACATCCTTTAATCAAATAAATATGACTATAAAATAAAATTTATTACCTCATGAAGACTATGGCAAAACGTAAGAAAAGTAATTTTCAATGGATTAAAGAAACCCTGGAATTAAAGCCAGATCATCATTGGGAATCTCCCCCAGAATATAATATTTTTGTAGCAGGTAGAGGGGCTGTGCGTTTCAATGTTCCTCGCGGGTGGATATCTGAACCCCAGGAAAAATCATTTAAGTTCATGGATAAAAAACCACCTGATGATGATTGTTGTTTAGAGGTTTCTTACAATCACTTACCTCCTAATGATTGGACTCTGTTTCCCTTAAAATCCACTTTAAAGAAAATCATGGAAGATGATAGCCGTGATGTGATTGAAAGAGGAGAAGTGATAACTGTCAAACGACAAACTGCCCGAATTATGTGGTGTGAAATTAAATTTATTGATACTCAAGCCGAACCCAGAGAAGCTTTTTCTCGGACTTGTGTTGGTTTAGGTTCTAATGTTCAATGTTTAATTACCTTTGATTATTGGGCAGATCAAGCGGAACAATTAATACCTGTGTGGGATGAAGTGATGCGGAGTTTGACACTTGGATTATATATCAGAGATCCGAGAACCGGTTTAGCTTTTCCAGATTAAAATTGAGTTTATTGATCACAAGTGGAAATTGTTAGTTTGAAAAGTTGTGGATTTTAGTCAACATTATGTTCAAGATTTTGGGTAAACTGGAAGCGACAAAATAACCCATTGCACAGATTAGTAATTCAATATTCATGACAAATCCCACCGCAACCCTTGAAACGTCCCTTGGTACTATTACTCTTGAGCTATTCACCGATGTTATGCCCATAACGGCGGGAAATTTCATCAAATTGGCTAAAAGCGGCTTTTATGATGGACTGCATTTCCACCGTGTGATTAAAAACTTTATGGTGCAGTTTGGTTGTCCTCACAGTAAAGATCCTAGCTCCCCTCGTGCAGGGACAGGTAATGGTCCTGATGGGTGCATTCAAGATGAGCATCCCGCAGATGGGAAAATTTCCAACGAACCAGGAACTTTATCTATGGCTAATACGGGGGCCCCTAATAGTGGGAGTTGCCAGTTTTTCATCAACACTGTTCACAACTCCTATTTAGATTGGTTTACACCCGGTCCATCCAAGCATCCTGTTTTTGGTCGAGTTACTGAAGGGATGGATGTATTGAAAGCTATCGAAACGACTCCAACGGGACAAGGCGATCGCCCCAAAACTCCAGTTAAAATGATCAAAGTGACTATCCACGAATAAAATCAAGGATTAGTGCGGAGATTTTCTCCGCACACCGCTATCTTCAGGCAAAATCCCCTATTTATGATAAAAGAACTCCACAGCAAAACTAATCCGATCAAACAAACTAACCTTCTATTTCTTCTTCCGTAAAAATAGGAGGCCATAATTCCGAAACAGCTACTTCCCAACCTGGAAAAAGTTCAGGTAAAGTTAAAATATCGCCATTGATTAAAACGGTTGGTTCACCTTGATGACGATAAACTGTAACAGTTTCTTCATCAGGATCAATTAAAATTCCAATCACAGCACCTAAGTTTATAAAGTTGATAATTTTAGTAACTAAAGGTTTAATCCTATCACTTTGAGATTTAATTTCTACTATTAAATCTGGCACAAGTTCCCCAAAATAACGGGGACTTTGACGCAGACGTGCAGCCCGAACAAAAGAAACATCTGGTGCGGTGAGATTGCTATCAGGTAAAATAAAACCACCAGCAGAATCAAATACTCTTCCTAAACGACGGGGATAAACCCAGTTAGCTAATAGTCGGCTAAAGAGAATACCAATTTCACTAGATACAATATCCGAAGGACCCACAATAGAAATTCTCCCGTTTGTTAATTCAACATCATAATCTAAACCAGCTTCACTAAAAGCGGTTTGGACTTGTTCTACATCTTTAATAGTCATGATTGACATAAAATAATCCTCCTAATATACAAAATTTATTTAACTAATATTTTACACCATTTGTCAGAATCAGGATGTCCAGGATTTGAGGATTTACAGGATGTGATTGATGATTTTTTCAAATTATGTTAATTATCCAATATATCTTTCAGAGGGAACAGGGAACGGGCAACAGGGAACAGAAAAAACTCATGTTTAAAAACATAAGATTGAAATAATGACACTGTTTTTTTTCGTGTCACTCTCCTTGTAAAAACATCCTTTTTTTTGACTGAGCTTTAAACTCTTAAACTTTAGTTTTTTATTTGTTCCCTGTTCCCTGTTAAGAGTTCCCTGTTCCCTTCTTTTGTAAGGATTCAGGTCTAAATTTGAGGGATTAAATCCGGAGTCTGCACATTAGGATTAACCATAGCTTTAATGGCTTGATAGCGAAGCGCTCCGTAGGAATCAAAAAACTCAATGACAGAACGTCTTTGACGACGACTTTTTTTGTATAACCGTCAATAAATTGGCAGTATCTTGAAACTGCTCCATTGAGCGGGAACCACCACTGACTTTTCGTTTTGTCACGGCTAAACGTAACGTTCGTTCAGCACTTTGAGCCACTGCACTATCTATTCGTTCATTTTCCATAATTGATATCTTCTGCTTCCCATATCACACTTGTCAACACCCCCGACCTGAATCCTTACTATTTTCGCTCTTTGAAAAGTAGAGTTTGCTGATTATCCTCGTACACATCATTTGCCCTCTCATATTCCTGTCTAGTTTGAGAGCGACAAAGAAGAATTGCTTTTATATTTACCAGAGGTAATCTAATCCCAAAACATTTACTCAAGAGCGTGGATTGTCGCAAGCTAACAATGAATAATTCTAGTTTAGTTCTGAATAAAACAGCAGAAGCTTCGGGCTTGGAGATAACTGCTTGATCTGAAACCTGCTGAATAGAAAATCTTTGCAAAAGCATAGGTAACATTAACTGTAGCTGGATCATAGCAAAATTCGCCCCAATACAACCCCTGGCTCCAACTCCAAATGGAATGTAAGCATAGCGTAAGTGTTGTTTTTCATTCTCAGGAGAGAATCGTTCTGGACAAAATTTCTCTGGTGCTGACCAAATTTCTTGGTTATTGTGTAAAGCAGAAATTGAAATGAAGAGTATAGTTCCTTTGGGTATGTGATAACCCGCTAGTTCAAAGTCCAAATCCACCTGTCGCATAGTCACAGAAGAGGGAGGATTTATTCGCATTGTTTCTTTAAGGATTTGGTTCAAGTAGTCCAATGCTTTGAAATCCTCAGATTTTGGCAGTCTACAACCTATGACTCGATCCACTTCTGCCTGAGCCTGCGCTTGAATCTCAGGATGTTGGGCAAGTATGTAGCAAGCTGAAGTAAGGGCTGCTGCTACTGCATCAAATCCACCAAATAGAAAGTTGATAATCGTTGCTCGAATTTCCTCTTTGGTAAACAAAGATTGACCTTGATCATCCTGATCTCGAAGGACTCGCGATAGAAAATCTGTTCTTTGATTTAAGTTTGCATCTTGCTTTCTTTGCTCAATCAAATCATAAATACATTGATGTAGATGAGATACTGTTTTTTGCCAATCCCAATAACTGCGATCCCAAACCGCAGGAATAACTTCTTCAGTTCTGGGCTGCACACCCTTGAGAACTTTAGTAAAGGATGCTGAGATTTCCTGTCCCAGATTAGAATTACTGAATTCTTCTCCGATTAAACAATCTCCTATAATCGTTAAAGAAACTTGACTCAATTCATCTCTAACATCAATTGTTTGTCCACATTGGCTGGAAGTCCATCGATCTAATAGTCTAGTCATGTGTTTTTGTGTTGCTTCACGTAAGTAATCCAAAGTTTCTCCGGATAAGAGGCGCAACAATTTGATCTTGATAGACTTAGCTTCTTGGGGTTGTCTGAAAAAGTAAATTTCGTCCCCAATCCAGGTGAATGGTTGTTTGATTGAAATTGGCAAAGATTGTAAAGTTCCTGCTACTTCAGCAACGAGGGCTGGATCGCTAATCGAGACAATAAAATTTGAACTTCCCAACCATAATTTAGTAATTTTCCCATACTGGCTATGAAGCTTTGGCAAATAATTGGGAAAACCACCGACTTTTTCAAGATCGAGAATATTTCCTAGTAAAGGATCGCTAGGCGGACCAGGGATAACCTTGCCTTTATGGTGTAAAATCAGAATTTTTTGTATTCTTACACCTATCGATATTAATATACCTATAATGACTAAACCTAGAAGCACTGATGAACTGAAATTCATGAAATCTACCGAGTAAGTGAAAGAGTCTTAAGTAGTGTTAGTGTTAATCGGCTTATGGCTTCTACCTGGCGATCGCAAGTTACAAAGAATAAGCCAATTAAGTAACTATCCGTTAGCCTGCATAAACAGCCCTGAAGAGATATCTAAAATTTCTCGCAACTTCAAATGATCTGCGATCGCCGCTGGAGTGCGCCAAACAGGTCTCAGTTGACCCTGAACATAAAGCTGCAACTGGTCCCCAACGTGAGGCGAATGTGGTTGGGTGGCATTACCGTAGATGGCTAGCGCTTCAGCACGAATCGGGTTAGTAAACTCGATTGCCATCATAAAAGAATTACCACCGAAGGCCTGAAAATTCTTTTCATCAACAGGCATGATATCTACGACTTGAAAACTACCAAAGATACTACCCGCACCGCTACCGGGTAAATCCTGGTTCCCAATACGCAGTCTAACCACCTCTCCCCAAGCAACATCAAGGGTTCCATAGCGTGATTGAATATCCGCTGCAACTTCCTCAAGCACTGCGGTAGCGAACACAGGATCGATCAAGTCGCAAGGAGTCTCTAAGGGTAAATCACTTTGCCAAGGAGTTGCAAAGATATTATCTAGCCCCATTTTCTCAACCCATTGTATAAACAGAACTGTTCCGCAACTGTCTGCATTTGCATGGCGATCCCAAGATTCTAAAACCTTCACAGCTTGCATCCCCAGTTCGCTTCCGTGGGTTTTCACCGATGCAATCAGCCCATCGAGGATTCGGTCAGCCAGTTCCAAACGAGATGAAAACATAAACGCCACCATGTCATCAAAACTCATGGTGTCGCTGTTTAGCAATTTCCGAATCGAGCGCTGAGGACGCAGAATGTTGTGAGGCATTTTCCCTAAATTACTAGGCGCAATATAGAGGGGATAGTTTTCAGGCTTCAGCAATGTGGGAAATGTGACAGTCCAGGGTGAATCGTTAGTGTTCTGTAGCCACCCGCAAGCTGGATTCACCACACGAGGTAAATCCTCATAGGAATGGTATTCTGTCCACAAGGTATCAGATGTATTGCCAGGAATCAGTTTTTGCCAATAGTCCCAGTCCCCCTGATCCTGAGAGGATTTCGACCGTACTGGCACAAGGGCATTGAATAAATAAAAGATTTGCCCCTCTGTATCTGCGTAGAGAAAGTTGAACAATGGCAGCTGTAGTTGTTGCAAAGAAGCCTCGAATTGGCTGAGGTTCCTAGCATTAATCATCTCCCACATCTGTTCGAGCAAATGGGGACGATCAAGACCTACCACCCGCAAGGCGATCGCCTTGGTTTCTGTTTGAGACACCACCGGACCATGAACAGACTGAACAACGACTAGCGGCTCTTCCTGCAAACTACCGTCTTCTTGTTTAATCTTTAACGTCTGTGACTCAACTTCAAAAGCGCGAATCTGATCATTCCATTCATAACCCCCATCCCTGAGAGACAATTCGTAAAAGTCTGCCCCTTTGGTGGGATTAACTGTGACCGTCCATCCCAAATAATCGTTAAATGCAATGCCCAGCGTTGGCCACCCCACTAAAGCAGCGCCATAGGCACTCAAGGAAGGCATTGTCAACTGTGCTTCATACCAAAGAAATAAATCGAACCACGGCTGATGGGGATTGGCCAATAACATCGCCTTCTGACTCGCTGAATGCTCTGGTGCGTTGATCGCCCAAGCATTAGATCCTGCCATCTGTTCTCCCTGGCTCAGAGTCGCGATCTGATTGGGGTTAACTACAAAGAAAAAGTGAATGACCCGTTGCACATGAGCCAGGATATCGACTGCCGATACAGGTAAAACAACTTTTAAGAACTCTGGAACCTCATCAGGATATGCTTGGATATAGCCATTAATGCCATCAGCAAATGCGTTGAGGTATGTCCGCATCTGATCGCTCTGCGCCTCGTACCACTCCCCAGCACGCCGGGGAATCCCCATTGTGCGAACATATCTATCTGTATCAACATAATCTGTTCCCCAATACTCAGATGCACGTCCCCTTGCCTGCCCATACAGCATGAGAATTAGATTGCCATGGCTCTTGGCTTGCGCCCAACCCAGAGCATGGAATAGCTCAACTTCATTTCTGGCGTAAATATGGGGTACGCCCCAGCTATCCCACAGAATTTCGCTGACTTCAAATTGTTGCATTTTAGATTCCCAATTATGTTAAATTTTTGGCGTTGCTGATTAAGAGTATGAATTTATTTCACGCAAAGTCGCAAAGGTACGAAGAAAAACAAAGGTAATTTTGGCATTTCATACTTTGATTTAGCAACGCCAATTTTTTCAATTCCAAAGCGCGATCACGACTTCAGTAAAATAGGTCGCGATCGATCAATTGAGACAACTTCTGCACTTCCTCGGCGTACTGGAATTGAAGTTGCTGTCTCAATTTTAGTTCCATCGCCTTCCCCTCGCGCTTATTGGAATTAACGATTTCAAAATCTGTGGTGAAATTAGCATCTACCCCTAAAAATTGCAAAACTTTTCGATAAGTTCCCGCAGTATCTTTCACAAAGTCATCATAGATCGTTAAGTGAATTTGGCTGTGATCGAAGACATCTAGATATCGTTGAATCTGCTGTGTAAAACTTGCTAATTCACTATATAGTAAGAGTTCTGTGGGATGGCAGCCAGGAGGAATTCGTTTACCTTGGCGGCGATCAGGTTCTGCTAGCAAGGCACTCTCAAAATCTTGAATATCTTCGTAGCCATAGAACACCAAATGACTGTGCAGCGAATACAAAAAGTCAACCGGATTCCTGAGCATAATCAGGATTTTAGCATGAGGGTTGAACTGATAAATCTCTCTGGCCGCAGTTTTAGACAGCATATACCAGACTGTGCCTTCCCCACATAGAAGTCCCTCGCCTGCTTTAAACAAGTCAAGATATTCTGAGAGAGTGTAGCTACGGTGCAACGGTTTCAGGCTGAGTAAATCACCATCAAAGAAGTTAGGTTCCTTCGGTTTCGAGATATAAATAGCAGGGTGTCGATCAAGATATTGACACATCGCAGTTGTTGCACAGCGGGGCGCTCCAACTAAAAAAAAGTTAGGTTTATTCATGTCCGATCTGTTTAAATAAGACTTCTATTTCCTCTGGAGTCAAATTGTTCACTTCCAGAAATGTTTGAGCAATTTCATCAACCTGGTTCTGACTTCCCAGCAGCTTGGCAAGTACAGTCTCTAGCTCTGCAATAGTTGGATTCATAAAAAGTTGCTGGAGTGATATTTCTGACGAGAAAATTTGGTTGATTCGACTAAGCAATTGTGTTGCCAGCAAGGAATGTCCACCCAGATCAAAGAAGTTATCATGAATACTGACTTGAGGGAGGTGCAAAACTTCTGACCAGATATCTGCGAGAACTACTTCTGTTGATGTTTCCGGTGCAATGTAATTATTCTCGAAACTACTTCTGTCGGGAGTCGGCAATACTCGGCGATCAACTTTACCACTTGGGGTCAGAGGTAGAGTCTCCAGCATGACAAAAGCTGATGGTACCATGTACTCTGGCAATTTGGTTTTGAGATAGGTTCTCAGTTCTTGAGTGGTGAGAACTTGATTTGGTTTAGGAACAATGTAAGCGATCAGCCGCTTGTTTTCGGTAGGTTCCATGGTGGCGATCGCCACTGCTTCCAGGACATCAGGATGCTGCCCTAAAACAGCCTCAATTTCTGCCAGTTCAATCCGGAAGCCCCGAATCTTGACCTGGTTATCAATGCGACCTAAGTATTCTAGGACTCCATCTGCACGATAACGAGCGATATCTCCTGTTCGATACCAACGCCTACCAGTGGCTTGGCTAAAAGCATGAGCCGAGAACTTATCTGCCGTTAACTCTGGACGATTGTAGTAACCTCTGGCCAGTCCAGTCCCCGCAATATAGATTTCTCCAGGTATCCCCACAGGTACTAGTTGCTGATTTCTATCCAGAAGGTAAACCTGAGTGTTAGCAATGGGACGACCAATAGGAGGAAATGTCACCCATTTGCTGGGGTTTCCGGTGAGATTGTAGGCTGTTGCTAAGTGGGTTTCTGTGGGGCCATAGTGATTCCACAAGGTACAATGCTCCAGTCGTTCAAAAAAGCGGGCGATCTCAGGTGTAATGCAGAGTTGCTCCCCCGCTGTAATCAAGTCTTGTAGCCCCTTGGGAACCTGATCGCGCTCAATTGCCACCTCAGCCAGTTGCTGTAGAACCACATAGGGAGCAAAGAAGCGTTTAATGCCAGCATCACTGAGAAATCTCAGTAGAAGGGTTGGGTCGCGCCTTGTCTGCTCTGGCACCAAAACGAGAGTTCCACCCTCGCACCAGGTAGCGAAAGTTTCTTGGACGGAAACATCAAAGCTCAATGAGGCGAACTGGGCTGTTCTGGCGCTGCTAGGAGCGGTGACATTTTCAATTTGCCAGGAAATTAAATTGATTAAAGACTGGTGTTGCATGGCAACTCCTTTGGGGATACCAGTCGAGCCTGATGTATAGATGATGTAAGCTAAATTTTCACCTGTTGCCGGACATTCTGGGTTATCAACAGACTGTTGAGCGATGTCTGAGCGATCGCGATCCAAGTAAACAATCTCAAAAGTTGAGCTTGGCAAGGCGCTGGCCACATCAGTTTCTGTCACTAGCACCTTAACTTTGGCATCCTGGATGGAAAAAGCCAGACGTTCAGGGGGATAGGTCGGATCTAGGGGGACATAAGCACCCCCAGCTTTCAAAATACCCAGCAAACCAACAAATCCGCTCAAGCTTCGCGAAACACATAATCCCACAGGTTCATCGGGCTGCACCTGAAGTTGTCGCAGATAGTGTGCTAACTGATTTGCACGGCTATTTAGTTCTCGATAAGTTAAATGTTCATCTCCCAATTCCAGCGCGACTCGATCAGGTGTTTTTGTTACCTGTTCTTCAAATAGCTGGTGGATACACTGAACCAGATTAAAGGTAGACGGAGTGAAATTCCACTCCTGTAAAATCTGTTGCTCTTCTGTGGGACTGAGTATTTTAGCAGTCGCTACCATTTGTTGCGGTGCTATGACCATTTCTGACAACAGCGTTTGCAAGTGACCGATTAAGCGCTGGATAGTTGTTCTATTGTAAAGATCCTGACTGTACTCGATAGTACCCACAAGCTGGGAACCTCGTTCTTCCATGATTAGAGTCAGATCGAACTTAGTAGTGGCTGTATCAACCTCCAACCAGTCTAAGGTGACATCTGACAAATTCAGTTGCTCTCTAGGAGCATTTTGAAACACGAACATCACCTGAAACAGTGGATTATGGCTGAGACTGCGCTCTGGCTTGAGGATCTCTACCAACTTCTCAAACGGAATATCTTGGTGGGCATAGGCCTCCAAACAGGTTTGCTTCACCTGAGTCAACAACTCTTGAAATGAAAGCTGATCAAATAGATGAGTCCGTAGCACCAGGGTATTGACAAAAAAGCCAATTATATCTTCTAGTTCCTGGCGATTTCGATTGGCAACTGGTGAACCCACCAGGATATCCTCTTGGCCGCTGTAGCGATATAACAGACTCACAAAGGCAGTAAATAGCACCATGAAGACCGTTGCCCCAGATTGCCTAGCCAAGTCATGCAATTGCGCTGTTAAAGCTGGACTTAGTTCAAAGGATTCCTGTCCGCCACGAAAAGTTTGGACGGGAGGGCGGGGATAATCTGTTGGCAAGTCCAGTATATTAGTAGCGTCTGCCAATTGCTGTTTCCAGTAATCCACCTGGGCTGCTAGCTGTTCATTCTCTAACAACTGTTGTTGCCAAGCGGCAAAATCTACGTACTGAATCGGGAGAGGGGCTAGAGGTGAGTTAGCTTCGACCAAGAACGTCTGGTAAAGGGTAGACAGTTCTCGAATCATCACCCCAATCGACCAACCATCAGCAATAATGTGGTGCATGACCACCACTAGAATGTAGGATTGCCGTGCCAGACATAGCAATTTAAGACGTAGCAGAGGTTCTCGATCTAGGGAAAACGAGCCACAGGCGACTTCGGAAATGTGATGTTGTACGGCGATCGCTTGTTCATCCCCGGACAGAGATTGCAGATCGATCACAGGTAAGGAGCAAACAAGGCGCTCGGCAATCTTTTGTACTGGTATCCCATCAACTAAGGGAAAAGTCGTTCGTAGAGAGGCTTGACGCTCTACGATTTCTTGGAAGCAGCGCTCTAGGATGGGAATCTGAAGTGGGCCGATCATGCGTAGTGCAGCTGGCATATTGTAGATTGGTCGATGCCCTTCCAGATGATTCAGAAACCAGAGGCGCTGTTGGGAAAAGGAAAGAGGCAACTGTCCGCCTGGTGGCATTGGTTGAATAGGAGCAGATACCCAGTGGTTTCCCTGATGACAAACTGCTTCCACGATTGGACTGAGGGTGGCAATTGTCGGGTATTCAAAGATTTGATGCACCGGCAGCTCGATGGCAAAAAGGGTGCGTATCCGAGACACCACTTGAGTTGCCAAAAGGGAATGTCCCCCTAAATCAAAGAAGTTGTCATAAATCCCAATGGTTTTTAGACCGAGAACTTGGGTGTAAATGCCCACCAGTAGTTCCTCTGTAGGTGTCCTTGGAGGAACATAGCCCACCTGCAAAACTCGGTCGGCGGCGGGGACTGGGAGGGAACGCCGATCCACCTTGCCGTTGGGACTCAGGGGAATTGTCTCCAAGATAACGAAAATGGATGGCACCATGTAATCTGGGAGGCGCTCCCGCAGAAAGCATCGCAGTTCATTGTTGAGCAGATGTGTACCGAGTTGGGGAACCACATAAGCCACTAGCCTCTGCCCATTTGTGCCAAAGTCTGGCGCGATCGCGATCGCTTCTCGCACTTGAGGATGTTGTCTGAGGCTCGCTTCTACCTCTCCCAATTCAATCCGAAAGCCCCGGATCTTCACCTGAAAGTCACTTCGTCCTAGATACTCAAGGTTGCCATCTGGTCGGTAACGGGCGAGATCCCCAGTTCGGTAAAGCCTGGCTCCGGGTTCTTGGGAGAAGGGATTCGGCACAAACTTTTCGGCTGTTAATTCTGGGCGGTTGAGGTATCCTCGCGCCAAGCCGATACCTGCCAAATGTAACTCCCCTGGAACTCCAATCGGCACGGGTTGTCCGTAGCGATCCAACAGATAGGTTTGCATATTCGCAATTGGTTTGCCAATGGGAACCGCTAACTGTTCTTGGGTGCGATCGCATTGCCAAAATGTGACATCAACGGCAGCTTCTGTGGGTCCGTAAAGATTATGTAGCGCTGCATCCAAATTATCAAAGAAGCGTTTTTGCAGGGCATTGGGCAGTGCCTCACCACTACAGAAGACTTGTCTAAGGCTGCCGGTCTGCTCCAGGTTGGGTTCTTCTAGGAACAGCTGGAGCATGGAAGGGACAAAGTGGAGGGTTGTGATTTGGTGTTCGGCAATAGTGCGAATTAAATAGGGATTATCCTGATGACCTCCCGGCTGTGCTACCACCAAGCAAGCACCAGCCAAGAGAGGCCAGAAAAACTCCCATACCGATACGTCAAAGCTGAAGGGAGTTTTCTGCAATACGCGATCGCCAGAGGTCAGTTGATAGGTATCCTGCATCCAAAGCAGGCGATTGCAAATGCCTCTATGGGTATTCATCACCCCTTTGGGACGACCAGTGGAGCCTGAAGTATAAATCACATAAGCTAAATCATGGGGCTGTACCTCAAAGTGTGGGTTATCTAGTGATTGGGTTTGTAGGAGGCTATTTTCGCTGTCAAGACAGATTCTTGGTACTGTCTGTTCGGGCAGTTGCGGCAAAAGTCGCTGTTGTGTTAGTAATACGGACACCCCCGCATCTGACAACATGAAGGTCAACCGCTCTGGCGGATAGCTGGGATCTAAGGGAAGATAAGCGCCACCTGCTTTGAGAATCCCGAATAAACCCACAACCATCTCTAGGGAACGCTCGACACAAATGCCAACTAAAACCCCCGGTTTAACGCCTAGCGATCGCAGGTGATGCGCCAATTGATTTGCCTGTTCATTCAAAGCTTTATAGGTCAATTGTCGCTCGCCAAAGACCACTGCAACAGTATCGGCAGAACGTTGCACCTGGGCTTCAATTAAATGGTGCAAGCAGGTTTCGTAAGTGTCAGATGTTTGAGTCCTGTTCCAAACTTTCAGGATTTCACCCTGTTCTTGGTCTGTGAGTAAAGGTAATTCGGAAACTCGTTGTTCAGTTTCAAGAGCGATCGCTCCTAGCAGCGTCTGAAAATGCTGGCTCATCCGCTCAATCGTCCCATGATCGAACAGATCCGTATTATATTCAAACGATGCCAACAACTGCTGCTGAGTCTCAGTCACAATTAGCGTTAAGTCAAATTGTGCGGTTCGCTGTTCAATACCAACAGATTCTAAAACTAACTCATCCAATTCCAGCACAGCTCCTGGTTGCCGCAGCACAAAGGGGGACGATTCGGGCAGAATATGGGGCTTTTGAAACACAAACATCACCTGGAACAGTGGCGAACGACTCAGATCCCGTTCCGGTTGTAATATCTCAACTAACCGTTGAAAGGGATAATCTGCTTGTTCCAAGGCAGCCAATACGGTTTGGCGCACCCGATAAAGCAACTCTTGGACTGTCGGATTCCCAGATAGGTCTACTCGCAACACAATCGGATTCGCACAATAGCCCACCGTTTGTTTCAAATGAGACTGCCGTCCAGAGGTTACCGACCCCACAACTAGATCGTCCTGTCCCGTGTAGCGATGCAGGAGAATCTCAAACGCAGTCAAGAGCAAAGTGTAGAGGGTAACGCCACAACGTTGAGCCAGCTGCTTTAGTTGGTTCGTTAATTCTAGATCAAGGTCAAATCCGTGAGCGGCTCCCTGATATGTCTGCACAGCCGGACGAGAGCGGAGTGTGGGTAAATTTAACAGAGGTAAATCAGCTAATTGCTCTTTCCAGTATGACTGTGAAGTTTGTTCTAGGGCGGGTAACTGATGCACCCTTTGCCAATTGATGTAGTTTGTATAGGAAAACGCTACTGGCGGTAATTTAGCCATAGTCCCTGTATTGGCTGATGAATACAGTAAACCCAACTCATCCACCAAGACTAACAAAGACCATAAATCAGCCGCGATATGGTGAACGGACAATAACAAAATTGGCGCATTTGTTTCAGAGGTAAACAATAGCACTCGCAGTAATGATTCTTGTGCTAAATCAAAAGGACGATAGGCTTCTGTAATTAACTCATTGTGCAGTTGATTCTCAGACCAATTTGTAGCGTCAATTTGCTTGAATGATAAGGAAGAGTGCTGATGAATTTGTTGCCACGGCTGGTTATCCCGCAGAATATAGGATGTCCGCAGGGAAGGGTGACGAGTCACCAAATTTTCAAATGCTTGCTTGAGGGCAACCACATTCAGTTTTGACCGAATCCGCACTGCAAAAGCAATATTATAAGCACCACTGTCCGGTGCAAGCTGATTTAAAAACCACAACCCTTGCTGGTTGGGGGACAAAGGCAACTCCTGGGTGCAGTGCTGCTCCTCAGATTTTATGGCAAATACTTGATTTCTGGAGATTGGCTGCCTGTCTAATTGTTCGAGCAATTGCAGAATCAGTTCCTCGAAGCTGGTGTCTTGGAGAAATGCCGTCATCGACAAAGATAAATCCAGTTCAGTTTCCAGGCGATGCTGTAAAGTGACAGCCGCTAAAGAATCCAAACCTAAGTTAATCAATGGTTGCTGTTTGTTGAGGGCAGACGGCGAAATGCCCAACACTGCCAAAATCGCCTGTTGCAAATACAATTCCAGTTTGAGCCGGCGCTCTATCTCCGGCAGCGATCGCAATATTTCCCCACTCAGAAGTGGTTTGTCTGCACTTGTCGGCGCAGGAGGCTCATTCAAAATACTATTTCCCACAACACTTAAACTGGCTTCGAGAAATTTTTTCCGGCAGTTAGAGCGTTGAATTTTACCACTGGAAGTTTTAGGAATACTGGCTGTTTTGAGCAGTGTGATCGCATAAACTTGCAATTCATGCTGTGCTGCAACTGCCTGACGAATTGCCTGAACGACGGTTTCAACTGGCAGTTTCCGTAGATAATGGCGTTCGACTTCTTGCACAATCACCAGTCGCTCTTCTCCTGCCACATCCACAGAAAATGCCGCCCCACACCCAGCCCGTAATGCCGGATGACACTGTTCTACGGTGAGTTCAATATCTTGAGGATAATAATTGCGTCCCCGGATGACAATCAGATCCTTTAAACGTCCCGTAATAAAGAGTTCTCCTTGGTGGACAAACCCTAAATCTCCTGTTTGCAAAAATGGTCCTTCATTGGTATCTGCTGTGTAAGCGTTGAAGGTTTGTGCTGTTTGCTCGGATTGATTCCAGTATCCCCCAGCAATATTTGTACCAGCTACCCAAATTTCACCCACCCGATCTTCTGCACATATCTGTCTTGTGTCAGGAGAGACAATTCGCAACGATTGATCCAGCCAGGGGTGTCCCACACCCACAATAGCCTTGTAACTCGGTTGATCAGGCTCTAAGATCGCAACCTGGTTCTGCCCCAAGGCCTGGTCATCCACTCCTAACACTTGAGGAGATTTCGTTTTAGCACCACCGGAAATAAATAACGTTGCTTCTGCCATCCCATAGCAGGGATAGAAAGCTTCCCGCTTAAATCCACAAGACTCAAATGTGCTAGTAAATGCCTCTAGGGTTTCTGCCCTCACTGTTTCTGAGCCATTAAAAGCCAGTTGCCAGGAACTCAGGTCAAGTTGCGATCGCTGTTCTGGAGTTGTGGAGCGAATGCAAAGATCGTAGGCGAAATTCGGGCCACCACTAGTTGTCGCTCGATAGCGAGAAATTGCCTGGAGCCAGTAAAAGGGAGTTTGCAGGAATGTGACGGGAGCCATGAAAATGCAAGGAATTCCCAAGTACAGAGGTTGCAGAACGTTACCAATCAACCCCATGTCATGAAACAATGGCAACCACCCGACGAAGATAGTTTCTGAACTATGTCCAAAGGCGTGCTGAATCATTTGCTCGTTACTGAGCAGATTCAAATGGCTAACTTTTACACCTTTTGGCATTCCCGTTGATCCGGAAGTGTACTGAAGGAATGCCAAGGTTTCCTCAGTTAAAGTCGGAGGTTGCCAAGATGTCGCGTCTGTTGTGGCGATCGTATCCGTAGCCAACCACTTCAGTTGCCCTAATATCCGGTCTTGTCCCAGATAGATACTAATGTCATTGTCTAGTAAGTCTTGGGTTGTCAGTGCGATCGTTGCTTGGGCATCGATCACAATGGATTGTAGCCTGGTTAAATTTTGATTCCGTCGCGGGGGATAAGCAGGTACAGCGATCGCCCCAGCATAAAGGCAACCTAAAAAAGCGGTGATAAAGTCTAGCCCTGATGGGTACAGCAACAAAGCGCGTTCGCCTGGAGAACAAATGCTTTGCAACTGCATGGCAATGGCACGCGCCCGTTGCTCTAGCATTCCATAGGTGAGACAGATTTCTGTTTCACCATCGGGTAAAAAAATGTATGCTTGTTTATCAGGCTGGTGAATAGCTCGCCAACGCAGAATATCAATCAACGTAGACCATTCAGGATTTCGATTTAACATAAGACTAGACATACTTTCATTTTGAATAACGCGGCAGTAAGACTTTGCCCGATGGGCTACTAGCAGAGTAATGTTATTAGGGATTTCCAGAAAATAAATGCCCCATTTCATCAGACCATATTTGTTCTTTATTCCCCCGGCTCCCGGCTCCCCTGCCTACCTCAGCAATGGAATATTTATTTTTTTGGACTTGCTGATTAAGAGTATGATTTTGTTTCACGCAGAGGCGCTCCAGTCACAGAGAGTAAGAGTTTGAAATCATTGATTTTTCAATTTCATACCCTAATTCAGCAACGCCATTTTTTTAATTGGAAGTCCCTTATCCTCACCATTCTGCGTTGGGGAGTCGATTAAAAATCAATTCTTGAAGCGCAGGTTCGAGTGGGAAAGAGAGACTGGATAACTCCCCATTAGTATCGGTATAGTAGGATAAAAGAACCGGATTGGGATATGGGCTACCGTTATTAGTAATTTTGTTGTAGGGTGCAAGTATCGCCAGAAATGTATCATGGCAATAATGCTCAAGTAAATATACGATATCGTTATAAGTAATCGGACAAAAATACTTACACATTAGATTTCAGGCTCAATAAAGGTTGTAGGTTAAATTTTGTGTAATTAATTTTGTCTTACTACTTAAGTTGCGATCATACAGCCATCTTTCATGGTGATTGATAAAGAACCTAATGATCGATTGGCAAATTCTCCTAGATAATCGACCAAAGGATGGCAAGGTTGGAGCCAAGGCTTGCGTCCTGCTAAGATTTTCTCCCATTTTTCCTCTGTTTCCTTTTTTTGTTCTTCCACCTCATGCTGTAAAATTTGGTTCCAAGGAAGTGGTGTCCGATCAAGTAGATAATCGTAGATTTGATAAGTTATACTCTTGGCTCCCATGGTTTTGTTCAGGTTAGTTAAAACCACAACACCCAAGTTACTGTTTGGCATTAAACTCACCATTGCAGTGAAACCATCAATTCCACCTGATGTTTCTATCAGATAATGACCTCGGTAAGCACTGGTGAGCCATCCCAAGCCATAGGATACAGGATAAAAAATATCTACACTCGCTTCCTGTTTTGCATCAGCAATCCCCCGCAACAAAGACGATAAAGAATGTTTCTTCCGAATCGAGGTCAGTAATCGAGCATGATCGATTGTGTCGTTGTCGGAACCTGGGGTTAAATGTGCAAAGTCAGTTGAGTTGGAGTTGACTACAAATTGTGGCCTTTGCATTTGGTTGAGCGTTTCAGAACTAATCACTTGCCGATGGCCATATTTTCCCCCGTTGAGATTGAGGATTAGCCACTGAGCCATATCTAGTGCAGTGGAATTAATTGAGCCAGCCGGACCAATTGCATCTACATTCCGTAAGACCAACTTTTTGAGACTATTCCCATCACATTCGTAAGGCTGTGCAAAATTGTCTGACAACTGAGATTGTTTGACAGAAAAATTACTATCTGCCATTCCTAATGGCTCAAATATCTCATCCTGAACAAATGTTTCCCAAGTACTTTCAGATATATGACCTACGACCATACCCGCAACAGTATAGAGTAAGTTTTGCGGTTGAAACATCGTACGTAGTTCATGGCTTGATCTCATGAAAGTGAGATGCTCATAAAGTTCTAATTGGGTATGAGGGGAGCTACCATTGCTGCCAAACCAAATGACATCGTACCCCGGTAATCCAGAGCGCATCAGTAATAAATCCCGAAGTGTTATGTCTTCACTGGCATAGCGGGAAAAAACTCGAAAAGTTGCCAAATAGTTTCTCACAGGAGAATCCCAAATTAGTTGACCCCGATCAACTAAAATCCCGATTGCGCTTGCTGTGAAGGCTTTTGTAGAAGAGCCAGTTGCAAATATAGTTTGCGAGGTCACAGGTAAACGCTCTTCTAAATTTCGGAAACCAAATCCTTGACTGAAAATAACTTGAGTATCTCGAACAATTGCAATTGACAATCCGGGAATATCCCAAAATTCCATCGTTTCTTTAACGATGTCTTCTAGCTGTTGCTCTAACATTCCTATTTACTCGGATATTTTATTAGGACACTTACTTACGGAGGCTGAGTGGGCGCATATCAAGCCAAACTTCTTTAATGTAGTCTAAGCATTCTTCTTTAGAGCCGCTTTTACCAGTATCTTTCCAGCCCAGAGGCATTTCTCGGTAAGTTGGCCAAATTGAATATTGCTCTTCATGATTAACAACAACATTGTAAACGGTTGCGTCTTCGCGATCGTTCTCACTCATAGTCTCTTGTTTTTAAGTAGATTAATAGTTCTTCAGTTTTCCTCATTTTCACACTGTTGATACTTTTCTTAACTTTTATTTTAGAATTTTTTCTATTAAGTGTCACTAAAGTTAACAAGAAAGTAAGCCAGTTAGCAATAAACAGTGCAATAGAAAAAATAAAGAGAGCTAACATAACATTTAAGTTACAAAGAAGAAAAATAAGCGTCATAAGAGGCGAGAACATAACTCTACGAAATTGGTCTTTTCTGTTTACCCTCTACTTTTAACGAAGGTATTGCCTCGCTGATTTTATTTTTCTTTGCGTCCCTACTGATTGAGCCGATGCAAAAATTATTTAAATTACTTGCTTAAATGTCTTAACTGTCCTTGTGTTTGGAATGGTGATCATAAGACAATACAAAAATCCTTATCAATACACTCGTTGGAGGTAAAGGGGCAATACATTAAAACAATTTAATTTTTCTTTGCGTCCCTACTAATTGAGCCGATGCAAAAATTATTTAAATTACTTGCTTAAATGTCTTAACTGTCCTTGCGTTTGGAATGGTGATCATAAGACAATACAAAAATCCTTATCAATACACTCGTTGGAGGTAAAGGGGCAATATATTAAAACAACCTTGCGGTAAAACTTGCCGCAATTTTTAGGACTAATTGTTTTTGCTCAACCTCAGAGAACAGAGAGTTAATACATCAATTCACCCTCGTCAATAATTGGTGGAGGTATTGAGGATATGCAAGGAATGGCTCTAAGAAAAGCGAAAACTCTTAAGATAGCTAGTCTCTGGGTGTCAGAGTGTGGGAGTGTGATGGTGAAAGCGCATTCAACATTTCTGTTACTTTTGGTAGCTGATGATCCTCAGCTTTTGACTATAGGGCTGTTTCTTTCCCTCAAAGGCTGATAAGCTTTAGGTAAATTTGAATTTTTGACTCTAAATTTAGGTTTTTAGGCTTTCCATGACTTCAGTCCCCAAAATTATCACTAATGATATTGAAAAATAGTTCCTCCTGATCGAATGAAACAGCCCTGCTTTTCAGGGGAATCAGCAAAATGCCAATCAGTCCAGAGCGATTGGCTAAAGCTTGACCAAAATCGCAATTGTTTAATGCTATTTACAAAAAGAACCTTAAATGATTACTCCCAACCTGATCAAGTCAAAGGTATGGAAAACAACAGAAGCTCTGTCTTTGAGCGCAAAATCGCTAAGGATGCTATTTGAAAATCAAATTCCTATCGTTCAGATAGAGCAGTTTGCCACAAACCAGGAGTGTGCAGCACTGGTGACTCAAGCTAACTTGTTAGGGTTTGATACCTACCAGAATGTTACTCCTAAGATTGAACGCCTGGGGATTACAGTCTTTGAGTACAACAGCATTGGCAAAGAGGATTACTTCCTAGCAGTAGATCGAGCCAGCAAAGAACAATATCGTATTACTTCTGCTTCTTTCAATCCATTGGAACGTCTGATGGCAAGGATCAGAAACCAAACTGGTACAACTGTCAGAATTGCCTCGGAATCTTGCTATGGAAGTTACCATGCAGGGTTGATCAGGAAAATTGAGCAAGGGACACAACTACATATTGATTATGCGCCATCAGAACAGATCGGATGGGAGGTGAGTAAAGTCGTGGGACAATTGTCCTGGAATTTGTACCTCCAAGTATCTGCAAATGATCGGGGGAAAACTTATATTTACGATCGCCAGTGGCGTTCGGAAGATGAGAGATATAAACTCGATTCCTACGGATATAATGAGGCTGTTGTTTCAGGTGCCAGCTCGATCTGCTTCCAGCCACAAGTCGGAGATGTATTTATCTTCAACACCCAAAATTATCATATCGTTGAGCCAACCGAGGGGCAACGCGTGACATTTACCTCTGCAATGGGACTACTTCCTAATGATGAAATCATTTTCTGGTCTTGAGTCCGATAGGATGACATTTATGATTGAGTATAATCGGGGAAACATCAATGGTATTAGCGGCTGTCTTAACTGCGCCTAACCGTCCAATTGAATTGCAAGAATTGCCAGAGCCTGTACTTGAAAAAGGCGGCCTAATCTTACAGACGATCTACTCGGAAGTTTGTGGTACTGATGTACATTTACTTAGAGGCCATTTAGGGGGAGTACCCTATCCGATCATTCCTGGTCACTTTTCAGTGGGACGAGTGGTTGATATCGGTGGAAAGGTTTTGAATCTCGATGGTCAGCCGATTCAAATAGGGTCGATTGTGACGTTCCTTGATGTGAACGAGACTTGTAACAGTTGCTGGTATTGTTTAGTTGCCAAAACATCTACTCGCTGTCCACAGCGCAAGGTCTATGGTGTTACCTACTCATCCAATGAGGGGTTGCTCGGTGGGTGGTCGGAACTGATTTACCTGAAACCGGGAGTTAAAGTGCTAACGCTACCTGAAGAGGTGACACCTGCACGATTCATAGCAGGTGGATGTTCGTTACCAACCGGATTACACGCTATTGATCGGGCGCAGATTCAGATTGGCGATGTTGTAGTAGTGCAAGGGTGTGGTCCTGTGGGGTTGAGTGTGGCAATTTTAGCCTTACTTTCGGGAGCAGGTCGGGTGATTGTCATTGATAAATATGAAAGTCGTTTAGCTGTGGCAAAATCTTTTGGTGTGGATGATGCGATCGCAATTGACGATCAAGCTCCACAGCAGCACATTGAACGAGTTCTGGAATTAACCGATGGTCGAGGAGCCGATGTCACCATCGAAGCTACAGGAGTTCCCATTGCGGTCAAACAAGGCATTGCCATGACCAGAGATGGCGGTCGCTACGTAGTTGTGGGACACTACACGAATACCGGTGAAATCTTGCTTAATCCCCATTTGGAAATTAACCTCAAACACATTGAGATTCGAGGCACATGGGGCATCGATTTTAGTCACTTTTACAGAATGATTCAGTTACTAAAACGTCATCGCGATCAAAATCGAGAGATTGCTTGGGAGCGCGTAATTAGTCGTTTTTACAGGTTAGAAGAAATTAATCAAGCATTAGCAGATGTAGAGCAGGGATTGGTCTTAAAGGCTGCAATCCAACCAAATTTATTTTAATTTTAATCGAGAAAATATTGGCTTTAGAGGAACACAGATGCGCTCGGATATGCAAATTGCTTTTATAGGTAGTGGTGCGATGGCTGAAGCCATGATTAGTGGCTTGCTCGCCCAAAAGGTGGTGACAGCCGGCCAAATTATTGCCAGCGATCCACTGGAAAGTCGTCGCCTCTATATGCAGCAGACCTATGCTGTCAGAACCACAAGCAACAACATAGAAGCAATTCAGGAAAAAGCGATCGCTGTGTTGAGTGTGAAGCCGCAAGTGTTGCGATCGCTTATGCCGACCCTTAGAGGTAAAATTGCCCCGGATACCCTAGTCATGAGCATTGTAGCTGGAGCGAGTATACCATCCCTCAGCCAAGGTTTGAACCATTCCCCCATTGTCCGCGCCATGCCCAATACCCCGGCTCAAGTAGGAATGGGAATGACTGTCTGGAGTGCATCCCCGGAAGTGACGGAGGCACAGCGTTCATATAGCAAAACCATTCTGCAAGCATTAGGAGAAGAAATGGCAGTTCTGCACGAAGATGAAATTGATCGAGCAACGGCTGTGAGTGGTGCTGGTCCTGGATTTGTCTTTCTCTTGATCGAAGCCGCTATCGATGCTGGAGTTCAGATGGGATTTACCCGTGACCAAGCTCAAACCCTGACTTTGCAAACAATTGCAGGTAGCGTGGAACTGATGCGCCAAACCAACGAACATCCCACTGAGTTACGCAACCGAGTTACTAGTCCTGGCGGCGCTACGGCTGCGGGGCTTTACGAGCTAGAAAAAGGGGGAATTCGGACCACAATTTGTGATGCTGTCTTTGCTACCTTTGAGCAAACTCAGAAGTTGGGCAATCTGAGTTAGGCAATTTCCATGAAGTATAGCTGGGGAGTAGGGAGTGGGGAGTGGGGAGTGGGGAGTGGGTGAAAACCCTTTTGGTGTATAAGTTTGATTATCCCTTTATGTCTTCACCTCCTTGGCGGTGGCTATACATTAAGCCCATCGCTCAACACCCAGAGATTTCTTGTTGATGCCAGCGACTTACCTGAATTTGTAGATTCCTCAGATTTATGATTGGAGATTTGATCGATGAGTGCATTAGATAACGCTTCAAATAACGCTGCTAAGAAATCCTTGACTGAGCAAAAGCAAGAATTATTCAAACTTCTGCTTCAGAAAAAAGGTATCAACTTGAAGCAAAAAGAGATTATCCCTCGTCGATCGCCCTCTGCGGAGAATTGTGTTTCTTTTGCCCAGCAACGTCTGTGGTTTTTGGCTCAGTTAGAAGGAGCTAGCGTGGCCTATAATATGCCCGCAGTGCTTCGCATCAAAGGAAATCTGGAAGTTGCTTGTCTACAAAAGAGTATAGATACAATTATCCAGCGCCACGAAGTATTACGCACAACTTTCAAAACCGTTAACGGTCTGCCAATTCAGGCGATCGCCTCAAAGCCAGAAATGATAATTCCACTTGTAGACCTGCAAGAGCTTTCCGCAGATATACAAGCGCAGGAAACAAAACGATTAACCATTGAAGCCACACAAACGCCTTTTGACCTAGAGAATGGTCCTTTACTGCGTGCAAGTTTATTGCGCCTGCATCCTCAAGAATATCTTCTGATCTTAACGATGCACCACATCATTTTTGATGGCTGGTCCATCGGCATTTTGGTGCGAGAACTCTCCACGTTATATCCCGCTTTCTTGAACAAAGAGGCAATTTCTTTACCAGACCTGCCAATTCAGTATGCAGACTTTGCTCATTGGCAACGGCAGTGGCTGCAAGGCGACGTGCTGGAAACCCAACTGGCATACTGGCAGAAACAGTTGACAGGAGTATCACCCCTCGATTTGCCCACAGATTATCCCCGTCCTCCCGTGCAGACTTACCGAGGGGCAAAATACTCCTTTGATCTGCCTCAAAGTTTAGCACTGTCATTAAAACAATTCAGTCAAGCCCAAGGAGCGACTTTATTTATGACGCTGCTGACTGCTTTTGCCAGCCTGTTAGGACGCTACAGCAGTCAAGACGACATCGTGATTGGCTCGCCCATTGCCAATCGGAATCGACCGGAATTAGAAGGACTGATTGGTTTCTTTGCTAACACCCTAGCCTGGCGCATCAATTTAGCGGGAGACCCGACATTTATTGAATTACTGGGTCATGTACGAGAGATGACGATGCAGGCTTATGCTCATCAGGATCTACCCTTTGAGATGTTAGTTGAAAAATTAAAGTTAGAGCGAAACCTCAGCTACAATCCTCTATTTCAAGTGATGTTTGCCTTGCAGAATGCCCCCAGTGATGATTTAAATCTGCCGGGTGTCACGATGGAGCGAGAAGAAATTGACAGTGGTACTTCCCATTTTGATTTATCTTTGCACGTTTGGGAGAGTGCGGATGGTTTGAGTGGATTCCTGACTTATAATACCGATTTGTTTGAGTTAGGGACTGTGACTGACTTAGTGAGTCGTTTTCAACAACAGCTAGAAGGGATTTTGAGTTGCCCCACCCAGCCGTTATCGAAATTGCTTCTTTTGAGTGAAACAGAACAGCAGGAATTACTCCAAAAGGGTAATGTTATGACTGTTGATCTGATGGATGGAGGGCTTTGTGTTCATCAGTTATTTGAGGCTGAAGTAGAACGTAACTCGGAAGCGATCGCCCTCGTCGCTGGCAGTCAGCAATTGACCTACCAAACATTAAACGCTCAAGCAAATCAGTTAGCTCACTATCTACAATCTTTGGGAGTGAAACCGGGAATTGTGGTTGGTATTTGTCTTGAGCATCCCTTGCAACTAATTATGGCATTGTTGGGGGTTCTAAAAGTGGGAGGGACTTGTCTGCTAATGGAAACAGCTGCTAAGACAGCAGCCCTAGCTTTAACTTGCCAAAGGACAAAACCAAACATTATCTTGACTGGACAGCGCTCTATTGAGCATTTTCGTCAACTCCAGACAACTGAGAGGAAATGCCGAATACTCTGCCTTGATGCAGAGCAAGAAGCGATCGCCAAACAAGCAAAGCACAATCCCAGCAGTGATGTCACAGCGACAACCCTGGCACAGCTGCTCTATGCCTCTAATCGGCTGGTGCAAATCGATCACCATAGCATCTGCGCTCGAATTGCTCAAATCCAAAGCTTGTGTCAGATGAACAGTGAGGATAGTTGTCTAACTACAGCATCCCTTGTCCAAGAAACGGCTTTTCTGGAGATTTTCTGGACTTTAACTACAGGGGGAAGGTTAATCATCCCTCTAGAGACAGAACGGGAGAACCCATCAAGATGGATCATGCTGATTCGAGAATACCAGGTGAGTCTGCTTCACAGTCTGCCAGAGTCCCTGACCGATTTAGTCAATTACTTGAATCACGAGGGAGATAGCCAGTCTCTCGGTTCACTACGAATGGTTGTGTATCGCGGTCGGCAGTTACCCCAGGCGATCACCCTAGCATTCAGACAACATTACATAGGTGACTTGCAGCACCTCTACACTCTACCGGAAGCAGGTGCGATCGCGTCCTATGGAGATCGTCCAGGCAGTCAATCCCATGCTGGTTATACCCCTTGCGGATCAATCCTAGTTTTAGATCGACACTTCCAACCAGTACCAGTGGGCGTGAAAGGTAAGATTTACCTTGGTGGAAATGGATTGGCTAGGGGATATTTCCAGAATTGTGCAGAAACGGCTGCACGCTTTATGCAGATTTTTCATTTAAAAGATATTAGCAAAAATATTCAAAATCGTTGGTTCAGCACAGGCATAACAGGGCGATGGCTAAGGGATGGAACTTTAGAATTACTCGATTCCTCGGCTCGACAAGTTTGGATTCAGGGATACCACATTGCCCTTGAGGAAATCGAAACCGCTCTGTTAGCGATACCTGTAGTTGAAGACTGCCGAGTTTTGGCACGAGAAACTATTACCTCTACCCCAGAACTGATTGCGTACGTTGTTTTGTCAGAACGGTTTCGGCTAGAACAATTGCAAAATCAGGTGCAAAACTGTCTGCCCCCCCATCTGTGGCCCAGCAGCTATTTATTCCTTCCATCCCTCCCCATAACCGCTGCTGGCGAAATTGATGACCAAGCCCTTGCCAAAATTCCAGTAGTTGATCTTCAAGAGTGCCAACAATGGGAGGAACGGTTGCAATCAGTCCCAGACTTGGGAGAACTAGCAGTTGTTGTTCAGGAAAAACTTACCCACTTACCCCTCCTGCATCTGTCGGAAGTGGTATCGCAAAACTCATTGATCACAACAGGATTCCTGGAAGCATCAACAACATTGTCAAGAAAGCCATCAGCAAAGATACCAGTTGATGGGACGGTAAACCTGGAAAAGCGAGAAACAAAGGCTTGGGCGATTAGTGATGGCGGTTCCCTGGTAATTCCAGCAGACGCGCCCAGAACCTTAACAGCAGCCCTAGTGGAAACCGCAAGGAAGTACCCAAATCAGGGAATTGTCTTGATCCAAACAGATGGCTCAGAAGTCATTCAAACCTATAGTGTGCTGCTAGAGGAAGCCAAGTGCAAGTTAACAGGCTTGTCTAACAACGGACTCAAGGCAGGCGATCGCGTGATTCTCCAAATCTCCTGCCTTCAGGATTACTTTTCAACCCTGTGGGCTTGTATTCTCGGTGGCATTATTCCCGTCACCGTTGCAGTTGCCCCTACCTATGATCAGCATAACGTTGTGGCAAAAAAACTGCTGAAGGTTTGGGAACTACTGAAACAGCCGATTATTTTAGCAAGTGATTTCTTAATAGAGCCAATTAGGAATCTCCGCAGATCGCCTGTAGATAATGGGCTGTCGGTTCTGGGAATCGACTCATTGCGTCACCATCCCCCTGCCTCAGAAATTCCGGCGGGTTGCCCTGAAGATGTCGTGTTCTTACAGCTAACTTCGGGAAGTACAGGCGTGCCGAAAGTAGTGCCAGAAACGCACCGAGGCATTATTACCCACATCCATGCTGCCCAACAATTCAATGGTTATCAGCCCTTTGATATCTCCTTGAATTGGCTGCCACTAGATCACGTTGTTCCTTTATTAACTTGTCACTTGAAGGATGTTTATTTGGGCTGTCAACAGGTTGAGGTTCCCACAGCCCTAATTTTGGAAAATCCCCTTAATTGGCTCGATTTGATTCAACGCTATCAGGTTACTCATACTTGGTCTCCAAATTTTGCCTACAAGTTGGTAAGCGACGCACTTCAGCAGGTATCCCAAAGGCATTGGAACCTAAGTTCGGTCAAGTTTTTTATGAATGCTGGAGAGCAGGTCACCCGACCAGTTGTGCAGGAATTTTTAGAACAAGTTGCGGCTTTTGGGGTATCGCCCCAGGCGATGCAGCCTGCATTCGGCATGGCAGAAGTCTGTACCTGTATGACTTATCAAAACCATTTTCAGCTAGATGGAACTGGGGTCTACTGCATTCAGAAGAATAGCTTGGGCGACAACCTGCAATTTGCTAGCACGACTGACGAGGCAGTTAGTGAGTTCGTTGACTTAGGTCTGCCCGTTCCCGGCGTGCAGATTCGGATTACTGATACTAATAATCAAGTGTTAGCCGAAGGCGCGATCGGTCAGTTACAAATTAAGGGAGATGTTGTGACTCCCGGTTATGTGGATCACCCTGAAGCAAATCGTGAAGCCTTTGTGGGCGATGGGTGGTTCAACACAGGTGACTTAGGGTTTATTCTCAATCGCCGCTTAATCTTAACCGGGCGCAAGAAAGAACAGATTGTGGTCAATGGAGTGAACTACTATTGCTATGAAATTGAAGATTTAGTCAATAGTATTGAAGAAGTTGAACCAACCTATGTCGCTGCCTTGGGTTTTGAGGATACGAATCGAGGCACAGAAGGGTTAGCGATTTTCTTTGTCCCGAAGTCATCTGTTACTGGTGTTAATCTGATTAAACAAATTCGGACTTATGTAACATCCAATCTTGGCATCACTCCAGCTTGCATTATCCCAGTCAAGAAGCAGGAATTTCCGAAAACGACCAGTGGCAAAATCCAGCGCCACCATCTCAAGCAACAGCTAATTACCGGAGCATTTAAGGAACAACTCAAGCAGATAGATATCCAGTTAGGTAACGAGAACACAATTCCCAGTTGGTTTTATCGCCAGATATGGAAGCGTAAACAGGCTCATGTTGTCCAGAGACAGGTACAGACTGGACATTATCTGATTTTTATGGATTCCTTGGGTTTAGGTGCGTTCCTCTGCCAAAAGCTTCAGCAAGACGAACAGCAGTGTATCTGTGTTGAGATGGGGAGTAACTTTGACCAAATTGATGCCACGCACTATCGCATTGTCCCTGGAGATTTCGACCACTACCGACAATTGTTTGAGTCTCTGGCATCTAATAACATTCACATCGGGCAAGTGATTCATCTGTGGAACTATGAAAACCAAGAGCGAGCGATCGCTAATTTGTCTAAACTTGAACAAGCTCAGGAACGAGGTGTTTATAGTTTGTTGTTTTTTGTGCAGGCACTAACAACCATTCAACCTACACAACAACCCGTTCGACTGCAAGTGGTTGCCAATCACACCCAAAGCGTTGTGCCAGGTGACACCGTAGCTTCGGAAAAAGCATTGATGCTGGGATTGCTCAAAACCATAAACCAGGAGTTTCCTGGGCTAAGTTGCTCCCATATCGATCTGCCCATCAATGCTGTCACAGTGAATGGCAATTTCATCCTGCGGGAGTGTCAGGTTGCCAACAAGGATCGCGAAATTGCTTACCGCCATCAACAACGTTGGGTGTCTCGTCTGGAACGAATCGATTTGGGACAAACTGAGAAACAACCGCTCCCGTTTAAATCAGGTGGAATGTACTTGATTAGTGGCGGCTTGGGTGGAATTGGGGTTGAAATTGCGAAATTTCTGCTCAAACACTATCAGGCTCATATTATCTTAGTCGGACGAACCCTCCTACCAGACCATGAACCTGAAGCCGATGCACCAGAAAAACTCGGTTCCCATGCCGATCACCTGAAAACTTACTATGATTTAAAGCGTTTGGGAGGAGCTTGTCTTTATGCGGCAGTGGATGTGAGCAATCTCGAACAGCTCCAGCAGGTCATTGATCGAACCCAAGCGCTTTGGCAACGTGAATTAGACGGCGTGATTCATTTAGCAGGTGTGTCCCACGAGTCTCTGTTACAGGCAGAAACGCGGACAGGGCTAGCTGCAACGTTGCACCCCAAAGTTTCCGGTACATGGACACTCCATCAACTGCTCAAACAACAACCGGAGAAATTTTTCATTAGTTTTTCATCCGTGAATGCTTTCTTTGGTGGCTTTGGGGCGGGTGCGTATGCCGCAGCCAATTCCTTTTTGGAAGCCTTTGCCCAAGAACAGCGACAACAGGGACTGCGAAGTTACTGTTTTGCCTGGAGTATGTGGGATGAGGTCGGCATGAGTCGGCATTCTCTGACGAAAGAGCAAGCCCAGTCGCGTGGGTACAGCCTGATTACTAAACAGCAAGGACTACAGTCATTCCTGGCAGCGTTGCAGCATGGCTCAACTCAACTCTTGATTGGCTTAAATGATCGCTCCCCCAATGTCCGGCGCTATATGACGACGACACCAAAAGCTTTGCACCTGTTAATGTTCTACTTGACGGGACAGTCAGAGGCCTTGAAATCAAAGTTAGCACAGTTGGGAGTCTGCGATCGCTTTGGAACCCAGAGTCCCTGGGATAGCATTCATCTGTCAGAATTGCCCTCGACCGAGACAGGTGCCATTGATCGAGAACAGTTAATCGCCCTCAATCGCCAAAATATCCGTCCCTTGAAGGAGTTGATTGCCCCTCGCACCGAAATAGAACAACAAGTTGCCCAGATTTGGCAGGAGATTTTGAGCTTGTCCAAAGTGGGAGTTGATGATAATTTCTTTGAGTTAGGTGGTCATTCTCTCCTAGCAACACAACTTGTTTTTCGCCTCTCTCAAACCTTTGCCATTGACCTCTCGATCCCAAGCTTATTCGAGCATCCCACAGTTGCAAAACTTAGTGTGGCGATTGAGATCGCGATTCGTTCCACTCAAGGCCAGACCGCTGCTGCTGGCATCCAATGGGTTTCCCGTGACCAATCCTTGCCCTTGTCCTTTGCCCAGCAACGCCTTTGGTTCTTGGATCGGCTGGAGGAGGGAAAAACTGCTACCTATAATATGCCCACTGCCCTATATCTCACAGGTTCACTTCACATTGAAGCGTTGGAACAGAGCATCATCGAGATTATGCGTCGCCATGAAGTCTTGCGAACTACCTTCCCCACAGTCAATGGCTCGCCAGTTCAAGCGATCGCTGCGGAGCCACAACTTAATTTAACCCGACTGGATCTGCAAGGGTTAACCCCCGATCAGCAGACAACAGAAGTCCTGCGGTTAGCCACAGAAGAAGCCCATCGTCCCTTTGATTTGGCAAATGGTCCCCTACTGCGGGTGACGCTACTGAAGCTAGGGGAACAATCTCATGTGTTGTTAGTGACTATTCATCATATTTGTTCCGATGGTTGGTCTGTTGCACTTTATACGCGGGAACTATCGATCCTCTATCAGGCTTTCTCTACGGGTGCTACCTCACCTTTACCAAAACTGCCAATTCAATATGCCGACTTTGCCTATTGGCAGCATCAGTGGTTAGCGAGTTCGGAATTAGATCGACAGCTTGCTTATTGGCAACAACGGCTGCAAGACGCACCTCCTATTTTGAAGTTGCCGAATGACTATCCTCGCCAAGCAGTACAGAGCTTTCGGGGCAATGCTCAAGCCTTTATCCTCACACCAGATTTATCTAAGGAACTGAAGGTTTTAAGTCGGCGAACAGGAACAACCCTCTTTATGGTTTTGTTTGCTGCGTTTGCGATCGTTTTACATTACTACTCCGGTCAAGACGATCTGGTACTGGGAACCGATGTCGCCAATCGAAACCGAGCCGAGACGGAAGGTTTAATTGGATTCTTTGTCAATCAATTAGCCCTGAGACTTGACCTGAGCGGGAATCCCACCTTCAGTCAGGAATTGCTCGGCAGAGTGCGAGAACGGGCGCTAGAAGCTTATACCAATCAGGATCTACCCTTTGATCGCTTAGTGGAAAAACTCAATGTCGAACGTAGTCTCAGCTATAACCCCGTTTTTCAGGCCAAGTTAGTGCTGCAAAATACGCCAAAAGTAGATTTGGAATTGCCCGGACTGAGTATTAAACCATTAGTCGTCAAGAACGAAACGGCAAGCTATGACCTCTTGCTGAATGTTGAGGAGACTGAACAGGGATTGGAAGCTTCTTTGAGATACAGTACAGATTTATTCAAACCCACAACTATCACACGGATAGTAGAACATTTCCAGATGGTTTTACAAACAGTGGTTATACAACCCGATTTGCAACTCAATGAATTGGCAAAACTTCTGGCTGATACCGATAAAACACAGCAAATGCAAGCCGAACAAGAAATAGCAAAAGTGAGTTTGCAGAAGCTGAAAGGTCGCCGGAGAAAAGAGGGTTAATTAATAGTTCATTTTAACTAATCGTCATCACATTTAATTCACGTTGATCTACAAGTAAGAAACTACTGAAATTATGGAAGATATGATCTCTCAATCTCAAGCGCAGGAGAAATTACGACTAGCAAAGCGGCGCTCATTTAATCCACAACAACAGGAGTGGGTTAAAACTAGCTTTCTCAATGGTGATTCATCATTACCTTTGATTGTTTCACCCGCAATGGATGGAGTGAATTTAACCAATTGGGCCAGCCAGCATCAGAATTGGATGGAATCTTCTCTATCCCAGTACGGCGGTCTGCTGTTTCGGGGCTTTCGGATTGATAATATGGATGAATTTGTCCAGTTTATTCAAGCCACATCCCAAGGTGAATTGCTGGAGTATACCTATCGTTCAACGCCGAGAACTCAACTGCAAGACAAGGTATATACTTCCACAGAATACCCGGCAGATCAATTCATTTCCATGCACAATGAAAATGCTTACTCCACGAGTTGGCCGATGAAAATCTGGTTTTGTTGTCTTCAACCTGCGTCGCAAGGAGGCGAAACCCTGGTTGCTGACAGTCGCAAAGTTTTTCAGAGAATCGATCCAGCCGTGCGGCAAAAGTTTGCCGAAAAAAAGGTGATGTATATCCGTAACTATGGTGATGTTGACCTTTCCTGGGAGGAGGTGTTTCAAACCGGCGATCGCTCTGATGTCGAAGCCTACTGCCGGCAAGCTGGCATTGAGTTGGAGTGGAACGGTGAAAAACTCAGAACTCGTCAAGTTTGTCAAGCGATCGCCTCCCATCCGAAAACAGGCGATCGTGTGTGGTTCAATGTGGCTCATATTTTTCATATCTCTAACCTCGCCGAGGATCTACAAAAATCGCTCTTATCGCTGTTTCAACCAGAGGATATGCCACGTCATGCCTGCTACGGAGATGGTTCCCCAATGGAAGTTTCAGCACTAAATCAGATTCGAGCCGCCTATGAAGCTGAAACGATCGCAATTAAGTGGCAGAAGGGAGATATTTTGATGTTGGACAATATGTTAGTCGCTCATGGACGTAAGCCATTTACTGGCGCGAGGCAGGTAGTTGTCGGTATGGCCGAACCTTATTCTTAGCTCTTGAACAATGGTTTTTGCAGGATTGGGTAATACTTGACTAATTTACGGTAATTTAGCCGCAAGAATTCGGCAATTTCTCTAACCATCTACCTCTCATACCAATTCTGTATGAGTATGCGCTGAAATATATGGGGAACATTCGCGTAGCGTGCGCGCAGCGCATACCGCAAAGGACGCAAAGAAAGAAAGAAAGAAAGAAAAATTTAGCGCAACTTTACACAGAAATGGTATCAGAATCAATAGAGTTAACCACCCATTTCAAATCTCGAACAATCTGACACTGTATTCATTTTGAATTTTGAATTTTGAATTTTGAATTTTGAATTTTGAATTTTGAATTCCGCCTTGCAGTACTAGCGATAACAAATTAACTCTGGAAAACAAATAGGAATAAAAATGGTTCAGCAAACTCAGAATAACTTCCGTACTTCACCCCAACAACAACGTTTATGGCGATTACAAAATGGACAGTGGCAATCCACTTATCAAGCTTTAGGCGTTGTTTCTATTGTCGGGGATCTCGATATCAATCTACTGGAGTTATCCATCAAAGAGGTAGCCGAACGACATGAAATTCTCCGCACTATTCTCCGGTGTTTTCCAGGAATGGATTTGCCACTCCAAGTCATCGAAAGTAGTCGAGTCCGGCTGCAATATGCTGATTTAAAACCGAACGATCCTCAAGATGGGGATGAGAACTTCAACACCGAAGTGCAGGCATTTATCTCCCAAAAGCTGGATTTTGAGCAGGACTCTCCCTTGCAAACCCGGCTGTTGAGAAAATCTTTCCGGGAGCATCTCCTTCTGGTGAGTTTACCTGCTCTTTGTGCCGATCGCGTGGCAATTGAGAAGTTCGTTCAGGAAGTGGGTGCTGAGTATGGAAGACAACTGCACAATGGCGATCTGCCGGCAGATCCTTGGCAATATGCCGATTTATCGGAATGGCTGCATGATTTACTAGAATCGGATGATACAGAATATGGTAGAGAATATTGGCGTAAGTTAGCCGTTCCCTCGCTCAATCCTGGACGATTAGCTTTTGAGCAGGGTTCGTTACCTTCAGAGGAGTTTACAACCGATACTGTCACCCTCACCTTGAGGGCTGAGACAATTGAGCAGATTGACTCCGTTCTATACAAGTACAAAACAACCTGTTCTGTGTTCCTCCTAACCTGTTGGGAAGTTTTGCTGTGGTGGCTGACAGGACAAGCGGATCTAGTAATTGGCGTGGCTGATGACGGCAGAAAATATGAAGAATTGCAAGATGCGATCGGTCTTCTGACAAAGTATCTGCCTTTGTGCAGCAAACTTGATGACACTGTTCAGTTTTCCGAACACCTTGTCAACGTTGGTAAAGTAGCCCAAGAATTGCATAAATGGCAAGAATACTTTAGCTGGGAACAAGTTTTCGCGATTGAGGCAGATAGGTCTACTTTGTTGAGTTACCCCTATTGCTTTGATTTTTCTGAATTAGCGTTGCCGATCAAGGTTGACAATGCCATCTTTTCAATTGAGCAATCTGATAGCTGTATTGAGCGAGCTAAGGTGAGGTTGTCTTGCACCCAAACCTCTCAAGCTTTGGTGCTGAAGTTTCACTATGACACTAGCTTATATCAAGAAGACACCATCAAATTATTGGCGAGTCAGTACCAGGCATTTGTTGAATGGGTTGTCCACCGCCCGGAAAGCTGCATCGGGGATATTGTATTTCTGGGTCAGACTGAACGGCAGAAGTTGCTTAAGGATCTCAACAACACTCAGACAGACTATCCCCAGGATCGATGCGTTCACCAACTGTTTGAAGCTCAAGTGCATAGCACACCAAATCACATTGCTGTAGCTTTTGGAAATCAATTTCTCACATATCAAGAACTGAATGCTCAAGCTAACCAGCTTGCTCACTATCTGCAAACTCAGGGAGTCCAACCAGAAACCCTAGTTGCCATTTGCCTAGAACGCTCCCTGAAGCTCGTAGTTGGCATTTTAGGGATTCTCAAGGCGGGGGCTGCTTATATACCCCTCGATCCAGTCTATCCCCAGCAACGGTTAGCAGATATGCTCGAAGACTCCCAGACTCTCTTGCTGCTGACACAGCATTCCTTAGCGCCGAGTTTTGCGGAGTTTGGAGGGAAAATTCTGTGTCTGGACAGGGATTGGGAAAGTGCGATCGCTCATCAGACCACAAACAATCTACCCAGCAAAGTTAAACCTGAGAACTTGGCTTACACAATCTATACTTCGGGATCGACAGGTAAACCCAAGGGTGTGATGATTGCCCATCGCAATTTGGTCAATTATCTCAGCTGGTGTATGCAAGCATATCCCATCGCTCAGGGATGTGGTTCGCCGGTTCATTCATCGATTAGCTTCGATGCTACCATCACCAGCTTTTTTACACCGCTTTTGTGTGGCAAGAAAGTGGTTTTGCTACCCGAAAACCAAGAAATCGAAGCTTTGAAAGAAATATTGTGTGCTGAACGAGACTTTAGTCTTGTGAAAATTACCCCAGCTCACTTAGATTTATTGAATCAATTATTGCCAGAAGATGAAATTGCTGCCCAAACCCAATCCTTTGTGATTGGTGGGGAAGCTTTGTTGGGTAAGAGTTTACGCTCATGGCGACAATATGCGCCGACTACCCGAATCGTGAATGAATATGGGCCGAGTGAAACGGTGGTAGGTTGTTGCATCTACGAGGTTTCCGAGCAAACTGATTTGGCTGGCGTGGTACCGATTGGTCGCCCCATCGCTAACACCCAAATTTACATTCTGGATGCAGCCCTAAATCTAGTTCCTACAGGAATTCCTGGGGAAATCTACATTGGCGGGGCGGGTGTCGGGAGAGGATACCGTAATCGTCCCGATCTGACAGCCGATAAATTTATTCCAGATCCTTTTAGTGAAGTTCCTGGGTCGCGACTGTACCGCAGTGGGGACTTAGGTCGTTATCTTCCTAGTGGCGATCTAGAGTTTCTCGGACGCATCGATCACCAAGTCAAAATCCGCAGTTTCCGGATTGAACTGGGCGAAATTGAGGCAGTTCTGAGCCAACACCCAGCCGTCCAAGAGGGGGTGGTGACGGTGCGAGAGGAAAAGAGCGATCGCTACCTTGTCGCTTACGTTGTGGCCAAGGCAGAGTCTAATAACTTAGTAGACCAGATCGATGCCTGGGCTGACCAACATATTTGCCGGTGGCAAACTATCTATAAGGACACTTACGGTCAATCGCCCACCCATTCAGATTTAACCTTTAACATTTCCGGTTGGAACAGTAGCTACACTGGTTCTCTCCTTGCAGATATAGAGATGGAAGAGTGGGTTGATCGGACTGTTGACCGCATTCGATTACTCCAACCCAAACAGGTTCTAGAAATTGGCTGCGGTACTGGATTACTCCTGTCTCGCATTGCTCCCCAGTGTCTGCGCTATGACGGTGCTGACTTTTCTCCAGAAGCCATGCACTATCTTCAGTTGCTCAAAACCACAAAATCAGAACTTGCCCACGTTAACTTGTTGAATAGAACGGCGGATGATTTCAGTGGATTTGAGCCATCTTTATTCGATACTGTGATTATCAACTCGGTAATTCAATATTTTCCGAATATTGATTATTTGGTCAAGGTTTTACAGCAAGCTGTAGCAGTTGTTCAACCTGGAGGACATATTTTCATTGGAGATGTCAGGAGTTTACCTTTGCTTGAGGCTTATCATGCCTCAGTCCAGTTAGAACAAGCTGCTGAGGATCTTTCGCGGGAGCTACTGCAACAACGGGTACGGCGACGGTTATTGGAAGAAGAAGAGTTGGTAATCGATCCGGAATTCTTTTTGGCTCTACAGCAGCACTTACCCCAGATCGGTGCGGTGCAAATCCAACTGAAACAAGGTCGTTTCCACAATGAACTCACCCGTTTCCGGTATGATGTTGTACTTCAGGTGGGGACTCAGTGGCGATCGCCAGCACCCATACAGTGGTTAGACTGGTCGCCATTGCAAATGACTCCAGAGCAAGTGTCTCAACAGTTAGCGGCACAGCAACCTGAGAGTTTAGGCATCAGGGGAGTTGTTAATGCGCGAATACAAGCTGACCTGGAACTTTTAGAGTGGTTAACGAGCGCTCCAGCAGAAGCTATTGTTGGCGATCGCGATCAATTCTCTGCCATCCAGTATCAAGGTATCGATCCAGACCTGTGGTGGGAATGTGTGCAGGATCTGCCCTACGCGGTGACTGTAACTTGGTCGGCAACAAAATTAGGCTGTTATGACGTTTTATTCCGTTATCAAAAATCCCAGACAACGGATATCCCCTTAGAGACCATCGGAACTGTCACCCACAGTAAACCTTGGGAGTTTTATGCCAATAATCCACTTCAGAATAAACTGACACAATACCTAGCGCCGCAGTTGAGCCAGTTTGTCAAAGATCGGCTACCAGACTACATGGTTCCCAGAACGTTTATTTTGCTCTCATCCCTACCCCTTACCACTAACGGCAAAGTTGATCGGCGGGCTTTGCCTGTTCCCAGCTTATCTCGCGATCACACGGCAACCTATATTGCCCCGCAAACTGATTCAGAAGCATTGCTGGCTAACCTTTGGGCGGAGATTTTGGGAGTCGAGCAAGTTGGTCTTGAGGATAATTTCTTTGGGCTTGGCGGACATTCTCTGCTCGCAACTCAACTGATCTCGCGGATTCGGGATATCTTTGCGGTTGAAATGCCTGTTCGTTCTCTGTTTGAAGCGCCCACTGTAGCAAGTCTGCATCAAAAAATTGAACTGGCACGGCACCAGAATGCTAATATTTCTATCTCTCCCATTCCATCTGCTGAGTACAACAGCGCAGCGCCTCTGTCTTTTCCTCAACAACGGCTTTGGTTTCTGTCTCAGATCGAAGGCGCGAATGCCACCTACAATATGCCAGCAGCCGTGCGAATCACGGGCTATTTGAATATCGATGCTCTCAATCAGAGTTTGCAGGAAATTGTGCAGCGTCATGGCACGTTACGGACAACGTTCAAGCTGATGAATGGAACACCTGTGCAAGTGCTGGCTGAACAGATGGAACCCAGCTTAATAATTATTGACCTCCAGAGTCTGCCAGCAAAGGAGCAAGCTACTCAGGTAGAACAGTGGATAGCAGAAGAGGCGCAATCTCCCTTCGATTTGGAAAATGGCCCCCTGTTCCGTGCCAAATTGCTGTGCCTGCATCCCCAGGAGCATATTTTCCTGTTAACAATGCACCACATCATTTCCGATGGTTGGTCAATCGGGATCTTGATTCGGGAAATGACCGTCCTTTACAAAACTTTTTCTCAGCAATCTGACTCGCCTTTATCTCCCTTGCCGATTCAGTACATTGACTTTACTCAGTGGCAGCGTCAGTTGCTACAAGGAGAAGTTTTAGAGCGACTGCTAAGTTACTGGCAGCAACAGTTAACAGGTATCCCCGCTTTGCTGAATCTGCCAACGGATTACCCCCATCCGCCTGTACAAACTTTTCGGGGCGATCGCATCAGGTTTGAACTGTCGCCAGAGTTGACCCGCCGCTTAAGAGAACTGAGCCAACAAAGGCAGACAACGCTGTTTATGACGCTTTTGGCAGCTTTTAGCACATTATTATTTCGCTATAGCGAGCAGGAAGACATTGTGATTGGTTCGCCGATAGCTAATCGGACTCGCAGCGAAACAGAAGCTTTAATTGGCTTTTTTGTCAATACTTTAGTCTTGCGGACTCAGCCCTCTGGCAAGCTCTCCTTTTTAGAACTACTCGCACAAACAAAGACAGTCTGTTTAGATGCCTACGCGTACCAGGATATTCCCTTTGAACGTTTGGTTGAGGAGCTTAAACCAGAGCGGAGCTTGAGTCATAATCCGCTGTTTCAGGTGATGTTTGCCCTGCAAAACGCACCCGTGTTGGATAACTTGGATTTACCCAATCTGATTCTGACTCCTCTGCAATCTGAAAATGTCACCTCCATGTTTGATTTGTCTCTCCTGTTGGAGGAAACCAAATCGCAAATTGTTGGCGCTTGGGAGTACAGTCGAGATTTGTTTGAATCCGAGACGATTTCTCGAATGGTTGGGCATTTCCAAATCCTCTTAGAGGCAATTGTCATCGACCCCCACCAACAATTAGCAGAGTTGCCGATGCTCAGTGAGGTGGAACGCCAGCAATTGCTTGTAGCGTGGAATCATACCCAAAGCGACTATTCCGAAACACAATCGATTCATCAGTTGTTTGAAACCCAGGTTGAGCGAACACCCGATGCGATCGCACTCAGTTTTGAAGGAACGCAAATTTCCTATAGTGAACTCAATCGACGCAGCAACCAACTAGCGCACTACTTGCAAACACTGGGCGTTGACTCAGAGAGTTTAGTGGGAATCTGTATGGAGCGATCGCCCGAATTGGTAATCGGGCTACTGGCGATTCTCAAGTCTGGGGGGGCTTATGTACCAATCGATCCGAACTATCCCCAAGAACGTCAAACCTCGATTTTGAATGAAGCTCAGGTCAAAGTTGTGCTAAAGAGCTTATGTCAAGTGCCAGAGATCCCGAAATCAGGAATTCAGGTGGTTGACCTTGATCGCGCTCAAACTGAAATTGCCAGTCTTGCCAGTACCAATTTAGCCCAGCCCCTAACTAATCACCATTTAGCTTATGTCTTGTATACGTCAGGTTCCACCGGTTTACCCAAGGGAGTGGCAATTGAACATCGTAGTGTCGTAGCCTTTCTGCATTGGGCAAAAACAGTGTTCCCACCCAACCAACTGGATGGAGTCTTAGCCTCCACTTCCATTTGTTTTGATTTATCAATCTTCGAGTTATTTTTACCCCTAGTTTGCGGCGGTCAGGTAATCTTAGTGGAGAATGTACTCAAGTTAGCCACATTACCTGCAACAGAGACGGTGACTCTGGTAAACACAGTTCCCTCGGCAATGACAGAATTGCTCAACATTAACGGTATCCCCGATTCCGTGCGGGTGATCAATTTGGCAGGTGAGCCGCTCTCGGCACAACTTGTACAACGCCTTTATCAGAGAGATTCTATTGCAGAGGTCTACAACTTGTATGGACCTTCGGAGGACACCACCTACTCCACGATGGCGCTGATGCCCAGAGATGGTGAGCGATCGCCTACTATTGGCAGGCCAATCGCCAATACGCAAGCTTACGTCCTCGATCCATTCTTACAGCCCGTGCCTATTGGTGTCCCTGGTGAACTCTATCTTGGCGGTGCTGGTTTAGCCAGGGGATACCTTCACCGTCCAGAATTGACTGCCGCAGGATTTATTCCCCATCCCTTTAGTGATATTTCTGGGACACGGTTGTATAAAACAGGAGATTTAGTGCGCTATCGAGGCAATGGTGAATTGGAATATCTAGGTCGTCGCGATTACCTAGTGAAAATTCGGGGATTTCGGATTGAATTGGGAGAAATAGAGGCAGTATTGCGGCAAAATAGTCTGGTGCGAGAGACGGTTGTCGTTGTTTCTTCAGACAATCCCTCTGGAGAGAAGCAGATTGTTGCTTACGTTGTTCCCCAATCGTCAACGCCCTCTCTCACCTATGACTTACGAAATTTTCTGCAAGAAAAATTGCCCAGCTATATGATACCTGCAACCTTGATTTTGCTAGAGACATTTCCTCTGACCCCAAATGGCAAGATTGATCGGAAAGCGCTGCCAAAACCTAGCCTGAATTATACAGTGCGTGGAGACAAGAACTATGTTCCACCGCGATCGCCTCTGGAGTTACAACTTGTACACATCTGGGAGAGTGTGCTGGGTTTGGAGCCTGTGAGCGTGCAGGATAATTTCTTTGAAATCGGGGGGCATTCCTTACTTGCTGTGCGGTTGATGGCGGCAATACAGCAGCATTTTGGCTACGAACTGCCTCTATCGAGTTTATTTGTGGCACCGACTATTGAGCAACTGGCTCAACTACTGTCTGCTCAAACTGAAACCTCAATCGAGTCTGCGATCGTCAAAATCCAGCCGCTGGGTTCCAATCCCCCCTACTTCTGTGTTCCAGGTGTGGGTGGCAATGTACTCTACTTGTCCGATTTGGCTCGCCACCTAGATCCTTTGCAGCCATTCTATGGCTTTCAAGCTCAGGGGCTGTACGGGAAGCTCGATCCCCACACCAGCATTGAGGAAATGGCGCATAGTTACATTGAAGCGTTATGTCAAGTGCAACCCCAAGGTCCTTACTGGCTGGGAGGGCATTCCTTTGGGGGATGGGTGGCCTTCGAGATGGCACAACAACTCCAGCAACGTGGGCAGCCAGTAGCAATCCTCACAATTTTCGATGCTGTTGCTCCTAGTGCCGACAATTCTATGCTAGGCCATGACTGGAATGATGCTCAGTGGTTGTTTGAGATGACTCAATTTTTAGAAGATAGCTATGGCAAGGAGTTAAGAGTATCCTATGATCACCTGCTTGCCCATAATTTGGAGACGCAAATCACCTATGTCATGCAGCGATTAAAAGAGGCTGATCTGCTGCCTGCGATCGCGGGAGCGGAGCAGATAGAACGACTATTAAGGGTGTTCAAAGCCAACTCTCAAATGCGCTATCTGCCTCAAACTCTTCACGGAACGCAGATTCACCTGTTCAGAGTTGATGAGAACTCACTGGAAAATGGTGATGGAGATAGTGCAAGCAAGAGTCGTCAAAATCCAACTTTAGGCTGGGAGAAACTCACAGATATCCCTGTTGTGGTTCATCCTGTTCCAGGAACTCATACATCAATGATGGCGTTTCCCCATGTTCAGATATTGGCTAAATCTCTCCAATCTGTTTTAAAACAGTCTCAGATGAATATAACTTGAGAGCAGAGCCGAAATTATGTATTGGTCAAAACAAAATTATGAATTTATCTGAGAGCGATCAGGCGAGTAATCACGATCTTCATTGGCGATTTTTTCGTTTAGCAATTGTCAATATTATCTCCAACATCATGATTCCCCTCGCTGGGCTAGTTGATGTCGCATTTTTAGGTCATTTGCCAGATATTCGACATTTTGCAGGTGTAGCTTTAGGAGGGATTTTATTCAACTATCTTTATTCGACTTTTGGGTTTTTGCGTATGAGTACTACGGGACTCACAGCCCAAGCAGTAGGGCGCTCAGATTCAGAAAGTTTGTTGCTCATCCTCTTGCGTAATACTCTGCTTGCACTCGTCTGTGGGATCGTCATTCTCTTGCTGCAAAAACCTCTGTGCCAGCTAGGCTTTGCGCTCCTAACGGCTACTCCTGATGTAGAGTCGGCTGGACGTGCCTACTATGATGCGCGAATCTTAGCCGCGCCCGCCGCCCTAATTAACTTTGTCCTGCTTGGTTGGTTTCTTGGGCGCGAGGAAAGCGGTAAGGTTCTCTTGCTGTCAGCGATTAACAACGGCGCAAATGTTGTTCTGGATTACCTATTTATTATTGATTGGGGCTGGGAAAGTGCAGGTGCGGGTTTAGCCACAGCCGCAAGCCAATACTTAACTCTGCTGATCGGAATTGTTTTTGTCTGCTTAACGGGTTTGCTGAAGTTTGTGCCTGACATTGGGGCCAAGATATTAGATAAAGAAGCACTTTTAGCAACGTTTAATCTGAATAGGGATCTCTTAATTCGGAACTTAACGTTCATTACAGTTTTCTCCCTGCTTACCGAACTGAGTTCAATATTTGGCACTCTGGAACTATCAGTGAATGTGTTGATTTTACGGGTAGTGACATTGGCTAGCTATTGTATTGATGGTTTCACTTTCGCAACGGAAAGTTTGACCGGGATCTTTTTTGGTGAAAAAGCTTATAAAGATTTGAATTCTGTACTGCGACTTGCTTTGGGAACTGGGCTAGTAGCTAGCTTATTGTTTGCCGTCTGTTTTATAGTGTTTCCAGATACGTTGTTTGGAATTCTGACAAATCATACAGAAGTGACGGATCTAGCCCATAAGTATGTGTTGTGGTTGCTACCAGTTTTGGGATTTTCTGCCATTGCTTTAGTGTTCGATGGATATTTTCTGGGTTTAGCGAAGGGGGATATTTTACGGAACAGTGCTTTGCTCTCTGCGATCATTGGGTTTCTCCCCATCGCCTTGATGGCTTGGAAGTTTCACGATAGCCAATTTCTATGGCTTGGGGTTGTTTGTTTTATGGCTGCACGCTCAATTATAGCGGGGCTGCAAATACCTCAACTTCTGGAAGAATTTGCTGCCTCTGGGGCGGCGGATCAACAAGTTGTCATTGTGGAGTGAGAAGACTGATGAGGAAGTATTTTACCGGTAAAGGCAGAGGGCAGGAGGCAGGAGGCAGAAGGAATGTCTCCTCTGCCCACGACTGAAAGGAGTAAGGGTATGAAGCCCCTCCCAAATCGAAAATTTGGGAGCTTCCGATTGGGAGGGGTCACAATCCCTTTCCAATTGGTTCCTTCTGCCCTCTGCCCTCTGCCTCCTGCCTTCTTGAATCAAAATATGACGATCCTGGGTACGGTTACTCAAAAGGAGCCGAGAGCAGGTATTTTTACAATTCTTTGTCGCAGTGAAGAAGAGTATCTCATTCATGTTTCTCCTGTTACCCATTTTCAGGTTTTACCGCATCTTGATAGTTGCGATCGCGCCTACTTTCCGATCCCCGGTAATGTCTACAGTAGTTCCGAAGCCACCCTGATTCAACGCTATATTTTTCTAGATAGATTAATTTATGTGCAAGGAATTTGGCAGGAACATCAAGGACAGAGTTGCTTTGAAGCTATTACCATTGTTTTACTGCAAGATATACAGGGGAATTTCCTTTTTGAAACCAATAATTGGTGGTTGAGCCAGACAACCTGTTTAGCAGACTCATGGCTGCAAAACCAACTTAGCCAGCAGCAAATAGATAATATTGCCATTAGTGGTAATTCTATCAACATCATTGGGCTACAAAATGATCAAAGTTTGCAGTCCTGTGCCTGGGTGTCGAGGTTAATCTATGGACTTTCTTCCAGTTATCTCTTGACGGGAAAGGATCGCTATCGCTTGGCGGCAAAAAACTGGATTGCATATCAACGAGAATATTTTCAAACTATCAGCCATGATCGTCAATCTTGCTTTTGGGCGTTTGGTAAGCGAGGTCGAGATTCGATTCTGGTTTCAGAGGTTAGTGAAGACCATCTTGGAATTCCCCTTGCCGAACAAATTTGCGTCCTAGCGGGGTTGAGCCAATACTACCGCATTTCTCAAGATCCGGCAGTGTTTGAGGACATTCACCGCGCGATCGCTACGTTTAATCAGTTATTTAAGGATACAAGTAGCGAGCAGGGTTATTTCTCCCACATTGACTACGCCACGCTGTCCTGCGATCAAAACCGCCTGGGACAAAATAAGTTAAGGAAAAACTGGCACTCTAATGGCGAGCATATACCCGCGTATCTGATCGACCTGATTCTGGCCTTGGACTCGATGCCGACCCCAGCAAATGAAACTATTGGTGAACTTTATCACACCTGTATGGAGAATTTGGAGGCGATCGTTGAACTGTTGGTTAAGCGTTTTCCCGATCAGGACACTGAGGTTCCTTACATCAACGAGCGTTTTTACTATAATTGGATTCCCGATCGCAGTTGGGCATGGCAACAAAACCGTGCCATTATTGGTAACAATCTCCGAATGGCTTGGACGCTTTGCCGTGTTGCCAACTACTATCTCACAGTTGTCGCTCAATCAAAGCAAGCGGGAAAAGCTGAGATGGCGCAACGGTTCTCACAAAAGGCTGAACGGTTAATGAATCTAGCAGAGTCTTTGGCTGTGAAAATGATTCCCAAAGGGCTGGATTTACTGCGTGGTGGTGTATTCGATCTAGTTGAACGCGAACCAAAAAACGGGCAACCTATTGAATTTGCTGGCAGCTATACCAAAGACGCTTGGCAGCAGGAGCAAGGTATTTTGGCGTACTTGATGTTATACGGTAGTACAGGAAAATTTCTTTATCTTGACATTGCTCGTGAATTGTCCGCATTTTGGCATTTATTTTGTGTGTCTCATCACCCTAAAGGTATTTTCTTCCGAGTTGAAGCGGACGGACGACCTACTGGAATTTTAGGCACCATCGATATTGGGTCTCCGGCTCGTTATCCCCTGTGGGAAATTAACTATTTAGGGCATATTTACACGCAACTCTACTCTGGGGTTAAAGGTCAAGGGGGCTTCTGTCTTTATTTCAAGCCAGACCTCGATTTGACGCTCAACTCGATTAATGTTTTACCAGATTTTGTCAGACCTGGAATTCTTGAGATTAAGGCTTATTCTATCAATGGTATGCGGAAAATTCCGGAAAATCCTCGCAATTTTCAAATTGATCTCAGTCAGGAACCATCGGGTTGTGAGTTAGTAGTTGAGTTTCAAACTGTAAGGTAAAAATCAATGAAGCAGAGGCTTTTGGGTAAAAAAATTGGGATTGTTGTGGAAAGTGAATTTCTAGCCGATGAAATAGAAGCTTACCGCGATCGCTTTACCGAACAGGGTGCGGAAGTTTGCTTTATGTCTCGCATCTGGAATCCACAAGGTGTACAAGCTTACTATAGCAATTCTCTGGAACCGGAAAATCGTCCTCAAGCATTAACAGTTAGGATTGATTTTCGGCGCGAAAATCCAGAAGACTATGCGGCTTTAATTATGGCATCTAGCTATGCCAGTGTGAGACTTCGCTATGTTGATAAGATGCCCATTAGCCAGATGACTCCTACCCTGGCTCGGAAAGCGCCAGCTTGCGAATTTTTTGCGCGCTCAATGATGAATCCGCAGATTGTCAAAGGGTTTCTTTGTCAAGGATTGTGGATTTTGACACCATATCCAGAACTATTAAAGGGGCGTTCAGTTATTTGTCACCAGGTTGTTTTAGCAGATGTGATCAATACGGGTGCTGTATTGTGTACTAATGAAGATGGTGTTGTTGTAGACAAGGATATAGTTACTGGATACTCTAAAGAAGAAGTAATGCTATTTATCGATCACATCATAGAGCAAATTGAGAAGATAGCTATCTAGTGGCAGAAGTGTTGAATGTGTAAGGATTCAGGTCTAAATTTGAGGGATTAAATCCGGACTCTGCACATTAGGATTAACCATAGCTTTAATGGCTTGATAGCGAAGCGCTCCGTAGGAATCAAAAAACTCAATGACAGAACGTCCTTGACGACGACAAGATTGGGGTGCAAATGAATCTTTAAATATTCCTGAAAATATTGGACATGAATAATATAAATTTAAATTCGTTGGTAGGGTACGTCAGATTTTTAATTTATCTTTTTTTACTAAGTTATTTGTCTAACACACCCTACTATTTAGGCTAAAAAAACAACCCACCAAAAGTTATCCTACATAACCAAATCACCAAACTTCAAAAATTCACAACTATCTCAAAATCAGACATAACCAGACTTTTACTACTTGGAGTTATCCACAAACAATGTTATTATAGAACATAATAAATTACATTTAGTCTAAAAATTAAACTCTCATAATTCCCCAACCAAAAAACCTCCCAAAAAACCTTAAATTAACACACCTTTCCACCAACATTACCAAGTTCGGAGTAATCCCAAGAGTGCATTTGACGGAAAGGTAAGCCCATCTTTTGGAAGACATACTTCTCTTTCACACCAGAAGCAACTAAATCTGGCTTCAATGCTTTGATGAATTCTTCAAATTCGTAAGCGGTAACGTCGTCATAAACGATAGTTCCGTTTTCGATGTAGTTGGTAGTACGTTTATAGTCGTCATTATGAGCGAACTCATAACCTGTACCAATCATCTTCATTCCTAAATCTTGGAAAGCAGGAACAACGTGACGGGGACGTAGACCACCAACCATCATTGCAACAGTCTTACCTTCCAAACGGGGGCGATACTTAGAAACAATCGCATCCATTGTGGGTTGGTACTTAGCAATTACTTTCTCAGCATTTGCTTGGATCTTCGCGTCAAACTTGGAAGCAATTTCACGTAAGGAAGCTGCAATCTTGGTAGGTCCGAAGAAGTTATATTCTAACCAGGGAATATAAATTACTAGTTGATAAACCCCTTGTACAGCAAGGGTTCTGACTTCCCGAAAAATTCATATCTTAAATCTGGCTTAAATCTGGCTTTCACTCTCTCCAAAACCGCCTTTTTTACAAGGGATTCATTCAATGCGTCGTGGCTTAATCTTCTCTAAATATTATTATATTTGTATCAACAGGCTACAAAAAATACAAATAAGTAAATATACGTGATGTACGGTATGTTTATTATATTAATATGTAGCTATATATTGCTGGTTTTATTTTATGACAACATCTCAAGCGATCACAAGTTTGGCAGAAATTCCTACCTATAATTGGAAAGCATTTTTAGTAGATGGAAAAGCCCGAAGCCACCAAAGATTTAATTAATAAATCTTAATTTTTTATTCCAGCAAGATTTCTTGCTGGAAATTTATGCTATAAAAGTAGTGTTAGTATGTCTCTTAATCAATTGGTTGCGGGTTCGATTCCCTCCTCACCCACTAACTTACAGCACTTTAAAATATTAGCTTTGACTAAATCTTGACTAAAACAAGAGATTATCCCCTCAATAAAAGCTGATATAGCAAGCAATGCCTTAGCCATCTTTTGAATAATTTATTAAATTCCTGAATGGGGATGAGTGAAAATACTCCTCCCCTTTTGCATTTTTATTGCCACTCAATCACTAATATCGTAGTATTGCTATATAGCAATAAAAGAACTTAACTATATAACCTATGCCGAAATCGACACTAGCCGAAGTATTTGGACAAGGTGCTACCCAAACAGCTACTTCCTGGACAATTCAAAAAGCGGATTTCCCTACCTTGGAAGCATCGGCTACAAATTCCGGCTCCGCACTTTTAGCCGCGATTCTAATAGAAAATAATGGGAAACTAACCAAAGCCGCATTTGACGCGGACGTGGAAAAAAGCATCTACATAGAAGATGGGTTCTCGAATTTCATCCCCAGGGGTGAAACAAGTATTCAGTATCGTGTAGACCAAATAGTGACCAATCTTGCACAAGTAGATTCCGGCTCTACACTTGACCCTGATAATTACTAATATGACGATTCAAGAAATTGTTTTAAGCTCCAATATAGTAGTCAGTCTACTGCCTTCCAGCTACGGTAATAAAGTAAAAATATCACCAGATATTATCCCTTACTCTAAGGAAGGTTATACGATAATCGATGAAAGAAGAGACTTGATAAAATTAACAGCAATCAATTACATTCAATCATTAGAAGAGGTTCCATACCCTGAAATACCAGTAACTGCTTCTGATAGTGAAAAGTCATTGATTTTATTAAATTTACAATGGCTTTCACCAAGGATGCACCTTAATACTTGGATTGATAATACTCTTGTAGATGTTTTGTCGTTACTAACCCCTAAGCCATACCCTTATTCAAATATTGAATTAAGAGATTTCAGCTTCTACGATGAAATTATTTATGCAAGTATTACTGACGTTGGATATGGCTATCTTACTGCTGATGATTCAATTGTTATTATTGGTGAATTCATCCGTCATATTTGGATTGAAAAAGAAGAGAATCTGACCGTTGCTTTTAACAATATTTCTACTTCTTTGCAATCAATAGCAACTGCTATTAGTGAATTACAATTAAATATAACCGTGCCAGATGGAACTGGAGGTGGCAACGGTGATACAGGTGGCGGTGATAGTGGTAGCGATGAAAATAACAATACAGGAGATGATGATTTTATGCCTTTATCAATTAAGACCTCGGATTACACAATCACATCTAACGGTGAACGAATTGCTTGTTTCACCGAGAACGGAGACTTTACTATAACTTTACCTGCCAACCCAGCACGCGGCTGGGAAGTAGAAATAATCTTCTTAGCGGGGGGTAACGGATACAATATTCCTGTTGATCTTAACGGGAAAAATCTATTAAGACTAGATGAGGGAGGAGGCTACAGTTTAGACATAGAGTCCATAAAACTTACCAATGAAAACAGAGGTGGCAAGCTCATTTATTCCGATCCTAACTGGGAATTTTATCCTAATAGTAGTACTAGCAATGGTGTCGATATTAATCTTAGTTTTAGTATTACTCTAGTGCCATAATTACAACCAACAGATAAGGTTGATAACTTTGTCTGTTGATAAATAAATCTTTAAAACAATGGGATTTGCACAACCACAAAAAGGGCTAGTGCCAATAGGTGGAAATTGGTATGCTACGCCCGATATTCCACAAAAACCAAACTATAGCGACCCGTTCAAACCTATCCTAGAAGTCAGTAAGAAAGGAATTGAAATTAATCCACCTATAGGCATTGACTTTGAACCAATTTCCGACGGCTGCAATATTGGATTACAGGCTACCGGATTTTTAGCTTATATCAATTTGCCGTCCTATCAAATCCTGTATCACAATCCATCATTAGGCTGCAACCCACCACCTCCACCACCGCCGGAACCATTAGACGATGAACCATTGCCTTTTCCACCTCCACCACCCAATCCTTATCACAAGTACATTGTGATAACAATGACTGAATCGATTAGGTCTACGACTTCAGGCAAAGCTATTGAGGGGTATCTTGGCGAATTTCCTGAAGGCTTTCAATTTAGTTCGGATGAAACCAAATCTACAAAAATAACTTCACTGGAGGAGACTGCACCAGATGAAATATTAATAGGCAGAGAGCTGATCGTATTTCCTAATTACAGGGATATCTACGCAACTCACGTTGCGGTATGGGAGGAGAGCAGGAGCTTTACGACTGACTATCGACGCTATCCCGATAGTAAAAATTACCCCAACATCAGCCCTGCCAGTACTAGCTATTCAGGTGTTTGCAGAACTTACTTCAATGCCAATGTTCGCAATATCAGAAAAGATGAAATATTATCTTTCTCAGCTAATAGCACGCCTGGTATTGCTTATGATGGGTCTGAGTATCAATTCGAGACTCCTAGCGAAGGTAACATTGACTCTATCCAAGCCTTCTCTGTCAGCTTAAGAAGTTACTCCGATCTGCTGTCGAACCCTGACATAAACAAACCGTACAAAGTATACGGCAACACGCTGGATTTGATAGATGGAATTAACTATTTTGCTGGCAGAGTTGATCAACAAATCAATAAACCCAGAATAATTATCAAGGAATTACCCAAAGGCGAAATAGTTCCACCTCCTCCACCGCCGAAGCCCAAGAAACCACCCGAACCACCACCTGACGATATGTGTTGTAATAACCAGAATGCTTTGATTCAGTATCTCCTAGCCAAAGATAAACAAAATACGCAGGATATATCGGCTTTAGAAAAATATATTAATCAATTAGATGGGGCAGGAAAAGAAATTTTTAATTCAATAGCGCGACTAGATATAGTTGCCAATGTAATTGGATTCTTCGTTAGTAAAATACTAAAATTATTACTTAGGTTTTAGCATGGGTGTCCCTGGAAATTCTTCATTTAGCAATATTCCCGCCAGATTTAATCAAGGTATAGACAATTTACAAAAGCGATTTGGATGGCAGCCTGAGTACGATAAGGGGAATCCAAATGCAATGCTCCAGCGTCAAATAGATGAAATAAAAAGGCAAATTGTAGACATCAACAAGAAGTCTGAAGCACAAAACAGAAGAATACAAATATTAGAGTTTAAATTTGATTCAGAAAAGCAAGTAAATGCTGCTGAACATAAAGCTCTATGGGGTGCTATTGGTGCTATTCAAAAGCTTGTAACAGGGCTATTGGCTGGATTACCAGCGCTGGTTCAAACTATTATTTTATCTGTTATTGGTAGCGTACTTTTATCCAAGCTACTCGAACTTGGGATGGGATTATTCCTTAAGAATGGCAAGTTCGATTTAAGTGGAATACTTGCCAGAATACAAGAGGCTAAGGATGATGCTAGAGCAGCCGCTACTTTAGCAGTAAAGGCAGAAGGGAAAGCGGATAAAGCTTCAACTAAGGCTGATTCTGCATTAGAATATATTAAATTTATAGAGAAGTCCGCGCTGGATGCTTTCAAGCGCCTGGAGGCTTTCATTAAATCTGAAATCGCCTTCTTAACAAATGCTACTAACAATGCTTTATTGAGACTGCAAGATAGAATAATAAATCTTGAAGCTTTAGTTAAATCAATCAAGTCTCAGCTTGATCAATTTATCGCAGCAATAAACTCTCAGATAAAGAGTATAAATACCTTAATCCAAAAACAATTTTTGGATTTGAATAAAACTATTAAGAAATTAAGTTTTGATTTAAACAAGTCTCTTGAGAAATTAGCTATTGATTTCAACAAGTCTCTTGAAGGCATAAAAACTGATTTAGCTGTTTCCTTAAACAAGCTAAAAAGTGACTTTACCGGTGAAATTAATAAGATAAAATCCAATGTTCTTCAAGAGCTTCAAAAAATCAAGCCACTCATTGACAAGATTCCAGAAATACTTGCTCAAATCGCTACATTTGGAATTCAAGTAGCAGCTATTTTCTTGGCGATAAATGCGATAAATGCAGTTATAGCAGGGCTAAAATTAGCAGTAGGTAAAGGCGTGACAATAATCAATAATTACACAAACAATAACTACACCAATGTAACTAACGTAAACAACCCTCCGTTAGACCTTGGACTATTAAAGAAAATAGACATTACCACATCAACTAATTTATCCTTAACAGCAAGTGTGCAGTCTGCTGTTCAGGTGAGTTATCTAAAACTGTTGAGCGGCTTTAAATGGCTGCAATTGGATAGATTGCTTAATCTTCTAATATTTGCAGGAACTGTACATAATGCATTGCAATTAAGCTCTAACATAAGCACTACCTTAATGCAAGTAATACAAAATGCTCTTGATACAATTGGGCTAAAAGATGATTCAGGAGCAGCATTTGATGTTACCAGTGCTATTAATTCAACAGTAGAAAATACCATAAAAGCTATTGTTGGAGAGGACAATTACACCAACATCAAAAAGGAATGGGCTAAATATAATCGCATTTATCAAGCAGCTGGGAATCTATTCTCTTCCCTCCTAGACATGGCAGACACAACTTTATATGCACTGCAAGTAATCTCTGGTCAAACTTCAAAAATAGGGAACGCGTTAAGAAATGCAGGTGAGGTTTTTGAGAATGCCTATGGTTGGTTCAATCCCACGCCAAACTTTTCAAATCCTCTGCTTACGAAATTAAATAGTTTGGAAGAGACAGCTTCAATGGTAGAGAATGTCTCGCAGCAACCATTAAACGTTAAATCAGCAAAGGAGGATTTGGAGGAATCGGCGAAAAATCTTGCAGACAGCTGGGAACAAAATGAAGGTGCAGCCCAAGGGAAAGAGGTTCCTGAGGCGAAGCAGGAAAAGGAGAAGAGAACCGCCGACAAGGACGAATCAAAAGGTTTAGATATAGAAGATCCAATTGATAAGCTGGAGGCTGACGACTAATGACATTACCCAAGGACGCGTGGGAACATTTGCAAGACATGATTCGCCGTGATCATGCCAAGATTTTAGCTAGATATTTTAAAGATTTAGGTCCTAATTGGGAACCAGAGATAGCATCTACCAGAGGGGCAATTCGTACTGCTTGTACGATAAAAGATGAGGATACTGCCACAATTACGTTACTACGTTTATTCTATTTTTATATTATTCTAGGGTACGGATTTCGCGGATTAGCACCAGTTTTTGGAGTTCCAAGTCAACAATTCCAAGAAGCTTATGAACTTCATCCACAAATATTTTTATATTTCTCACAGGATAAAGCTTCCATTCCTGATGGGTTACGCCCGGTGGAGGCTCAGATTTCCTTCAGAATCATGGGATACACTAAAGAATCTATGACCCCTGCAAAAGCACTTCCCTTCGCTACAAGAATTGCGGAAGAATTTGTAGAGGCAAATAAAGGTATTACCTTTTCCAAAGGAAAGCAGGTAATTAGTTATGTTGATGTGAAAAATGGTATCAAAACTTTGAAAATTTTTGCACTTTCTCAATCAGAAGGAATTGATATTATCAAAAAAGTTTGTAAAGTTCTTTTGCTTCCATATTCTTCTGAATTCGTGGGAACGAGTGACAAACCTCAAAGAGCATCTATTACAAAACCCGTAGGCAAGGAGATGGTTTATGGTAAGTCCGTCGCCAAGAAGCGGTGGCGACCAAGTGCGAAAGTGCGATTTAGATACGCTTACATGATTGTTGATAACAGGGAGTTTCCTGTCCCGCTCGTGGACACTACCGGACGGTTCCCTGACGCAATCATCAAGAAGTATGGGTAACGGTTCCGACCGAGAACCAAAACGCGGACATATAATATATTTCCTTTGCATTTGAAGCTCTTTTCCTATGCCAGAATGCATGATAGTAAAGGATTAGAGCATCATGGTTACTAAAAAATCGAAGTACCGAATAGATATTGGTACTACTAAGAGTATTTATCTGAAATCATTACCCAATATAATCGGCGGCATCGCCACCGAGATTGGGTGGACTTTAGATGATGATGGAGTGCCGCCTGCCGGTCGGACTATTGTGGCCGAGAACAGATCGGACGCTGTGGACAAAGGCATGGTTCCCTTTGTCATCACGTATCAAAAAAACAAGAAAAATCAAAGTACTACTATTTTGGTGTCTCCAGATAAAGCTGATACCGTGGCGGAAGACCTTATAGGTAAGACTTACGGCGGAGGGCAAATATCCAAGGTGAGAGCGCCACGACGAGCTAAGTTTACTATTTGATTATTTTTTGAAATTCACAAAATAGGTTTGATTTAGTTTAAAAGGAAATAATCAATGGAATACGTTGTGGTTAAAGTCGAAGCGGGCGCGATTACGGGGTACTGGGACGGGTCACTTTTTCAATCGAACATTGATTTATCCGATGTGCAAGGAACTATAGAAGACGCACGTTTTCTCCAAGGTTCCGTGCAAACTCAAGATTTGAGTTTTGATGTTGAATATCGTGAAGCCAACGTAACGATTGTATTAGTGTAGGTAATTGATATGTGGGCAAAAGTTGGACAGAAAAAATTTGATGATTTATTTGTTTCGCCCAAGCCCACAATACTTTTTATCCACAATTGGACTAATCGCAGGATAGCGGTATCCTGCGAAGTTCCGGGGCGTGAATGGGAGCAAGTGGCTTGGCTTATCCCATTCATGAATACACCCGGGGGGAGATTTGATGGTACATGGTATCCACTTTGGGAAGGTGCGAAAATGCTCACTTTACCAAAGGAGGAGCTTGTAGGATGCACTCTAGAAGTGCGTCCTAGACCTCCCATTAAATCTATTACTGTTACTTTATACGAATCTTTCTTGAATGATGAATTTTCTATAGATACGAATATTCAAGAAGATTTGCTTGGGCTTTCAAGTCAAATTGAAGGAGTATTAACTCAAGTGCAGGGAGTATCAACTCAAGTGCAGGGAGTATCAACTCAAATTCAACAATTTTATAATTACGTAAAATCTAAATTAGGAAACTAATCTGTAAAAAAAATATCTATTAAATTAATAAAAATATGGCTATCGAACTATTAGGACTGCTCATGGGAATGATAGGAACCTTATTAGCAATTGGTTCCAGTATCTTCTGGTGGAATGAACAGGATAAAAAAAATGAAGTTAAAAAATATGCAGCGGAAAGAGAATTTGGACACATAAAAAATGCCTTAATTCAACAGTCAAGCTCACTTGCAAATGAATTTCAAGACATAGATAGAAAATTAGATGCAATAAAAGACGATGTTCAAGAAATAAAATTTAAACTAAATGTTGAGGAAAAATGATTAATAATCTTTACTCTTATGATCAAGCTTTAGCCATTGTGGAATTATGTTCTGGTCTTGAATTTTACTTAAGACACGAAGCAGACGAAAAACATATTAGAGTTTTAGGGATTGATATTGTTGCTTCTATCCTCAAAAAAAATCATGCTGAGAGAATCAGCATGATGAAAGAGGTTGTTAAATATCTGTAAATTAGAGATTAGGTTTCTCCTAGCAGCCACTTGTATTCTGAAACGGCTTTTTTATAGGCTTCTTTACCTCCAGGTGCTTCCCCCCAAAGGAATTTGATGATTTCTGTCTGGTTGAATTTCATTTCAAGTTTCAGCCGATGAATTTCATGAATAGCTTCAGTTTGGGTCATTTTGAAACGTGTGAAACGCTGGTCAATGTCTTCAGAAGGATTGATTTCAGGTTGTTTCATCGTTTCAGGAGCCGTTTCAAACGTTTCAGAGTCGCGATCGCACTCCAGTTCCCAAATTTCCTCCAACTTTTCTAAAGTCAGCGGGGTTGCTTCCTTCCTTCCATCAAAATCAAAAATTGTCTTCCACTCTGGTACGGTCACTGGTAAAAACTCCCCGCCGGGATATTTCACTGACCAATTTCTACTGCTGCCACCAGTTGGAGCAACACAATGTAATTCTAAAAACGAATCATCACGAGTTTTTGAAGTGCCTTTAGCATCTCCCATTAACGCCAGTGTTCGACCGTGAGAGATGAATAAGCAGTTGAAAAATATTTTGCGGTTGTCAGATAAACACGCCTGAATAAAATCACCTGAGTTTTTACAGCGTTTGGCGTAATTAGTTAACTCTTCAGCTACCAAACAAATTCTTCCCAGCTTTTCTACTGCGGCTTTACCATGCTCTCTTAATATTTGATAGCGGCGTTTGCATTCCTCAAAATACCAGCCCATAAATTCATCTATGGCTTTATAATTCATTCCCGCACCAATAACCTCTAATCCTTTCCATTGACCCTTCTCAGCATGAGGATCTAAAACTACCACCCTGTCACCACGGGTTTTTCGGGAATGTACGATGTGACTGGCCGCCGTGGTTTTCCCTCCCCCCTGTCCACCCCAAATCAGAACGCAAAAGTAGTCAACCGCATGAGTGAACCAATCAGTTTCCAATGACTTGGTTTCGTTGCCCTCAACTTTATCCTTGGGGTCAATTGTTTTACCCAAAGTTTGATTCCCTGACAGATAAGGTGTTTGCTGGTTACGGATAAATTCAATGTAGGCGATACGCTGCTCCTCACTCATGCCAGCGGTTTCTGCTTCAAAAATTAATTCTGAAGCTTCCATCTGAGTAAGTTTCACTTCCACTTCAGCTAATAGTTCAGCTTGTTGAATAACCACAGCATTGTCGTTCGCGGTCAATTCGACATCTCGGTAAACTTCCATCAGTTCAATTTGGGTAGTTAGTTCGCTGATAGCCTCATCCCTTTTCTGAATCAGGGCATCCCACTTGGCTTTTTGATTTTGCTCATGCTGAAACTGCCTGAACATCCAGCCCGCCACGGCGAAACTGATAAATCCTACAGCTGACTGAAATGGTTTAGCTGGGTTACTGGGCAGTTCTACCCGTTTCTTAATCACATACTTCGAGCGACCGTCAAGTCCCCACTGTTCCCAGTGGTAAGGAGTCATCCTGAATGGCCTGTTATTTTTATCGGCGCAAACTTTACCAGCCGGAGATTTGATGCAAAAGTAAATTCGGGCTGAACTTGTTCCACTCCAAGCCATTGCCGATGATGCCACTCCGATAAATAAAGCAGATGCAATTATTGAAATCCGTTTATCAAAGGAGTGTCTGTTAATTTTCAGCATCAGGGCTGAGGTTTGAGCTTTGGATAATTGCTTATGCCATACATTGATATATTTCATTTTCCACACCTGTAAAACATAGGGTCAATCCACCAGTTCCACCACTACCCTTGTATATCAAGGGTTTCATCCACCAGGCAATCCACCAGGCAATCCACCAGGCAATCCACCAGGCAATCCACCACCAATTACTTTTTGATGAATATCTTGGAGAATATAACTCTCACCCCAAACAATAGGAGTGCAATCGCAATTCCTCCTACCCAGTCAGGCATCTCTTTCTGAGGTTGGTAAATTCGCTGAATCTCTTCAGATGCTGAACTGATAGATGTTCTAGCCTCCCACCATTCCCCCACGGGTTCACTTAAAGCGCACAAACAACTGAGCGAACCGGCACACCCAATCATTGCAACTGAGAAAGATTTCTCACCAACGGCAGTGGCGGTAAAGTAAAAGTGACAAGTGCCAACTGCCAAAAGTAAACCAGCTGGGTGAACCTGTAAAAGGTGAAAGGTAAAAATTATTGTGGAATTGAGAGCAGTGCCAGCTGCAATTTCACAGGCATTGCCAGCACGTCTAAAAGTCCGCTCTCTATTATTTTCCTGTACCAATTGCTGTGGTACAGATTGTTGCTTGTTGTCATCCAGCCCTTTAAAATGAAAAGGGCTGGTGTTAGTTGGAGTCGAGTTCCGTACTAACATCAGCCTTGCTCCTATTTGGTGAAAATTGACCTAACCAATGTTGATTTTCTCTTCTGGGGGATTGCCACCACGACTGCCAAGTTTGACTCTCTGCATTAGTGATTGGCGTTTCTCCCGAACAGATTGCTGAATTGCCTGTCGCTCGGATTGCACCTTCTCGCGGCTGGTAATATCAGCAATTTTGTTCTGATGACGAAACAATTCAGCCTGTAAGTCATGCTGCAAGGTAGTAGCAATTTCAGTTAGAGCATTTTTACGTTTAGCTTCCAGTCTGGTTCTATCACTTCTATCTTGAGCGTCAATTAGTTCCATTCCAGCGCCAAATTCAGAATCTAATTTCCTAATTTTGGCTAGGGAATCAGCAACTTTAGAACTGAATTTTTTACGTAATTCTGTCCATTTGACTTGACCGTCACTCATCTTTTCCATTGCATCAAAATACTTTTCAGCGTTGGATAGAAAAGGGTCAATGTAAGATGCTATCTGGTCAGAATCGTGTGCCATGTCAGCAAACTTTTCAAGGTTGGCGACATCACACAGGTAATCAAGAATATTCTCTTCAACTCCTCCCCACTCACGGGCTTTTTGGTCAATGTGTTCGGAATAGCCGAATGTGGGATTAATTATTCTGAAGTCCATGATTAATCACTCCATTAAAGTCCGTTGGCTTTTTTAACTTTCTTGATAAACTCGTCAAAACTTTCTTGGTTAGTTGACGGTTTTTTCTTGGGGGGTGATCCGATAACTTTTTGAATGAATTGATCAAATGTTTCTTTATTTGATTTGGTCATACTCAACCTCAAAAAGTTTTTGCTGTCCTCTAACAGGGAAAGGAGTTATAGGGGTAATATCTCCAAACATCCAGGCATAACGTCCAATCTCCCAATTACCGCAGGCAATTTCTATGTCTGACTGTTTATCAATTAATGTTTTAGTCATTTTGATGCAGTCAATCAAGCTAACTTTTGCTACCGCATACCCGCGCGGTAAATCTTTGTATGGAACAGGTTTGGACTCTGAAAGCATTGGAATACTAGGAAGTGAATAGTAATAATCTTGGTATTCCATGTTCATTGTTTTTGAAGCACAGATTAATAAGTCACCTCTATAATCTGTGTACCAAAAACGTGTTTCCACGGTCTTGACTTTTAATGCAACCAAAGAAGCCCAGGGTTGCCAAAGGCTTATTGCTTTCATGCCGGAAACTCCCTAACTTGTAAATAAAGAGGGAAGTTTTTGATATTCCCAAATTTCTTATCCCTACCCTTATCAAGTCCAGGTGCGCGGTATTCGTAAGATAAATCACCCATTGAGCAAGTGAAAATTCTCTTGGTTGATTTCCACTTGAAAGGCTTGTCAAATTGGCTTGGGACTAACTGAATTGTCCCATCCCATTCTTTAACCTTTTGGTATTGGGTAAATTGTTGAAGCCTACCACTTGCAGCCTGAGTTGCTGCATAACAATTTTTACAACCCGCTGAGATTCGACTACAGCCTACCACAGGGTTCCATGTTTCATCACACCATTCAATCTTGCTCATCTAATTTCCACTCAAGGTATGTAAGGGCTGTTTCTGCATCCTCAATTTTCAGATCGGGTTCGTAACCGTTTTCTTGAATTTCTGAATATTCAGGATGCTCTTTAATGTCGTTGAGCAAGGATTCAACTTCTCTAATCAGATTTATGAGCGGTATCATTTTGGGTAATATCTAAAAGCCAATTAGTGAGCCATTCATCTAATTCATTTTCGGTGGATTTAAGGAGCAAAGCGGCTGCTTCTTGCCCTACCTGTGTCATCCAATCCCTTGGTTTACCACCAAGATGAATAGCTATGTGTTGAGAAAACAGTACAAATGCTACTGCATAATATAGGGTTTCTCGGTTTAGTTTGTTGCGCTTGATTTTGCGCCCAGAACCTCTATGTAATATCAAAGGAGTTGATGTCATTTGGTTTCAAGAACTGAGTTAAGTAATTTGGCTTTAGCTTTAGCTTTTTTCTCGGTCAAGTTGCGCTGGATTGTTTCTGGAGTTGATGATTCAGTTAGTTTGAAATAGATATCCCAGCTTTTACCGGTTTGACATTTGAAGGCAGAAAAGCCTTGAGGTAAGTTTTTTCTGGCTTCATAGTAAGCAACCGAATCCCAGATAGATGCTTCTTTCATCACATATTAGTGGCGTAAAGTTTGAAACTTTGGTGGCAGGTTTCGCACCTGTAGAAATTCCAATTTTCTTTGGACTTGTAAAAAGTTAGGGTATTTTTACAGTCCGGGCATCTCTTTTTAGTTTTCATTGCAGAACCACTCACGAAATAGGTCTTTATAACTACCCAATAACCAATCAAGACCGGATATTCTGCCTGCTATAAAGCAGAGGTGGCAGAGTAAAAGTAGCTGGAATAATTCAGCGAGGAACTTCATTGAGTGGGGGAGTATTAGCCATACTGCGAGTCCAAATGCGGCTGAAATTGTTAGTGATAGTGAGGTTTTAATCATGGCTGACAGTCTTTATCTTTTAGGGGTAAAAGGCTAAAGGAACCTTCTTTAATATGTGTCTGCGAGTCAGGAGGCAGAACGTCTAAGATTAGCTCATCAAGAAGTTCTTCAGCCTCATCATCGTCGTAGCCTTCAAAATGTACTTCTGCTTCAGGTGGAAGCTTGGACAATCTTTCAATCAATTCCTGTACTGTCATTTCATCTCCACAAAATGTATGTCTGCATTGCATCCATGCAAAAGCTAAGGGTCACTCAACCGCAAGCAGGTCTTTGATATTCGCTCAATGCTGGAGGGCTGCTATCTCCTCCTGTTATGCAGTTGTTGGTAATTAGTTGCTGGGATTAGACGTTGATTAGGCGCTGGCAGATCGTTGTTCTAGGAGGCTGCCATCTCTCCGGTTTTTGCGCTGTTTGTCCGTCTAAACCACAGATTCATTTGATGTGTAGACATTTTTCTCAAAAGCTTCTATCAAGTCATCGAGCGTACATTGATAGATGTCACACAGCTTTTTCATCTTGGATGGGGGTAGGTGTGGAACGCCTCCTTTTTCCCATGCCCCAACCGTTTGAGTGCGGATGTCTAATTCTTGAGCTACTTTTCTTTGAGTCAAGTTAACTCGTTTCCTAAGTGACATTGGCGTTAAGACTTCCTTTTTGCCTTCTCTCATATTATAATCAAAAGGTGCGATTAACGCAACCCTTAAACAGGATGCGCTAACCGGATATTTACTAAACTACGGTAAGCAGGTCTGCCAAACAATCCTGCTTACCTTACACAATCTCACAAAACCTCAACAGTAGCGAAAGCTTGTGTCAGTGAGAGTTTCCGGCACATCAGTTAGTACCTACAAGTAGTGGATGAGACACGAGTGCTAAAAAAGAAACCCGCCTATCTGGAGGCGGGTAATCAAATCAAGGAGGTGTCCCGTGTAATTATTCGTTTTTCAGCAGTTCGGCTCTCAGGTCATCTAAAGGTGATTCTGGTTTTACTGGTGGGAGTGAAACGGATTCTGGTTCGTCAGGGATAAATTCAAACTCCATCCTTAACTTCACCTTGCCTTTGCGCCATCCACCACCATTGATGGATAAAAACTCGCAAGCAGCACCCTCTCTTACCAGGTAAGTGACTAATTGACCGCCATCTCGATTTCCATTAGCAGTATCTGCTATCTCTTTCAATACCGCACTTACCTTACCTGTTGACAAATCCCAGCCGCCGGGGCTTTGCGGGAAATTTATAACATCATCATCACTCGGTGTAACCATTGCCTGAGTTTGCTCCAATTAACAACAAAGCAGGTTGGCTGCAACTAACCTGCCTTACCCAATATTCCCATTGCCGATCACAAATAACCAATGAATAAATCAGCCATCATCCCCATCCTTGAAAGAATCTCCGCCAACAAAGACGGCAACAACCTCACACACTCGAAAGTAAGAGTCTTGGCATACGGAATCTTGTTCATCCTGGACGACATAATTGATATCGCCTCACAGCACCGAGAAGAAATTGAAGCGTTCCTCAAGATGCTCACAAAATTTGGAATTCCCCATCATGCCAGATGTTATTTAGCACACGAGGCGCTGGCCCTGGTCAAGAAGGACGACGGCACAAAAAAGTTCATGGGGTCAACAAGCCCGACGAACTTTTAACATCGGAGCCTGACCCCGACGACATCCCCTTTTAGGCAGACATTCACTCTTAAAAATAACGGAGACGGTATAATGGTTACAACCAAGAAAAAAGCCAGGGGAATTAGCAGTTCACCTGACAACAAAAACGATATTAATGATGATGTAATTATAACAGAAAAAGACTCACAAAGCCTTTCTGAAGTAGTCACTTTACCGCGAAACAGATTTGCATCACTCGAAGATTTTAAAACATTTATTATAGATTCATTCACTAACGGTAGTGCCATAACTATGGAGCTACTGCTTGAGTGTGTAGAGTTTCATGAAGACGTAGAAACCACATCTTGGGGAGATGTAGAAACCCCTATACATGAGGAATTGGGCTGGTACTTTACAAGATTTGGGCATCAGTGTAGAGAGCCAATATACGCCGCATTCCTAAGAAATGAAGATGGTAGTTTGTGGCAGGCAATAGTTAGCATTTGGGACGAAGACCGCCAAAGACCCTACAAATATTTAGCACCTAAAGGCAACGGTGATAGATCATTTTTACCACCAATCCCAACAAGCATCAGAAAAAAGATTGCATCTAGATACGGCGTAGATATTCCTCTAGATGGTAGTTTTTGGGAATGGCTTAGTACCGCCAAGATTCCCAGGATTGTTTCTGAGGGAGGCAAGAAAAGTTTATCAGCATTGTCTCAAGGATATGTAACCATTGCACTTTATGGGTGTCGCTGCGGTGGTGGTAAATCTAAAGATGATGATGGTATAGATTTAGAACCGCGACTAACTGACGATTTAAAACAGCTTGCTTATGAAGCTTCCATTTGGCTTTTCGCAATGGATAGGGATGATAAGCACAAAGCCAAAGTCTCTGTCACCAAAGGCAAGAAAAGATTATCAGATGCCTTGAAAATTGCTTGTAACCCATACTTAGAAGATATATTTTGGCGACCTGAGCAAGGGAAGGGAATTGATGATTTAATTGTTAATTCAGGTTCAGGAGCTTTTGACCGTGCGTACTCCGACGCTGTTGCTAGGTTAGAAAAAACATTTAAATCTGGAAGTCCAAATAATAACGAACCAGAGAAGCATAAGAATCCACCACCGGATCAAATGGCCAAAGAAATAGCTGAAGATTATCGCCACATTATCTCCTTCAACGATGAAACTAAATCATGGATGAGATATGAGGCTGATGCCAATGGTGTATGGTCTCCAGAATCTAACGAGTATATGGAGGCTGTGGTTTACAAAATCTTAGGAGAGAAAGGCGCGTATAATTTTGGGGCTGATTGTGTTAGCAACATTTTAAAATTACTTCGCCATGAATTAATTGAACGTCGGTGGAATGAATTTGATTCCCGTGAATTTTTACCATTTGAGAACGGGGTGTTGGAAATTGTCAATGGGAAGTTACATAAACACGCACCAGGATTTAGACTTACTTGGAGTTTACCAAGGTCTTATTCTGAGATTGCTGGTAATTGGAATAATATTAATAATTTCCTGGAACACCTATCAGACGGTAATCCTGATGTCAAAGAATTATTAATTTGTTACTGCAACGCCGTCATCAAAGGACGGTACGATTTGCAGAAATTTATGCACTTAATTGGACTGGGTGGAACAGGTAAAGGAACATTTACCCGACTCGTAACTGAATTAATTGGTGAACAAAATACCCTAGTAACTAATTTACCAATTTGGTGTACGAATCAATTTGAAGGTGCTAACGCCTTCGGTAAACGTTTAGTAATCTTCCCAGAGGAAGACCCATTCAAAGGTTCAATTGGTAGATTTTTAAGTTTGACAGGTGGTGACAAAGTTAGGGCTGAAGAAAAGCGTAAAAAATCTTTCAACTTTGACTACAAGGGCATGACCTTAGTTTGCTCTAACTTCCCAATTTTTAGCGGTGGCAGTAGCAGCCGTGCCAAACGTCGAACAATCACAGTTCCCTGTAACAAACGAGTTGTAGAAACTCAACGCCGGGAATTATCAAGAGAATTTGAACCTGAGTTATCAGCCTTTACCAATTACTTACTCTCCATACCAGATGCTCGCGTGAGTGCTGTTCTCAAAGGCGAGAAGGAAATAGTTACCTGTACCCTGGAATTCTGGGACAACCAAATGAAAGGTGATTCTGTCAGCAGTTGGATCAATGACTGCATTGTCTATGACCCCACCGCTTTAACTCCAATTGGCAATGACAGAAATGAAGGTAACAACGGTACACCATACACTTTGTTTGGTTCTTACGTTCGCCATTGCCTAAACTCCGGTGGTTCCCCAAAAAGCAGTAGAACTTTCTCCCCAGACTTGATTGAAACTTGTCACACCATTCTCAATTGTCCAGTGATAAAGGAGGTCAACTACAAAGGTAGCTTTATCAGGGGTTTAAGGCTTCGCGTACCTGGTCTAGACGACAATATCCCCACTTACGATCACTGGCTAATTCAAAGAATATCCGCAGAAGATATTAAACCTGGTGGATTGCCTGGTGGATTGCCTGGTGGATTGCCTGGTGGGTCAAATGCCTTACCAGACAAGGAACCTGGTGGAACTGGTGGATTAACCCCCACCTTTACAGATATCCCAGAGAATATTTCTGATATATATGTCGAAGCATCTACAGCAGTGAAAACAATCCCTAGTACTCAGTCCCTACCCCTTGATCAACAATTTCCCCTTGGTAGTTGGGTGGCAGCGATGAACGTTGCAGGCGAAGTTGTTGGTTATGTCGAACCTGATTCTGTGCAGTTGGCGCGTGACGGGAATATCATCGGGCTTTACCACCGCTCAATCTGTGAGGTAAAACCTGTTATCGATCGGCCCAAAGAAATGGAAATAGACATTGTTAAAGGCTGTCCGCACTTACAGGTAGATGGGGTTTACTACTCGGCAAAGGAGAATGTGGGAATATTCAAAATCAAAAAAATACTTTCCACAAAGCATGATGTCATCGGGATAACACCTGGAATTTCTTCATCTGAAATATCTATAAAAATGATGAACATCGTAGCTGTTAGGCAATCTCCCTTGACCTCTCTTGTCGTTGGCGATCAAGTAGAAATTATTAATGGTACGAACAATGGGAAAAAGGGAGTAATCACAAGAATTGATAGTGTAGTTTGGGTTCAGTTGCCAAGTAAATTTTCGGCGTTTAGCTTTTACTCTCATCATTTGAGGAAAATATGACGGTTTGCGTCCAGTAGTAAAATGGCAGTAATAGAACAAGTGAAGGTGAGTTATGATTCAAGCCTTACCCAAACCAGTAACTTTTGAACAATTTAGTCAATGGTATCCAGACACAGGGCGTTACGAACTGCACAACGGAGTAATTGTAGAAATGAACCAACCGCTAGGGGAACATGAATTTATAATTTTGACGCTGTGCCACAACCTTATGAAAGAGATAATTCGTGATAACAAACCCTACAGGATTACTAAAAATACCTTCGTTAAAACACCAATAGCAGAATCAGCTTATTGTCCAGATATATTGTTATTAAATCCTGGCAACTTAGCTAACGAACCGTTATGGGAGAAGGAATCCACCCTCACCCAAGCTGCATCAGTTCCCTTCGTAGCCGAAGTTGTTAGCAGTAACTGGCAAACTGATTACTCTAACAAGTCCACCGATTATGAACTGATTGGGATTCCCGAATACTGGATCATAGATTACCTAGGCGTTGGTGGCAGGAGATTTATTGGTAATCCCAAATCACCAACCTTATCAATTTATTCTCTAGCTGATGGAGAATATCAAGTTAACCAGTTTCGCGGCGACGACTTGATAATTTCCCCAACATTCCCAGAATTACAATTAACTGCTAAAGAAGTTTTATTGACCAATTAATTCAGACACCTGCCGTCGTGCCAGCGTCAACTTATAAAACTCAATTTCAGCCCTTAACCGGGCATTTTCTTCTCTCAAAGCCTCAACATCATCACTCCTATTAACAGCCAATTTAATTACCTTCTTCCGATTCTCCAAGCTAAACCACTTCTGATAAACCTCAGTGTGAATCTCCACTGAATGCCCCAAATTATCAGCAGCGGCTTTAATTGGTACACCCATAATATGCGCTCTAATTGCCCAAGCATGGCGTAAATCATAGGGTGTGAAGGGAATATTTACCCGCCTAAACCATGATGAGCAATTAACTCTAATAGTGTTGATATCAGAAAAACTCACCTTATTATCAGTTTGGTTTTTCAACAGTTCCAAAAACTCAGGATTTTTCAAATCAAACAATTCAACCCAATCGGGATGTAGAGGTAAAGCCTCTCTATATCCCGTTTTGGTGTCTGGGTGGACCTTCCAAGTATTATCAATATTTTCTGAACTCAACCACCAATCAATATTAGGAGTTACAAATAATTCTCGCGGTCGTAACCCATAAGTAGCAAGCATCCCATATACCCATTGCCACATCTTCCAACTATCCAAGCAACTCTTTTTTATAGATGGGTTTCGGCTTCGGGAGTAGTTATAGAAACTTTGATAATACAAAACCACATCCTCATCACTGGGAATATCCCTAATTTGAGTTTGTGGTTTTTTAATTTTGATATTTTCTAAATTAAACGTTGTGATGGTTAAAGTATTTCTAAGAACCTTCAGAGTTTTAACCGCATTCTGTTTTGCGTGTTCATTCTGTAAATTTGCAATTACACAATCTATTGATTCCTGGTTTAAAGGCGTGTCTAATCCCACATACCGTTTTAGATAGTCTAAATAGTAAGAGAATGTATGTTTACTTTTTTGCGTTAACTTGTGAGATTGAAAATATTTAATTTCAAAATCTTTCAAAGTATCACCAACAGTTGAGATGTCATCCTTGACTTTTGCGAGTTTACCTAAGTATTTATCAGTCCACTCGAATTGCTTACGGGCCATTAATTTGCCTAACTCCTGTGCCTCCTCCTCAGCCGTCTTGACCCCATCTAAACTAGCAGGGATGCCCAGAGAAATTTTGTACTGCTTGTAACCAGTTCCATTCCGGTCAATATCCCCAGACTTCAACGGTAAGGATGCTTGCAGTTGAATAGAGTCCTTTGCCACCACCAAACCAACTTTTACCTTTCCAGCCCTGAGTCGAGATTTAGCATCTGCGATCGCCTTCTGAAATTTCTTATCTAAATGTTGTTGAGTTGCTGCCATCTGCTTTTGGATTCCTTTGTAACTACCATCAGTAGATGCAGGCGGCTCATACCCCTCAAAAATACCCTGATCAGAGATTTCCATTGGTGTCTTAAATTTGGCTTAAAATTTAATCCATTTTCTGCTCTTTCAGCACACTGTTCAAGTTGAGCAAAGTTAGGCGTGGACTAAATTGCGGTTTACAACACCATTAACTCATATTTTGTACAGGGAATACCATAAGCTTCTTCCATGTGACGGCTGATGTAGTTCATCGAGCGGTAACAGTGGATGAGGTTCATCTTCACGTTGGGGGTCATCAACATTTCGTTGATAGTACCGTCACCAGACCATTGAGCAACTACACGCAAACCGATTTCTTCTAACAGAATGCGGCTGGCCCAAGCATCACCACCGATGTTGTAGTCACCGATGATGGCTACGTCGTAGGGAGTGCCTTCAAACTGCAATGTACCGTCTTTCTTAGCTTTGTCTGCTCTGGGGAATACCCAGTCACGAATCATGTCGTTAGCGATGTGGTGTCCTAAAGACTGAGACACACCACGGAAACCTTCGCAACGTACAGGAATAACAGGCTTACCGATGGTTTTGGATGTCTTCTTAGCTACTGCTTCGATGTCATCCCCAATTAGACCGATAGGACATTCAGATTGAATAGAAACACCACGGTTTAAGGGGAATAATACGTCTAATTCTTCAATTAGTTTAGTGAGTTTCTTGTCACCACCAAACACGATGTCGCGTTCTTGGAAGTCGGAAGTGAAGTGCATGGTACCAAAGGTGTCAATACCTGTTGTACCAATGTAGTAGTTACGACGACCAGACCAAGACCAGTAACCGCAACCTACGGGACCGTGGCTGATGTGGATCATGTCCTTAATAGGACCCCAAACCACACCTTTAGAACCTGCGTAAGCACAACCACGAGCAGTCATTACACCAGGAAGAGATTTGATGTTAGATTTAACACCACAATCAGCCTTACCTTCTTCAAATACGTTTAAATGCTTCTCGCGCTTTTTAGCAGCTTTTTCGGGGTAAGCTTTAAGAACTTCTTTAACTAGTTCTTTTCTTTGTTCAACAATCTTTTTGTCGTCTGGAGGAGTCATTGTGAGTCTCTCTTGCTCCTAAAGGAACGGAAATAGGGATTAGGTTTTTGGGAATGGGGACTTGAATGTCCCCGATGGAGAGGAAGGAAGGTAAAAAGGAAATTATGTAGTGTTTTCCTTTTTCCTGTGCCTAAATTATTAATTACTACTTGGTAGCACCTGCGGGCTTACCGATAATTTCAGCGTGCTTGGTGTCATCATCAAGAATACCGAATTCAATCAACAATGCTTCCAATTCATCCATTTCAATTGGGGTGGGGATGGTGAGGTTCTTGTTGTTGATGATCTTCTTAGCTAATGCGCGGTATTCATTACCCTGATCGCTATCAGGTGCATATTCGTTAACGGTCATACGACGCAATTCTGCGTGTTGAACGATGTTGTCGCGGGGTACGAAGTGAATCATTTGAGTGTTCAAACGTTCAGCCAAGGTTTCGATCAATTCGATTTCACGGTCAACCTTACGGCTGTTACAGATCAAACCACCTAAACGTACACCACCGGAGTGAGCATATTTTAAAACACCACGAGCGATGTTGTTTGCAGCGTACATCGCCATCATTTCACCTGATGTAACGATGTAGATTTCTTGTGCTTTACCTTCACGGAAAAGAGCAATAATATAATTTTAAAAGCCGGAAAATGTTTATTTTCTAAAATGTTTGCCACAATCATTGTTTTGAGTAAACAGTTTTTTTATTAGGGTAAATCTAGGGTATGGACAGAACACAGGAAGCATTTGCCGATTTTCACCAAACAGCTATTACCGATGGGGGATATTTAGGCAGAATGCAAGCAGTAGAAAATCAAGAAAATCACTTAACGGCAAAATTAATAACAGAATTAAAGGCAATTAATGCTAGACTAAGAGCCGCAAGGGTGAGTGTTTCTGTCAGAAAATCCGGTAATTCATTACAGTTGAGAACTACCCTCCCTATTAAACCAGATGATGTTGATAAAAACGGTATCGGCACAAAGCAATATGATATTTCTTTGGGAATACCATTTAGTTTTGATGGTTTAAATACTGCGGAAGAAGAAGCTAATGAGTTGGGAAGATTAATTGCTAGAAAACAATTTATCTGGACTGATAAATATTTAGGTAAAGCTAGATTTAAAGCAAAATTTATCACAATTGGAGAGTTGATTTCTGAGTTTGAGCAAAACTATTTTCAAACTAGAAAACGCACTCTCAAAAGTAATAATACTTTTAATAGTTATTTCTATATTGCTAAAACACATTTACCAAAGGATAAAATAGCAATAAGTGCAAATTTTATTGATGCTGTGAAATTCTGCACGTCTTCGGATAGTGTGAAAAATGAATTAATTAAAGTAATTAGAGTTTTATGTAAATGTTCTGGTGTAGAAGTTCCAGAATTGAGTAATTTGAAAATTAAAGCTATTTCTCAACGTAAACGTGATATACCGACTGATGCAGAGATAGAACAAGAATATCTCAAGTTTGAAAATTATGCTATCAATCGTTCTAGTAAGTTGATAACTAGGGAAGATAGAAATAATTGGAAACTTTGGCGTTGGGTTTATGGGATGTTAGCAACTTATGGATTAAGACCGATTGAGATTTTTGTTAATCCTGATTTAAATTGGTGGTTGTCATCAGACAATGTCATGAATACATGGCGTGTAAATGAGGAATGTAAAACTGGAGAACGGGAAGCTTTGCCATTATATCCGCGTTGGATAGAAACTTTTAATTTAAAAACAGATACAGAAGCAATTGAGTTATTAAAAGCAAAAATTAAAGATAAAATTACAAGTCGAGAAATCAACTCTGCGCGACATGGTACAGATAGATGGTTTAGATTTGTGGGGATTCCGTTTCAACCCTATGATTTACGGCATGGTTGGGCAATTAGAGCGCATTTAATGGGGATTCCTATTAAAGCTGCTGCTGATAATTTGGGTCATTCTGTGAATATGCACACATCCATTTATCAAAAGTGGTTTAGTTTAGAAAATCGTAAAGTTGCAATTGAAGAAGCAATTAAGAAAAAATCGAAATTGGAAGATTTACAAGATATGGTGATTAGATTGGAACAGGAAAATGAGAGGTTGAGAATTGAGAATGAAAGATTGAGGTTACAGATAGGAAATCAAGAGTTGATAAGAATGATTAATTAATATTTAATTAATACTTAATTAAGTATGGTGTATTTTTTATTACAAAAGAAGGGGACAGGGAACAGGGAACAAATAAAAAACTAAAGTTTAAGAGTTTAAAGCTCAGTCAAAAAAAAGGATGTTTTTACAAGGAGAGTGACACGAAAAAAACAGTATCATTATTTCAATCTCATGTTTTTAAACATGGGAGCATCCCAAATGTGTAAGTTTATTTTTTATCTGAGCTTCCAACTGAATACAAAGCATGAAATAAACGAACCGCAAAGACGCGAAGAGCGCGAAGGTAAGAGGTTTAACAGGTTTTTTGGGTTAGTTGCGTATATTTTTGCAAAATTGGGATGCTCCCTTAAACATGAGTTTTTTCTGTTAAGAGTTGCCCGTTAAGAGTTCCCTCTGAAAAATATTTATTTTGCAAAGATAATCATTTGCCAGCTACTATTTTTAGTCTGCCTGCTTCTGCTGACTTAGGAAAACTATTAATTTTTTTATTACTGATTAATTTAGCACATTATTTATTTGCTATGGTGATTATATCAGGACTTACGCAACTGGCACATTGGTAGGGTGCGTCAGATATCAACAATCTGTTTATTTGCAGGATTTATGCAGTCTGACGCACCCTACAACAGATTTTTAGTGTGACACTTGCGTAAGTCCTATATATAAGAACGATAAATTAACTATCACAATATTTTGCTCAGTTTTGTTTTCAAATGAAAATTAAAAAAAAACGAAATATCCTACGCCAATCACTGACGGTTTTCCGTTATGGTGGACGGGCTGTAAGCTTAGTATGGACTACTAGTCGCTCGCTGACTATTCTTCTGGCTGGTTTAACTTTAGTGGCTGGTCTTTTGCCGGCGGCGATATCCTACCTTGGTAAATTAATTGTTGATGCGGTGGTATTTGCCTCCTCTCAAGTTAATTTAGACAGTAATGGTGTTGTCAATAATTATGGATCTTTATTTTATGTAGGATTAGAAGCGATCGCTGTAATTTTACTAGCAGGGAGCCAACGGGGAATCACCATTTGTCAATCCTTGTTGCGAGCGTTACTAGGTCAGCGGGTAAATGTACTCATCTTAGAAAAAGCGTTAACACTGGATCTGCGGCAGTTTGAAGACTCAGAATTCTATGACAAATTAATCAATGCACGCAGAGAAGCATCCGTCCGTCCCCTTTCCCTAGTCACCCGCACCTTTGGCTTGGTACAAAATGCCCTTTCCCTGATTACCTATGGTGTTTTACTAGTAAATTTCTCAGCTTGGGCAGTAGTGATGCTGATTGTGGCAGCTATGCCTGTATTTATTGCCGAAACGAAGTTTGCTGGGGAAGCCTTTCGCTTATTTAGTTGGCGTGCGCCAGAAATTCGTCAACAGCATTATTTAGAAAATCTGTTAGCCAGAGAAGATTTTGCTACAGAAGTCAAACTCTACCAGTTAGGAGAGATGCTGCTAGGACGTTATCATAGCCTGTTTGCTCAACTCTACGGACAAGACCGTGATTTGACCCTGCGGCGAGGGTTGTGGGGGTATCTCCTCAGTTTAGTTAGTACAGTTGCTTTTTACTTAGCTTATGCTTGGATTGTTTTAGAAACAGCTGTAGGTAGAATTTCCTTGGGAGATATGACAATGTATCTCACCGTGTTTCGCCAAGGACAGTCCACTTTTGCCAATGCCCTGATTTCTATTGGCGGGATGTATGAAGACAACCTATATTTATCGAATCTGTACGATTTCTTGGAAGAGGAAGTACCAACATCTTCGGGTCAGGCTACTACGGGTTTAAATCTCCAAGATGGTATCCGTTTTGAGAATGTATCATTTACTTATCCAGGTAGTTCTCAGCCAGCGTTGAGAAACATTTCCCTGCATTTAAAACCTGGAGAGAAACTGGCAATTGTGGGTCAAAACGGTTCTGGTAAAACTACTTTAATAAAGCTGCTTACCCGACTTTACACCCCTGACTCTGGGCGGATTTTATTAGATGGATTGGACTTGCAGGAATGGGATGTAGATGTGCTACGTCGTCGCATTGGTGTGATTTTTCAGAACTTTGTCCGATATCAGTTCACAGTGGGTGAGAATATTGGCGTAGGTGATATAGAACATTTAGACAACAAAACCCGCTGGCAAACTGCTGCCCAAAAAGGCATGGCCGAACCTTTTATTGACCAATTACCGGAAAGCTTCCAGACACAGCTTGGTCGTTGGTTTAAGGGAGGACAGGAACTTTCTGGAGGACAGTGGCAAAAAATTGCTTTGTCTCGTGCTTTTATGCGATCGCAAGCAGATATCTTAGTATTGGATGAACCAACATCAGCAATAGATGCCCAAGCTGAGTTTGAGATTTTTAATCATTTTCGGGCTATTACTCAACATCAGATGGTACTTTTGATTTCCCACCGTTTCTCAACGGTACGCATGGCTGACAAAATCGCAGTTATAGAAGATGGCGTTGTTTTGGAACTGGGAACTCACGAAGAATTATTACAGGCAGGAGGACGTTATTCTGAGTTATTTTTATTACAAGCTGCCGGGTATCAGTAGTCTTTACAAAAGAAGGGAACAGGGAACTCTTAACAGGGAACAGGGAACAGGAAAAGAATATGTGTAATTTCTTCTGCCTAATTACTTAATTACTTGCCACAGCGTTGTTCTGGCTAATTAGTGAGAGTTATTTATTTGGTGAATAGTGGGGAATATGCATAAATCAGGAAGGTTGATCCTATTTAAAGTAGTACGCACTTAAACAAAGGATTCCATTATGTATCGTATTCAGAAATTAATGAGTACCACACTTTTAGCAACTATGTTATTTTCTCCTGCTGCTTTAGCACAACAACAATCATTAACTACACAAGGCAATAATCTAGAACAGCAGGTACCATGTTTTAATGACAAAGGCAGACCGATCCGGTGTCCCTGGGAAAAACCTATAAAAGCTCCAATAGGTGGGAATACTAACGCTGAGAAGAAGCCAAATCCTTGTAATCCTAAAAAAGGAGTACCTGTTGATACTAAAGCTTGTCGTGATTACATTCTTGGTAATCCTACACCTAAGCCCAGACCTAAATAAATTCGGCGTTACTGAATAAGGGGATGATTGAGGCTGACGCGGGGACACGGAGACGCGGTGATTATATATTGATGCAGATTCTCAAATCATCCCGCAATTATGCAACGCCATAAATTCTAATAGTAAATCAGGAATTGATGAAAATGATTAATTAAAATTACAATAAGTACTAGGACAGAATTAATTACACAATGTCATTGCGAATGGAACGCAGTGGAATGACGCAATCGCAAGGGCTGGGATTGCTTCGCTTCGCTCGCAATGACTGTAAATATTTTTGTCCAATTACTTATGTAGGTTGGGTTAAGCGACACAGCAATCCAACTTACGTCAATTAGGATTAGGACTTACGCAAGTGTCACACTAAAAATCTGTTGTAGGGTGCTTTACTACTGGATAAATCCTGCAAATAAACAGATTGTTGATATCTGACGCACCCTACTAATGTGCCAGTTGCGTAAGTCCTGAGGATTGCATAATTTATTTCTGAAACGTTGCTCTAAATCTTCTAACAACAGATGCTTTCTCTTGATCTAAATAATCTTCAAACTGTATCAATGATAAACCTGCATCAACAAATTTCATTACTTGATCTTTAGTCAATGGATAAGGTACTTTTTCCAGTGCATCTTCTATATTTCTACCCCGACAAATGATAAGTAATATTCCTTCAGGAGCAAGAAAATCTGCTATCAGCGAAATGGCTTGTGAACTTAATGATGTTGGTAAGGATTGCAGTGTATATGATTCTAAAACAAAATCAAAAGTGTGATTCCATTTTGCAGGAGGATTCAATAAATCAGCAACTATATACTCAACAGTAGATTTATAAAATCTATTTTTACACCATTCTATTGCTGAGGGTGAAATATCAAAAGCTGTGACTTTAAAACCACGTTTACATAATTCTTCTGCGTCATCTCCCAAACCACAGCCAATTGTTAATGCTGTTTTTCCTTGACCTTGAATATTATGATCATCTAACCATTGTACTAGGTTATGATTGGGTTTCATATCTGCCCAAGGAATAACTGTATCATCATTATTAGCTTGAGAGTAAAGTTGTTCAAACCATTCTGTTGGTTTACCTGCTTCAATATATTCCTGGGCTAGATTTTGAACGTAAGCTCGATTTTCTGTCATATGGATAAGTGGTAAATAAATTGCATTAAATGCGTTAGTAATGTTTATTGAATCTATTCTCAAACATTTGAGATTACTGACTAATTGTCATAGAAGAACCTACCATTAAAGGCTGTGGAAGTGGTCTTCCTTGTAACTGATATTCTTCAATTAAAAGTTCTAATACTTCTTCTCCATTTTTTATGGCTTCTGCATAGCTTTCTCCGTGAGTATGGGCATAAGGACCGAACTCTGGAAAACTGACTACATATTTCTGATCCTCATTCGACCACTGAATTAAAATACTGTAATGGTGATTCATAATTACTCTTCCTCGTTATCTAAATTTTCTAAGTCTCTGAGGGCATTTATTACATCAGTTTACATTATTCTTTCCACCAAGCACTGAATTAATGTTAGCCTAAGAAAAATCAATCAACATAATTAATGATATGACCATAAACATTAACGTTGAACTTCCTAATGATGTTTTTTCGGCACTTCGCAGTAACCCAGAAACTTTTGTGAAAGAAATGCGTTTAGCTGCTGCTGTAAAATGGTATGAAGTGGGTATGATTTCCCAATCTAAAGCTGCTGAAATTGCAGGAGTTAGTCGTCACCAATTTCTAGAAGCACTTAATCGCTATCATGTTTCACCTTTTCAAGTGACTCCTGAAGAATTAGCTGAGGAGTTAGCACTTAGATTAGTTGGTGAATAGTGCGAACTGACAAGTCAGCGCTTGCACTATCGCTCTCCACAACCCAAAACATCAGAAATGCAATTCCTACGGAGCGCTTTGCTATCGCTTTCTTATTTATTTTCTTCTTGGTTGTACTTCAAAGGCTAAATCTGCACGATAAAAACACACATCGAATTCTGCAAAAAAATTCATGTGTCCAAGTAGCACGGGTGCTTCTCTCGATTCTGTCCAAGCAAATGCAAGCAAAATAGGCGAAAATTCAGCAACGGTAGCTGATAAAATTAATCCTCTTGCTTGAAAATTAGCTAGATTTCCAATTAATTGAATTGGGACTTTTTGCTCTTCCCAAACTGCTCCCAGTTGCAGACCTATTTCATAAGGTAATACATTAACGCTTGCACCTGTATCTAACAAAGCCATAACTTCACAGGAACGGTTTTTGTGAGTCAATATTAATGGTAAATAAGGCATATTGCTAGAAACACCAGGAGTATTACTTCGCTCAATAAAGGGAAATCTTCTACTCTCAAGCATGGCCTTCTTTCTGTGCTGCTGTTAGCATATCAGATAATGTTTGGGCGGCTTCATGGGCATCATAAGGAGACCAGACAACGGCTTCTGTTGATGCTAGTTGTTTCAGTAGCAAGTGTTCTTGTTGTTGACCATCAGGTGATTCTAAATTGCATCCTTCTTCTTTTGCTACGGCTAATAATAGAAAATGAATAAGACGCAATTTGTCTTCGTGAGATAGTTGACTAACAGTAGGTAATAATTCATTTAGTGGCATATTGTAAAAATGGATAAGATAATACTAAGATAACATCGCTCTCACAACCCAAAACACCGAAAATGCGATTCCTACGGAGCGCTTCGCTATCGCACTCAAACCCACAACACCAGAAATGCGATTCCTACGGAGCGCTTCGCTATCGCAAACCTCACCGCAAGTATCGCACCTCCACAACCTACAACACCAGAAGAATACAGATTAAATGAACCGCGAAGACGCGAAGGACGCGAAGAAAGAAGGAAGAAGATTAGTATTCTTTCACTGGGAAGAGAGTATCAATTACATAGCTAAAATGCGATCGCTCTCAAACCCACAACACCGGAAATGCGATCGCTATTTTCATAAAATAAAGCTTTTTAAACATAATACCAGGAAAGTAAATGTTATTACACTCATTCTAAAATACAGGATTGACTATAGCATGAATTGTCAGCTTATCATTGCTAGACTCGTTTAAATCACGAATCAATCCTTCAGGATTTTTAAGAAGTCCTTGGGGATCATAAACAAAACATAATAAGTATTCACAATCTGGATGACTTTGATATCTAATAATATCCGCAGCTAATTCATCACCAATTTTTTTGTCTTTGTGGGTGTCACTAGTTATCTTAGCTTCTATAGCTATTTTTTCTGCTTTTAGTAAGAAATCCATTCTTGATGGACTACCAGCAAAATTAGGAATCACTTCTTCTTTTCTAATATCTTTAAAATCAATTTTCAAAAGAGAGTATAATAAATCTTGCACATCATATTCATCTTTGATTTTTAAAGTTTCTCTTCTTTTTCCTTTATCTAAACGCCTGTCTTCTAACTGTTGAGCAACTAGATGAAAACGTTGGCAAATTAGAATAAGTCTGTCTATAGATTTCTCTATACTTTTTTCTTGATAGTTTTTTGTAGACAAGTAAATTTCTACTTCATTTAATGATAGAGCATGGTTTACAGCACTAAGAACCTCATGATTAATTCTACGTATTTCAAGGACGGGTATTGGAGGCTCTTTGTTCTCTATTTCATAGTGATCAAATACATCTGCACAAATAATATCCTGTCTTGAAAGAATATCTCGAAACCTTATCAGAGTATTTATCAGTTGTTCTGGAGAGGAGAAGGACTCAGGTATGCGTAAATCCCAAAATGTTTCCTCTATATTGGAAACAATATTGAAGAGTGCTTGTCCAACTTCATCATGTTTGTAATAAAACCCGTAACCCTGATGAGGTTTGAGATTCTTCAGATCCTCGCGGTATTCTTGGATCTTAGCTTTAAAAAAGCTACTTAAGTAATCTTGAACCTCTGGTAAATAAATCTGCATTATTTCTCTCTATACTCTGTGAAAAGTAACATTAATAGCTTAACTTACTTCTGCACTACCTCAAATACCATAATCCTAAAGCCTATTTCAAATAATTAGGTCAAATATAGCTTTATGCTAACTTGTATTATAGTCTGGAATATTGTAACCAAGTCTCTTAATCACTCTCTGTTTTCTGACTTGATAAGTACATCCATAAATAAAATTAACTTGATATAGTAACCCATTTATCAAAAATCCTGTATCCCCATTGACACAGGGTAAAAAATAGGGTAAACAAAAGAATAAACCCCAACAAAAACCCTATTTTCCTAAAATTTCCCAGGGCATAAATAGGGCATAAAAAAATCAAAATTCCCAACCAATTGCATTCACAAAAACCCCAGACAAAATAGCTTAATCTTCACGGATAGGCATAGCAAAACCACCACATACAACGTCACCTAATACGTCGTAAGATACGAAATCTAAGTCTGTGTAAGCACCGTTTTCTTCTAAGAAGTTAATAGCGGTGATAATACCACGACCTGCACAACCTACACCGGGTTCTGGACCACCAGATTCTACGCACTTAACACCACGGAAACCGGTCAACATGACTTCGTGGAGTTCCAAATCTTCAACAGCACCTCTTTCAGCAGCCAAGGAAAGAACGGTGGTTTGAGCCTTGGAGTGCAGCATCAAACGGGTAGAGTCAGCTTTAGGGTCGCAACCTACGATCATGATGCGTTGACCCATTTCAGCCATAGCTGCAAGGGTGTTTTGAGAGGTGGTAGATTTACCGATACCGCCCTTGCCGTAGAATGCTATCTGTCTAATATTTGCGTCAGTAGTCATTGTTCGTGTTTTCCTAGAGTTGGTTAGTTGGTGTTTTGTCTTTTGGTTCTCACGGCCAAGTTCTACGGCGGTGAGCGTGTGTAGAACGTCGCTATGGAGGCGATCGCTCTACAGACAATTTAGTTGTGTTCATGGTGTTTATTGGGTTGTAAGAATAATTGGTTTATGGGTGTTGAAAACCCTGGAATAGGAGGGCGGGGAGAGGAGGGCGGGGAGAGGGGAGAGGAGGGCGGGGAGACCCCGCCCCTACACTGCTTCGACGATGATTTCTTTGTTAATGCGATCGCGTAATCTCGCTTCAATCGCAACTTTTAAAGTGGCTGTGCTGCTGGAACATGAACCGCAAGCACCTTTGAGAATAACTTGTACTTTATTGCCTTCTATATCGTAGAGTTCTACATCTCCACCGTCGGCAATTAATACGGGTCGGACTTCTTCATCTAATACTTTTTGAATCAGGGCAATTCTTTGAACATTAGTTAATGGTTTTTGTTGCCCCCCATTAAACATTGAATTAGCAATTTCTGTAGTAGCTTTCACGCCGTTGGTGTTGAGAGTTTGTTTGGCGGTTTCCTGCTTTACTTCTCTTATTATATCATCAATTTTCGTTAAACAGGAACCGCATCCGCCACCAGCTTTTACATAATTTGTTACTTGTTCTGCACTGAGGAGATTATTTTGTGCAATAGCCTTTCTAATCTTAGTATCAGTGATACCAAAACAGCTACAAATTAGTACGCCTTCGTCATCATCGTCATGGGCAGCTAAAGGAATGCCTCGATAATTATATATGGCAGCTTCTAAGGCTTCTTGACCCATAACTGAGCAGTGCATTTTCGCTTCTGGTAAGCCGCCCAGGTAATCGGCAATATCTTTATTAGACACCTTTAAGGCTTCATCTAATGTCAAACCTTTTACCATTTCGGTTAAAGCACTGGAAGATGCGATCGCACTGGTACAGCCAAAAGTTTGAAACCGAGCATCGAGAATCTTATCAGATGCAACTTCCACTTTTAAATGCAGTCTGAGAGCATCACCGCAAGCAATACTACCTATCTCTCCAGTTGCAACCTTAACTCCAGCTTCACCTGTTTCTTCAATTGCGCCCTGATTTTTAGGATCGTAAAACAATTCTAATACTTTATCTGTGTAGTCCCACATAGTTGATTTTGGATTTTGGATTTTAGATTTTGGATTATAAGAAATAATTCAGAATTTGGTAGGGGTTTAGCATTGCTAAACCCTGATAAGATTTAGGAGACTTTTACATATCACCTATTACCTATTTACTACTAACTAATGATTGTTGTTGTAACCAACCCGCATTATCATTTTTGAAGGGAGATAAAGCGCGGAGACGTTCAACAATTTCTGGCATAACTGCAATAACTTGATCGATTTCAGCTTCTGTTGTATAGCGACAAAGACTGAAACGAATCGAACCATGTAAAGTGGTGTAGGGTAAACCCATAGCCCGCAAAACGTGGGAAGGTTCTAGTGAACCAGAAGTACAAGCAGAACCAGAAGAAGCACAAATACCGTATTTATTTAAGGAGAGCAAAATTGCTTCACCTTCAATATATTTGAAACCAATATTTGTGGTATTTGGTAATCTATGACTAGGATCACCATTCACTTCACAGTCGGGAATTTTAGCAAGAAGAGCTTTTTCCAAGCGATCGCGCAACCGACTTTCTCTTTTGGTTGCCTCTTCTAAATTTAGCATTTCTAATTCCGCAGCTTTACCTAAAGCGATAATTCCGGGAACGTTCTCTGTACCTGCTCTGCGTCCCCGTTCTTGGTGTCCTCCAAGGAGGAAAGGACGGAACCGCACCCCACGACGCACATATAGAACACCAATGCCTTTAGGTGCGTGGATTTTGTGACCAGATATAGTTAACATATCTATGGTGCTGGTCTTCATGTTCAAGGGTAATTTACCTACTGCTTGAACTGCATCGACATGGAAGATAGCGCCGTATTCCTTAACTCTAGCACCAATCTCTTCAATAGGAAAGATAGTGCCGGTTTCATTATTGGCATACATCACGCTGACCAAAGCGGTGTTACCTGTCAGGGAAGCTTCCAGTTCATCTAAATCTAACTGTCCCTTCGCATTAACTGACAAATAAGTAACAGTATAACCTTGGGTTTCTAATTGTTTGCAGACATTTAAAACTGCGGGATGTTCTACCTGAGTTGTGATAATGTGGCGTTTTTCTGGTTGAGCTAATAATGCAGCACGAATAGCAGCATTATCTGCTTCAGTTCCACAACTGGTAAAAACGATTTCTGATTCTTCTGCTCCTAGTAAAGCCGCAACTTGTTCTCTGGCAATTTTTACACCTTTACCAAGTTGTCCACCAAAACTGTGCATACTAGAAGGATTACCGTAATAGTCCGTCAGATAAGGCAACATTGCCTCTAAAACTGCTGGATCAACTTTGGTGGTAGCATTGTTATCGAGATAGATGCAATTCTTTTGCATTTTAGTCATTAAGTTATTAGTTAATAGTTATTGGGAATAGGTAATGGGTAATGGGTAATTGGTAATTGGTCAAAACTTATTTCTTTTCTGTCACCTGTCACCTGTTACCTATTACCTATTACTTAAATCACTACTTGATGCTTTTGCAATTGTTCAGAGAATTTCTGGGAATAACTATTCCGCCAAGTTTCCCAGTAATCTTGTTTATTGGTCAACTTTGCTAAAACACGGTTGTAATTAGCAAACCAACCTTCCCAATAATCGCTTGGTTGTTTAACGCAACCATGAGCAGTGGGACAACCAGCTTTACATTGAGGTACAGTGTGAATGCTGCCAACACAGTTTGTGCAAAGTTCAGAGTCAATCCAGTGAATACCGTCAACTACTTTAATTGCACCGGTAGGACAAACAGACAAACAAAGCTTGCAGGAAATACACTGGCTAGTAATTTTGTAAGCCATAATTATTTGCCTTTGTGTGAATTGGTGATTAGTGATAGATAATAGGTGAAGAGGTGATTAGTGATTGGGCGGGAAGACCCCACCCCTACTTATTTTCTGTCACCTGTCACCTGTCACCTGTCACCTATTCCGCTACATATTGTTCGTAAAACTCTAAAGCAACTTTTTCAATTACGTCGTAAGCTTCAACAGTTTGTATCCCGGCTGCTTCTAGTTTTTCTTTAGGACAGTTGCCGATTTTGGATACTAAGACCGCTTTACAATCTGCGATCGCTTTCATGATATTATCTGCGGTAGCTTCTTCGCTGTATCCACCTTGACAATATTGATCAATCTTGCGATGACTGACAAAGCGCACTTCGTTACCATCAACTTCATACACTTGAAATTCTTTGGCGTGTCCGAAGTGTTGATTAACTAATCCACCACCTTTTGTTGCTACTGCAACTAAGATTTTAGGACCATTGGCAGATTTTTTGCCATTACTTACTTTGTCTTTAGCTGCTTTAATTTCTTCTCTAAATTTCTCAATACCTTCGTGAACTTCTTGGCGTGTTTCCAAGTTATATTCTGGAGCCATTTCCAAGAACTTATCTTTGGTGAATTCTTGGCTACGATCTTCTCCTAATAATCCTACCGCATCTGCTCGGCACTGACGACAGTGACGCATCATTTTCATGTTACCAGAACAGTTATCTTGAACTTCTTTGAGTTCTTTACCTGTGGGTCCCCGTTGACCGGTTAAACCAAAGTGTGTACCATGTTCTGGTGCAGAAATCAGCGGCATAATGTTGTGTAAGAATGCCCCTCGCTCACGAATTGCCTTGTTAACTTCTACCAAATGTTTATCATTAACTCCAGGAATCATCACGGAATTAACTTTGCACAAGATATCAGCTTCTTTGAGAGCTTGCAAACCTTCCAACTGCTTTTCTAGGAGAATTTTTGCTCCTTCCACGCCTCTATAACGCTTACGTTTGTAATGAACCCAAGAATAGATTTGTGCGCCTATTTCTGGGTCGATGGTGTTAAGGGTGATAGTAACGTGATCTATATTTAATTGTTTGATGCGATCAACATATTCTGTTAACATCAAACCGTTAGTCGATAAGCACAGTTTAATATCTGGTGCTTTGTCTGCAATCAATTCAAAAGTACGGAAGGTTTTTTCGGGATTAGCCAAAGGATCACCAGGCCCCGCAACTCCCAAAACTGTCATTTGGGGAATTTTACCCGCAATTACCAACACTTTATGTGCGGCTTCTTCAGGTGTGAGCAACTCACTTACTACTCCAGGACGGCTTTCGTTAGCACAATCATATTTGCGGTTACAATAGTTACATTGAATATTGCAAGCTGGTGCAACGGCAACGTGCATCCGGGCGTAGTGATGATGAGCTTCTTCACTATAGCAGGGATGTTTGGAAATGCGTTCTATGAGTTTTTCGTCCATTTCTGGAGTTGTGCTGCTGTCGCAACCGCAACCACCAGATTTAGCTGGGGTGATAATGGATTCCTGATTGGAGGAGGTGAGAATGTTTGTAGCAGGTAGTGTCATTGAATTTCGCAAGTTCGGTGGACTAGAGAGCCACTGTGGGAGATGCTGTTACTACTGCCAATGCCCATGAACTGAAGTCGCGTCTTATACTCATTTTATTTGCAGGAGTATGATCCAAATTTTGGATGATTTAGTGTTATTTGAGATGATGGCAACAGTCTATTAATTAAGACTTTTAATCCCAAATCTCAAATCGTTCGACTGAGCGCAGCCGAAGTCTAAAATCCAAAATTTCTCCAAGGTTCGGCTGGTGTGTGTCAACGTTTGGGTCTTGGGTAGACTTTGTGTGTACAGCCGCGACTTCCTTTCACTTCAGGCATGGTGCTATCTCATCCCTCCACTCACTTTTGGCTGCTAACTTTGTTAAGGAGCGTTAAGTGATTGGCGATAAATGATTTATAGCAGCCGTTTCTAGAGAGGTGGCTAGGCTGTCTAGGATAGGATTTATTGGATATATTATGTTTGTACTCAAATTTATAAACCCCAACCTTTGCCAGGGTTACAAAAATTAAATAAAATTTTTTTGGGTAGAGGTTCTAGTATTTTTCAGTTGGGGTACGAGTATTTATGGAATGGGGTTCAGGATTTCTTTGTACTCAGTTAAAACCCTATATCTGTCAGGGATTGGGCAATATTTTTGTTTATTTTAAGCTACATTATTCATGTACTCAAACACTTCTCAAATCCTGCTGAAAGCTATAATTTGCAAGGGATTTGAGGTGTAAATCTGGAATAGAAACCGTTGTTATAGTCCAGATATCTGCCAACCTATATTCTGTATCCAACATATCATTTTTTTTGAGGTAAAAATGCAGTTAATATTCTTTTAATTTTTGAAAATTAATGATGTTAATTACCCTTGTAAGTCTGATACAGCAAGGAACTCAGCCTGATCAATATACCCATGTTAATGCAGAGAATTTTTAGAAGATTTAATTTTTCAAGTTCTGAAAACTGTTCAGAAATGATCAAAATGTCAAATTTAGCGTTTAGTAGTTGGTAAAAATTTCGTTAGCAGTGAACTTTTGATATCGCTACACTATTATTTATAGTGAACAAGTCAAACAGGGGAAAATGTCATGAAAGCTGTTGTTATCCGACGCTATGGTTCTGCTGAAGTTTTGCAGTATGAAGAAGTGGCACAACCGAAAATCAATCCAGAGCAGTTACTTGTGAAAGTTCATGCTAGTAGTGTCAATCCCATTGACTGGAAAATCCGCAAGGGAATGTTGAGTTTATTGACAGGGAACAACTTCCCAATAATTCTAGGGTTTGATGTAGCTGGGGAAGTTGTGGAAGTTGGCTCACAGGTAACACGCTTTAAAGTAGGAGATGCTATTTATGGCAGCACTAACTTACCTGGAGGTGCTTATGCAGAATTCGCTGCTATCCCGGAAAATTTTGCGGCTCCCAAACCCACAAATATGAGTTATGAAGAAGCAGCTACTGTACCTTTGGCGGCGCTAACGGCTCTACAAGCCCTGCAAGACTTGGGTGATATCAAATCAGGACAGACGGTATTGATTAATGGTGCTTCGGGCGGTGTGGGCGTTTTTGCGGTGCAAATTGCTAAAGCTTTGGGGGCTGAGGTGACGGGCGTTTGCAGTACCAGAAATTTGGATTTGGTTAAGTCTTTGAATGCAGATATGGTAATTGACTATACGCAACAGGATTTTACTGAAGGTAATGTGCAGTACGATATTATTTTTGATGCGGTTGCTAAAGGAGAATTTTCTAATTGCAGAAAAGTTTTAAAGCCAAATGGAGTTTATATTTCCACTTTACCTACCCCGGAATTAATTTTACAGGGTTTTTTGACAATGATTCTGCCTGGTCAAAAGGTGAAATTTGTCTTAGAAACACCTAATAGCAAGGATTTAGTACATTTAAAAAATTTGATTGAAGGGGGGAAAATACGAACTGTGATTGATTGCACATATCCTTTGCAAGAATTAGCTGAGGCTCATAAATACAGTGAAGGTGAGCGGGCGGTAGGGAAAATTGCGCTTACGGTGTAGCCATAACGCAGTCATCGTTGTTAGAACTTCTATATAAACGCTAGATCATGTTCAAATCTGTGACAAAATAGTCTTCTTCTCCTACAGCCAATGTCATCAATTACGACCTATGATTACCACTATTGAGCGTCGTTACAGTTTAGATGAATATCGCGCCATTGAAGAAAAAGCGGAAGGACGCAGCGAATATCGTGATGGAGAAATTGTCCCAATGTCTGGAGGATCACTCAACCACAGCCGTATTGGTGGCAATATTTTTGCTTTTCTGAAGTTTCTTCTCCGCGATACTCAATTTGAGCCAATCAACAGCGATTTGCGGCTATGGATTCCTCAACATAAACGCGGAGTATATCCAGATATGATGGTTTTTGAAGGTGAACCGCAACTAAATGAAAATCGCACAGATGAAGTTTTAAATCCCATTTTAATTATTGAAGTATTATCCCCCTCAACAGCAGATTATGACCGTCAAAGTAAGTTTCGGATGTATCGTTCAATTCCTGGTTTTTGTGAATACTTATTAGTCGAACAGGATGAACCTTTTATAGAAAAATATAGCAAGCAATCTCAAGGTTGGTTATTGAGTGATTTTAATGATTTGGAAAAATCTATTTTTTTAGATTCAATTGGGGTTGAATTACCAATGGCAGAGACTTATCGCGGTGTTAGTTTTGGATGAGTAATTTGGCTACAATTGCTAGTAAACAAAGAATCGCTATTTCTGCTTAAGTCCAGATTCTCTCGTCTGTTGGGCAACAAGAAAATACCAATTGACAATATTGCCAGGTACAATATTAGTGGTGTTTAATTGAGTTGAATAGAGAGTAAGTCAGTGAAACAACATTTAAAAATTGGGCTACAGAAAGTGTCAAGCATGGGACTGATACTGCTAGTGCCTATTTTGGGAAATCTTCTATTTTTAGCTAGTGCCAGAGCCGGTTTAAATAGTAATCTGACGGTTAATGTGGATGGAATAAAAAACCAATCTGGAAAAATTTGTGCTAGTCTTTTTTCTAAGAGTAAAGGATTTCCTGCTGATAGTAAAAAAGCTTTACAATCTGAGTGTATTGAGGTTACAGAAGCACCTCAAAAACTGATTTTCAAGAACTTGAAACCAGGTAATTATGCCGTTGCATTAATTCATGATATCAATGCAGATGGGGTTCTCAATAGTAATTCTTTTGGTATCCCTACAGAAGGTTTTGGGTTTTCTAATAATCCATTAGTTCTGACAGGACCACCCAAGTTTAATGACTCTGCTGTTTTAGTAGCTGGTTCTAACACTGATATTCAGATTCAGTTGCAATACCTTTTGGGTCGTTAATTTAAACATTGGCGTTGCATAATGGCAATATGAATTTAGCAACGCCCTTTTCTATAGGAGAGAATGAACGTTAATCCATTTATTCTAATTCTAAAATGTTTTGAGTATTATCACGGCGACGCTGTTCTTTATTTTCAAACTCAGCTAGACAGCTACCTTTATCAACCATCACACAGCCGAGATAATTCGTTATTTCGATCAACCCTGCACGAAGTGCTTTACCAACAGGGGCTTTGGTTGTTTTCTGATTATCACTACCAAGATTGATGCCAGCAAAACTTATACCACCAGAATTACTCTTAGATTCACTAGTCGCCAGCCCTTCAACAGTACGGGCATAAACTACTTCTCCATTAGTTGAATCTACAACACGTAAGTCAATAGCAACATAAGCCTTTTGTTTATTTTTCCTATTGCCACCACCTAGACTAATACCACCTATATTAATGCCGCCTCTTAATCCACCGGATTCATTATCAACCCCTTCTTCATAAGCAGTCACTTTGCCTAGAATAATATATTTCGCCCCAGTGAGTTCTCCCTTCTTTGCACCGGTTTCTTTGCGAACTAATCCAGCTTCAGCAAGCTCTTGTTCTGAAAGGACTTCTCCTAACTTTTGTCGCTCAACAACGGTGAATTTTCCCGTTGATGTTAATTCATTGCTCAGGGCATCTGCCAACTGCTTAGATGTGGTACTGTTCCACCACCACCAGGTGGTTTCATTCTTGAAATCTGGTACTGAAATTGTGGGTTTTTCTTGAGCAAAAGCACTAACGCTACCAATAGAAAAACTCAAAGTCACTGTTGCTAAAGCAAGTACAGTATTGCGACTTAATCGTTGATATAGAGAAGGTATTTCCATAATCATAGTTATGTGGTAGTTAAGCGAGAATTGTTATAACGATTATTAACACTTAGAGAAGGTATCATAATCTCAAGTAAATAGCAATACCTTTGTCTTTTTTTTACAAGGGCTAACAAAGGCTCATTCATAACTTACTTAGCTGATGCTTGTTATATTAAAGACTATTTACTTAATTTTGACAAGTAGATAGTAGCAAAAATTACCAAATAAAACTCTAGAATTTTTAAACTTTTATTCTTATACCAGATTAATATGAAGCTGCATAGAATAATTGTAGCTTGCTTCCCGAAGGGTACGCGGATGCACGCAGATAAACGCGGATAAAGACAGATAAATCAATGGATTTCAGAATTATGTGCAACCTCACATAAAATTGGTATTAGCTGTTTTTATTTTGTGTTCCTACATACAGCAAACAAATCCTAAAACAAAATAAAGAAATCGCTTTTTTGACTACCAAAACCCTACTATATTAATAGTAGCTGAGTATACAGAAATCTAAGTTGTAATTCCTTCTACCTGCCATTTTTAGGCAATGAGTACAACTTAATATATAGCTAATTATCTTGCCTAAATCGCTGCCAAGCCGCATAGGTAAAGAGATTTATATTGAGTACAAAAAAACTGAATCCCTACCCCAAAAATACTAATACCCCTGTTATAAAAAGCTAGTACCCCTACCCCAACAGAAAATGTAAAGTTCTGTTAAATAGGGGTTTAAACCTATGAGTACAAACGTAATAAATTCAATAAATCTAATCGGTATCTGCGGTTATGTTTGCTTTCGAGTCACCTGATATAAGCATAAAAATACAACATGGCTCTTTTAACCAGACAGTACCGATGCAACAGTCTTTAGACAGTATTAGTAAAACCAAAACTGCAATTACAGACTTGCGGAAAAATCAACGTTCTGGCGGTTTTTTGGAGCCATTAATGAGCGATTTTCGCATCATTTTTGAGCGTGATCCAGCAGCACGTAATTGGTTAGAGGTGATATTTTGTTACCCTGGATTTCATGCCTTGTGTTTACATCGTTCTGCACATTGGTTACACCTGCGGAAAGTGGGTTTTATCCCACGTTTTATTTCTCACTTGGGAAGGTTTTTAACAGGTATTGAAATTCACCCAGGTGCAGAAATTGGTAAAGGTGTATTTATCGATCATGGCATGGGTGTTGTGATTGGTGAAACTGCGATTGTGGGAGATTACACACTAATTTATCAGGGTGTAACATTGGGTGGAACTGGGAAAGAAAGCGGTAAACGTCATCCTACTTTAGGTAATAACGTTGTCGTGGGTGCCGGTGCGAAAGTTTTGGGAAATATTCAAATTAGCGATCGCGTCCGTATCGGTGCAGGTTCAGTTGTCTTGCATGATGTGCCTCCAGATTCCACTGTTGTGGGGATTCCTGGACGGATTATTTCCCATAAACAAAGCAAACGTCTTTCTCCTTTAGAACATGGAAAACTTCCTGATGTTGAAGCAGGTATAATTCGTTCTTTGCTTTCCAGAATTGAGAAACTTGAACAACAACTGCAAACCCTAACAAATCATCAGCAGCAAAAGGATAGTTGAATTATGTTTTCACTAGGAGAACAAGTTTTGCAGATTCCTTTGAGCGATAGATGGCAAGTTTATCACCGTTTGCAAGAATTAATGATTACTTGTTCTTGTCCTCCAGATGGTTCTTTGCGAGTGCAAATCAATAGTTTCCAAGAAGCCATTCTTGTCCGCAGTGCAGTTATGCAATTTCTAGCTTCTCGCTGTGAGTTAGTGACATGGTTAGAAGATTGTTGGCTTCACAGTATTGAGTAAAAAATGTGTGAGTGATCACAATTTACAACTTCTAGAATGTCTAATCAATACAATATCAGAGCGTAATTCATGATGCAAGCATCATTCAGACTCTGAAAAGCTCAAAGTTATTGTTCACTCACAAATTAGCTTGCAGACTGAAGAGAATTAACCTAAGCTTAGGTTTCACTCATTTTTCCGAATCTGCTAAATCTACTAAATCTAAAAATTCTCTGACATATTTCATTTCTGAATACAGTGAAATTAGTAACTAACATTGGGGATGGAATTTGAGAAATTATTGTCTAGCTTGATATTTTCAACGTCAAATTATGGTAGAGCGTAACAGCGATAAGAAATTACTTCACTTTTTGCATAATGAACTGGAACTTCCAAAAGCAAATATTGCTGTTGCTTTGCGACACCGTGAGTTAGATAAAGGACCAATACCGATGCTGCTTTGGCAATATGGTTTTATTGATTTAGAGCAGTTAGAAAAAATTTTTGATTGGTTAGCAGAACACGCGTAATTAATTAAAGATTAAAAATAAAAAAACCGAGGGAATTTTACAAGTATTCCGAATCCTGAACTCTTACAAATGAAGGTACTACTATGATTGCTACTTTAATTGCTGGACTGAGTATTTTATTCTTTATAGGAGCTACTAATAGCTATATTAGCTACTGGTTATTTGTACAGCATCCAAATCAGAGCAGAAAAAAATCTTCCTAAATTATACCAAGATTTTGTTTTCTGTCATACAGATGTGGCATGAGTTATTGAGCAATAATTAAAAGTCATAAACCCTGTTTAATAACTGGCGCTATTTTTAGTGTTTTCACTGAAATTTTAATGTTTATTTTATATTTATCAGTATTAGGAATTGTAGCGTTAAAGGGTGTTAGTAAAAACTCGGCTAGAGGAATATTTGAAATGAGTCAGATCATTATTAATGATACTACATTACGTGATGGTGAGCAAGCAGCAGGTGTTGCTTTTAACCTAGAAGAAAAAGTAGCGATCGCTCAATTTCTTGATGCCATTGGTGTACCTGAATTAGAAGTCGGTATTCCGGCAATGGGAGAAGAAGAAATTCGGGCAATTACTGCCATTGTTAACTTAGATTTAGATGCCAAGTTACTCGGTTGGAACCGCGCTGTCATATCAGATATTAAAGCTTCTATCGCTTGCGGACTACAACGAGTACATATTGCTATTCCCGTTTCTGGTATTCAAATTGCTGCTAAATTTCATGGTCAATGGAGAGTAAGTTTACAAAGACTTAAAGACTGTATTAGCTTCGCAGTTGATAATGGTCTTTGGGTTGCAGTCGGGGGAGAAGATTCTTCTAGAGCAGATGAAAATTTCCTCGAAGATGTGGCATTATATGCTCAAGAATGGGGTGCATCAAGATTTCGTTTTTGCGACACAGTTGGAGTTCTTGATCCTTTTGGAACTCATCTAAAAGTTAAACGGTTAGTATCTACTTTATCAATTCCCGTAGAAATTCACACCCATAATGATTTTGGTTTAGCAACTGCTAATGCTATTGCTGGGATAAAAGCCGGAGCAGTTTCCGTTAATACCACCGTTAATGGTTTAGGTGAAAGAGCCGGAAACGCAGCTTTAGAAGAAGTTATTATGGCTCTAAAATGCATCTATGGTGTTGATTTAGGGATTAAAACTCGACATTTATTAGAACTATCTCAATTGGTTGCTGCTGCATCAGGTGCTAATGTTCAACCTTGGAAAGCAATTGTCGGTAAAAATACATTTGCTCATGAATCTGGTATTCATGCTCATGGTGTATTGCAAAATCCTAAAACTTATGAACCTTATGATCCAGAAGAAGTAGGTTGGGAACGTAGTTTAGTTTTAGGTAAACATTCTGGACGGCATTTAGTATCTAATTTGTTAGAACAATATGGCATCTTTTTGAATTCAGAAGAAACCCAATCTATATTAGATGCAGTGCGTCAACAATCAACACTAAAAAAACGTAGTCTCACTACAGAAGAACTGTTAAATCTAGTACGTGAACAGAGGTATTCTCATGCAGCGCGATGAATTAGAACTGGACTTACCTCCCGCTTTTGAAATTGGTCAAAAAGTCCGAATTCGTAAATTGATCAAAAATGATGGGACGTTTCCTGGCCAAGATATTGGTGCAGTTTTGGCTCAAAAAGGAGACGTTGGTTATGTGGCAAGTATAGGCACATTTTTACAAAATACCTATATATATGCTGTGCATTTCTTAGATACAGGGTTCGTCATCGGTTGTAAAAAGAAAGAACTAGAAATTGTTGAGGAAAATAATGAAAGTAATGCTAAGAATGAATGATGCTGGTACTTTAGTTGCTTACGTTGCTAAAAAAGACCTTGAGGAAGAAGTTGTCAAACAAACAGATAGTGATGCAGGTAAGGTTCTCACTTTAGCTAATGGTTGGGAATTAGAATTTAGTGAGTTACCAGCTACGGAAAGTTTACCTTTAACTGTAGAAGCTAAACGCCTCGCTTAGAAATTTGATGGTAGGGAGATGGTGAGATGGTACAAATCCATCTTGGAAATCATGTCAAAATAATTCGTAATTGATAATACTTAATTTGTAATTCTCATCATTGAGGAATTGAACTGCTTAATTGATGGTGTCGTTTACTCTCTTCAATTACGAATTCAGAATTAAGAATTACGAATTAGGCATGATTTACCCTATCTAACTCAGTTTGAATAAAAGTTAATTTTGTAATTTTGAGTTATTGACATGGGTGAAAAGTATCAGTCGTTATCAGAATTGAATCTTGAAGGACAGTTTTTAGGTTTTGTTGGTGATAAACCAGGAAAATATAAATATTTAAGTTTAGCAATTCCTTCTGGGAAAGTGAAAGTTAAACTACCTAAAGATTTGCGCTGTTCTCCAGTTTCTTCTTTAGTACCTGGTGAACAAATTCGCGTTGGTGCTATCAGTAAATTGAACCCACGTACAAGTAAGGTTAAACTCAAAGCTTATCAAGTAGAAGCAGTTGGTTTGTGTTTCATTGAAAATCGCCAACCTCAAACCAAAGCCAAGATTATGGTTTGTCAAAAATCTGGTTGTATGAAACGGGGTGGAAAGGGGTTATTATCAGACTTAGAGAAAACTTTGTGCGATCGCGGTTTATCTGATAAAGTGACAATTGAACATACCGATTGTCAAAAACGTTGTAGCAGCGCACCCAATTGTGTTTTGATGCTGGGTAAAAAGCAATACAAGAAAATTCATCCAGAAGCTATAGCCTCTTTGTTGGAGAATCATTTGAGTTAAGTTGTCAAAATATTGTGCAAAATTATTGCAAAGGTGAAAGAGATCAACTCTCATTCACCTATTTTTACTGTCAAGAGTTAACATAAAAATAGCTCTGTAATTCTGTAATTTTTATGACTGTAGTTACTGCTAAACGCTTCACTGTAGCGGAATATCACCGTCTAGCGGAACTCGGCTTCTTTAGAGAAGATGAGCGAGTCGAGTTAATCAAGGGTGAAATAATTCAAATGGCTGCAAAAGGTACACCGCACTCGGTTTGTGAAACACTTTTATTTAGGGAGTTAGTCCAGCTTTTGCTAAACCGCGCTATGGTACGAGGCCAACAACCTATTATTATCCCTGATTATAGTGAACCAGAACCAGATTTAGCCATTGTCCGTAATATCAATGATAACTACCTTTCAGCCCATCCCATCCCATCTGATATATTACTTATAATTGAAATTTCCAATTCTACTTTGAAATATGATCAAGATGTAAAATTACCTCTTTATGCAGAAGCCGGTATTGCTGATTATTGGATATTTAATTTAATCAAAAATTGCTTAGAGTGTTACAGTGAGCCTTATCAAGATTCACAAGGTAATTTTGATTATCGTCGTAAATTAATTTTACTGCCTAATGAATCTGTTAAATTGCCTTCTTTCCCTGATTTAGTTTTGGATTTATCTAAAGTGTTTCCTGGGTAATTATGTTAAGATAACAGGCCGTTCATATTAGCAAAATAATTAATTTAGCTTATCTTATTGTGTAATCTTAACCTGTAAATTTTAGATTATCAATTTTTTCAGAGTAACTATTGTTATAGCTGATTTGAATACTTTCTAATTTCAGACGTAAATCTTCTCGTGAACGAAACTCTTCTAATCGCTGCGTGACAATACCATTTTCAATCAGCAATAAAGTTGGTAGGGACTTAATCCTATAAGTATTAGATAGTTTAAAATATTGATCGGCATTAACCTCAACTAATTTTATTCTATCACTGCATTGAACTTGAAATTGTAGCAACAAAGGATGAATAATTCTACATAGTCCACACCAAGGGGCTGTAAAAATTACCAATACAGGGATAGGAGATTCTAAAACATTTTTGGTAAAGGTTTTTTCACTGATAGATAATATAGTTGGTTTTCCGTCAGATGCTGGAAATAAATGTGCAACTTTAAATAACTTTCCTACATGAGATTTTTTCAAAAAAGCTTGTCTTTGATCATAGGTCATGATCTCTTTTTAACCTGCTTTAATTTCATTACTATTCATATAACAATGCCTTTAAGTCTGTGGAGAATTTTTATACATTAATTGCATTGTATAGGACTCCTATTTAAATTGTGAACAGAACTTCGTATACCTTGATTCCTTCTTCCCTGTTCCCTACCTCTACGAGTAAATATGGCTTACGCTACGCGGACAGAAACCAAACCGGATTCCTATATCATCAGCAGATAAATCACAAGCTAACATCCTGTTCGCGTAGCGTGGCGTATGACTCCTACGTCGTCACGCAAGCTAAAGCCATAAATCCTTAAATCCTGTAAATCCTGATATGGCTACGCCACGCTACGCTATCAGACAAAGAGGAAACAATACAAGATTACCCAACGTCATCAACAATTAATCATCTTGGTATTCTTTTCAAAAAAATCATGAAAAACATCATCATATTAACTACCATTCTATCATTAGCTAGTTTAACAACTATCCCTGCTATTGCTAATGCTAATCCCAGCCACCAACACCATCAAACTAACAACAGTAAAAAAATCAAACCTGTCCTAATTCCCAATAATCAATTACCAGAACCTTTAACCCAAGGAATGGTATTTAGAGAAATTGCGAGTGGGGGAATAACAGGAAGAACCTATCAAACCGTTTTAATGAACGACGGGATACTCATGCGAGTATTAATAGGAGATGCTAACGACTCACAACGGAGTGTTCTTAGAGTTTCTAAAGAAAAAGTCAGACAGTTTGAACGCTTACTAAATAAAGCTAAATTTGAAAAATTCAACAAATTGAGTTTCCCAGCACCTCAAGGTGCAGCAGACTATATTACCTATACCCTAACTAGTCAAACAACCACAACACAATACAATGATATTTCTCAATCTCAACTACCAAATAAATTAACTGAAGTTGTCAAAGCATGGAACGAGTTAAAAAATAGTGCCAAATAAATAACCCAAATCCTCAACTTCAAAAATTGAGGATTTAGATCAAACTCTGAATTTCTTTCTACGTCTGGAACGTGAGAAAAAAATCATCCCTTTTCCACCAAATCCTCCAACATCTGCTGCAAATCACTCGTCAACTCAGCCACCGCTTGTCTAGCAGCAACTCGACTACTGTTATAACCCGAATAACGTTCAGAAACAGATATCGGTGTACCCACAGTTATCTTCACTCGCTGCTTACCTAATTGTGGACGATTTAAAGGATTATTACCTTTAATTTTATTAACCAAATCCCATAAAATTAAAGTAGTTTCCGCAAATCTTTCTACCGTAGGTTGTTCGCGGATATAAATCCCAGAAACTGCCACAAAACTCTCGACTAACCTCATGTGCCACATCCGAAAATATGCTTCTTCAGCAATTCTATCCCCCAAACTTTTATCAATGGGTGATAATAGTGTAATATCCTTAAAATCTTCCCTAAATATATAATTCCAACCTGATTGTTCTACCCGTCTACATCTATCAGCCCAATTGCCTCTAGATGGTAAATCAAAATATTGTTCAGCGATGAATAAAGCGATATTCATCACCGCTTGTAAACGATAAGCTAAAGCTTCATTTCTATCTGTAATTTTCCCATTAGTAATTTTTTCATCTGGTAGTTTTTGATGATAAAATTTAGTATAAAATTGTTCCATTACCGACAACAAATGTTCTGCTAAAGTCAATAATCGGGGATAAAGTACCTCAAAAGAATTATTATTTGTTAAGTTAATGGATAAACCGCTTGCTGCTTCTAATTCAGTTAATAAATTTGCTATATTACCCCAAGGTTCATTGACATAACCATATTTAATTCCAATTGGTAAAATTAAAACTTCCTCATTCCTTCCCATTTTCTGTAAATCTTCCGCACACCAAAAACCCATCTGTGCGATACCCGGTTCCAAAGGACTCACAATCTCCGATAAACCATTTGTAGCACCCTCTGGTGCAGCAGCCATTGGAAACTTCCCATTAGCGTACAAATCCCGCGCAGAACGTAACCCCGTCCAGTCAGCCTTACCGCGTTGAATGGGAGTACCACCTAAATGAGAAGCAAGCCAACCAATATGTTTACCCGCCCATAGAGGAATGCCCCGATCATAGATAAAATGAGCATGAAGCGGATATTCTAGCTGTGTACCCCTAACTCGTGCTACTTTAGGCAAGATTTGGGACACTAAATAGGCTAACGAAAGAGGATCTGCTGTTTGAGGATGACGAAATGCCAACATAAACCGGATTTTACCATTCTGAAACCGCTGATAACAATCCGCCAAAGTTTCAACGTTGTTTGCTTCAATGTTGCTAATAGGTGTTTTCCAGCGTATCCAGTCAGGTAGTAGCAGATGTACCAATTTTAATAATAAAGGGTTAAAAGCTGGCGGAATAAACTCTAAAGGTGGTTGTGCTTGATACATTTCTTCAGACAAGATATTTATCTCCTCAAATTACATGGAAAAAGCAGAATTTGTTTAGTAGTAAGGACTTTAGTCCTTATTCAAAAACTGTTTGACTAAATGGAAACACTTTAAACATAACCGATTTGAAAAGTTAGGAAGTAAAGGTAAAAAACGATGCGATTATCACAAATGTTATTTGTTACACTGAGGGATGATCCGGCTGATGCGGAAATCCCTAGCCATAAATTGTTACTTCGTGCCGGTTATATCCGTCGCATCGGTAGCGGCATTTACGCTTATCTTCCCTTAATGTGGCGGGTTTTGCAAAAAGTTTCCCAAATTGTGCGGGAAGAAATGAACGCTACCGGCGCACAAGAATGTTTATTACCTCAATTACAACCTGCTGAATTATGGCAGGAATCGGGACGTTGGGACACCTATACTAAAGCTGAGGGAATTATGTTTTCTCTCGTTGATAGAAGAGAACAACAATTAGGACTTGGACCAACTCATGAAGAAGTAATTACAACTGTTGCCCGTGATATGATTCGTTCATATCGTCAATTACCTCTACATTTATATCAACTGCAAACTAAATTTCGTGATGAAATTCGTCCTCGTTTTGGTTTAATGCGCGGCAGAGAATTTATCATGAAAGATGGTTATTCTTTCCATGCTGATGAAGAAAGTTTGAAAAAAACTTACCAGGATATGTACAAAGCATACAGTAATATGTTGCGGCGTTCTGGTTTAGCTTTTCGGGCTGTGGAAGCTGATTCTGGTGCTATTGGTGGTTCTGGTTCTACAGAATTTATGGTGTTAGCAGATGCGGGAGAAGATGAAGTTCTTTACACTGAAGATGGTAAATATGCAGCGAATGTAGAAAAGGCGGTTTCTTTACCTGCTGATTCTGAAACTTCCCCTTTTACAAGTTACGAAAAACGGGAAACTCCGGGAACTGATACAATTGAAAAACTTTGTAATTTCTTGAAGTGTTCTCCTACTCAAATTGTCAAAAACGTTTTATATCAAACTGTATATGATAACGGTTTAACGGTTTTGGTGTTGGTAAATATTCGAGGAGATCAGGAAGTTAACGAAGTCAAATTACAAAATGAATTGACTAAATTAGCTTCTCAATTTGGTGCAAAAGCTATTATTGCTTTTAGTATACCTACTAGTGAAACAATCGCCACTTGGGCAGCAAAATCTTTACCTTTAGGTTATATTGCACCAGATATTGCTGATGATTATATCGCTGGAAGTAAACAGGTAAATTCCCAGTTTGTGCGGTTGGTGGATAAAACCGCTGTGGAGTTAAAGAATTTTGTCACTGGTGCAAATGAAGCTGGTTTTCATGTCGTTGGTGCAAATTGGAATGAGCAATTTAAATTACCAGCATTAACCGTAGATATTCGTAAATCAAAAGCAGGCGATCACGCTCTCCATGATCCAACTCAAACCCTACAAACAGCTAGAGGGATCGAAGCCGGTCACATCTTCCAATTGGGGACAAAATACTCTGAAGCGATGGGTGCAACTTATACCAATGAACAAGGGGAAGAAAAACCTTTAGTTATGGGTTGCTACGGTGTCGGTGTGTCTCGGTTAGCACAATCAGCGGTTGAACAATCCTATGATAAGGATGGCATAATTTGGCCAGTTGCGATCGCACCATATCACGCCATTATCACAATTCCTAACATTAAAGATGCCCAACAAATCGCAGTTGCGGAAAAACTTTACACCGAACTCAACTCTTCAGGTGTAGAAACATTACTTGATGACAGAGATGAACGAGCAGGTGTTAAATTCAAAGATGCAGATTTAATCGGAATTCCCTTTAGAATAGTGACAGGGAGAGCGATTACTAACGGTAAAGTGGAAGTAGTAAAACGCGCAACTCGTGAATCTCAAGAAATCCCGATTGAGGAAGTTGTCAATACATTGCAACAGTGGATTAAAGAAGCGATAGAAGGGTAAGATTAAACGCAGAGGGGCGCTGAGGTAAACGCGGAGGTACGCTGAGGTTTTTTTCTTGGTTAGCCCCCTAAATTGTCAATCTTGTACATCCTTTAATCCTAAAAATCCTGATATGGCTACGCCACGCTACGCTATCAGACAGTCAGTAGTAGGTTGGCTTGACGCAAGAAAACCCAATATTTCCCAAAATTTAGTAATGGTAAAATAAAATGGCTGCAACAGAAATCAAATTTACCCTCACCTTACCCGAAGTCCCAGAAATTCATCGTTTAGAAGCAGAAAAAAAAGCAAAAGAAGCATACATCATGACATTATTACGTCATGGAGATATTAGTGCTGGACGTGCAGCAGAATTATTAGAGATTGAACGGTGGCAACTTTCTGACTTAATGGATATTTATCAAATATCTCCCTTCCCCAGCCAAACCAAGGAAGAACTACAGGAAGAAGTTACTCAAACACTAGAAATTTTAAGCCAGTATAAAAAGTGATTATTGTCTCCGATACAACTCCTTTAAGTGAATTAGCAAAAGTTGGACAACTCAATTTACTGCGGGATATTTTTGGTAAAGTAATTATTCCGCAAGAAGTTTATAATGAAGTAACAACAGGAACTCATCCAGCAGTTAATTTAGTCAAATCAGCAGATTGGATAGAGATAATAGCAGTTAAGAATTTAGAAAAACTATCTAATCTCAAAAAGGCAACAAATCTAGGTGCAGGTGAATGTGCTGCAATGATTCTTGCTGAAGAGTTAGCATCTGATCAATTATTAATGGATGATTTGGATGCTAGACGAGTTGCTTTATCTCGAAACTTAAAAATTATTGGCACAATTGGTATTTTATTAGTAGCAAAACAACAAGGTTTAATCCCTGCAATCAAAGATGTTTTAGATAGTTTAATTGCCGAAGGTAAACACATTAGTTCACGACTCTATCAAGAAGCTTTATTAGCTGCACAAGAGTCATCTTAATCATTTATTCTCAATCTCGAATTCCTGCATCTCGCAGATTTTTGATTTTCCTATTTTAATTCAGCAACGCCAGAAAGTTAAATATTACAATTAAAATTAAATTTGTGTAAATATCTATCCATCGATTTCAGGAAATTGCTATTGAGGATTTGATTCCTATATTAAAGGAGTAAATTCAAGGAGTAAATTCAAGGAGTAAATTCAAGGAGTAAGCAAAAGTACACATAAGTTTAAATAACTCATACTTTTAGATATTCAATCTCACCAATCATGAGGATGCAGAGTATTAAATATCTTTGCATACACCAGCTTCATATCCGTATTTCAACAAATGATTATAATTACATCAGAATTCCGGTGACGGACTAGAAGAGTCAACCTAAAATTAAAGATGAGATAAAGCTACTATGGGTGCAGGATTACAAAATGCTGAAATAGCCTAACCAAGAGGATTATTAATCCCAAATTGGTATGAAACAGGCAAAATTAAAATCAGCAGGATTTTCATACATTAAAGCATCTATCGATTTTAAGAACCACACCATGCATCTCTATTGTCTTTAACCCGGTTTCTACTCTCTTTAACACTATTTCAGCCCTTTGTCAAGTAGGTTCTATATATGAATGATCAACAAAGAACTAATCGTAATATTTCTTCAGGTGTAATAGCAGCTGTTTCAGCTGCGGTTGTAGCCGTAAGTGGTGGAGTAGCTTGGTTAACTTCCCAAACTCCCGATACTTCCACACCAGCAAACCCCTCTCAAACTATCAAAAAGCCATCAACAACCCAGCCAGGTAATGAACAAACTGCTAGTATATATTGGCTTAGACCAACGGAAAAAAGTCTTGAGTTAGTTCCTCAGCCAGTAAAAATTGCGACTGTACAACCTAACCAAGCTTTAGAAGCCGCTTTTAAAACTTTGTTAGCAGGGCCAACGGAGGGTACAGATTCCACAACCATTCCTGAAGGTACTCAGCTACTGGGACTAAAAGCAGACAAGAATGAAGTCCACGTCAATTTATCCGCAGATTTTACCAGTGGAGGTGGTAGCACTTCCATGATGGGTCGTGTTGGTCAGGTTGTCTATACCGCTACAACTCTCAATCCTAAAGCTAAGGTTTATATTGAAGTAAATGGTAAGCCTTTGGAAGTTTTAGGTGGTGAAGGTGTGGAACTAGAACAGCCTTTAACTCGTGAAAGCTTTAACAAAAATTATCCGCTTTAGCAAATAATCAATGGTCAGTGGTCAGTTTACTAAAAAATAAACTCTTGACCAATGACCAATGACCAACAACTAAGAATTATTTAACACCCTAAAGCTACGGGCTTGCTGTTCTAGCCGGGTGGCCAAGCGATAGCAAACACGATTACACAAATCAAAAATCATTTCGTCTTCCACCCGGTAGTAGGCGCAAGTTCCTTCACTGCGGCGGCTAAGGATTCCTGCTTGCCACATGACTTTGAGATGCTTGGACACATTTGCCTGAGACGTTTGTGTTGCCTCTACCAACTCTTGCACACATTTTTCTTCATCCCTTAGCAAGTGTAACAGCCGCAGACGCATCGGCTCACTTAATAGGCTGAAGTATTCAGCGACTTGTTGCACTACTTCTGGTGGTACAGGCAACGTTTGTTTCATCAGGATTAACCCGCAGGGACTGACTAAGTGTTAACAGTGATCAAAATAATTACTAATCCGTAATTCATAATTCATATTACATACTTACTGAAGTTGTTGATAGAAAAATTATTTTTCCTAGATTTGAAACAAGCACTTGTTCAGCGTGGGGCAAGAATTACGAATTACGAATGATTAATTACGAATTATTTTGACTCATTTCATATAGATATTAATACTTAATCAGGGTTAATTCGCATCAAAGGTTGACCATATTCTACAGATTCGCCATTCTGCACCAAAATTTCCATCACCTGTCCAGAAACTTCTGCTTCAATTTCGTTCATTAGCTTCATGGCTTCGATTATACAGACTGTTTGACCACTGCGGACGCGATCGCCTACTTCCACAAATGGTTCTTCAGTTGGTGCTGGTGCGCGGTAAAACGTTCCCACCATTGGAGACTGTACCTCTACCAATCTAGCTGAGGGCGTATTCACTGATAACGGTGATTGCGCCCCAGCTACAGAATTATCACGGCTTGTTGCTGCTTCTGGTAACGATGTGGGTGCTATCTGATTTCCTGTCGTTACCGATGTCAATCCTGAACCAACCACACCACCTAGGGTAGCTTGACTTGCTGATAGTACATGATTACCGACAGCTTTACGCACTGTTAACTCAAAGTCATCGCTTTTAAGCGTTACTTCTGCAATATCCGTTTGTGAAATAGTTGCCAGCAGTTGGCGGATTTCATTAAAGTCTAATGGCACAGTTTTTTTACCTCGACCTAAATGTAAATGAAAATCTTAAGTGCGGAATGTGGGATTTAATCCCTATATAAACAAGGGATTGAAATCAGTATTACCAATTTTGAAGTTTGGATTGGTAATTGGTGATTGGTGATTGAAACACTCTTATTACCTATTACCCAGTCACTATCTCAAATTGGTATTATTAAAGTTATTCCCTGCCTAAATACTTGTCTTCTCTAGTATCAATTTTGATACGTTCACCTTGGGTAACAAACAAGGGAACCATCACAGTTGCACCAGTTTCGACAATTGCGGGTTTAGTGCCACCTGTAGCAGTATCACCTTTAACCCCAGGATCTGTTTGCACAATTTCCAGAACTACAGAATTAGGTAGTTCCACTTCTAGCACCTGTTCGCCCCAACGAATGACGTTGACTTCCATACCTTCTTTTAGGTATTTCACGCGATCGCCAATTTCCGCTACAGTTAATCTACCTTCTTCATAGGTTTCCATATCCATAAAGACCAACTCTTCGCCCTCTTTATAGGTATGCTGCATCGTGATTTTTTCTAGAGTAGCTTGCGGCACTGTTTCCCCCGCACGGAAGGTTTTGTCCAACACTTTCCCAGTCTGGACATTTTTTAACGTTGTCCGTACAAAGGCAGAACCTTTACCCGGCTTAACGTGAAGGAAATCTATCACTCGCCATACAGACCCGTCTAAAACAATAGAGACACCGGGTCGAAAGTCGTTACTGGAGATCATGAAACTTTCAATTTTTGGAAGACAATCGGCATTTATTGTACCCTTCAAAGGTAGTCAGTTGTTAGTTGCTCTGCAAGAAGTGACTGAGAAACAGCAACAAACCACTGATAAAAAACTCGGCAGTCATAACTCAACACTCAGGACTGTTACTGTGGGAAGATTATTCATGGGTGATTTCCTTGTCAACAACTTAATGCTGTATTTGAGCTATCCCATGTTTAACTTATTTAAGTCCTGCCTAAAGAACAGCCTCAAGGCAATACTGCTGGTAACTATATTTTTAGGCATAATTACAGCTGGGTGGACTCCCTTCAGTCACGCAGCCCTGCCATCTGGAAATGCGATTACCGACGGCAAAGCTTTGTTACGTTATGCACTTCCCATCGATAACAAACCAGTTCGTAAACTGCAAGTCAGTTTAGAGGATATTTCTAACCAACTGCGGGCTAATAAGCGATGGGGTGCGGTTTCTAGAGACCTCAGCCAAGCATCGCGGATTCTCGATCAACCCTCCCAAATCTTAGCAAGCGTTCCAGAAGAACGCCAACCCCAAGCCCAAGCTTGGCTGACTGATTTGAAATCTGGGGTAGTAGAACTGCAAGAAGTAGTCAAAACCAAAAATAAAGCCGAAACTCTGGAAGGTAGAAGTAAATTACTGAATCTCGTCAGCTTGTTAGAAGAGTCAATGGTGAAGGAATTCCCTTTTGAAGTTCCTGCTGAGTACAGTAATTTGCCTCAACTCAAAGGTCGTGCCACTATTGCCATCAAAACTAATAAAGGCGACCTTACCGTAGTTGTAGACGGCTATAGCGCCCCTGTTACTGCTGGTAACTTTGTCGATTTAGTCCAACGGGGTTTCTATAATGGTTTAGAATTCACCCGTTCTGAAGAATCTTATGTACTCCAAACCGGAGATCCTGCTGGAAAAGAATTCGGTTTTATTGATCCCAAAACAGGTAAATACCGTGCTGTTCCTTTAGAAATTTTAGCAGAAGGCGATAAACAGCCCACCTACGGCATTACTCTCGAAGATGCTGGACGTTATCTGGATATGCCAGTTTTGCCTTTTTCTTCCTTTGGTGCTTTAGCAATGGCGCGTCCTGAAAGTGACGCAAATGGCGGGTCTTCCCAAGTTTTCTTTTTCTTGTTTGAACCAGAACTTACCCCCGCAGGACGCAATCTTTTAGATGGTCGTTATACTGTGTTTGGCTATCTGACAGCAGGTAGAGAAATTTTAGATAAACTGAACGCAGATGACAAAATTGAATCTGCAACCGTTATTCAGGGCATAGAAAATTTAGTTCAGCCACAGACAACTTAATTAATTTTAGATTTTAGATTTTGGATTAAGTAGGTAGGCGAAAATAAATAGAACTATGTTAAGTAAGTTAACAAATTCTGAAATTGGCTCGTAGTTAGGGCTACAGCCCTACTTTCAGGTCTAAAGACCTTACTACCAACCTTTAATTATTTACGTTACTCTACTTAACTCTGAAATCTAAAATCTATTCTGTTTGTTTTTTTATTTCTGATCTTATTCTTAGTAACTTTGAGTCTTTAAGCCTTGGCGTGAAGTATATTTATATTTTTAATATAAGCAAATTAAAATTAAACTTCCCAATCTTCAAACTGTAAACCATTTACCCGGCTAAATTCCTTGACATTATGGGTCACCAATATCAAATTATTTGCCATAGCAATAGCCGCAATTTGTAAATCATAGGGACCAATTGGCGTACCACTAGCAGCTAATTCCGCCCTAATGCGCCCAAAAATACTAGCAGCAGCATCATCAAAGGGTAAAGACACAAAAAGCTTGAGAAATCTTTCCTGTCCAGCTAAAGTTTTAGATGGATTATGACTACGCATTGCACCATAAAATAGTTCTGCTTTCACAATTGAACAAACAGCAACATCATTAGGTGGTATTGTTGCTAATCGTTTCCTTACATTAGACAGAGGACGATTTAGATAAACAATACAGGCATTAGTATCTAATAAGTAAATCACTCTAACTGCTCCCGTTCTTCATATTCACCTTGAGGATATCTTTGAATAGGATCATCAGCTAAACAACCAGCAGTTTCTTCAAAAAAACCAGGAGGCCAGCCTAATTCCTCTGGGGATTTCTGTGGAGGTTGACTTTTTATGTCGATATCATGTTTTTGTGATTTAAACTGTAAAAACTCAATAAAATTTAATACTTCTTCCTGTTGTTGAGGCGTTAAACTTTCGATAATTTCTAAGATAGATTTAGGCTTTTCTACTGCTTGAGTCATAATTAAAAATCCTCATCATTTGTTTGTTAAAAATGACCTTTCTTAATTATATCTTATTTTTTAGTCGGTTAAAATCTAAAATCGTGTATATTATGACGAAGTGATAATGTATCTATAATTTTGAAAAATTTCCGAGAAGTAATTTCTAATTTAGCCTAAATGCTGACAACGCAATATCTGACTACACCAGATTACCTGCATTAAGCTACAACAGCTTTTCCTAATTGTTTTAAAATTTGCAACACTTCAGCTAATTCATGTCGGCGGGGAAATAGGGAAAATGTGCGTGATACGTCATATTGAGGTTTGTCTGTGATAAATAGTTTAATAAATATAAATTCATCGCCATTTGTAGCCATACCAAATACAGATTTATCTCGGTGGGGAGTAGTTAACATATAGGCTAATAACTGCGGTATTGCTGCAACAACTGGAATACTATTTCGTTTAGATTCAACCACAAAAATCCAAAGTTTTTCCTGTACAACTAGGACATCAATAAAACCGCGAATTGTTTCTTCTGGTTCTTCAATTTCTAAATTTATGCCATAGGGTGAGCGAATTCGGTAAGGTGAATCTAGAAAACCTGCAAGTTCCAAAAGTGGCGAAACTACTAAAAAATTAATTGTCACTTCTAATAATAGACCATCAACGCGATGATAATCATAACGCTGTTTGAGGCGAGTAATACCTGCTTGTTCTTGTGGGTTGAGTTGGGGTAAGTCTGTTAACCATTCGTTAAAAAAGTTTTCATCTTCAGCTTGATGTAAGTTACAACAAGTTTGTAAATCACTCAAGCTTTTAATGGTGTCTGTGATGCCAACGATAGAAACCATATTAACTGTCTCCTAGATGTTAGTTTTATTTTAGTTTGTAAAATAATCAGTAAATTTTATGATGAATGATAATTTATCTTGCCTACAAGTAAAAGATATTGGTGAACAAGGTCTTTTAGAAAGATTACAACGCTTTTGTCCACCAGATGTAATTGGAGATGATGCCGCAGTATTAACCACTAACCCAAATCAATCTTTGGTAGTGACAACAGATATGCTCGTTGATGGTGTGCATTTTAGTAATGTTACGACTTCCCCAGAAGATGCAGGTTGGCGGGCGGCGGCGGCGAATTTATCAGATTTAGCCGCAATGGGTGCTTTTCCCTTGGGGATCACCGTTGGACTGGGTTTACCTGGAGATATCAGCGTTAATTGGGTAGAAAGACTATATCAGGGAATGACAGAATGCTTGCAAAAGTACAATGTGCCTATAGTTGGTGGTGACATTGTGCGATCGCCCATCACCACTTTAGCAATTACCGCTTTTGGTCAAGCTACACCCGATTTAATTATTCGTCGTTCCGCTGCACAAGTAGGAGATGCGATCGTTGTCACAGGCATTCATGGAGCCTCCCGTGCAGGCTTAGAATTACTCTTACACCCGGAAATAGGGCAAAACCTCAAAAGTGAAGAAAAGGCGGCTTTAATCACAGCCCACCAGCGTCCCAACCCACGTTTAGATGTTATACCCATACTCAAGGAAATTCTCAAATCTCCCTGCCCCCAGCCCCCTGCCCCCAGCCCTATTCCTATAGCCGGTATGGATAGCAGTGACGGTTTAGCAGATGCTGTGCTACAAATCTGCCGAGCTAGTCGTGTCGGTGCGGTGCTGGAATATAGCCAAATCACCATTCCCAAAGCTTTTGAAAAATGGCTAACCGCAGAACAAGCGCGAGAATATACCCTTGAAGGTGGAGAAGACTTTGAATTAGTGCTGTGTTTACCCCAAGATATAGCAGAGACTTTGGTAAAACAACTCAGCACAGATGCAGCCATAATTGGCACAATCACACCAGATTTAACAGTCTTATTGCATGATCAAAATCAAAAAATACCTGACCAAATTCTCAGCCTCAACCAAGGATTTAAACACTTTAGCAAGTAGGGGCGGGGTTTCCCCGCCCTTATCAATCGTCAAGATTTTAGGAGTTAGTTATTACTGTCACCGAAACAGTGCTGAGTAAAACTGACTCTTTCCCCAATCACCTAACTATGCCCACTTCGCAGCTACTAATTCAGCCAAATCTAGAACTCGTTGGCTATAGCCCCACTCATTGTCATACCATGCCATGACTTTGATCATGTCATTGCCCATAACCAAAGTTAAGCTGGCATCAACAATAGAAGATTCATCAGTACCTTGATAATCAGATGAAACCAGTTGTAGTTCAGTGTAGCCTAAAATTCCTTTGAGATGACCTTCAGCCGCATCTTTCAACGCTTGGTTAACTTCTTCAGTAATAGTACGCTTCTCAACCTGAACCACGAAGTCTACCATTGACACGTTGGGAGTAGGTACACGCAAAGCAACACCATTCAGCTTGCCTTTGAGATCTGGAATTACCAGCGCTACTGCCTTTGCCGCACCAGTGGAGGTAGGTACAATATTGATAGCTGCTGCTCTTGCCCGACGTAAATCACGGTGAGAAGCGTCTAGCAAGCGCTGGTCGCCAGTGTAGCTGTGGGTAGTGGTCATCGAGCCTTTAATGATGCCAAATTTATCATTTAACACCTTGGCGATAGGAGCCAAACAGTTGGTGGTACAGCTGGCATTACTAATGATGTTGTGGATGTTGTGGTCATAATCATGATGATTCACACCCATCACAAAAGTGCCATCTTCGTTTTTACCAGGGGCTGTAATCAGAACCTTTTTGGCTCCAGCATTTACGTGCCTCATTGCTCCTTCTTTACTGGTAAAAACACCAGTTGATTCAATAATCAGATCAATGTCCCACTCTTTCCAGGGCAAGTTATCTGGGTTGCGATCAGATACACATTTAATCATCTTACCGTTGACGGTGATGGAGTTATCATCGGCACTAATATCAGCGCCCTTTAACTTCCCTAGCATCGAGTCATACCTTAGCAGGTGAGCATTGGTTCTAGGGTCTGAGGTGTCATTAATAGCGACAAGTTCAATTTGGCTATTTTCTCTACCCACCCAGCAGCGTGCGAAGTTCCGTCCAATGCGCCCAAAACCGTTGATTGCAACTCTAATCACAGTATCTTGCCCTCTGTATTTATGCCTATAAGTTGATATCGTTGACCCCAATCATATCGCAAAGGGGGGGAGTGTTTATAACCATAAAGTGTTATATCTAAAAAAAAACACACAATTTATTCAGGATTATCTGAGTAAAGGTTATGAGTGGCGATGTACAATCTCACTGCTTCCGGTACCAAATCAATAATTGAATGGTTTTGGTAACAAAGTTCACGGATTATACTTGACGAAACCTTGACTAAGGGTGTATGTAGTAATTGCCAATTAATGGTGTGGGACTGATCTCTGACTGTTTGCTCAACTTGCTTGCAGATTAACTCACTTTGAGCTATAGTCTCACCACCTACTAGTCGGGGTGCGATTAACCAATCGCACATTTGTGCTAATTCATGTCCACGATACCAACGGGGTAAAGTTTGGAAAGCATCCAAACCTATAATCCAATACCAATGAGTATTTGGATAACAAGCAGATAAATCTATCAGGGTGTTAATAGCATAAGATGTCCCCAAGCGTTCTTCATCAATTAATGAGATCGTCAACGCTGGGTTGTTCTTTATGGCTAGTTGCAGCATTACTACTCGATGCTCAAACAAAGCCGCTTGTTTGTGAGGAGGATTTCTTGATGGCACCCAAATTACCTGTTCTAGATGTACTTGAGCTAAGGCTGTTTCAGCTACAAGCAGGTGTCCCCAATGAATTGGATCAAATGTGCCACCAAAAATTGCTAGTCGTTGCATCTAGTTCAAGAATTGGGTTAAAGACAGCAGAAAGGCTAAAAAGCGTTTTTACTGGGACTACTCCATTGAATAAATGAACTTCTTGCTCTCAGGAGTTGAATAATTTTTTCACTGTCAATGTACTATTGTAGTCAATTCATGGTGAGGCTTGATGAAATTTATGATCAGTTTCACAGACTTCAGAACTTTTGTAGCTATTTCCAGTAAGACAATCAAAAATATGTATTTAAGATTACAAGATTTTTTTTCCCGATGTAACCCCAATTTTCAGAATAGTCATAAGAAGATATTAAAAATAAAAAAAATCTCTTATGAGAGTAATATCTTTCTGAATAAGCAAAAACAAAGTAAAAAATTAACCCTTTATTCAGGTATAAAAATCTTACAGGGGCAGTATCAGTAAAAATCAAAATCCTGTTATGATACGCGTGTCATTTGTGATGATTTTGTGGTGTGGTGTAAGAGGAATAAAAAATGAGTAATTCTATAGATTTTAGCGGTAGACCATTTCATTTCATTGGGATTGGCGGTATTGGAATGTCTGCCCTGGCTCATGTTTTGACAAAGCGTCAATTACCAGTATCCGGTTCTGATTTACGTCCTAACCAAATTACCCGCAAGTTAGAATCTCTTGGCGCTCACATTTTTAGTAGACAAGAAGCCAGCAATCTTGAATTCTTTCTACCTCAAGTATCGGCTAATGGATCATCATTCAATTCACAAGAACAATTGTCTGATGACAAAACAATACTTCCCCAAGTAATTTGTTCCACGGCTATTAACAACAATAATTTGGAATACAAAGCAGCTTTAGAATTAGGTTGCCCAATTTTACATCGTTCCGATGTCCTGGCTGCTTTGATTGCTGATTACCATAGTATTGCTGTGGCAGGAACTCATGGCAAAACTACAACAAGCAGCATTATTGGTTATATGCTCTTGCAAGCTGGTCTTGATCCAACTATTTTAGTGGGTGGTGAAGTCAACGCTTGGGAAGGAAATGCTCGACTGGGCGCAAGTCAGTATCTGGTAGCTGAGGCAGATGAATCAGACGGTTCTCTGGTGAAACACGCTCCAGAAATTGGTATCATTACTAATATTGAACTTGATCACCCCGACCACTACGACACATTAGAGGAAGTGATTGACACTTTCCAAAAATTTGCCCAAGGTTGCAAAACTTTAATCGGTAGCATTGATTGTGAGACAGTCCGCGATAGCTTGAAACCAACAATCAGCTATAGCCTAAATCCAGATACCAATGCTGACTACACTGTTACTAATATTGACTATCGGGCTGATGGTACAACAGCACTCGTTTGGGAACGAGGTAAAGCTTTAGGAGTATTAAATGTGCGCCTCTTGAGTCGCCATAACCTCAGCAATGCTCTAGCAGCAGTCGCTGTGGGACGTTTACTCCATTTGGAATTTGGGGAAATTGCCAAAGGTATCGCCACCTTTGAAGGTGCAAGACGGCGTTTTGAGTTCCGGGGGGAAGCAGCCGGTATTACCTTTATTGATGACTATGCCCATCACCCCAGTGAGATTCGTGCTACTCTAGCCGCAGCACGTCTTCAAGCTAGACCAGGACAGAGAGTAGTAGCCATCTTTCAACCCCATCGTTATAGTCGGACACTAACATTTTTAGAAGAATTTGCCGCATCCTTTACCCATGCTGATTTAGTAGTCATCACTGACATTTACAGTGCAGGTGAACCCGATTTAGGACAAATTAGCGGTGAACAATTGGCAGATGAAATTGCCAAACAGCACCAGCAGGTAATTTATAAACCAACTTTATCCTCTGTGTGCGAGTTTTTGTTATCAACACTGCGTCCTGGCGACTTGGCATTGTTTCTTGGTGCCGGTAATTTAAATCAGGCGATTCCCGAAGTTATTGCCACACTTCGTGAACTAGCTACAGCCACATCCTAAGTGAAGTCAACTTGCTAGGTTTGGTTTCTGAGTGAATTCTCTATCTAGCAATGGTTTCATTAGTTAATATTATTACCGAATCTAATCGGTAAAAAATGTCATAGAAATTACCAATTAAAGCAACGATGACAATCTCTCAGGCAGTTGGAAACGTCTGTACTATTTCTGCTTTGACTACCAAGAAACAGGAAACAATTAAGGCGGTCGATAGTAAAGTAATTTATTTACCCGGCACTGATTGTGCAATCAAGTCCCAGGCTTCTTTATCCGCGTTTACTTCCTACAGAGTTGGGGGAGGGGCAGAATGGTATGTTGCCCCCCGCAACTTGGAAACACTACAAGCAAGTATTGAGTATGCAAAAGAACTAGCTTTACCAGTAACCATATTGGGAGCAGGTTCCAATTTGTTGGTAAGTGACCAAGGTATACCAGGCTTAGTTATTGCTACTCGTCATTTCCGCTCTAAACACTTCGACCCACAAACAGGTCAATTAACCGTCGCTGCTGGAGAATCTATTCCCAGCTTGGCATGGGAAGCAGCAGATTTAGGATGGGAAGGTTTAGAGTGGGCTGTTGGTATCCCCGGAACTGTTGGGGGTGCTGTGGTCATGAATGCAGGAGCGCATAATAGCTGTATTGCAGATATGTTAATTAGCGCCGAAGTACTCTCACCCGATGGCACATTAGAAACTCTCACCCCATCTGAATTAGGTTATAAATACCGAAGTTCTTTATTGCAAGGTGGCAACCGTATAGTCACTCAAGCTACCTTTCAACTCCAACCAGGTGCAGATCCAGCACAAGTGATAGCCACAACTAAGCAAAACAAACAACATCGGCTTAGTACCCAACCTTACAATTTTCCTAGTTGTGGTAGTGTGTTCCGCAATCCTAAACCTTACACTGCTGGGTGGCTGATTGAACAAGCTGGTTTAAAAGGCTATCAAATCGGTGGAGCGCAAGTAGCACTACTTCACGCCAATTTTATCGTGAATCGTGGTGGGGCTAAGGCTAGTGATATTTTCTGTCTCATTAGTCATATTCAACATCAGGTTCAAGAACGTTGGTCAATTTGGTTAGAGCCAGAAGTTAAAATGATCGGCGAGTTTCAACCAGTTTGTTGACAGGTGACAGGTGACAGGTGACAGGGGGCAGAGAGCAGGGGGCAGGGAGCAGGGGGCAGGGAGCAGGGTACCTATTACCCATTACCCATTACCAATTACCCACCACATCTATAATTGAATTTGATTTGTTATTCAAAGCATAAGTGGAAAATTAATTATGACAGCAGGAAAAGGACAGGGATTTGGTTTTGGCTTAGGAAAAATGAAGGAACTAGCTGACGCTTTCAAAAAAGCCCAGCAAGTTCAAGAAGGTGCAAAACGTCTCCAAGAAGAATTGGAGCAAATGGAGATTCAAGGCGAATCTGGTGGTGGTCTGGTTAAGGTAATTGTCAGTGGGAACCAAGAACCCAAGCGGGTGGAAATTTCCCCAGATGCTTTGGGAGAAGGTGCGGAAGTACTTTCTGATCTGCTGACAGCAGCCATGAAAGATGCCTACAACAAGTCCACTACTACCATGCGGGAACGTATGGAAGAATTAACCAGTGGACTGGAACTACCCGGATTTTAGTCATTAGTCATTAGTTCAGTGGTCAGTTGTCACTAGCAACAACAACTGACATCTGACACGCAAAGCGAAATTTAATTTATGCCTTACAAGTTACTATTTGTCTGCCTGGGTAATATTTGTCGCTCGCCCTCGGCAGAAAATATTATGAATCATTTAATTGAGCAGACTGATTTGAGCGCTAGTATTCACTGTGATTCTGCTGGTACTTCTGGCTATCACATTGGTAGTCCACCAGACCGGCGCATGAGTGCGGCAGCCTCTACAAAGTTGGGAATTAAACTACGTGGTCAAGCTCGCCAATTTGAAAAGTCTGACTTTCAAGAGTTTGATTTGATTTTGGCGATGGATAAAGACAATTTTGAAAATATCCTCGCTGTTGACCTTTCTGGGCAATATCACCATAAAGTTCGCTTAATGTGTGATTTTTGTTCTAGACATACAATCAGAGAAGTTCCCGACCCCTATTATGGCGGCTCAGAAGGTTTTAATCAGGTTATTGACCTACTGCTTGATGCTTGTGAAGGTCTGCTAGACTATGTGAAAAGTCAACAAATTTAGGGAATATAGCAGGTGACAGAAGCAGCAGGGGGCTTTCTTGCAGGGGCAGAAGGTAGAGGGTAGAAGGTAATTATTTATTCTTCAATCTCTCCATCTCTCCATCTCTCCATCTCTCCATCTCTCCATCTCTCCATCTCCCCATCTCCCCATCACCGCGTCCCCGCGTCCCCATCTCCCCCCGTCTCCATCACTCTATTCCACCAGACCATGTTTCATAGCAAAACGAACGAGTTCAGCTCGGTTGCTGGTTGAAGTTTTTCTTAATAAACTGCTGACGTACTTTTCTACTGTTCGCGCACTCAGGTGTAGCTGATGACCGATTTCCGCATTAGATAGACCATGAATCAGTAAATCTAGAACTTCCTGCTCTCTGGTAGTTAGTGATGAGAGTAGTTGGGGTGAATGGATTTGAGTAGACAGAGTATTATGGTCTTCTTTTGCTTTGATGGATGTGTAACTGCCAAAATTATTGGGATGAGAAAAGCGATACTCCGTTTGGATGATTTGCGATCGCTCTAGCAAATTCCGAATTGCTGCGGCTAACTCTTCTAGTTCAAAAGGCTTAGGTAAGTATAAATCACACCCTGATTGGTAGCCCAAAATTCTTTCTTGGGTTTTTGTTCGCGCTGTTAACAAAATTACAGGTAGTAACCTAAATTCTGTTTGTTGGCGCACCTGACGCACTAATTCATAGCCGTTCATCCTTGGCATGACAATATCTGTGACAATTAAATCAGGATGGTATTGGTCAACCATAGCTAAAGCCTCTTGACCGTCATTAGCCATGATCACTGAATAGCCAGACAGTTCAAGATAATCACTAACAGATAGACGAGTGCCCAAGTCGTCATCTACTATAAGGATCTTTAAGGGCATGGACAGTACACCCTTAGCATTTTTGTTACTCAGCAATTTACTTTTATGAACACTATTAATAGACACTGGCAATATATAGTGTTCTTATGTTTCATAATATGACAGAATTACTGACTAATGACTAGCTGAAGAGTTTTTTATAAAGAAAATCTTAAATTCTTCAGAAGTGTTTATGAAACTTAATGCAAATTAGGCTGTTTGTGTTGGGTGCGAAAAGTTCTGCAATTCATCATAACTCGCTGACTCAGATATAACAATTGCTCACCCATCCAGAAATTATGATTGATGATAATGTCTAATTCAGCATTTATAGTGCTATGATATAGGATCACGTTTAATAGAAGCTTGATGAGTCGCAAGCCCATATTCAACTGAAAAATGAAACTTTAGTTGATTTACAGTTACTACCCCATAGATTGACAGAACAGTCTGGAGAAATTTTTAGGTATATTTAACACAAACAAGATTTTCAATGAGTGACAAAAACGAAGGTTATAAAGTTATCACCGACAATCGTCAAGCCCGTTATTTGTATGAAATCCTGGAAACCTACGAAGCTGGAATTCAGCTAACAGGAACCGAGGTCAAATCAATCCGTGCGGGTAAAGTTAATCTCCAAGATGGCTATGCATTAATTCGTAACGGCGAAGCATGGTTAATAAATGCACATATTTCACCTTACACATCTAGTGGACAATATTTTAACCATGAACCGCGCCGTACACGTAAGTTACTGCTGCATCGCCAAGAGCTTCGGAAACTAATTGGTAAGGTAGAACAGCAAGGTTTAACCTTAGTCCCGTTGAAAATGTATCTTAAACGCGGCTGGGTAAAAGTGAGTATCGCCTTAGGGAAAGGCAAGAAACTGCACGATAAGCGCGAAGACCTCAAACGTCGTCAAGATCAGCGTGATATTCAACGGGCAATGAAAAGTTATTAAGCCGCAAGCGTCAGTAAATTACAACAATTGAGTGGGTTGAGGTTGTGGCTGGGGTGGATTTGCTGGTTGAGATAGAGGTGTCCAGTAACTGGCAATTAAGGCCACCATAAACCACCAGAGGGTATTAACAGCCGGACGATACCAGACAGTATCCACAGTTCCGTGAGCGAGCATACCCAAAATAGTAGCGATCGCTCCAATTACCCAAAATCCCTCTATACTTCTGGATTGTCGCAACCGTTGCATTTGCATAAATGCGGCATTAATGGTGACAATTATCAACCAAAGAAAACAAGCTAAACCGATGAAACCAGTTTCTACAGTAATCTCCAGAAAAATCGAATATGCACTCAAAGCCGTAAATCGGGGTTGTTGGTAAAGAGGATAGACCTGATTAAAAGAATGGTGTCCCGGTCCAATACCAATAATTGGGCGATCGCGGATCATCTTAAAAACAGCATCCCAGACATTACGACGAAAATTATTACTACTATCTTGGCGGTCTGCAAATATACTGAGAACGCGCTGTTGTACAGGTTCGACAAATATCACAGCCAGCACCAATACCCCAACTAAACCACCGACAATAATTGGCAGTGACCAAGTTCGCCAAAAGGTCGGCATTTCCAAACTCCACCAATAAACTAGCAATGCCATCACAGTCAACAGTGCTACCACTAAAGCAATCCAGCCGCCACGACTATAGGTGAGAACCAAGCAAGCAATATTAACAACAAACATCGTTGCAGCTAAAGCTTTTCTCATCCAGCCCTGCCAAGCAAAAATAGCCACTAAGCTGAAAATCACGGCGGGGAGGAGGTATCCGGCCAGTAAATTGGGATTACCCAAATAACTGTAAACCCTTGTAGTTTTGGATAGAGGAGACTCAGGATCAACCCAAGTTGCCAAGGCTTTAGCACCAAAAAACCATTGTCGGATGCCATATACGCTGACAATCAGGGATATATGTAGGTAAAGACCAATTAGCCAAGACCGAAATCGGGAAAACCTCAGTACCCTAGCGCATAAGGTAAAAAGCAACAAATAGAGTGTTAATGTTGCCAAGTCATTCAATGCTGCCTTTTTCACTGGTGATAAGGCTGTAGCGATAGCAGCTATTCCCCAATAAAGTAATACCAACAGATGAATCGGGGTTACAGATGCTGAATTGCCAGAATTTTTTTCATCTGATAAAGTTAGCAGCACCCAGAATCCTATACAAGCCACCAACAATACCAGCATTAAGCTACTGGAAACAAAAGGTGCAAAAGCATAAATAAGACTGAGAAGAGCCGCAGCTATTGTATCTCCCCACTGCATCAAAATACTAGTCTGCCGCCACGAACGCAAGATACCGAACAGAAACCGATGCAGGTAGCTGGTAGTCAGATATTCTTTCAGATGTACAGAGGATAAAGTAAATTTTTGCCAGACTAAATTCATAAAAATGTTATGACTAATTAGCAGCTATAGCAATCCTGGCGGAAGTTATGAACATCTTGTAGGTTGGCTGCTTACGCAGTCATTAACTGATAACCTTGTCGTCACCCAACATCTACGTTGACGTTTCAAATATGTGTTCAGGATTTCTGATGGATTGCTATATACACAGAACTTGGCTTTAATGATAATCCGGGTTGCTCTACAAAGATCAGACTCAAGATTAACAATTGATTTTATAATAACTACCAAAGTTTCCGCACTAATTGATCAGCCAACATCATTGATTAATTGTGAGGGAGTCGCCGATTGCAGTGGCAAAGTAATCACATAGCGATATCCTGATTCTGAGGAACCTTGAATCGAAATTTGTCCTCCGTGTAGTTCTGCCAGCTGACAGCTAAGTAACAGACCTACTTTTTCACGAGATAAATTACCAGATAAAGCAGCTAAATTCTGATCAGCAGCACCGACCAAGATTCCTAAGTGATCCTTCATCAAGTTTTCTGACTGCTCCCAGATTCTAGGCCAATTCTCCTGATTTTCTGAATGAAGATTATACTTTCCTGCCTCGCGCACCATTTCCAACATTGCTGAGGAATCGACGCGTAAGTAAGGATCGATCTCGCTGATACCATCTCCTAACCAGGGATGGGAAACCCAAACAGTAATGCAGAGTGTATTTTCCTGATAACCAACGTGAATACGAACAATACTGCTTGTAGCAGAAAGTTGAATCACACTAAATATCAAGTGATACAGCATTTGCCGAACTTTATCTTTATCCAAAGGCCAAACGCGATTGCGCCCTGGTTCTATAGATAAGCGAATATCTTGCTCACGGCGACCAGCTACTTCTGATAGGGTATTGATAGCTTGTTGACACAGCATTTCCACATCGACAGGAACTAAGTTCAACGCATTTGAACTATCATCCATGATTCCTAGTTCTGTAATTTCATTGACTAAGGAAAGTAAGTAACGCCCACTGTTTTGGATAATTTCTAGATATTCCCGCTGCTTAATCGTTAAAGGCCCATAAATTTCCCGGCCGAGAACACCAGCCATTCCCAGTACGGACGTTAAAGGTGTACGTAACTCTTGAGTTAGCTGACCTAAAAGTTCTAGTTTGAGTTGCTTAGTGGAATTATAGGTTTTGTCTAAAATGGGTGGGGCAATTTTTAGGTCTATTGTCTGATCTTCTGGGAATGAAAAACTAGGAATTCTGCGAGCAGGAATAGGAATATTTTCTGATTTTCCTTGCAGTAATCGGTTGCGTTCAAACTCACTCATGCTCCAACGAGCAATAATTTGCAAAAACTCAATATCTCGCTCTGTAAAATTGCGGGGCTGGCGATCCATAACTGCTAATGCACCTAAGCAATACCCAGAAGCATCAATTAATGGCGCTCCTAAGTAAGAGCGGATACCATAATTCTGCACTAATTTACTAGAGGCTATTTCTGTATTATTAATGTCTTTAGTATCATTAATTACTAATATTCGTAATGTCTCTACCACTTGGGTGCAAAAGGAATCTCGGCGTAATAATTGACGGCTTTTTGCCAGATCATTCATTAGTCCTAATCTTGATAAGCCTACCGATGATTTTAACCAGTGGATTTCTTGATCTATAAATCCCAAAATAGAAATCTCAGCTTCTAAAAAGTGGGCAGCGGTTTGAGTGGCTTCTTCAAATACTGGAATGGTTTGGGGTTGCTTCAACCCTAATTCTGACAATAGTTTGAGGCGTTGTTGTTCTTGGGCTGGTAAAGAATTCCAACCATCACTGGAGGCAAATAATTTATTTTCATGGTCTACCATTACCGCTGCTACCTTAATACTGTGAGTGGTCTAACTACTTTGATGGAATTACTATTTCCTATTCCTTAGGATTCCCAAATTCAACCTCCGATTAACAACTTTGTCAAAATTTCTGAATTTCATTTTGGAATTTGGGGACAGAGGATCTAGAATTAATTACTGGTAATAAAAATTTTCCTGAGTTTCAGGATTTTTACTTTTTTAAGCTAGGATATTGCTACCTAATTTTTAATCCTACTTGGTCATAAATCAAATGATTACTAAAGTTCCTTTTGTAGACCTGAATTTACAACATCAGCCTATTCAACTTCAATTGCAACAGGTAATTCAGGATGTATTAGCAAAGGGAGATTTTATTCTCGGTCAAGCTTTGTCGGATTTTGAGGTAGGCTTTGCTGCCGCATCTGGTACGGAATATGGAATTGGTGTGGCATCTGGAACCGATGCGATCGCTCTTGGTCTGCAAGCTTGTCACATCGGTACTGGTGATGAGGTCATTTTACCAGCTAATACTTTTGTAGCCACATTGATTGGTGTAGTCAGTGCTGGAGCTAAACCAATTTTAGTGGATTGTGACCCGAAAACAGCCTTAATTGACTTAGAAGCAGCCGCTCAAGCCATTACACCCCGAACCAAAGCCATTATTCCTGTACATCTGTATGGTCAGATGGTCTCACCTAGCCAATTATTAAACTTTGCTCATACTCACAAAATCTTAATTTTTGAGGATGCAGCTCAAGCACACTTGGCAGAACGGGAAGGATATAAGGCCGGTTCATTAGGTATTGCCGCCGCTTTTAGTTTCTACCCCAGCAAGAATTTAGGGGCTTTTGGGGATGGAGGTATGGTAGTGACTAAAGATGCAGAGGTAGCTGCAAAAATGCGTCGCTTGCGAAATTATGGCTCATCTCAAAAGTATTTACATATTGAATCAGGTACAAATAGCCGCTTAGACACCTTGCAAGCCGCAGTATTAAACCAAAAACTACCCTATTTATCTCAGTGGAATAGCGATCGCTTAACCATCGCTAAGATGTATGATAGAGAACTAGCACCCTTGGCTACTGCTGGTATTATTCCTATGCAAAACCAAAGCGGCACAGGACACATATATCATCTTTATGTGATTAAAATTGATGATTCTTGCCCCCTAGAACGTCAGCAATTACAAACACAATTAACCGCAGTAGGCATTCAAACTGGCATTCATTACCCAATTCCTTGCCATCTTCAGCCTGCATTCACTTATTTAGGTTATCAACCAGGAGACTTTCCCCAATCAGAAAATCTATCTAAACAAATACTATCTTTACCAATGTATCCAGGTTTGACAAATAGCCAAATTAAAGAAGTGATAACTGCTATTCATTCAAATGTAAATAGTACAAAAAAAGGTGATGAAGTTAAATAAACTTTTCCCTAAATACTCACTATTTACTGATTATTCCTGATTAGACTTTTATAATTTCATCCTGATTTAATTGTGAGTTTCAACTATGGCTATCCAGCAACAATTAAAAAGCAGAAACACGGAACAATTGTTAAGTTTTAGCATTTTAGGAATTTTGTTATTGCTCTATAGTCCTATCTTGTTACATTGGTTAGATGGTTGGCTGCACAAGAATATTAGTATAGAACATGAGTATTTCAGCCACGGTATTATTGGTCTACCGTTTGCTGGTTATTTAGCTTGGACAAACCGGAAACAGTGGCAACGTCTGCCTAATATTATCAATCCTGTTGGCATTGGCTTATTAATAATAGGGGCAGTTTTTTATCTCAGTGGTGTAACTGAATGGGTAAACCTTTCGTTACCCATCATCCTTACGGCAATATGCTTATGGTTTAAGGGAATACCAGGGTTAAAATTAGAGGGATTTCCCCTAATCCTAGTATTTTTAGCAACTCCAACAGCATTACCTTATTTGATAACTCCCTATAGTTTTCCTCTACAAAGCTTTATTGCTGGTACAGCTGCGTTTATCCTCAATCAATTTGGCATGAAAGTAGTAGTAGATGGTATAAATTTATATATAGGTGGGCGAATCGTGGAAGTAGCTCCCTATTGTGCAGGTTTGAAAATGTTATTTACCACTCTTTATGTGGGTTTAATGCTGCTTAATTGGACAGATGCTTTATCTTCACGACGGATAACTTTTGGTTTTCTATCTATTGCTGTGGTTATCAGTGTAACTGCTAATATTATTCGTAACACTTTACTGGCATTCTTTCACGGTACAGGCCAAGATGGAGCTTTTTCATGGCTACATGAAGGTTGGGGTGGCGACCTCTATTCGGGTTGTATGTTGTTATTATTAATACCTTTGCTAAATTGGATGAATAGTTACTTAGTAGAAGCACCACCAATGAAATTAGACGAGGAAGTGCAGGAAGTGTAAAGAATTTAGGCGTTGCTGAACAAGGGGATGATTGAGGCTGACGCTCTTACGCGGAGACAGGGAGACGCGGTGATTATATATTGATGCAGATTCTCAAATCATCCCGCAATTATGCAACGCCAGAATTTATAGTTGGAAATGGGAAGTCGGAATCAACTAGATAATTTTGTTGGTGTTCTCAGTACCTTAGTAGTTGCTACACTTGCCCGTTTCATCGAGTATAATGCTGTCTAAGTGTTGAAAATTTTACTAATGACTTCCTTATCAAAGTTTTTCAAGGGACAGCAATGGAGTCAGTTGGCAGTGCTAATATTACTGCTAGTGTTGTTAGCAGCGGGAGCCGTTCCTGGATACCTAACAGGAAAATGGTCATGGAAACAGCCACTACCAGTAATTAAACTCAAGGAATTGAAAAATATCCGCAAAGTGGGATTAAGTCTTCCTGGGTGGCAAACTATTAAACAGTCAGAATCACAAATTGGCGAACATCAATGGTCTTTACAGATACTCAAGCAAGAAAAGTCAGCTATTGAGGCTATACTGCTTTTGCTACCACAAAATGGACCGAGGGATCAACCAGAGATAGAGTGGACAGATGTTAACGGCTGGGGGAAATTAACTTGGGGAAAGTGGGATATAGCTCAATATCGTCCTGCTGAATTTACTGTTAAACAGCCCACTCTTCAGTCAAATACAACCAAAAAAGTTGCAGCTAGATTTTTTCGGGCTACAACACAACAACAAACTTTTGCTGTTTTACAATGGTACGCAATGCCAGATAGTGGAACTTCATTACCAGTGAATTGGTTTGTGGCAGACCAATTAGCACAGTGGCAAAAAAAGCGAGTTCCTTGGGTAGCTGTGAGTATTTTGATACCAATGGAGCCTTTTGGACAAGCAGAAACATCTTGGCCACAGCTTCAGTCTCTGGGTGAAACAGTGCAAACTGCATTGATGGCAAAAATTCTTTAGAGTATATTATTTAACCATACTGCACTGATGTTGACAGTTTCTAGTTTTTATATGCGTACATTCAGCGCCTTGTGTTTTTTAACTATTCAGGTATGTGTTAGCTTAATCACATCCATCCCACCTGTTGTAGCCCAGCCTTCGACATCTTCAGAACCAGCACCAGAGCAATTTTCCGCACCTGCTGCCAGTAATGAAAATCAGGAAATTTCACCACAATTCAGCCGCTATTTCTTAGGGATAGGAGATGGAATTGCCGTCGTTGTTCAGCGTCCTCCTGGAATTTACCGCTTAGGAGTTGGAGATTCTATTGCTGTAACAGTTGAGCGGTTTCCAGACTTAAGTTTTCAAGCGGCAATTAATTTAGAAGGAAACATTGTCGTACCGCTGTTGGGAGTCATATCTTTGCAAGGCTTAACTTTGCAAGAAGCACAGGAAAAAATTCGCTCTAGCTTAGATCGTTATGTCATTAATCCAAAGATATTATTATCACTAAGTGGGCAACGTCAAGATTTGAGTTTTCAAGGAACAATTAGTCAAGACGGCAATATATTGGTTCCACAAGTCGGGAAAGTTTTTATACAAGGCTTAAGTTTAGAAGAAGCCCAAGAAAAAATTCGCTTGGCCTTAAGTCCGATTACTACTGATACAGTCATATTATCTTTGACACAGATGCGTCCAGTACAAATTACAATTACAGGGGAAGTATTTCGTCCAGGAATTTATTCTGCGGGTTCAGGAATGCCGCGAATTACTGATCTTTTGCCTTTAGCAGGTGGTTCTACCTTGACCGCTGACCTCAGACAAGTGCTAATTCGTCGTCAATTAACTGATGGTTCCATAGTTTCACAAACTATTAATTTATATACGGCTTTGCAAAATGGTGGTTCACTGCCTCAGGTGCGCTTACAAGATGGGGATTCAATAATTATACCTCGTCGAGAACTTGGTACTGATGACGGTTATGATCGTAAATTGGTGGCACGTTCAAATTTAGCTATCCCCCAGATTAAAGTCCGAGTTCTCAACTATGCTGCGGGAGGAATTTCCCTTCAATCGTTACCCAATGGCAGTACATTTCTAGACGTGTTAGGAAGTGTTCCTCTGAATACTGCTAATCTTAGAGATATTGCATTGGTTCGTTTTGATCCTGAAAAAGGAAAAGCTGTTACTCAAAGACTTGATGCGAAAAAGGCACTTAGTGGCGATGTTTCTCAAAATGTAGCATTACAAGATAATGATGTAATTGTTGTTGGCAGAAATCTTGTTGGTAAACTTACTAATTTATTGAGTACTATCACCCAACCTTACTTTAATGTACAATCATTTATCCGCTTTTTTGAAAATTTTGGTAGCGGCTTATTTGGTGGTGGGTCAAATTAAAAACTTTTCCAAAAATTATGATTGATAACTAATAATTAATAACCAATTAAATGCTATGACACCACCAATTGTTAAACGTTATATAATTGCATTTGAAAAGTATAAATGGGTTGGAATAGCTAGTTCTTGTTTAGTAGTAGCTGGTTCTATAGTAGTTGCAATACAACCAGATCCACCAGTTACCTACGTAGCACAATCTGCTTTAAACTACGTTAGTCCAACAATTTCTTTCTCCAAAACAGGGACAGATATTCAAGAACAAGGTAAAGAACTAACAGAAGATATTTTATTATCCAACCAAATTCTTGAAACTGTGGCAGCTAAAGTCAAAACTAAACCAAAAACGATTGGTTCTAATGTGACAATTAAATTTCCTAAGGGAGACAAAAGTGGGAAATTAAACTCCATTATCCTGAGTTATGTAGATAGCAATCCTAACAGAGCTAAAGAGGTATTGAACGAATTGATGAAGTTAATGGTTCAGTTAAGTGGTGAGATTAATACTGGACGATTAAAAACTATTATTAAAAAATTAAATGATCGCTTACCAGAGTTTAAACAAGAACTCCAAGCCGCTGAAAATAAACTAGAAGAGTATGATCGCCGAGAAAGACCAGCAATTTTTGCAGCTGAAAATGGAAGTTTGCTAGGTGGGATTACGTCTAGCCAGAATCAACAAAGACAAATTCAATTTACCATTTCTGGGATTGATGCCCAAATCCGTAGTTTAGAAAATAAATTGGGGTTAACAGTCGGACAGGCTTATGTTTCTTCAGCTTTGAGTGCCGATCCAATTATTGCCAGCTTGCGATCGCAAATTTATCAAGTTGAATCACAAATAGCTGTTCTTAAAAAAGATTTACGACCTGAACACCCCACAATGATTCAATTACAGCGTCAAAAAGAAGCCTCTGAAGAATTACTTCAAGAACGTGCCTCTGAGGTGTTAGGTGGTGGTGGGATGGCAGCTCCTATCCGGGGTAATGTTACGGGGATTCGTACCCAAAGTAGTCTAGATCCCACGCGACAGGCATTAGCAAACCAAATGGTAGCTTTGCAAACTCAACGAGAGACCCTAGAACAACAACTAAAACAGCAAAAGCAACAAGAGGAACAATTAAGGAGAGAATCTTCTCTTGTACCCAATAAACAATTAGAGCGATCGCGTTTGGAGCAGGTAGTTGGACTGAAAAAAGCTATCTATGACCAAATGCAAGCCAAGCTAACTGACGCTAAAACTGCAGAAGCAGAAACTGTCAGTAGTCTCAGTATTGCTAATCAGCCAACAGTGAGTGCAACACAGATTAAACCAAAAAGTGTGCCTTCTACATTAGCTATCGGTGGCTTCTTAGGTGTAGTTATTGGTGGGGGTATTATATTTTTGTTGGGGTCATTGGAAGGAACTTTCAAAACCAGAGAAGATATCCGCGAAAGTCTCAAACAAAAGGAAGTGCTACTGCTAGGAGAATTGCCTTTGATCCCAGTTGATGATTTGGATCAAGAAGCCTTACCAGTCCTGCTTTCTTCAGACTCGCCATACTTAGAGTTTTATGAAAAGTTTCGTAGTAATTTGCGCCGGATAGGTGGTCAAAACTTGAAGGTGATATTGATTACTAGCGTCAGTAGTCAGGAAGGGAAAACAGTCAGTGCTTATAACTTGGGTATAGCTTCCGCACTGGCTGGTAAAAGAACCTTAATTATCGAAACCGATTTGCGATCGCCCTCCCGTGCTTCAGCCTTGAAAGTTTCTCCTGATTCCTATGCTACTATTGAACCTCTGCTTTATTATTCCAGCTTGAGTGACTGCATTCGCTTAGTTCCCGATGTAGAAAATTTATACATTATTCCCAGCGCCGGACCAGTACGTCAATCTGCTGCTATTATCGAATCAGGGGAAATGCGCCGTCTCATAGAAGACGCACGCGAACGCTATGATTTAGTTATATTGGATACCAATCCTCTCAGTATTTCCAATGATCCATTATTAATTCAACCCTACAGTGATGGTATAATTCTGGTGGCACGACCAAACCATACACAAGAAAATATGTTAGGTGAAGCCATTGATCAATTGGTAGAAGATGAGTTGGGGCTGTTAGGAGCTATTATTAATGGTGCTGATATCAAAGTTAATATACCTGCACCAGTAGTAGAATTACTTGTCTCGCCGCCGGAAATAGACTTAGAAGTTATCGAACCAGCAGCCGAAATTTCAACTATTTTCGGCAAAAAATAGAGACTAATCACGCTGAAGCAACCTAAACAGGGGAGCAAAAATCATCCCGAACACAAAACCACCGATATGCGCCCAGTAAGCAACACCTCCAGTTTCTACACTCATATTGGCAGATGCTTGCAGACTAGCAAAACCAGAAATCAAATTTTGAATAAAGAAAAGACCAATCATTACCACTGCGGGAACATTGATGATGGTGACAAAAAAACCTAGGAAAACTAAGGTTTTAATTTTTGCTTGAGGAAACCAAAGCAGATATGCACCTAAGACCCCAGCAATTGCACCACTAGCCCCCAAGGAAGGAATAGCAGAATTCATACCAATAAACCATTGACATAAGGCAGCAGAAGCACCACAAAACAGATAAAAAATTAGATATTTAAAATGTCCTAAGCGATCTTCAATATTGTTACCAAATATCCATAAATACAGCATATTTGATATGAGATGCCACCAACCACCATGTAAAAATTGTGAAGTAAATAACGTTGTCCACTCCCCAGCAAAGTTATTTGTCAACTCTTGTGGTACTACAGCATATAACTGAAAAAACTGCTCTAATTGCCCATTAGACAAATTTACTTCATGCCAGAAAATGAAAATATTCATTCCAATCAATCCGTAAGTGAAATACGGAGTGATTCGTGTTGGGTTTTCATCGTAAAGAGGAAACACAGGAGTTTTTTCTCATGATATATTAATTGCAATATAACCTGATTGGCTGGAAATTGATCAGCGAAACCGAAAATAATTCCGTGTATTTATTGTAGCAATCTCTATTTAAATACCAGTTATTTTTATAAAAATTTTAAAGGAATTTGCGAGAAATTGTTCACATATATAAAGTCATGATCTACAGATGTAGTTTGTCTATTTAATCCACAAACGTTGAAATTAGCAGCACTGGCCGCAGCTAACTCTTTTGAAGAGTCAGACAGGAACAAAATTTCTGGCGGGAGGACAAGTAATTCTTCTGCAATGGTAAGGTAAGACTGACTCTCCGTCTTATTGCCTGTAGTTGTATCGAAGTACATGGAGAATAATGGAGTTAAATCCCCCATTAAAGTATTTTTAAACAATAGTTTCTGAGCAGCAATAGAACCGGAAGAATAGACAGCTAGGGTTAAACCCTTAGCATACCAATGTTGAAGACATTTGACAGCATCAGGATACACATGAGCCTTCAGATCACCACTGTCATAACCTTCTTCCCAGATTAAACCTTGTAGAGTTTTTAATGGAGTAATTTTGCGGTCTTCAGTGTGCCAAATCATCAACTGACTCAGGCAGCTTTCCACATCAAGATTTGATTGGTTATTAATTTCTCTAACTTGTTGGAAGATATCTTGAATAATCGACAATTCTAGGTGATTATATACCCAGTCTGATAAATGTTTTGCAGAATACGGAAAAAGCACTTCATGTACAAAACTAATATCGGTGGTAGTACCCTCAATATCGGTCAGAATAATTTTAAGTCGGTTGCCTTGGTAAGTAACTGTCATAGAAATATTTGGTATGTAGGAAACGAGCGTGTCTTTAGACCTGAGAGGAAAGCAACACCAGCGCTAATCAGCTTGTGATGGACAAATAACAACTTTAAAATTTTAGTATAGATTGCGATCGCAAATCTTCTGAAGCTGGGCGCAAGCAAATTTATATCATGTCCGGTTGTTCGCGTAGCGTCTCGTCAGAAATATACTTATCATTTAGACTGACGCGGAGAATTTTTTTTGATAACTGAATTAGGCGGAAATGATATGACGGCGTTACATAATTGCAGGATGATTTGAGAATCTGCATCAATATATAATCACCATGTCCCCGTGTCCCCGCGTCAGCCTCAATCATCCCCTTATTCAGCAACGCCGATACGTATCAGTGTCCTCAGATACCCAGCCCTCTATTCAAACACCATCTAAATTTCCCATAGTTCAATAAACGCATTATACTTACCAAAGCTTATACTAGATTAAGCTGTATATATCCTCCCTGTATCGGTTTCTAGGTGCAATTAGACTATGCTGCTAGGTGGACGTTATGAAATGATCGAAGTCTTAGGAACTGGTGGTTTTGGCGTTACTTATAAAGCTACAGACACCCAAAAACCCAGTAAACCTATATGTGTGGTGAAGGAACTTCTCCCTCAACACCACTTTAATGTTCGTGTTGCGAATTTTTTTGATAAAGAAGCAAGAATTTTAGAGGTATTGGGTACACATTCTCAAATTCCTCACCTACTAGCGTACTTTGAGGAAAACCAAAAATTCTACATAGTGCAGGAATTTATTCAGGGACGGTGTTTAGACAAAGAAATTCTCCGCGGTAAGCAGCTTAGTGAGGGTTATGTCACAAAATTATTACAGGATGTTTTAGAAGTTTTAGCATTTGTCCACCAGCAAGGGGTGATTCACCGCGATATCAAACCGCCAAATCTCATTCGGCGACAGCAAGATGGCAAAGTATGTTTAATTGACTTTGGAATAGTCAAGGAAATGGCTACCCAAATGCTCAATAGTCATGGTAATCTGCAAAGTTCAATTGTGGCAGGTACTTATGGTTATATGCCATCAGAACAGGCTAGAGGAAAAACTGTTTTTCAAAGTGATATTTATGCTGTCGGGATAACTGCTATTCAAGCCTTAACAGGTTTACATCCCCAAAATATTGAAGAAAACCCAGAAACAGGAGAATTAGAATGGAAACAAGCAGTCCAAGTCAGTAACAATTTAACGGAAGTACTCACAAAAATGGTGCGTCGTCACTATAGCTTACGCTACTCCAATGCTCAAACAGCTTTGGCGGATTTAAAAAAATTAACTTCTTCTCTACCTACAGTAATTCCAGTTCCTACTCCTGTCAGAAATATATATTATCAAGAAACAGCAAATCTCGCTCAACAAAGTAACGGAAAATTTTCTTCTACAGTGTTGAAAATATTGGAAGTTAAAAGAATTGAGTTAGGCTTATCTGAACTAGAAGCACGGGAAATTAGATCAGCAGTTTTACAACCCTATCGAGAGTCTGAACGTCAACAACTAAGAATGCGTCAGGAACAAGAAAGCAAGTTGAAAGAGTATCAACAAGTATTCATGAATGCTGTTAACAAGCAGTATCCTTTTAGTCCATCAATGATTAAAGACTTGAAAGACTATCGTCAATTCCTAGGTTTAAAGAATGAAGAAATTGCTATGATAGAGCAACAAATTCTGGCTTTTAAAAGAGCAGAATATGAACGTCAACAACAAGAAATAAAAAAAATAAATCAAAATCAGCAATCTATTTCAACAGGTTCAATAGCAGGAAATAATCCTCAGCCAGAATCAGAAAATATATTAAGTGACAAACTAGAATCTTCTTCTATTTTTAAAACTAAATTAGTTGAATTTGAGACGGCAGAACTAATTTTAAAATCTAGATTTTTGGGTTTAGGAACAGCCTGGGAAATTCAGCGCAGTCAGAAAAAAGCAGAGTTATTTTTAGAAGAATTAGAAAATGGCATAATTTTAGAACTAGTTATTATTCCTAGTGGTACTTTTTTAATGGGTTCACCAGAAAATGAACTAGAAAGCACCGATAGGGGAAGTCCTCAACATCAAGTGACTATCAAACCATTTTTTATGGGGAAATTTACTGTCACCCAAGCACAATGGAAAGCTGTTTCTTGTTTCCCAAAAGTTCAAATTGATTTAAACCCAGACCCATCTCATTTTAAAGGTGCTAACCGACCAGTCGAACAAATATCATGGTATGAAGCACAGGAGTTTTGCGCGAGATTATCACGAAAAACAGGTAAATTATATCGTTTACCCAGTGAAGCAGAATGGGAATATGCTTGTCGTGCAGGTACAACTACACCATTTTATTTTGGTGCTACTCTTAGCACTAATTTAGCAAATTATAATGGTGAATATGTTTATAGTAATGGCTCAAAAGGTGTTAACCGCAAAGAAACTACAAATGTAGGAACTTTTCCCGCTAATGCTTTCGGTTTACACGATATGCATGGTAATGTATGGGAATGGTGCGAAGATGGTTGGTATGATAATTATATAGGTGCGCCAATTGATGGTAGTGCGCGACTGAGTAGAAGTGATAAACATCCTCGTCGTTTGCTGCGCGGTGGTTCTTGGTCTTATCGTCCTGTTTACTGTCGTTCTGCGTATCGCGTTAATTACGTTGCGACTTGCAAGGATTTCAATCACGGTTTTCGTGTTGCTTGTTCTGCTACGAGTTAGTAGTTCTTTATCAAATATTCCTACTTCACAAAATAAGATTTTTTAATTACATAAATCATGTTTTCTACCAATTCTCTAGAGAATCAACTTCAACGCTGGAACAAAATTATTCATAATCAACCAAATAACCCTAATGCTTACATTCAACGAGGGATGTTTTACTTTAAACTAGCTAAAGTTGAGGAATCAATTCAAGATTTTGACACCGCAGAAAAATTAGATTCTAAAATCACACCCTATCTTTGGCAACGTGGTTTATCTTATTATTATGTTGAAAGATTTGCTGAGGGTGCTAAACAGTTTGAAATAGATTTAACTGTAAATTCTCAAGATGTGGAAGAAACAGTTTGGAGATATCTTTGTATTGCTCGTTTATCAGGTGTGACAGAAGCGCGTAATTCTCTATTACCTGTGAAAAATGACTCCAGACAAATTATGCGTTCTGTCTATGATTTGTTTGCGGGAAATTGTACAACTGATGATGTGTTAAATGTGGGTAAGTTGCATGGAGTAAAGGGTAATTTTTACAGTCATCTTTATTTAGGTTTGTATTATGAAGCTGAGAATAATGTGGAGTTAGCGCAAGAGTATATTGTTAAAGCTGCTGATAATTACAAGATTGATGACTATATGTGGTATTTAGCAGTGGTGCATAAAAAATTGCGGGGGTGGATGTAGCGCGTTAAAAACGGATGCTGTTATAATACCTAAATACCAACAAACGCTAAAATCTTAACTCAAAAAGCTGTACACAATATGTCTTTAGAAATTCAATTTAGAAACCTGGTTGATACCACAAGCTCAACATTAGCTGAATATGATATAGAGAAATTAGATTTTTATAGGCAGTATGAACACTATGGAATAGCTTATGACGATTCTTTAAAAGGTGAAATAGTAGAGCTTCATCTTCAACGAGTAGTACAAGAATCTCTTTGTGGTGGCTGTGACTCTGATTTTAAGGTATCACATTTACGGAAATTAAGAGAATATTTTATTCTAAGCTATATAGTTGATAAAAAAACTTTACAGCCTTATTTGGCTATTTTAGAAAAAATTCTCTTCTTTATAACAAACGGTAGTATTTATTCTTTAGATCATGAAAATCAATGGCGAACAGCTATTCAAGCAGTTAAGGATATTAGAACTCTAGCTGGTCCGATTGCAGAACCTAGCATGGAAGACTTTCAAGAAAGATATAAACGTCAATTTGCAGTAGGTTGTGCAGCCAAGAATTTAAAGGAAAAAGGCTATGAATTAAGTATTGAAGATGGAAAAGTAATAATGAACCCTTCAGAAAAAGAGAGATTAATCAAGCAACTTGAGGATGATATAAAATTTCTTGGTGGTATAAACGTAGTTTCTAATTTATTTGCTTGGATAGAAAATGAATATTCGTTTAATCATAAACAAGAAAGATATCATTTAGTCCGCACTTTTGACTCAAATGAGCCAAATGTACCTGTATCTTATCTTATAAATCTTGCTGTTAAAAATCCTCTAAAATCACCTAAATTAATTTCTGGTTCTCCAGAAGATACTTGGAAAAGATTAATTGAAACTTCTAGGGAATTTGCAGCAATATTTGATGTACAGCTTTACGAACGACTTCCAATATTTTTCCAAACAATAGACACTTTAGTCAACTTTTTACAAGATATTACAGTTTATGATAGCATATTTACTCTAACTCAATTGCGACCATCTGATGTTTTAAGAATTTTACGTGGTTTGTTTGGATGGATTGATAGAGGTTTGTTTAGAACTAAAACAGGGTTAGATTTAGATCAAATTTTTGAAGTTATAGAGACAATTATTCAATCAGCAAATCATGATAGAACACCAACTTATTATGATTTTCAATCTCTAGCATCAAAAATGCCCAATATTTCTCACGAAAGTCTGAGAAACATCTTAGATATCCTATCACATGAGAAATCTGCTAATCACAACTTAAAATTCCCCAATGATATTTCATCTGTAGATTTTCAATTTAAGCCTCTTTTGAAAACAAGCAATGATGAATATGTAATGTTAAATCCATCATGGTGTTCACCTGCTTTTTATCAAGCTATTATTTCTTTTCTAAAACAAAATGAATATATAATTTCTTATATTAAACAGCAATTTGACAATAAAAGCCTTGATCAAAAAGTTGGTCATCAAATAGAAGAATTTATTAAAGAGGAGTTTCAAAAAAAAGGAATATCTTGCAAATTCGGTAAATATAAGATTAATGGTATCCAAGGTGAATGTGACTTAGTTGTGGAAACTAAGGATACAATAATATTTATTGAAGTTAAAAAGAAAGAATTAACGCCACAAGCCAAGGGTGGTAATCAAGTTGATATATTTCTTGATATTACTAGAAGTTTAATAAAAGCACAAACTCAGCTTGCAGGACATGAAGAATTAATTAGGGAATCTGGTTGCTTACCGCTAAAAACTGGTTCAAGAATTGATTTAGATGGAAGAGATGTTGCTAAAATAGCAATTACACTATCAGATTTTGGTGGACTCAATGATAGAAATGTTGTATTTTTACTCGATCTAATGATTAGGAATCAAATTGATATAACCGATTTACTATTTCAAACAAAAGCTGATAAAGTTCAGGAGGAAATAAATGACCTTTTAAACAAACTAAATAATTTAAACTCTACTACTTCCAACTCTTCACCTTTTTCCAACAGTTGGTTTCTTAGTGTTCCACAGTTATTAGTTTTACTTGATAACGTAAATTCTAATGAATCGCTAAAAGCAGAACTATGGAAAACACGCAACCCATCTACAGGTACACTCGATTCTTATTTTGAATATTTTTATTTTGATAAGGTAAGGACATACAGAAATGATATACAAAGTTTATGATATTGTAGGTGAATATGCTATCACCGTTGATGGTGGACAAAAGCTATATAATCAGATTCATCCATATTTACTAACTGGTGAAACTGTAGAGTTAGATTTTGCAGGAGTGGAAATTTTTGCACCTCCATTCGTAAATTTTGCATTTGGTCAATTGTTGAAAGATATCCCAGCAGAGAAGTTGAATCAATTACTGCAATTCACTTCTCTCAATGATGATGGGAGGGATGTTATTAAACACGTGATGGCTAATGCTAAACGTTATTACTCTGATGAAAAATATCGTACTGCTGTGGATACGGTGATTACAGATATGGCTAGAACTTTCTAACGTCCCAACATTTTATCCCTTAAATGTTTAATGCGATCGCGTAATTTTGCCGCTTCTTCAAACTCCATCTTTTTCGCTGCATCTTTCATCTGTTTTTCTAACAATGTAATTAACTCAGGAATATCTTCTAAAGATAATTCATCTATATGTTCATCAACAAGTTTTAAATCACTCGCATTCAACCGCCGAGATACATCTAAAAAAGACAAAATTGCATTACCTGATTTTTTGATAATTGGTTGGGGTGTAATTCCGTGCATTTTGTTGTGTGCTATTTGAATACCCCTTCTGCGGTCAGTTTCATCAATAGCTTTAATCATGCTTTTTGTTAAATTATCAGCATACATGATCGCCTTTCCGCGAATATGTCGGGCTGCGCGGCCAATGGTTTGAATTAAAGAACGTTCCGCACGTAAGAAACCTTCTTTATCTGCGTCCATAATTGCAACTAGAGAAACTTCTGGTAAATCCAAACCTTCTCTTAGCAAATTCACCCCAACCAACACATCAAATTTACCTTCACGTAAATCTTGTAAAATCTCAATACGTTGAATGGAATTAATCTCAGAATGCAAATATCTGACTTTAATGGCTTTATCTTCCAAATATTCAGTTAGATCTTCCGCCATGCGTTTAGTTAAAGTAGTAATTAACGTTCTTTCGTGGCGGTCAACTCGATCCTTAATTTCTCCTAATAAATCATCAATTTGTCCTTCTGTAGGACGAACAAAAATTTCTGGGTCAACTACTCCTGTTGGTCTAATTACTTGCTCAACTATATTATCTTCAGAAATTTCTAATTCCCAATTTCCAGGAGTAGCAGAAACAAAAATACATTGATTAGGCTTTTGCCAAAATTCATCTGCTTTTAAAGGACGGTTATCCGCAGCACTGGGAAGACGAAAACCATGATCAATTAATACTTTTTTTCTGGCTTGGTCGCCATTATACATTCCCCGAATTTGGGGAACAGTAACGTGAGATTCATCTATTACCAATAACCAATCTTTAGGAAAATAATCAATTAAACATTCTGGTGGTTCTCCAGCTTGTCTACCTGCTAAATGACGAGAATAGTTTTCGACACCGTTACAATATCCGACTTCTCGTAACATTTCTAAGTCGTAACGTGTGCGTTGGTCTATGCGTTGTGCTTCTACTAATTTTCCTAATTCTTCTAATGATAATTTTTGCTGTTTTAATTCTGCGGAAATATCTTCACAAGCAACATCTAAACGTTCTTCTGGGGTAACAAAGTGACGTGCAGGGTAAATATTTACAGATTGTAAACTACTGAGAATTTCTCCAGTTACGGGGTCAATATAACGAATTGCATCAATTTCGTCACCAAAAAATTCAACGCGAATTATTCGGTCTTCATAAGCTGGACCAATTTCTAAAACATCACCGCGAACGCGGAATTTTCCCCTACCCATTTCTATATCGTTGCGGCTATACTGCACTGATGTTAAATCGCGCAAAATCTGCCTTTGATTAACTTCCATACCAATCTGCAAAGGGATGGCTGCTTTTAAATATTGTGCCGGCATTCCTAAACCGTAAATGCAGCTAATTGAAGCCACAACAATGACATCCTTGCGTTCAAATAGAGAACGGGTGGCGGAATGTCGCAACATATCTATTTCATCATTAATCGCCGCTGTTTTTTCTATATAGGTGTCGGTGACGGGAATATAGGCTTCTGGTTGATAATAGTCGTAATAGCTGACGAAATACTCAACAGCGTTGTTGGGAAAGAATTCCCGTAATTCATTACATAACTGCGCGGCCAGGGTTTTATTATGCGCCAATACTAAAGTCGGTTTACCGATTTTCTCAATAACTGCGGCGATAGAAAAAGTCTTACCAGTTCCCGTCGCACCGAGTAAAGTTTGGTAACGATTACCCGCTTGGATGCTGGCTACAAGTTGTGCGATCGCTTGAGGTTGATCGCCAGTTGGAGTAAAGGGAGCTTGAAGACAAAATTCCGTCATACAGTTTTGCTGAAGATACCCTTTACCATAGTAGCTTCACCATCTGTTCCCGTGGGGCTTTAATGGTCAAACCGATAATTAGCAATAATTTTTAACAAAATGTGACTCTTTAAATTTACTTATGTATCAGTTGTCAAGAAACTTATCTTTTAGCCTGGTTTTTTAAGGTTACACTCTTATATATAGGAAAAAATATATCTTTCCTTACTTATTGTAAAATTCACTTAATAAGCCATAGGTGTTAATTTATCAAGCGCCTGAGCTTCACAGGAGACATAACAGTGGAAGAAAATAACCAGAGTACTAATTTGAACACAGAAGAAGGTTCTCAGGGAACAATTATAGTTGCTGGAGAGCATCCCGCTGGCAGCAATGGCTTACAAGTCGCAGAAACATTCTCAAGCGCTGGATTACGTCCTATTGGCACAAGTAGCTTGGAAGTGGTTGAATCCTATAACGAAATGGGAATTCGTCCCATCGGTGCTAACACATTCCAAGTCGTTAGTAGTATTAACCTGTCTGGTATTCGTCCCATTGGTTCCAGTTCAATAATGGTGTCTGAAAATTATTCAGTCTTCGGTAATCGTCCAATAGCACCAAATATTGTTGATGATTCGGAAATTCTGATGGGTTTTCTAGATTAGATCCGATCTGAAAAGTTTTGGGCGGATATAATATTGCCTCTAGCACACTACGATTAAGCAGTTACGTAGTTTGCCGGAGGCATAATTAATTTAAAATCATCAAGCTTTAGCAATAATTGGATTTAAATTTCTCGTTCCCATACTCTGTATGGGAATGAATTCTAGAAGGCTCTGCCTTTAATAACCGCTTGAGGCAGAGCCTCTGTGATCACATTACCAGTCAGAGACTGGGAACGAGATATAGGAAATTTACGTAAATTTTCTATAGTAGGTTGTTAACTGTATATGTATTAATCTTAATAAATAGCTGGCTTCTGCCCTGAATATGTGGATAATAACGTGGCAGTCTGCCTAGAGTTTTAGAAAAATAGACATTATCAGCAGGGTGAAGATCAGCAATGGTTAAAGCAATAGGAATTGATTTGGGGACAACTAACTCTGTCGCTGCTTTTAAGTTGGCAGAAGTGGAAGTAGTGACAGCAAATGATAACACGCCCCCAGAGAGGAAACTCACGCGCTCTGTAGTTGCTTACGACCAAGGTAAATTTTTAGTCGGAGAACAAGCTTACAACCAGCTACGCCATGACCCCGAAAACGTGGTTACTTCAATTAAACGGTTAATGGGTAGGGGTTTTGGTGATTCAGCAGTAAATAAGCAAAAATCAGAATTTGGTTACAAAATTTCCCAACCGACACAGGGAACAGACAACAGCATTGCGGTGTGGGTAGGAAATCAAGAATACCAACCAGAGGATATTTCAGCGGAAATTCTCAAAAAAGTGGTGCAAAATGCCCAAGCTTATCGTCAAGAAATTGGTAAAATCGACCAAGCTGTAATTACTATTCCGGCTTATTTCAACGATAAACAGCGTTATGCTACCCGCACCGCCGCACTGAAAGCTGGACTAACACCTTTGGAACTGCTACCAGAACCGACAGCAGCAGCGATATCCTACGGGTTTTCACCTAATAGCGACGATGTTAAGACGATTTTGGTTTATGACTTTGGCGGTGGGACATTTGATGCTTCAGTAATTACCGCAGCCGGAACTTCATTTATTGAACAGGGGAAAGCAGGAGATTTATGGTTAGGTGGCGATGACATCGACTCACGGCTAGTGAAGTTTGTCAAAGAGCAAGTTGCTCAACAAGAAAGAATTGGCGATATTGAGGGATTAATCGCCAAAATGCCCTACTACCAACGGGTAAGGTTTAACGCTGATTTAAAGATAGCGGTAGAAAGGGCAAAAGTAGAATTAAGTAGTTTTACAGTGGCGATGATTGCGCCTTCTACGCAATTATGTGATGAATTGGGAATTGCAATTCCCATTGAGGTGGAAATCACCCGCGAGCAATTTGAAATCATGATTAGTGATTTGGTGGAAAATTCGCTGCAAATTTGCCGCCAAGCTTTAGAGTATGCTCAATATCATTTAGAAATGGTAGATGTGGTGCTTTTGGTAGGTGGTTCTTCCCAAATTCCTTTGGTACAAAGCAAACTTAAACAGGCTTTTGGCGCTAATAAAGTAGTTTTGCATCCTCGGCCTATGTACGCAGTGGCTGAAGGTGCAGCGATTGTAGCGGCTGGACAAACAGATAAAGTCACCACAGTATCCCGCGATTATGCCATTAAATTAGCAGATGGCAAGTATACAAAAGTGATTAATCGGGGTGATATTTTGCCAGTGACAACATCCCACACTTTTAAAACTATCGCTGAGGGACAACGCCTAATTCATTTTCAGTTTTTCAGTCCAGATGAAGATAATAATTATGAAAGAATTGGGGAGATGTGGTTGGGTTTAGATGAAAAGTATCCAGCCGGAACCGAAATTATAGTGTATTTAGAGTTGGATGAAAAGAACAGCGATTTGCGAATGACAGCAACTTTAAAAAATACTCCAACGGTGAAAGTTAGTTGTACTTTTTCTCGTGGTCGTTCTGATGAGAGAATATATCAAGATTTAGAAGATGCGATCGCCCAACTCAATCACCAAAACCTAACTACATTCGGTGTGGAGGAAGCGCTGAAGTTAGCAGTACCAGTGGTGCAATTAACTAACCAAATTATTAATCCTGTCACAGGAGAAGAACGCAGCGATTTACGTCTACGGGCTGGAGAGAATTTGCAAAAATTCCAGGTTTCTATGTCTCCAGAACGTCTAGAAGCGGAAACTCAGTTGCATGAGTGCGATCGCATAGTCAGACTTTGTGGATTTATGATTCTCCAACCCCAGCAAGAACGATTGCAAAAACTCAGTCAAGAACTGGAATCTGCAATTAACAACAATAACCGCTCCGCAATGGAGTATCATAGCGAAGAAGCAAGACGAGAACTCAGCAACCTACCCGAAGAAGTACAGGTAATTCAAGCTTGTATTATCGCCATTCAACAAGCCAAAGCAGTCGCACCTACCCAAGCAAATGCGATGTCTGACAAACTTTCCCGCATACTAACGGCGATGGAAAATAACGATAGCAACGAAGCCGAACGTTTGTTGCGTGAACTACAACCAGATGTCCAACATTGGCTAAATCAAGATTTACCAACTAATAGCATTATCACAGGACTGACGCGATGAATACCAAGCTCAACTGTCCTGTGTGTGGTTATCAAGAAATTGAGGGTAATATTTGCCCTAACTGTGATGCTAATCTTACCCTCATTCGCACACTTCAAGATTTACCTCAACTAGAAAAACCGCTTTTACAAAGCAAATTTAGTAAATGGACTTTGACTGTAGCTCTGCTAATGTTGATCATAGGTATTGGATTAGGTGCAGGAGGCAGTTTTTTGATTTTGCAATCATCTCCTTCTACTTCCACAATAGTTAGTACCCCCAAAGCAGCTATAAATTCATCTTTGACATTGAAGCAGCCACCAAAATCAATTTTTTACACAGTTAAATCAGGAGATAGCCTGAGTTTAATTGCTGAAAAATTTTGTGGACAAGGAACTGATTGGCAAATAATGGTTCCAGCTAACCCTTTCTTAGAAAAACGGGAAAACTACTATATAGATCCTGGGGAAAAATTAGCGATTCCTCATAGTTGTCAGGAGAAGAATAAATGAGCCTTCTTGACAGCATCAAAGAAACAAGTCAGAAAGCCGAAAAACTTGCTCAACATAAGCAACTACGGGAAGCCATTACTATTAGTCAAACCGCACTCGCTGTTTGGGCAGAAAAACCGGGTTTTTGGGAACGTTGGCTAGGTAAATTATTAATCGGTAATCTTGTCAACAAACTAGAACAACAATTAGAAAATTGGCGTAAACAAGTTGCAGAAGCCGATAATTTAGCTCATCAAGCCCAATTGATTCTTGAGCGAGATCATGGCGATCCTTTTGAAACTCAAGCTTTATCTAGTGCGATCGCAATTTATCATCTTCATAACCGAATTCTTCACGATAAGCAGGTATCATTAGCGATTCAAAACAGCCAACAGGAACTGGAAAAGCGAGAACAATTTCAAGTCTTGGTGAAGCAAGCACAATCACAGGCAGAAAATCGCTTTTTTATCAATGCACTCACCACATATCAAGAAGCTGAAAATTTATACTCTACAGATTCAATAAAACAAGCTATTTCAGAAGTTAAAATCCAAGTTCAGCAAGAAGAAATTTACACTTCGGCGCTAGAAAAAGCACAGCAAGCTGTATCTGAAGGCAGATTACGGGGAGCGATAGCACTTTTAGATTTTTCTTTGGCAAACTTTCCTCGTTCTGATGGCATAAATTTACTCAAAAAGATAAAATTAATAGTCCAAGGTAGAGAACTATTCCGTCAAGGATTAGCAGCCGAAAAAGCCGGTTCTTTACCAGCAGCTAAATCTTTGTATGAAAATGCAAAATCCCTTTTACCTGATTTTACAGATTGCCAAATCCGCTTAGGTTTAGTTGCAATTAAAATGCAAGATTGGGAAAATGCACTATCTCACTTACAAGGTTTATCAGGACAACAAGCTGCTTATTTACGAGGTTTTGCACTAGCGCAACAAGCAAATTTACAGTTAGCTTATCGAGAATGGCAAGATATATCTGCTGCATCAATAACTGAACAACGAGAAATTGTTAAACGCATTGCTCAACATCAACGTTTACTATGTTTACAGAATATTGAAGAATTAGTCAAAGCTGAAAATCTAGAAGCAGCAAAAAGATCCAGTACGGAATATATCCAAAAATTTGGAGATAATTCTGTGGTTGAACTTAATCTTCAAGAACATATTCAACCAAGTTTAGAAGCATCTGTTTGGAAAGATTCAGACTGGACAAATATTGCTAATAAAATGCAAAATATCTGGATTGTTAATCCTAATATTACGACATTACACAATTGGACAGTAGCTAATTATTATCATTCCCAAAACCATCCTGATAAATTATTAGATTTAATTATTTCTGTATTTACTGCAATAGCAAATTTAACAATAGATCCAACTCTGGAAGATGTACCTTGGTTGGGAAACCAAGCTGTTGATTTTACTTCTATATCTGTAGAACTAAAACGCCGTTTAGAAGCAGCAATTGATAATATCAAAAATACCAATATTGAAGATTATGACGCTTATTTAAATCTGCGTGATTACTACCGTTGGGAGTTAGTCGCACTCAGATTTATGGGTGAACCGGCGAACTCAGGAATACAAGTCAATAATGTATTTATCACACCTGGATGTTATCAACAATTTAGTTCCCAATGGCAAAATTTAATCAGATATACAATAGATCCTAGTCAAAAAATTCTCCGTTCTCTTTATACACCTTGGGGTTTAGCAGTAGCAGCTTGTTTAGAAAGTGATATTCAAAGAGCAATTGAAATCAAACCTGTAAATCAAGCTACTAATGAAGTTGAAGAATTTGCCCATAACTTCATCGCTTATTATCAAGGTTGCTATTACTTACAGCAACAAAAATGGCAATTAGCAATTCTACCGTTACAAGATGCTATAGCCGAAATTGAAGATAATCAAGATTGGCAAAAAGAAATCGATAGACTTTTTAGTTTGCAACGTCAAACCATATCAGAATTTCCAGAACATTTAAAATTTGCTCAGTTTTGGTATGATATTATCAGCAGTAATTCCGCTAGAAGTTATTTAGCTGAATATAAAGCAGAAGAAATCAGAAAGCAACTGATTAATGAAGAAATTACCGCAGTAAAAGCTTTAGAAAAACTGCAAGAAATTAAAAATATTGATGACGATAATCCTGTTGTCATCAGCATGATCGAAAAGGTGGAATTTAACCAAGATTTGGAAAAAATCGAGCAACTTTTTCATCAAAATCGTTTTGAAGAAATGGTAAGTAAAGCTAAAAAATCACGCTATGATAGAGTACGTTATATTGTCGCCGAACTTTTTATTGATTTATTAATTAATGGGATTAAAAATGATACTTTAACTGATGGTGAAGCCATCCTTAATCTAGGAAAATGGGCTTTTGAAATCTGCCCAGATGAACCTGCATTCCAAGAAATTTACCGTAGCCTAAGATTGTGTTGATAGGAGTTTGCTGATGGGTATAGCAATTGGAATTTGTTTTGGCTCAAAAAACTCTATTGCATCGTTCAAACTGCAAGATATAGAAATTGTAACAGCTAACAATAATACACCTCCAGACCGGAAGTTCACTCGTTCTGTGGTTGCTTACGACCAAGGTAAATTTTTAGTCGGAGATCAGGCTTACAATAAGATATATCATGACCCAGAAAATGTAATTCTTTCAATCCGAAGCTTGATGGGGCGTGGCTATGAAGATCCTTTTGTTCAAGTATTTCGTTCAAATGTGGGTTACAAAATTACACCACCAAGCAATGGGACAAAACATAGCTTATCTATATGGCTAGGAGGTAAGGAATACCAGCCAGAAGATATTGCGGCAGAAATTTTTAAACAACTTGTTCAAAATGCCCAAGCTTATCGGCAAGGAATGGGCAAAACTGGGGAAATCATTAATCAAGCTGTCATTACTATTCCTGCCTATTTTAACGATAAACAACGCTACGCTACCCTCACCGCAGCCCTCAAAGCTGGACTTATTCCTTTGGAACTGCTACCAGAACCGACAGCAGCAGTAATATCCTATGGGTTTCCACCTAATAGCAACGATAACGATGTCAAGACAATTTTGGTTTATAACTTTGGCGGTACGACATTTGATGCTTCAATAATTACCGCAGCCGGAACTTCATTTATTGAACAGGGGAAAGCGAGTGATTTGTGGCTAGGTGGTGATGATATCGACTCGCGGTTGATGCAGTTTGTAAAAAAGCAAGTCGCGTTGCAAGAAAGAATTAGTGATATTGATTCCTTAATTTCTAAAATGCCCTATTATCAACAGGTGCGATTTAACGCTGATTTAAAGATTGCGGTAGAACAGGCAAAAGTTGAATTAAGTAATGCGAAATCTGCTCAAATTACCCCGGCTACTCAATTACTTGATGAATTGGGAATTGCAATTCCCATTGAGGTGGAAATCACCCGCGAGCAATTTGAAATCATGATTAATGATTTGGTAGAGCGTTCACTACAAATTTGCCGACAAGCTTTAGAGTATGCTCAATATCACTTGGAAATGGTAGACGTGGTGCTTTTGGTTGGTGGTTCTTCCCAAATTCCTTTGGTACAAAGCAAACTTAAAGAAGCTTTTGGCGCTAATAAAGTAGTTTTACATCCCCGGCCTATGTACGCAGTGGCTGAAGGTGCGGCGATTGTGGCGGATGGACAAACAGATAAAGTCACCACAGTATCCCGCGATTATGTCATAAAATTAGCAGAGGGCAAGTATACAAAAGTGATTAATCGGGGTGATATTTTGCCAGTGACAACATCCCACACTTTTAAAACTATAGCTAAGGGACAACGCTTAATTCATTTTCAGTTTTTCAGCCCAGATGAAAATAACAATTACGAAAGAATTGGGGAAATTTGGCTAGGTTTAGAGAAAAAATATCCAGCGGGAACCGAAATTACTATTTATTTTGAGTTGGATGAAAAAAATAGTAATTTAAAAATTTCGGCTACTTTAAAAAATGACCCTTCCCTAGAAGTTATTTGTAATTTTACCCGTGGTCGTGCTGATGAGAGGATATATCAAGACTTAGAGGAAGCAATAGAGGAAGTGAATAATAAAAATCTCACTGCTTATGATATGGAAGAAGTTTTAAAATTAGCAGTACCAGTTATGCAGTTAGCTAACCAAATTATTAATCCTGTCACAGGAGAAGAACGCAGCGATTTACGTGATCGCGCCCTAACAATTCTGCAAAAAATGAAAGAAGCAGTAGCGGTTCCTAAAATGACAAGCAAATCAAACCCAAATAATCTTAACCCCTACGATATTCTCGGTATATCTCAAGCCGCATCAAAAGCTGAAATTACCAAAGCTGTAGCCTTAGCAATGAAGCGCAAGCAATATCCTGTAGATGTGATTGCTAAAGCGCAAAAAAGCTTGATGAAGTCAGAAGAAAGAATAATTGCTGACTATTTGCGTCCAATATTGCCAACTATTAAGCGCTTCAAGTATAGTAACTTAGAGGCGTTGGCACAAGCAGCACCGTCACTGACCTTATTATCAGAATTTGATAATTTAGATCATGCGATCGCTCAAGCCAAGCAACAAGAAAACCTAGAACGAGAACCTTTACCAATTCCTTTATCAGAACTATTCACAGAAGGCATGACAGCCTGTAGAGAAGGACGCTACCCCAAAGCGATCAAATACCTAGAAGACTACTGCCAAGGCTGTAAAGAACACAATAGTCAAAACTATCTGCAAGCGCAAATTTGGTTGATTAAAGCCTATCAAATGGGTGGACAATTACAAAGAGCGATCGCTATTTCACGAATGTTGAGTAATCATACTCATCCTCAAGTCAATACTTGGGCTAACAAGATATTAGCTATGTTATCTAAAGAAGCTTCCCGTGTCTGAATTACCGCCAATTTATCCTCTGAGTCAAGAGTTACGCAATTTAGTTATCCAAAAATTGGGGATTCTTGAAAAAGAAAATGTTGTCTTGCAACAATCCCTAAGAGAACAAAAAACTCAAACTGCAGCCCAAACTGAAGATCTATTTTTAGAACTGTTAGAAGTTGCTGATGCACTAGAAGCGTTATTACACTATCTAGAAAATAACCCTAATCCGAGTCCAGAATTTATAGAACGCTTACCCCGTTCCATAGCCGCAGTTAATCGGAAATTTCTTAGTGTATTAGGAAAACGCCAACTTTTACCTATAGAATTGACGGGTACAGAACCAGATTTTAACTTGTGTCGAGTTATAGATCGAGAAGAAAGAACGGATGTTCCCGACCAAACAATTACTAAAATTGTCCGTCGCGGATTTCGTTGGGGTGAGAAAATTCTCCGCCCTACAGAAGTAATTACCGCTAAAGTAGAATCAAATTTAGATGATAATATAAATGAAACTATAAATGAAACTATAAATGAAACTATAAATTAATATTCAGATTATTTATTTGTAAAGGTTCGCACAGAACCAAAAGTACTAATAAATATACCTTTAGAGTCACAATAGTCAAGGTAGTTCCAAATTTAAACTTGTTGAAAAATACTATGAATCCTGACAAAAGTAATATTAAAGAAACTTCCACATCCTCAAAAACATGGCATGGTTGGCAAGAAAATCTGAATTTAATTGCGATCGCTTTATGTTTAGCACTCCTAATCAGAACTTTTATCGCTGAACCTCGGTTAATTCCATCAGCATCAATGTACCCCACCTTACACACAGGCGATCGCTTGGTAGTAGAAAAAGTATCCTATCGTTTTCACCTTCCCAAAACTGGCGATATAGTCGTTTTTTCCTCACCACCAGAATTGCAACGTCGGGGATATGAAAAAAATCAAGCCTTTATCAAACGGGTAATTGGTATGCCCGGAGAGGTAATTAGTGTTAATAAAGGTAAAGTTTACCTTAATGGTCAACCCTTACCAGAAGACTACATCGCCGAACCCCCAAATCAACCATTCCCACCGGTAACAGTCCCAGAAAATGAATTTTTTGTGATGGGAGACAACCGCAACGATAGCAATGACTCTCGCTACTGGGGCTTTTTACCACGCAAAAACCTCATCGGTCGCGCTACCTTTCGCTTCTGGCCTTTAGACCGTCTGGGGGTAATTTAATCATTGGTGATTAGTGATTGGTGATTGGTGATTGGTTATTAGTCATTGGTGATTGGTGATTGGTTATTAGTCATTGGAGAAAAACCAATACCCAATCTCCGCTTCACCGCGTCTCCCCACCTGTCACCTTCTTCCTAAAACCGCAGATAATACATTAATTGAGCGATCGCTTCACCAGATAATTCTAGACGTTGCTGAAAATCAACCAGATTACGATAAGGCCCAGCAGTAACACGGTTCTGCAATACGGCTTGTGCTAGGGGCAAATCTATAAAGGGAATTTTTGCTAAACTCTCTAATGTTGCTGTATTCGGGTTCAGCAAATAAGTAGGTTTATCTAGAGATTCGTCATCATAGTAACTAAAATTAAGTAGAGGTTTTAGTGGTTCTAGCCGCTGTACAGGCACACTCAAAGCCGCAGCAATATCCTCAATACAATAAAATTTAACACCAGAGCGGGAAAGTTCCACAAGCGATCGCCCTTGATGAATAGACAAACCAGGTAAACGCAGCCAATCATCAACAGTGGCAAGATTTGCATCAATACGCATACCCAATTGTGCCGCCATCTGAATTTCTTCCCCAGATTGGAGACGATAGTAAGGATCATTCAGCAACTTGGCGCGGAGTTTTTGCAATTTCAGATTTAAAGGTAGCCAGTTGTTCATCGTTTGTGATTACCTTAAGAAATCTGGTCTAGGAGATGGCGACGCTTTTGCTCAAATTCATACTCTGAAATTAAACCATCTTGGCGCAAAGCATCCAACTCACGTACAGCACTAGCTACTGATTCTACTTGATTACCAACCTGGAGAGAAACCTTAGCTGCTGACTTACCGAAATTAAAATTCCGGTCAAAAGCCTCTTCATCTTGGGCTAAATACCAAACTCCCTCTATAGCACTAGCCACCTTAGGGATTGGTGTCCAAGATAACAAAACATATAAAATTCCCCATAGTGGTTGTCCTAAGTAAAATTTATGTAATCCTGAAATTGTCATTGTGCCAGAAAAAGCTAAAATGGCAGCAATACTTCGGCTTTTCCGTTTTTTTAAAATCATTTCCATAAACCTCCAAATACCACAATTTCTAAGACAAAACAGCCATAATAGCCAATTTACCCAAATATCAAGCTGCTTTCACTTCTGACTCCTGCTATCAACAGAAACTCTTTGCATTGAATAAAATATTCTGAACTTAGCTTTGCTGCCACCTTAAAGCTTGTATATACAAATTCTACTAAAATGTCACAGAACTTCCTGCCACCAGAAGCACTTGAACTACTCATTGACCCTTATTCTGTTTTGGGAGTTTCTGTAAATGCTAATGATCATCAAGTTTTTAAACGTTATCATGCCTTAGCAAAGCAACTACATCCTGATAACTATATTAACAGCAATAAGTTAGATGCAGAATTAGGCAAAGTTATATTAACTCGTTTAATTAACCCAGCTTACCAGGAATTAAAACATACAAAAAAGCGTCTTAGTATAGCCCAGACATTACGCTCAAAAGCTATAGACTTAGACAAACAGTCAGTTTTAGGTCTTCAAGCTGGACTCAATCTCGACATCATGTCTATGTCTCCCAATGAAGCCGAATTCTTCTATGAAAAAGCTATAACTTCTTATGCATCTGCTCAATATAAGTCACTCCTACAATCACATCAAGTTACTAAAAAAATCAGTCAACTGAATTTAGTTTACTTATCGTTACACAAAAAAGATGCCTTAACAACTGAACAGTGGACAACTTCATCTAAGTCCATCATCCCCCGTCCAGAAATCAAACCAGTCGAACTGAAATTACCTCAAGATAAAAATCTTACCTCCGTTCCGATTAACTATGCTCGACGTAACTATGAGCGGGCTGTTCAGTATGGAGAACAAGGAAAATGGGATTTAGCCGTACAGGAACTACGCGATGCTATCAAGCTAGAACCAAATAACAGCGACTATTATGCTTTACTGGGGGTAGTACATTTCCAACAGAAATTCACAGGAATGGCCAAAGTTTACATCCGTCAAGCATTAAAGTTGAACCCCAAGCAACCCCTAGCTTTGAAATACGCTGCTCAATTGAACATTCAAGCTACTGAAAACGGTAATCCTAAATCAGTCGCCAAAGCTGTGGGTATTGCAGCCTTATTAAATCGCTTTTTCTCTAGAAAAGATTCTTAAGCCTGTGAAAGAAACAGGGATAGTTACGTAAAATTTCTTATTTGCTAGTAACCTGTCAGCATTTCTATTTAATTAATTTTGAATTTTGAATTGATTTGTCCCCTAGACTAAAATATAGATAGAGGCAAAATTTGAAATTACTGAGTAATCACACTCAGTTGAATAAAAGCAAAATGGGATTCTTTGATTCTGAGATAGTTCAGCAAGAAGCCAAACAGCTGTTTGAAGATTATCAAGCGCTGATTCAAATTGGCAACAACTACGGCAAATTTGACCGCGAGGGCAAAAAGCTGTTTATTGAGCAAATGGAAGCAATGATGGATAGATATCGCGTCTTTATGAAGCGGTTTGAACTATCAGAAGACTTCATGGCGCAAATGACCATACAGCAACTAAAAACACAGCTGGGTCAGTTTGGTGTCACTCCACAACAAATGTTTGAGCAAATGAATGTCACCCTGCAAAGGATGAAAACAGAGCTAGAAAAACAATTATGACTGGAAATGGGGAGATGGGGAGACGCGGGGACGCGGGGATGGGGAGGGTGTTTATCTTTCTTCTTCCTACACCCTTCTTCCTACACCCTGCTCCCTGCTCCCTGCTCCCTGCTCCCTGCCTCCTGTAACACTAATTTGATTTAGGACGAGGAAATTGAGAGGGCGACTTGAATTTTTCTACAGGTACATCCTTAAGAGCTTTAACCATAAAATCACGCCAGATAGGAGCAACCATTCCACCACCTGTTGCACCACTGGACAACTGACGGTTATCATCCCTTCCTACCCAGACAGCAGTTGTGAGTTGCGGTACTGTACCCACAAACCAAATATCTTTTTCAGAGGAAGTTGTTCCCGTCTTACCTGCAACTGGCCTACCGAGAGCAGCCCCTTTGCCTGTACCATTATTAACTACAGATTGCAGGACATCAATGATCGCTGCCGATGCCCAAGGATCAAGCACTCGCTGTGGTTTGGGTGTGTTGTCGAGTAACACATTCCCACTGCTATCTGTGACGCGCACAATTACTGTTGGTGGTGACTGCCAGCCATAATTAGCGAAGGTAGCATAGGCACTAGCCATTTCTAAAGGTGTCACACCAATTGCACCCAGAGGCAAAGAAGTTACCGGTTCCATTGGACTCATAATGCCCAAGGTGCGGCAGGTTTCAATTACTCTATTCATACCCACAGCTTTACCAATCTTAATCACCGGGATATTGCGAGACTGGGAGAGAGCAGTACGAATTGACATAGCTCCGCTAAAGCCGCCATCATAGTTTCTCGGATAATACCAACCATTACCATCTCGGTAGCTAACTGGAGAATCTACCACTGTGCTATCTGGTGCATATTTGCCCGTAGCAAAGGCTGTATAGTAAACAAAAGGTTTAAAAGAAGATCCTGGCTGACGTTGAGCTTGGGTGGCGCGGTTGAATTCACTGGCTTTAGGATCTACGCCACCGACTAGAGCTTTGACAAAATGTGTGCGGGGGTCAACTGACACAAGGGCAATTTGATTCTTGTATAAACCTTGTCCAAGTAAAGTTTTATGCCACTTGTTAACTGTTGCCTCTGCCATTTCTTGAAATTTGGCATCAACTGTGGTCTGCACCCGCATTCCCCCTTTTAGCAGCGCTTCCCGCCCAAACTTTTTCGCTAATTCTTGAGCTACGGTATTGGTGATATAAGGTAAAGCACTGCCTTGAAATGACCTAATTCTCCCCAGTTTGATTTCTTGCTTGAGAGCATCGTCATATTCCTTTTGGGTGATCCAGGTCAATTCCAGCATCCGCCCCAGAACTTCTTTTTGTTTGAGTTTAGCCAGCTTCATATTGGCAAATGGGCTGAATTCTTCTGGGGCTGGGATTAAACCTGCCATCATTGCTGACTCAGCCAAAGTTAAAGTTTCTGATGACTTGTTAAAGTAACTGCGTGCAGCTGTTTGGACACCGTAGTTGTTATGACCCCAATAAACTTGATTGAGGTACATTTCTAAAATTTGGTCTTTGGTGAGAATTTGCTCTAGTCGAATTGCTAGTACAGCTTCTGCTAATTTGCGAGTAAAAGCACGCTTTTGAGATAAAAACAGGTTTTTCACCAACTGCATGGTGATGGTAGAACCACCTTCTTTCACACCCCCTGCTACCAAGTTGACTATAACAGCCCGTCCAACACCACTAGGGTTAATACCGTGGTGAGTGTAAAAGTTAGCATCTTCACTAGCTAATACTGCCCGTTTGAGATTGGGGGAAATTTTATCTAGGGGTACAACTTCTCGGTTTGCTTCCCCGTGAACACTTGTTAGGAGCTTACCTTTAATGTCATATATGTGTGTAGTTTCTGAGGGAAAAAAGTTACGTAGTTGTCTAACATCAGGCAAATTACGGAAACTAATGGCTAGTCCCACCAGTCCTCCCGCGACAATAGAGCTGGCCAGCAATGTGATAGATAAAAGAGTGCCGCCAGTTACCTGACCGACTCCTTTAAGAAACTCAAAGCCAGATGAAGCCTGCTCTGGTGGCTGTTTATCTTCAAAAGTCCTAGACGACACGGCTATCTCACTTCCTCACTTATAAATATGAATGTAATTCATTAAATGGAATCAGATGGTTAATTTTTTGCAATTATAGTAGTTTGGCAGCGCAGAAAACGGATAATTTGCCAGTGAACATAACTAACCTAATTTCTAAAGTGCAAAGTGTAGTTAATTGTGAATCTCTTAGTATGGCTCAAGATTTCTCCTGGTTGCATCGTGGTGTGACAGAAATTTTTCCTCAACCTCATGATGATAGTGAAGCTGAAAGTCTAGAACACCGGTTAACAAATGCGAATCGTCCTTTAAGAATCAAGCTGGGTATTGATCCTACGGGTGCGGATATTCATCTTGGTCATAGTATACCAGTACGCAAACTACGGGCTTTTCAGGATGCTGGTCATACAGCTGTTTTGATTATTGGTGATTTTACCGCACGTATTGGTGATCCTACGGGTAAATCTGATGTGCGTCGTCAACTGACAGAGGCAGATGTGGCAGAAAATGCCCAAACTTATCTTGACCAAGTTCGTCCTATTTTAGATTTTGACACACCCGGTAGGTTGGAGGTGCGTTATAACTCAGAATGGCTTTCCCATTTAAATTTGGGGAAAACTTTAGAGTTGCTCTCGACGATGACTGTGGGGCAGATGTTAGCCAAAGAAGGTTTTGCGGAACGTTATAAAAAGGAGAATCCGATTTTTCTCCATGAGTTCCTGTATCCATTAATGCAAGGTTATGATTCTGTGGCTGTTGATGCTGATGTGGAGTTGGGCGGAACTGACCAAAAGTTTAATATTGCTGTGGGGCGAGATTTACAACGCCATTTTGGTCTAAAGCCTCAGTTTGGGCTACTTCTGCCAATTTTGATTGGTACTGACGGTGTACAAAAAATGTCTAAGTCTTTAGGTAATTATGTCGCTTTGGGAGAACATCCTTCTCAAAAGTATCAAAAACTCCAAGGTGTGCCTGATAATTTACTATCTCAGTATTTTGAATTGCTGACAAATTTACCTTTGGATAGTCTGCCAGAAAAACCACGCGATCGCCAAGAATTTTTGGCTTGGGAAATTGTCAGACAGTATCACGGTGAACAAGCAGCTAATGAAGCCAAGGAAGCGGCAAGAAGCGGTGGGAAGGAAGGTGCTGTTCCCGAATTTTCTCTGGCTGCTATAGCTCAGTTTCCGGTGAAATTAACTTATCTTCTCGGTGCTACTGGTTTGTGTAAAAGTGCTAGTGAAGGCAAGCGGAAAATTCAGGAGGGTGGGGTACGTTTAGATGGTGATAAGGTGACTGATGTGGATGCTACTTTTGCTGCGCCTGGGGATTTATACGGTAAGGTTTTGCAAGTGGGTAAAAAGAATTTTGTTCGTTTTGTTCCGTAATTAATTTAATTAAACGCAGATAAACGCAAATGAACGCAGATGAACGGATTATTGTTCCTTTAGATGTACCAGATTTGGAAAGTGCGATCGCTCTTGTTGATAAACTTCCTCAAGTTACTTTCTGGAAAGTCGGTTTAGAATTGTTTACCAGCACTGGTCCAGCAATTCTAGAAATTCTTAAATCTCGCCAAAAGCGGATTTTTCTAGATTTGAAATTTCACGATATCCCCAACACTGTCGCCGGTGCTTGTCGCGCTGCGGCTAGTTATGGTGTGGATTTATTGACAATTCACGCTACTAATGGTAAAGATGCCCTGAAAGCTGCCGTGGAAGCGGTGCAAGTAGGAGCAGAAAAAGCGGGAACTAAACCGCCAAAATTAATCGCTATTACTCTGTTAACCAGCATTTCTACAAGACAATTGGCGTTTGAGTTGAAAATTCCTTTAGAATTGCCTGAATTTGCTTTACAAATGGCGCTTTTAGCTCAAGAATCGGGTTTAGATGGGGCGGTTTGTTCTCCCCAAGAAGTTGGACAATTACGGGAAAGTTGTGGAAATGACTTTTTACTAGTTTGTCCTGGTGTGCGTCCAACCTGGGCTGAAAAAGGAGATCAAAAGCGATCGCTCTCCCCGGCTCAAGCTATACTTGCAGGTGCAGATTATTTAGTTATTGGTCGTCCCATCACTGCGGCTGCTGATCCTGTGTTAGCTTGGCAGAAGATTACCGAAAAACTGTAGGGGCGTATTGCAATACGCCCCTGCATTGATATTATTGCAATACGCCCCTACATGAGTCTTATTTATCCACAATCTGCTGTGTATAGCAACCACCAAGGTGATTAGGATATCAACTAATGATAAAACTTAGACACAAACAGATATTCAACTCTGTCACCTGTCACCTTTCACCTGTCACCTACTGCTGGTGGTTAATAGCCTGTAGTTGCTTGTTCACCTCTCCTGCATTTTCCAAAACTCTCACCCCCAAACCTGTCAACCCAGAAGTAAGTAATTCTTGCTCTGAGCAAAGTTTACAAAAATTAACAACTCAGCTATTGCTTGATTTACCAAGTTATGCAAACCGCACCACACAACGCGCCCGTCGTCTGAGACGAAGTGTAGATATTTTCCCTTATATTTTGGCTGCGGGTAAACCGGAGTTTCAATCTCTACCTTTAAATCCTGGTATTGATACTGTTAAGTATGAATCTGAGGGAGTTGAACAGGTTTTCTTTACTACCTTGGAACGACAGTATGTAAATAAGAAAGCCATAGAGTTACAACAATTTCACAGACTGTTTTTGACTAAAACTAAAAATGGTTGGAATTTGGTAATGATGTTGACTCAAACTGGTAGTTATCCAGCCAAATCGACTATTGCACCAGCAAGAGATAGTACTAACGGTGCGATCGCTCAAGGTGTTAAACTTTGGTTACGGGATTGTCAAGCCGGAAGTGTGCGAATGCCATAAGCCGACAAAATTAAATTCATTAGTAATTGCGAATTTCATCAAACTTTTTCCGTACCGCCTGTATATCCTGCCACATTAACCATTTAGGAGAACCCTTGTCTTTAGCAGGGTTACGCAACAAATAAGAAGGGTGAAAAATCGGCATACATAAACGACCTGACCACTCTAACCATTGACCGCGAATTTTCGTAATTTGTCGCTTATCGCCAGTTATAGCTTTTACAGCAGTTGCACCTGTTAATAAAATAATTTTCGGGTCAACTAAACGAATTTGTTCTAATAAATAAGGCTTACAAGCTGCCATTTCATCAGTTGTCGGCACTCGATTTTCTGGTGGACGACATTTAACAATATTACAAATATATACGTCCTGATCTGGATTTAATTCTACTGATGCCAAAATTTTATCTAGTAATTGCCCTGATTTACCCACAAATGGTAAACCGGTTTCGTCTTCTTGTTGCCCCGGTGCTTCCCCAATAATCATAATAGTAGCTTGCAAATTCCCACGTCCGACTACAGCATGAGTACGAGTTTTCCCCAGTTCACAACGTTGACAGATATGACAATGCTGTGCCAAATCTGCCATTTGGGGGTAAGTTTCAGCAGGAATGGGAATTTTAGAATCTGTGGGAATTAAATCTTTTTGGTTAAAACTTGATTCGTCAAAAAGGCTAAGTTGGTTATCGTTGCTCATGAAAATTGGGATTTTAGCTAGGCAATTTTTCTAAAGTGAATTCTTGTGTAAATTTTATTGTATATGAGTATTAGCATTTTTATTTATTTCCTGTTATGTTTTTGAGTGTATATTAAATTGATATATAACTAGTATTCGGAAAATAAACTATTGGCTAAGTGAAATCCGGGCTTAATTTTGGGACAATAGCAAGTTAACCAGGAATACTGACTTATTAAGGGTGCAGAGAATGAATAAAGTAACCTTTTATATCGTTTTGTTACACAGTTTATTTTTAGGAATGGGAAATGCTTGCGCCCAGTCACTACCAATTAATCGACTCAAACCGGGAACAGAAGCAGGGTTAAAGGTGGCTGAGAACACATTACCAGCATCAAAAATCTGGGTGATTGATCAAAATAAACTAGTAAAAAAACAACCTTTTATGTGGGTAGTTCAAGATTCACATAAAGCCAGACAGCAACCATTTTTGCAAATTGCTAAAACTTCTAATCAGCCGAAAAAAAAGCCTAACTCCAGCAAGAAACCATCTAAAATAAATGAGCTAGATTCATTTAGTGAAGTAGTGAAAGATAGTCAAAAGCTAGATGGTATATTCACTATTTATCGCCAAAAAGAGAACAATAAAATATATTTAGAAATTAAACCAGAACAACTAGAGAAAAACTTCTTAGCTACAGCCACATTAGAATCTGGTATTGGTGAAAGAGGTATTTACAGTGGAATGCCATTACAAGATTTTTTATTTTATTTCCAACGAGTAGAGAATAACTTACAGTTTATTGTCCGTAATGTTAATTTTCGTACCCGTGAAGGAGATCCCCAAGCGCGATCTCTAGCTCGCTCTTTTAGTGACTCTATTCTCTATACTATCCCAATTAAAAGTATTAATCCAGAACGTAAAACTATTCTGATTGATTTAGGTGACTTGCTGCTGACAGATTTAGCTGGATTGTCTGCGGGTTTAGAATTAGCTGCTAATCCTGACCAAAACTATTTTGGCAATGCTAAAGTCTTTCCTAGTAATTTAGAAATTGAGTCTGTTTTCAATTTCTCTAGCAGTGGTAGCAATAATCAAAATTTTGAGGTGTTACCAGATAGTCGCGGCTTTAGACTGAGAGTCCATTACAGCCTTTCTGAATTACCCAAAAATAATTATCAACCTCGATTAGCAGACGATAGAGTCGGTTATTTTCTCACCGCTTATCAAGATTTATCCACAGATGATCGCAATGATCCTTTTGTGCGTTATATTAATCGCTGGAATTTAGAAAAACAAGATCCCCAAGCCGCAATTTCTCCACCCAAAAAGCCAATAGTTTTCTGGATTGATAATGCTGTACCTGTGGAGTACCGGAGTGCGATTAAAGAAGGTGTCTTGATGTGGAATCAAGCCTTTTTAAAAGCGGGATTTAAGGATGCAATCGAAGTCCGGCAAATGCCAGATAATGCCACATGGGATGCAGCAGACGTTCGTTACAACACAATCCGCTGGATTAATACTGTAGATGGATATTTTGCGATGGGACCATCTCGTAGTAATCCTTTAACTGGAGAAATTTTAGATGCAGATATTCTTGTAGATGCTAGTTTTCTGCGGGCATTAAAAAACGATTATCGTCAAATTGTTTTACCTAACCAAACACAAACTCGTACTTCCTTATCAGCATTGATGCAAAATCGTCTGCTTTGCAACAAAGGTGATAAAACGGCTAAAGGATTATTAGGCAATTTATCCAAATTAGCAGGAGAGTATGATTTATGTTACGGAATAGAAGCTGCTAACCAATTTGCTTTTGGTTCACTGGCGATGTCTCTATTGCCAAATATTACTCCGACCAAAGAGCAGGTACAAGATTATATTCATCAATATTTACGTTTAATTATTGCCCATGAAGTTGGTCATACTTTAGGTTTGCGACACAATTTTCGTGGTAGTACCCTCTTACCACCAGAGGAGATGAATAATCTAGAAATTAGCCGTAGCAAAGGCTTGACATCATCAGTAATGGATTATATTCCCCCCAATATTGCCCCTCAGGGTACACCGCAGGGAGATTATTTTCCGAGTATGGTGGGAACTTATGATGACTGGGCAATTCAGTATGGCTACTCTCCCTTTGAAGCTAAAACTCCCATTGCGGAAAAACCATTTTTAGATAAAATTGCTGAACAATCAACAAAACCAGAGTTGAGTTATTCTCCTGATGAGGATACATCTGATATTGATCCGACTTCGGCAGCTTGGGATAATAGCGGTAATGTGCTAGTTTATTCTCAATGGCAGTTGGATAATTCCCGTGCTATCTGGAAACGTTTAAATCAAAGTTTTCCAATGGCTGGAGAAAGTTATAGTGATTTAAGCGATCGCTTTGAAACTGTCTTAGGTAATTATTTACAGCAGTTATTTTATACTAGTAAATATGTTGGTGGACAGTCTTTTTATCGAGTTCATCCCAGTCAAGGAAAAGACCAATTACCATTTGTAGCAGTTCCAGTAGAACAACAACGACAGGCATTAGCAACGCTGCAAAAGTATGTATTTGCTGAAGATGCACTGAATTTTTCCCCAGAATTACTCAATAAATTAGCACCTTCTCGGTGGCGACATTGGGGTAGTCCTGTCAAGACAGGACGTTTAGATTATCCAATTCATAATTTGGTATTGTTTATTCAGAGTGCTGTGTTAGGGGATTTACTTTCAGGAGATCGTCTTTCTCGTCTCAAGGATATGGAATTGAAAAGTAAAGCTGGTAAATCATTGACTTTACCTGAGTTATTCGATACTTTGCAAAATGGAATTTGGACAGAAGTTTTACAACCCAAAGATAAATTAAAAATTTCTAGTTTGCGACGAGGTTTACAACGGGAATACCTGAACCTGTTGATGGCTATGGTGTTACGGAAAGAAGCCGTACCAGAAGATGCTCGGACTTTGGCTTGGTATAAACTCAAACAATTGGATAGTAAACTGAGTGGAGTGAATTCCGAAGATGAATATACCAAAGCTTTCCTATTAGAAACGCGCGATCGCATTGAGAAAACTTTAAACGCACAATTACAAGGAAATTAACATAATTTGTAATCCCCCTCTATAAATCGCCGCAGATGGGGATTACTATATGAAGCAGTATTAAAAAACTTCCTTAGTCTATAAATTCTTTATAACTTTTGTTAGATAAATAACTAGCTTTTTATTGCTAGTTTTGGATTGTGCTAGTGGCAGCTAAATTGGTGATAGAACCAATATGATTTTGCTGAATCATCGCTAATTCAGATTATTAGCCAACCAATAAAGCTCTGCTAAGTGGAAAGTTTATTCACATTGAATTGATGGAGTACAATGATGGCAAATTTACTTGCTAAAGCACTAAAGACTATTAAGTCAATATATCAAAACGTTGAATTTAAACGCTTTTTTGCTGTTGCTTTAGTTGGTTTTTTAGTTCTAGCAACAAACTTAGATTCTAGTATTGAATCTGGACGTAGCAGTAACTCTGTAACCAGAAAACTGGACAAAGTTGTACATCAGGATGATGCTGATAGACCTAAAACTACAGGAGAATGGAATAAAGAAGCTCGTCAAACAGAAAATGATCCTGGTGAAAGAGCTAAAAGAATTGCTAAAGAATCTGGCGAAGCTCTAAAACAATGGAGTTCTGTGTACCCAGACACAGCTAAAAGAAGTGCTAACGACCGCGAAAACAGTAATAAGTATTAGTGCAAAATAAATTGCATATTGAGGAGAGGGAATAGGGAACAATACAGATTCAATCTGTACTGTAGAGACGTTTCATGTAGCGGAAGCTTTCCGCAGGGTAACATCTCTACATTTTCCATATTTTAACTACTCAAAGCCTTGATAAACCGTTGCAAACTTTTAAAGACACTGGGTTTTTTGGCAGGTGTTCCATCTGTGGAGTTTATCGGTTGTCCCTTCATGAGAATCAAATCTAACTCATCACCTGTCGGTCTTTTTGGTAATTCGGCAATTTTTTGATATTCGCCTTCAATTTCTAACCATACTTCCCACTGTCCAGGATAGCTACGCAAAACGGCGCTTTCCTCATCAACAGGGCGGAGGTAATAGCAAGATTCAATGGTGCTGATGAAACGGCGACGGGTTTCCCTAGCTGCGTAACCAATACCGACGACACCCGAATCTTCGAGACGAGGATTTAACATGATGAAGGGGCGCGTACCAATTACTTCACATAGCTTTTCTATTTGCGGTACTTCTACGGAAGTTGGGGCGATAAAGAGGAAAATTTCATCTTCTGGCTGAATTTTGGTTTGTAAAGAAGCAGCCCTACCCGTACCAATATCTTCAATTTTAAATGGTACATCTTGCCAATCTCGACGGGCTAAAGCAGCTGCACCCGCATCAGCAAAAAAGACTTTGAGACGAGATTCATATTCAGCCAACACAGGCAGAAATTGTGCTGCAACTGGCATAAATTTGAGTTCGGGAAACAGAAAATCAACTTGAATGCGAGTCATGCCATCAGCTAAAGCAGATTTTACAGCTTCACAGGATTGAGCGATCGCATCTTCTAAAGTTTTGGGTAGTTCTGGCATAATTTAGATATTAGATCAAGTTTCTGGGTCAATACTCAATTCTCTCAGTTTGGCGGCTAGACGTTCAGATTTTTGTTTTTCCTTAGGACTAAAGCTGCGTGTCACACCAAAAATCTATTGTAGGGTGTGGTTCTGCAAGCTCACCAACCACGTCAGATATCAAAAATCTGTTTATTTACTAGATTTATGCAGTAGTAAAGCACCCTACCAATGTGCCAGTTGCGTAAGTCCTGTTCCTGTTTCTATTGCTGCTTTCGGTGTAGGTATTAGCTGTGCTTGTGGGGTAATCAGGTAGAATCCTGGACATCCTGATATGGCTACGCCACGCTACGCTATCAGACAATTATATTGTTCAACTCTTTAATAATTCCACATTTACCAATCTCTGCAAAACTTGTTTTAACACCATCGCTGTCCAATCAATATCAGCTGCTGTCGTCTGTTTTCCCAAAGTTAACCGAATTCCCGATAAAGCTGCTTTTTCAGAATAACCCATTGCTAATAAAATCGGACTGGGGCTTAATTTTCCACTATGACAAGCAGCACCGGCACTAATACCAATTCCCGCCAAGTTTAGCTGACGTACCAATGTTTTACCGCTGATTTTTTCCCCGTCGGCGTATTTTAAATAAAAACTGAGATGATGAGGAAGACGATGTATTAAATCACCTGTAGGCATTAAACCAGGAATGTCTGCTAATTTAGTAAAAAGGCGATCGCGCAATCCCATCAATCTTAACCTTTCTTCCACCAATTCTTGCGCTGCTAATTCCGCAGCCACTCCAAAACTCGCAATAGCGGGTGTTGCTTGCGTCCCCGAACGCAGTCCTCTTTCTTGTCCACCTCCCCCCACCAAAGGCATTAAATCCACACCAGGACGGACATACAACGCCCCTGCACCCAAAGCACCATATAATTTATGACTAGATAGACTTAGTAAATCTACAGGTAAAGTTTGCACATCTATAGGTAAACGTCCGGCAACTTGGACTGCATCTGTGTGAAATAAAGCACCATAAATTTTAGCAATTTTACTCAATTCCGCAATCGGTTGTACCGTCCCAACTTCACTTTGTCCGTAAATCACGGAAACTAAAACCGTGTTATGACGCAAAGCTGCTTGTAAATCTAGGGGATTGACTCTACCTTGATGATCAACACCTAACCGGGTGACATCCCAACCCCAACTTTCTAACATTCGTGCTGGTTCAGAAATGGCAGAATGTTCGACACTAGAAATAATTAGATGTTGGGGGGAAGTGTAACATCGCGCTATCCCCATTATTGCCAAATTGTCTGCTTCGGTTCCCCCAGAAGTAAAGATAATTGATTCAGGAAGGGCGTTAATTAATCCTGCAACTTGCATTCTCGCCTGTTCCACAACCAAGGCTGAACGGTTGCCCCATTCATGTAAACTGGAAGGATTACCCCACTCTTGGGAGAGAACTGCTTGCATGATGGCGATCGCTTCTGGACGAGTAGGAGTAGTTGCACTGTAATCTAGATATATTTGCATAAAATCAATAATTGAGTTATACCAGGTTCGTCTATTTATTTACCTATGACTTACGCAACTGGCACATTAGTAAGGTGCGTCAGATGTCAAAAATTTGCTTATTTACTAGATTTATGCAGTAGTAAAGCACCCTACAATAGATTTTTGGTGTGACACACAGCTTTAGTCCTATTACCAAAGAATAATTTCCCCATCTCCGTATTACTGAGTCAGTCCTAAATGCGGATCTATGCCATTTTGACGCAGTGGGTTTTCTATATAATTCGACATACACCTTTTGGGGAATAATAAATACATTAACCCTTAATTCACTTTGATCAGATTACCGTGTCTATTTTCCCTCACAAAAGATATTTATCTTATATTTTTTTATTAATCTTCACTCTTTTTGGTTGTCAAAAAGTCCAGTCTTCAAATCAGCGTTTAGCACCATTACCTCAAGATCCATTAATTCAAGTTTACTTTAATCATTCCCAATCTTCAGAATATCAGGAAGCTTACCGTCAAAAAACCCGCTTAGGAGATGATTTAGAAACCCAGATTGTTGATGTGATTTCCCAAGCCACATCTACTGTAGATGTAGCAGTACAAGAATTGCGTTTACCCAAAATTGCTCAAGCATTAGCTGCTAAACATAAATCTGGCGTAAAAGTGCGATTAATTTTAGAGAATAACTATTCTCGTCCTTGGAGTAATTTCACATCAGCAGAAATCCAGAAATTAGCAAAAAGAGAACAAGACCGATATCAAGAATTCCGTAAATTTGTTGATATCAATCAAGATGATCAAATCACACCTGAAGAAATTAGTCAACGAGATGCTTTAACAATTATCCAAAATTCTAAAATACCCTGGATAGATGATACTGCTGATGGTTCTAAAGGTAGCAGTTTAATGCACCATAAATTTCTCATTGTCGATAATCGCTTTGTAATTATTACTTCCGCAAATTTCACCTTAAGTGATACCTCCGGTGATTTTACAAATTCCAGCAGTTTAGGAAACGCCAACAACTTATTAAAAATTGATAGTCCTGAATTAACAACTTTATTTACAGAAGAGTTTAACATGATGTGGGGTGATGGAGCAGGAGGAAAACCAGATAGTATATTTGGTGTGAAAAAGCCGCTGCGTTTACCCAAACAAATCACTTTAGCCAAGACTAAAATTACCGTACATTTTTCACCGACTTCAGCAACTCAAATTTGGAGTAATACTAGTAATGGGTTAATTGGTAAAACCTTGGAAACAGCTACTAAATCGGTAGATATGGCATTATTTGTATTTTCCGATCAACAGTTAGCCAATATTTTAGAAAAGCGCCATGACCAAAAAGTACAAATTCGGGCTTTAATTGAACCACAATTTGCCTATCGTTTTTATAGCGAAGCTTTAGATATGATGGGTTTAGCTATCAATGATAACTGTAAATATGAAATTGATAACCGTCTTTGGAAAAATCCCATTTCTACAGTTGGAGTGCCAATTTTACCCAAAGGAGATTTCCTACATCACAAATTTGCTGTCGTTGATAACCAAACTGTAATTACAGGTTCACATAATTGGTCAGAAGCGGCTAATTATGGTAATGATGAAACTTTAGTAGTCATTGAAAATCCTACAGTAGCGGCTCATTATCAACGTGAATTTAATCGACTTTACACAAATATTAAACCAGGTTTACCGCCAAGAATTCAAACTAAAATTGATGCAGAAGTCAAAAAATGTCCCCAAATCAAAACTCCTTCCTCTCTGGAAAAGTTAGAAATTAAACCAATCAATCTTAACACAGCAACCCAAGAAGAATTAGAAACTCTCCCAGGTGTAGGTAAGAAATTAGCCGAAAGGATAATTATTGCTCGTCAACAGCAAAAATTTACATCCTTACAAGACGTAGAAAAAGTTCCCGGAATTAGTGTTAAAACTTTAGAAAAATGGCAAGAACGTGTAACTTGGTAATCTGAATATAGCGGTTCTCGGTTGAGTGAGATACAAAAACCCCACCCCCAACCCCCTCCCCGCAAGCGAGGAGGGGACTATGATGTACCTCATGTAATTATTTTTTGTGGGTTGGGTTGACGGAAGGAAACCCAACATTTACTGACGTTTGTTGGATTGCGCTATCGCTTAACTCAACCTACAACAATTATTAACTAAAAAGTATTGGATGGGACTTTTATTATGCAATTAATTTTTGCCAGTTAAATGTACAATAAAGAAATATATAAAGAGAGTGATTATGAAACAGAATCAACTCTATCTAAAGTATAATCATGCAAATCTCTACTTCTAGAAAGAGGAAAAATAATTACTAAATTACTAACATAAATAGGACTTACGCAAGTGTCACACCAAAAATCTATTGTAGGGTGCTTTACTACTGCATAAATCTAGTAAATAAACAGATTTTTGATATCTGACGCACCCTACCAATGTGCCAGTTGCGTAAGTCCTGATAAACGTAACTTAGATCATCGGAGTCGGTTTATGCCTTATAACAAAATAGATGAATTACCTCAAGACATCCAAGCACGACTACCAGAACACGCACAACAGATTTTTGTTGCTGCTTTCAACGCTGCACAACATGATGGAATGAGTGAAGAAGGTGCAAAGGAAGTAGCTTGGAATAGTGTTCATAATGAATATGAACCAGATAGCCAAGGTAACTGGCGTAGAAAACCAGAAGATCCTGCCACACATCATAAAGCTGTAACATCTGGTGGTAATTAATTATCTTTTAAATCTATGTTGCATTGCTGACGGTTTATAATTTATGTAGACCGTTTTTTTATAGCAATATGGAATATGTTAATTATTCAAAATGAAATTAGGCTTCGTCCTATGAGAGATGATATAAATGACTATGAGTTAATGGCAAAATGGCGGACAGATGAACAAGTATTAAAATATTATGGAGGACGAGATGATCCTCATTATCTAGAAAAAGTTATCGCCACCTATCAACCGAGAATTCAGAGAGAAGAACCTGTAATTCCCTGTATCTTCTCCTATAAAAATCAGGATATTGGTTATTTACAATATTATTGTCTCAATCAAATACCAGAAGAAATTAGACAAATGTATTGTTTAGAAAATACAGATAATGTCTATGGAATCGACTTATTTATCGGCGAAACTCAATATTGGAATCTAGGAATTGGGACACAAGTGCTTTCATCAGCCGTAGAATTCATTTTTACAGAACTACAAGCTGTTAGAATAGTTATTGATCCAAGTGTAAAAAATCCTCGTGCTATCCGCTGCTATGAAAAATCTGGGTTTGTAAAAGTCAAGCTGTTACCCTCCTATGAACTGCATGAAGGTAAGTATCAGGATTGCTGGTTAATGGCAATAGACCGCAATAAATCATTACACTAAAATAAATACAAAACTGGGATTTAGCTTTCTATAAAAACCATGACTCAACCAACTACAAGAATTTGTATACTAGGTGGTGGCTTTGGTGGCCTCTACACCGCCCTCCGTTTAGGCCAATTACCTTGGGAAACTACACCAAAACCTGAAATCATATTAGTAGATCAGAGCGATCGCTTTATCTTCTCTCCCCTTCTCTACGAACTCCTCACCGGCGAACTCCAAACCTGGGAAATTGCGCCTCCTTACCAAGAACTACTACAAGGTACAGGAGTACGTTTTCATCAAGCCATTGTCTCAGGAATTGACATAGACAAGCAACGAGTACAGTTACAAGATAGTCCAGGAATTTCCTACGACCGATTAGTATTAGCTTTAGGTGGCGAAACATCCCTAGACTTAGTACCAGGCGCGACAAAATACGCCTATCCTTTCCGTAACCTTACTGACGTTTATCGCTTAGAAGAACGCCTCCGAATTTTAGAAGCATCAAATGCAGAAAAAATTCGCGTCGCCATCGTTGGTGCTGGTTACAGTGGCGTAGAATTAGCTTGTAAACTCGCAGATAGAATTGGTGAAAAAGGACGCTTCCGCCTCATTGAAATCAGCGATCAAATTTTGCGAACTTCCCCAGAATTCAACCGTGAAGCCGCCAAAAAAGCCTTAGACACCAGAGGCGTATTTATTGACTTAGAAACCAAAGTAGTCTCAATTGGAGAAGATACCATCTCCTTAGAGTATAAAGAGCAAATAGACGAAATTCCCGTAGATTTAGTCATCTGGACAGTAGGAACAAAAGTCAGCCCAATCATCAAAACACTACCCCTCCAGCAAAACCAGCGTGGTCAAATTATTACAACACCTCAGCTACAAGTTCTTGAACACCCAGAAATTTTTGCATTAGGAGACCTAGCAGACTGTCTTGACGCAGAAGGAAAGCAAGTACCCGCCACAGCCCAAGTCGCCTTTCAACAAGCCGATTATACAGCATGGAATATCTGGGCTTCATTAACCCATCGTCCCCTTCTTCCCTTCCGCTATCAACAATTAGGCGAAATGATGGCCTTGGGAGTAGACAACGCTACCCTCACGGGTTTAGGCATTAAACTAGATGGTTCTTTAGCATACATCGCCCGTCGTCTAGCTTATTTATATAGACTACCAACTTTAGATCATCAACTCAAAGTTGGTTTTAACTGGCTAGTTCGTCCTATTCTAGAAACCATCAGTAAGTAGGCACAATTCAACATAAGTATGTGAAGAAAAATTAGCGTTGCGAATCTTTCTTCCCTCCTGCCTTCTGCCTTCTACCTTACCCTAAAGATAAATATTCATACCCACTTAGGTGACAGGCGAACATAGTTCAGCTAAGATAATTGACCTATTGAAACGTTGCATACAACGGGGAGCATCCCAAATGTGTAAGTTTGTTTGTTATCTGAACTTGTAACTTATCTAGGACTAAAGCTGCGTGTCACACTAAAAATCTGTTGTAGGGTGCGTCAGATATCAAAAATCTGTTTATTTACTAGATTTATGCAGTAGTAAAGCACCCTACCAATGTGCCAGTTGCATAAGTCCTGTTATCTAATACCGTTTCTTGATGAAGATGCAATTTATCCTTTGTTGTAGAGCCGAGAATCCCTAACCATGGAAAGTCTCTACCAAATCAATAAATTTAGCGCAGCTTTACATCGAATTGGTATAAGGTAAGAAATAAACAGATCGCCAAGGCATATATAAATGTATTGCTAAAGCGATATCAAAGGAACAGGGATGAAAAGATTGCGGATTAATTCCGTAATTTTAGTAAAATTGGGATGCTCTTCATACAACGTCTTTACTCATCATGAATTCCTACTTTTTAGTTCTAATTGAACCCTATTGATTTATTAGTAAATAGCAGTCTTAATTTTCATGAAAAAACCAAAAGTTATTTTTTTAGATGCTGTAGGTACATTATTTGGTGTTAAAGGTAGCGTAGGTATAATTTATAGTCAAATAGCTCAAGAATTTGGCGTGACAGTTGCTCCTGAAACTTTGAATAAAGAATTCATCAAAAGCTTTAAAAGCGCACCACCGCCTATATTTCTTGATGCAGATATTAAAGATATTCCCCAACGGGAATTTGATTGGTGGCAAACCATAGCCCTAAATACCTTTGAAGGTGCAGGTGTTCTCCATAAATTTTCTGATTTTCCTGCTTTTTTTACCGAACTTTATATACACTTTGGCACTCCTGAACCTTGGTATGTCTATCCTGATGTTGTTTTAGCTTTAATCAACTGGCGACGCTTAGGAGTGGAATTGGGAGTATTATCTAATTTTGATTCCCGTTTGTACTTAGTATTACAAGGTTTAGGACTCAAAGAATATTTTGACTCTATCACCATTTCCACTCAAGTCCGTGCTGCTAAACCAGATCCAGAAATTTTTAAAATTGCTTTAAACAAGCATCAGTGTTGCCCAGAAGACTCATGGCACATTGGCGACAGCATAACGGATGACTATGAAGGCGCTAAAGCAGCAGGAATGAGAGGGATTTGGATTAACCGTAATCCCAGTCTTTGATACCGTAATTATACTGTCAATATAAGTTTGTGGTGTAAATTTTTCTTGCAAAGAATATATATAGCCATATTCATAAGTTATCACTGTTACGCTAGAAAATAAATTCTTAAGTAATTCGGGTAGTGGTAACAAATGAAAAAATCCCTATCATATATTTGGTATCAGTTGCGTCAATCTTTCTCAGTAACAGAAAGTGTAAATACAACAACTGGTAAAGCAGTTTTAGAAGCAGCAACAACCATTAAAAAACACGGTGCTAATGCAGAAATTTTGCAACTGTTACTGCAAGATTCTTCTTCTTTATTAGATATATTATGTTCACCGTTAACCCAGGTAATAAATGGAGAATCATCATTTTTATCTCTGGGAGTGGCTTTACTCAAATATTATCGTGAGATTTCTCAACAAGCACCTGTTTTAGAAGACTATATATCTATTATTAGTCAAGCTGCTTATTTAGAAAGTATCCGCAATATTTTATCTTTATATCCATCTTTGAACTATGACAACCCAGAGGAAAATGAAGAATTAGGAAAAATTCTTGAAAACATCAATAATATTGAATTAGATGAAAAAACTGCCTTGCAAACAATTGAATGTTTTCATAAATCTCCATTAGCAGCAGCATTTAATCACCTATTATCTACAAGGTTGATATCTCCACATCTTAGCAAATATCCAGCCATGCTTTTAGTAAAAAGAATAGCTGTTAATACTAACTTATATATCATTAAGTGTTTGCTAGATTTGGGTGATGATATCCAAACAGTTATCCCCAATTGTCGAGATAAATGGGAAGAAGAAGATCAAAATATTCAAAACATTCATAAATATCTGCAAAATGAAATTGCTACTCAACCATTAGATCGGGTTTTTGATCAAACTTGCTCATTTAAGGATATTTATATCCCTCTCAAAGCTAAACCTGTCAATAAATATGGGCAAATAAATACCAATGCTGAATCTGGAGATTTAGAAGCATGGGTAAAGAAAAATATCTTGACTGAAAATAACTTGGAAAAAGTTATGTTTATCCAAGGGAAAAGCTGTGCAGGTAAGAGTATTTTTTGCAAAATGTTCGTAGATTGGATTAGACAACATTTACATCCTTTATGGACACCAATTTTAATTAATGTCAAAGATATCAAATCTTTATCATCTAATCTAGAAGATACATTAGTCGCTAATCTAGATATTAGTTTGACTCGCGGTAATAATAACTGGTTAAAAAATCAAAATACTCGCTTTTTGTTTATATTTGAAGGTGGGGATGAATTAACAATTGTAGCTAGAAATAATCATAATTTAGCAACATTTATTCAGCAAGTTTCTGAATTTCAGCAGCAATGCAAAAATAACGATAAAATGGGACATAGGGTATTAATCACAGGTAATACTATTCCCTTATCAGTTATCCCTGATTTACCTGAAAATTTAGACATAGTAGAAATTCTCCCTTTCGATAAACAGCAACAAGAAAAATGGTTAGAAAAATGGCAATCTTTACCAGTAAACCAGGGTAAAAATACAGATTTACAGCATTTTCTGACAAATCAAAAATGTCCCGCATTTATTCAAAAATTAATTCATGAACCGCTATTACTTTATTTTTTGGCGGGAATGTATCGAGATGATCAACTATTAATTGATAATTTAACAGCAAATAATTCTCAAACTACTACAGCTTTAATTTATCAAGAAGCTATAAATTGGTTAATTTCCAAATCAGCTGATGATTGGCATGATAAATTACCAAATCTAAAACATATTTTTACAGAAGCTGCTGTTGCTGTAATTCAGTCAAAGCGGGAATTTGCGCCTATATCAATGCTTGAATCTCGATTAAAAGATGATCCAAAATGTTTAGCAATAATTACCGATCAAATTCCTAAAACACCTTTAGCTAAATTTAATATTCATCCTGATGATCAATTAGAGAATATGGTGAAATTTTGCCATCAAAGTTTGAGTGAATTCCTATTTGCTGAACGATTAAAATTAAGTCTGATTAATTGGACTCAGTATGATAATACCGCATCTGCTAAACAGCTAATTATCACAGATTTCCAAATGAATTGGCAAATTTATGATTTGCTAGGTTTTGGTATTCTTAGCAAACAAATAGTTGAATATTTGATGGGTTTAATGATTGGTATTCCCCATTTTAATTGGAGACAACTATATAAACGCTTAGATAGTTTTTACACGAGTTGGTGTCAAGGCAAATTTATTGATACCGCTGAAGAAACCTTATCCCAAAACAAACTAAGAGAATTACAAAATGCTGGTATTTATCAATTAGGTCAGCGTCAAGTAGATGTTTATGCTGGGTTAAATGTGATGATTTTACTTTTAGCTATACAGCGTTATGCCCAAGAAAATGAAGTACTCAAAGAATATATAATTTTTTATCCTTCTGGTCAACCACAAGAGAATAATTTCACTTACCAATTACAAAATGTTATTCATTACAGTAGTTGTTTACAGGGTGAAAATTTCCGCAGTTTAGTTGGTCAATTTCTCAGTGGCGCTCATCTTCGGGGTGCAAGTTTATTAAATATCAATCTTAGCTACGCAGACCTGACAGAAGCAGACCTTAGCCGCGCTCATCTTTGTCGAGCAAATTTCAGCTATGCTCACCTTAATAGTGCTTATTTCATTGGTGCAGATTTGCAAGATGCAGATTTTACAGGAGCAAATTTAGCAGAAACTTACCTGAGTGGTGCAAATCTCAGCCGTGCTAATCTCTATGGAGCAAATCTCAAAGATGTAGATTTGAGTCGCGCTAACCTCAGCGGTGCGGACTTGCGAGGTGCAAACTTTGATGGTGCGAACTTTATGGGCGCTATATTCAGTGATGATACCTTTGGTGATATCCGTTGGGATCAAAAAACTAACTGGAAAAATGCGGAAGGTTTAGAAATAGCGAAAAATGTGCCATTAACTTTAAAAAAACGATTTTTGTCAGAATCTGATTGAATACTGAAAATAGAAGTTCCCACAGATATGATATGACGATATATTTAAATATCTGTATTGCTTTAATCTACCGTTTGTTCTTGAATCTATGAAGTCTTATTTAGCCGCTGCTATTCAAATGACCAGTGTGCCTGATTTGCAAAAAAACCTGGCACAAGCAGAAGAATTAATTGATTTGGCTGTGCGTCAGGGTGCGGAATTGGTGGGTTTACCAGAAAATTTCTCCTTCATGGGAGAAGAAAAAGACAAACTCGCACAAGGGGAAGCGATCGCATTTGCATCCGCAAAATTTCTGAAAACGATGGCACAACGCTACCAAATCACCATCCTTGGCGGCGGCTTTCCCGTTCCTGTAGAGGGAAACAGCAAAGTCTACAATACGGCTGTACTGATCAATCCTAACGGTGAAGAACTCGTTCGTTACCACAAGGCACATTTATTTGATGTTAATGTCCCTGACGGCAACACCTACCAAGAATCGAGTACTGTTATGGCTGGTAAAGTCTTGCCCCCAGTCTATTTTTCTGACAAGTTGGGTAATGTAGGACTTTCTATTTGCTATGATGTCCGCTTCCCAGAACTTTATCGCCATTTGTCAGACAAAGGAGCCGATGTTGTCTTTGTGCCTGCGGCCTTCACTGCCTTTACAGGTAAAGACCATTGGCAAGTATTACTACAAGCTAGAGCAATTGAAAATACTTATTACGTAATTGCACCAGCCCAAACAGGTACTAACTACGCCCGTCGTCAAACCCACGGTCACGCCATGATTATCGATCCTTGGGGTGTAATCTTAGCAGATGCTGGAGAAAAACCGGGAATAGCGATCGCAGAAATTAAACCCACTAGATTAGAACAAGTTCGTCGGCAAATGCCATCTTTACAACATCGAGTATTTTAGAAACTGGAACTGATACAGCAAATTACGGCGTTGCTGAATAATGGGATGATTGAGGCTGACGCGGGGACGCGGGGACACTCCAGACGCGGTGATTATATATTGATGCAGATTCTCAAATCATTCCGCAATTATGCAACGCCTAAATCACAAGCAAATGAAGTACAAACTGAAAGTCAAAACCAAAATATCAAGGGGCTTTCACTTCTGAATCCTAAATTCTGCTGTATCATGTCCCGATGATGACTTTTTCACTGAGAATAACTTAATTTAAGATTTTCAATTTTGGATTTTCAAGTTCAAAATTGAAAATTCAAATAGATTTTAAGCTGAATGTATTTAATCGTGTAAAAATCTACAATCTAAAATTATCCAGGTATTCCTTCCTGAACTTTGCAAAACAGCAACTGTTGTTCAAAAATAGAATTTTGGTATATATTTTGTCTGTCAGGTAGAAGCGACCGCTTTCAAAAACTTACGAGGGAAATTATGGCTAAGTTTCAGCAGACAAATAATCCCAAATTTGATTGGGTGAATCGGTTTCGGAATTGGCTGACAACTAACCTAGGGATTTCTCCAGCCCGTAAGCAAGAAATTTATCACGACTTGCTTGGCTCCGTAAGCCTAACAGATGTCAGCTATTGGCTACAAGTAATATTTGCAGCAGGAATTGCTACCTTGGGTTTAGTGCTGAATAGTCCAGCCGTAATTATTGGAGCAATGTTAATTTCTCCTTTGATGGGAACAATTCTGGCTACTGGGTTAGCATTTGCTGCGGGGGACTTAATTTTAGCCGTGCGGGCGATACTGAATCTGACCTTAAGTTGTTTGGTAGCAATTATCTTTGCTGTCATTTTAGTGGGAATTTTGCCCTTCAAGGAACTGACAGGGGAAATTATAGCCCGGACTCGTCCAAATTCTCTCGATTTAGTTATTGCATTATTTTCCGGTGCTTTAGGTTCAATTGCTACCTGCAAAGAACCTAAAGGGGTTGTCACTTCCATACCAGGAGTCTCAATAGCAGTTGCACTCATGCCACCTTTATGCGTCGTTGGGTATGGCATTGGTATAGCAGCCAGCTTAAACTTGTCCGATGGGTTACAGATTGCCCGTGGTGGCGGGTTACTATTTTTAACCAACCTGATAGCTATCACCCTCATGGCAATGATAGTGTTTTTATTATTACACATTGACACTCCAACAGTGCGGGAGCAAGTGCGAGAATGGCATCAAAAAGACCCCGAAAGTTATTGGTTCCAGTCGTTTATTGAACGCACACCCATTTCCAATCGCTTAAAAGTTATTGGTAGTCTTCCCAGCCGTTTTATTCTAATTTTATTTCCAGTCATGGTTCTCCTCATCCCTTTGAGTCAATCTTTAACTCAACTGCGACAAGAAATTATTTATAAGCAAAAAAATAATCAAATCATTAAAATTGGTACAGAACTTTGGCGACAGCAATTTGCTAATTTTTCTGATGGTCAACCACGTTCTGACATTAGTAAGATATTCGCTCAAGAGCAAAATGGCAAGATTAAAATTCAAATGCGAGTGTTTACTAGTCAGTTATACAGTAACGACGAAAAAAATGAATTTACAAAATTAGTTGCATCTCGTTTACATAAAAATCCTAATACCGTATTATTACAATTAATTGAAATCCCTACAGCCTCTAAAGATATTATTGCCCAATTGGCCGAAACAGATAAAAAACAATTGCCACCAGAGGAAAAACCACAGCCTAGTCTAGGAGAATATCAAGCTGCTCTTTTACAAACTACAGAGACGGCTTTGCAAAATCTCCAACTTCCCCCGCCGGCAAAATTATTACGCTATGAGGTAATCATTACAAATAATTTAGTAGAACCCTTAAGTCTCAATATGGTTTATCTTAGCCAACGAGAAATAAGTAGTGATGCGAAAAATTTACTAGTTAATGATATCAGAAATAGACTTAACTTCCCCAGGGCAAATGTCAGATTTGAAAGAATACCTGTTTCCCAAGGTTATATAACTTTTGCATCTGATCAAGCCGAACTTACATCTGCTAGTAAGCTACTACTTGATGGGATCGGAAAGATGCTACAGTTGCAGTCAAATTTAAAACTTGACATAACTGTTGATTTGGCAAAAACAGAGTTTAATAGTATTAGTCAAAAGAGAATTGAGGCTATTAAAAAATACCTAAATTCTCAATGGCAGATTACAGATAATCAAATCAATGTATCTCCAGGAAAATTAGAATCTAACCGCCGATTATTACTGAAAATAAATTTAATTGCCAGCCCGAATAAAAATAACTCTATCTATTGATGCATCAGATTGCAAGTAAGTGAATAAAGCGCAACCTCACATAGAATTGGTATGACTCCTAAATTTTGCTGAATTTATTGCCCGAACAAAATAGGTAGGATTGTTTGCGATGGAATTTATAAATACAATTCAACACTGGCTAAAAAATCCTGCTGTGGGAAAACTTATCCAAGTCTGTATTGTTATTTTAGTTATTACTCTCATCGTCCGCGCCTTAAGGAACTCTGTTTCCCACTACATTCAGGATAACGATACCCGCTATCACCTTCGCAAAACAATTAACTTGATTGGCTATGGATTTATTTTTCTGTTCGCTGCTAGTATATTTAGCGATAACTTTCGCCAGTTAACAGTCATATTTGGAGTTATTGGTGCTGGTGTTGCTTTTGCCCTGCAAGAAGTAATTGCCAGTTTTGCTGGCTGGGTTGCTATCTCTTTAGGTCAATTTTATAAGCCTGGAGATAGAGTTTTACTGGGTGGTATTAGAGGAGATGTGATAGATATAAGTATTCTGCGTACTACTATCATGGAGTGTGGTGACTGGGTTAAAGCAGACCTTTATAACGGACGCATTGTGCGGATTGCGAATAGTTTTGTCTTCAAAGAACCGGTTTTTAATTATTCTGCTGACTTTCCTTTTGTCTGGGATGAAATTACTTTACCAGTAAAATACGGAAGCGATCGCCGTTTAACAAAAGAAATCATCCAACGAGTCGCAGATAATATTGTCGGTGAGTACGTATCTGATGCTAGAGGGGAATGGCAAAATATGGTACACAAGTATTTGATTGAAGATGCCAGAATTGAACCTGCTGTTACCTTAATTGCCAATGATAACTGGATGGAATTTACACTACGGTATGTAGTGGACTATAAAAAACGTCGCGGTAAGAAAGACGAACTTTTCACCAAAATCCTTGATGAGATTGACCTCACAGAGGGTAGGGTTGCTATTGCTTCCACAACCATTCACCTCGTTGAAACACCTACATTAAATATCAAAGTGTCGAAAAATGAAGAATGAAAGAGATTATGAAAAATTCTAAAATCTTGTAAATCCTGACTCAGACAAATAAACAGGTGTTGCCAATTTTATCTGAGGTTGCACATAATTCTGAAATCCATTGATTTATCTGTCTTTATCCGCGTTTATCTGCGTGTATCCGCGTTAAATTATTTGTTTGTGCCATTTCCTAACCTAAAAACAAAAAACCGGGTAGCGTTAAAGTTTCCCGGTTTTTTGATTTCTGTAGAGGCATTGCCTTAATTAGCCTCTATTTATGCTGTTGCTAAATTAAACTTTAGCAGCCGCTCTCATTACCAATTCGCCCTTAGCATATTTAGCCGCAAAATCTTCTAAAGAAACTTGCTTAATCTTGCTGGCGTTACCAGCAGTACCAAACTGTACATAACGGTCAGCACAAACCTTCTGCATATATTTAATGGAAGGTTTGAGGAAGTGACGAGGATCGAATTCCTTGGGATTAGCAGCCAAAGCTTCACGCACAGCCGCAGTAATAGCCAAACGGTTGTCAGTGTCGATATTTACCTTACGAACACCACTCTTGATACCTTTTTGAATTTCTTCTACAGGTACACCGTAGGTTTCAGGAATAGCCCCACCAAATTGGTTAATCAGTGCAATCAAATCTTCAGGTACAGAAGAAGAACCGTGCATTACCAAGTGGGTGTTAGGTAAACGGCGGTGAATTTCTTCAATGCGGCTAATAGCCAAAATTTCACCAGTAGGCTTACGGGTAAATTTGTAAGCACCGTGGCTTGTGCCTATAGCCACAGCCAAAGCATCCACTTGGGTTGCTTCTACAAAGCTAACAGCTTCATCGGGGTCAGTTAACAATTGAGAATGATCAAGAGTACCTTCAAAACCGTGACCATCTTCAGCTTCACCAGCACCAGTTTCTAGAGAACCTAAGCAACCTAGTTCACCTTCAACGCTGACACCCAAGGAGTGAGCGACGTTGACAACTTCACTGGTAACATTGACGTTATATTCAAAACTAGCTGGAGTCTTAGCATCAGCTTCTAAAGAACCATCCATCATTACACTGGTGAAGTTGTTCTTAATTGCTGAATAGCAGGTAGAAGGAGCATTACCATGATCTTGGTGCATGACAATGGGAATCTGAGGATAGGTTTCTACCGCAGCTAAAATCAGGTGACGCAGAAAGTTTTCACCAGCATAATTACGAGCGCCGCGAGAAGCTTGTAGAATTACGGGGCTATCTGTGTCAGCCGCCGCTTTCATAATTGCTTGAATTTGTTCTAAGTTATTAACGTTAAAAGCGGGGATGCCGTAACCGTTTTCAGCAGCGTGATCCAAGAGCAACCGCATTGGTACAAGCGCCATATATATTCCTCCTAATTTGGGTATTTAGCTAGTCAGTTTAATAGAAGCGTAATCTTTATTTTAATGTAATTTTTACGCTAATCTTAAGAGTTTTTTCAACTTATAGGAAATTATAACTAGTAGCGGATGCTTATGTTGAAAAACTTTGGGCTTTATTTTAGTCAGTTAATCTATGATTTCCAGAAACTATTGTACTATTTGCTACTTACCTGCCCCCTGCTAAAAAGCCCTCCTGTCTTAAAAGCGATAGGGTATCTTTTCATTTGGAAGTTTTTGAGACCTGTCGGAAATATAAATTCGGGTACAAAGAGAGAAGGGAGATTTGAGAGTCTACCTTTCTACTGTATAAGCCCATAAACTAAAATAGATTCAATGCTGACCCGAATTAAAGACTTAGCAACCACTTTAGCACCCCGCTTAGTGGAAATTCGCCGCCATATCCACCTGCACCCAGAACTGAGCGGACAAGAGTATCAAACATCTGCTTTTGTGGCTGGTGTGTTGTCTTCTAGTGGCTTGCACGTGCAAGAGGGCGTAGGGAAAATAGGTGTTATTGGTGAACTACAAGGCACTAAGCAAAATGATCAGGTGTTGGCAATTCGTACTGATATGGATGCTTTACCGATTCAAGAACGTAGCGGTTTGGATTATGCTTCTCGTGTAAAAGGGGTAATGCACGCTTGTGGACATGATGTCCATACTACGGTAGGGTTAGGTACAGCAATGGTACTATCCCAAATAGCAGCAGAGTTGGGGGGTAACGTCAGGTTTTTATTTCAGCCAGCAGAGGAAATTGCCCAAGGGGCAAACTGGATGGTAAAAGATGGGGCAATGGATAATGTTTCAGCTATCTTAGGGGTTCATGTTTTCCCTTCTATCCCTGCTGGTTCTATTGGTATTCGTTATGGGGCTTTAACAGCAGCCGCAGATAATTTAGAGATTATCATTATTGGTGAATCGGGACATGGTGCGCGTCCCCATGAAGCAGTTGATGCAATTTGGATTGCTTGCCAAGTGATTACAGCGCTGCAACAAGCTATTAGCCGGACTCAAAATCCTTTACGTCCAGTAGTGTTGAGTATAGGACAGATTAGTGGTGGCAGAGCGCCGAATATAATTGCTGATCAAGTACAATTGTTGGGGACTGTGCGATCGCTCCACCCAGAAACCCGCGCCCAACTACCAAAATGGATTGAAGGCATTGTCTCTAATCTTTGCAATTCTTACGGTGCAAAATATCAAGTTAATTATTGTCAGGGTGTACCCAGTGTACAAAATGATTATGCCCTGACACAATTATTACAATCATCAGCAGAAGAGGCTTGGAGTAGCGAATTTATCCAAGTCTTACCTGAACCATCTCTTGGTGCTGAAGACTTTTCTGTTTATTTGGAACACGCCCCCGGTTCAATGTTTCGTTTGGGTGTCGGCTACAAAGATAGAATCATTAATCACCCATTACATCATCCTCAATTTGAAGTTGATGAGTCTGCAATTATTACTGGTGTTGTAACTTTAGCATATGCAGCTTATAAGTACTGGCAACTAAAATAAATGCCTTTTCCCGCAAAAGATGCCACCGGAATTTCACAAATATTCAGTACTAATCAGCCACGATTGTAATACGCTTGGTATTACAATTTGGCTGACAATATAGAATTTTCTAATCACATGAGTTACATCGTAGTTCCCTAAACGAAACAGCGAGGTGGGCTTTAGGGTAGGGTTTTTGTACCTTACTCAACCTAGTACCGCAGGGCAGAATTAAAAATTAAAAATTAAAAATTAAAAAAGCAGATTGTATAAGCTTTTCAGAGATTTTTTAATGGTTATCTTACTTACGCCGTACTGTACTAGAACCGCTATCTAGAAAATTATTGCTATACTATTTTGATCAATAGTAAGTAAAAAGATTCATTCTTAGCTACTATTTATCAAGATCATCTCAACATAAACTTTACCTATACCATGCCAAAAATAGAACCTCTAGAATCTTCATCACCACAACCTATCAGTAATAATTGGTACTTGTTAACTGTGCGGTCTAAAAAACGGGAAGTCTTTTTAAAATATCTAAAATTTATGATTGACCAAAATAAACTAGAAGAACTAGTTTTAGATATTAAAATCCCTCAAGAATCAGTATATGAAGACATGGTTCTACTGAATCTCAGTAATTTTAAAACTGCCTCTACCTATCTACAAAAAGTTGAATGTTTTCAGAACATAGAACGCAAACCATTACAATCAGCACAAGTCAGTCGGATGTTAGGCATTGGGTAAATTATCTGATGATTAAATAAAATATACAGCATAATTCAAGAGTAGAGGCGTTTCGCTCACCCTGCCTCTATTCTTGATACCTGATGTTGGATTTACAGCAGTTTTCATGTATTTCTTATCTTTTATTTCCCGACAACTCTGATAATTTTCTCGACTCCCCAATGCCAACTCACTGATACCAATACAACAAAATAGCCGTCGTCATCTGACTTTACAAAGATCATCTTACGAAGATTTTTCAACCCAAATACACTAACTGTGCTGATTTTTTTTCATTTTTATTTTTGCTTCTTCTCAACTCAGCTTCCCTGAGTCATTTTCTGCGTCTTAGTCTAAAGTCAAACAAGAAAAAATCGCACTACATCAAAGTAATGCAATTTAAAATTTAGCTATTAAAAGGAAAGAACATGAGTATCTTACTCAGCAGCACTATATTAAACATTTGTACCAACTTTAGTTCCACCTATTTCTTGTTGAATGCGGCTTTTAGCAGCTTTGAATTGTGTAGCTAATTCCTCACTCTGTTGAGAACTTAAATTGTTGCGAATTGCTGCAAACATTGTGCTTTCTTCTTGGCGCACATGATCCGTAACATCATCCATCAAGCGTCTGATTCTGTCTTTGAATTCAGGTGCAGTGGGGCTAATAGCTTTGAGTTGATCAAACGCAATCCGCCAGCTTGCTTGTTCATCATATAATTCTTGGGTATTAGCATCACCATAAAAAGACCTAACTCTGGGGTAAACAACTTCTTCTTCGGCAGCAGCATGAGCGCTGATATCCTTATAAAGTTGCCCAAAGTATTGTTGAATTTTTTGTGCCTCGTTGCTTTGTAATAATTCTGTAAACAAGATATTTACTTTATTGTGATCCATACGCAGAATATCTTGGATGTTCATATCCTGTTTATCAGAATTTTGGGTAACAGCACTACCTACAGCACCGCTAATAGCAGCAATTGCATCCTGTACACGCGCCCAGATTCCTTGATCTGCATCTTGTCCAGTCAGTTCCCGCACACCCAAAATTTCCAGAATTCCTTTAAGTTGTTCTTGGTGAGCGCGGTTCTCAAAGTTTACAGAATTTAGAGCGGCAATTGCTGCCATCACATCAGCACCAACTCTCTGTCCAGCTTTGTGAATTGTTAAGCCATTCATTACTTGTTGATGCTTTAGCAATTCATGCTGAAATACTTTTTCAAAAAAGCTTAATTCATTACCTTGCATTAGTTGGCGAACCTTGTTCACCATTTCTTGCGCTGTTCTATCCGCTTCTTTTTGGATGCCGTACTGAATAACTACAGTTTCTAGAATTCCTTGATTTTTGCGGTCGTCATCCAGCATTTTGCGGATATTATCCGCCACTTCACTATCAACAGATTCTCTCAAAAATAGTTCTTCATTTTGAATGATCAACTGTTGAAGTAATTTCATATCTGCCAATTTCACAGCAATAGCATTAAGCTTGGTATCATCTAAAGTAGTTACCATTTTTATTTTCCCTCAAAACAATTAGTATTGATTACCGTTAATAGGTTGACATAGATATTAATAAGCTTTCATCTTTCTTTTGAGTGATAGCTTTGTACGCTAAGGGTGGAAAATAAAAAAAGATTCTTAATTCTATGATCATTCTGAGTCCAGATATATAAATCTATCATCTCAGTTCAATCACTAGATAGATAATTTTTTTAGCTGCATCTTCTAGATTGACTCAAAGATAGTCAAACAGGAAATTAATCCCATTTTGGAGTTTAGATTTGAGGTTCTAGACTAAAGCCGATGTCTAGAAAATTCCTACTGCTTAATAATGAGGACGCTAACTAATGGAAACTACAGAAACAACTTCTACACCGTTCCCTCATGTCCCACCAATTATTGAAAGCGACGATAGAGAGTATCAAGATAGTGGTGTACCCAGCACAGTAGCGATCGCTGGACATCCCTTACACCCTCTAAGTATAATCTTTCCTATTGCCTTTTTAGCTACCGCCCTAGGCAGTGACTTCGGCTATTGGTTAACTCGTGATTTTTTCTGGGCTAGGGCTTCGCTATGGTTAATTGGACTGGGATTAGTAACTGGGATGATCGCTTCACTAATTGGGATGAGCGATTTTTTGCAAATCGAACGAGTTCGCAAACGCACCGCAGGCTGGGCGCACTTGATTCTTAACATTTCTATCCTAGTGTTCACAACCATCAACTTTATCCTCCGCTTAGGAGATCCAGAGGGGAGTATCTTACCAGGGGGACTGATCCTCTCCCTGATTGTAGGGACATTAACTAGCATTACTGGCTGGTTTGGTGCAGAACTCTCCTATCGTCATAAAATTGGCGTTGTGGGTGCCGGTAGTCAAAAATATCCATAACCTAGGTTTAGTTACAAGACGATAATATCAAGTCCGGTTCACGACTGATCATCAAGGGCGATACAGGGACGCAGAGAGATTTTAATAATCAGTGATGATCCGGTTTTGATATGAAGAGAAAAAATATCCCCCTTTGTAAGGGGGATAAGGGGTGTATGAGATGATCAAATCATTGCTTGGCAACGCCTGTATGTACGGTTTTTACCCATTTTAGGCGTTTTGGACGAACTGACATCCGAGCAGTAGTACTACTCATTACTACCAACCAGTGCAGCATATAAATACTGCCACGCAGAGTTTGGAGTAGGAACAGAAAATAAGTAGAGATATTCAATTCTTGATCTTGACGTATCCGCTTTAAGCCGGCAAACATTCCTACTACCGACATCGTGACAGACAAGCCAGTAACAGAACTGAACATGGGTGGACGATGACGAATAATCGCCATTAATAAATCTGGGACTGCTGCTGTCGGCAAGATATACATAATCAGCAGAAAAATCAGTAAATCCCAGGTTTTCCGCGTACCCATGCGGTTTTTGAGGATGAGATTCCAGTAATCTAAATAACGTTGATAGCCGCCTTCTGCCCAACGATTGCGCTGATGCCAAAGAGCGATCGCAGTTGTCACACCCTCTTCTTGCACTGGGGGATAGAATAAGCATTCAATATCCCAGTTATCGAGATTCAGGCGGATTGTTAAATCCAAATCATCGGTGATAGTTTCTTCATTCCAGCCACCGCAGCTGACCAAGGCTTGACGACGGACAAATTGACCATTTCCCCGCAGTTCACCTAGTCCACCAATAGCAGTCCGTTGTTGTTGGAACCAGATATCAACTGCCATTTCTGCCATTTGTCCTTTAGTCCAAAAATTTTCCTTAGCGTTGGCGATCGCTTTTCGCACTTGCACCGCCCCCACCTGTTCTTTTTGAAATAAAGGCACTACTTGTAGCAGTAAATCTGGATTTACTTGAGCATCTGCATCAAATACGGCAATGATGTCTCCTCTTGTCATCGGTAACACTTGATTTAAAGCTCCCGACTTACCTCCACGAGATTGGGGAGAACGCCTGAAAACCTTAAGTTGTTTGTATTCCTGCGTTAGTTCTGCTAGTAACTGCGGCGTGTTGTCAGTGCTATTATCATCAATAATCCAGATTTCATATTCCCCATTAGGGTATTCTAGACTACATAGATTCTTGACTAATCTAGCAATAACAGCTTCCTCATTTTTTGCTGCTATCAAAACAGATACAGAAGGTAAATCTCCTTGTATTTCTTTATTGTGGTAACGGGGTCTAGCAAAGATAATACCCAAGGCATGAATGCCTAAGACAGTCGTCAGTCCTAGTATAAATATGGAACCCCAGGAAACTAAATGCAAAGCGATCGTGCCACTCCAGACGATAGTCAAAACTAGAGCGGCTTTGGGTCTACGTCCTGGAAACTGAGATGATGGTAAATACACGGCATCTGGCTCTACCGCTGACTCCTCTTCTGCCGATAGGTCGGACAATAGGGGATTAAGGGGATCAGAGCTTAAATTGTAAGAGTCCTCTTCGGGCCAGGAATTCGCTGGCATAGTTACTTGATTCAAAAACCAGTATTTGTCCTTAATATACATCAAGGGATGTATTTCCCGAATTTTGAGAAGATGACGGAGAACTCCAAAAAATAAATTATCCAATTTCACCCCATCAAAACGAATTTTCCTCCCCTTGTCTCCTGCCTTACCCTAACTATAAATATTCACGCCCACCTACTGATCAGATATCCAGCAGCTTTCACTTCTGACTCCCGAATTCTGCTGTATATTTACCTCTAGGTGTGTAAATACTCATCTTTGTGGGAATACTAATCATGAAAAGCAACACATCTCCAGTTATCAGCTAAGTTGAGGAATATTTAAAAATGTCGTCTATTGACCAACTCCAGCCTGTAACTCCGCAACAAGCTACTGTTTATTTACCTTATATTCAGGGGAGCAAGCGCACTTTCTTGCCCTATGCCATCAGCCTTTATCAAAAAGGTGTTTTAGAGGGACACCGCAAAATAGAAGGGAGTGATAATGTTCCCTTCGTTGCTACCTGGAATGTTGCTACCCTACCCTCAGACTTAACCCGTTGCCGAATCCAGTTTGATGGCAATGCTGAATTAAGTTATGAAGTCATGATGGCAAGTTTTGAGTTTATTAATTTTTTAATTGAACTGATGGAAAACTATAAGCGCCACCGCATTAGTGATTTTTCCCAAACTTTTTACCGCAAGCTACTGCGGGTAGAAGAATAAACAGCAGCATATCAGGCAACTCCAAAAAATAAATTATCCAATTTCACCCCATCAAAACGAATTTTCCTTCCCTCCGCTCCTAATCCTAAAAGCAATGGGATATTCTTTTTATTTGGAAGTCCCTCAGAGGTTGTTTGAAAAGTCGGCGTTGCTGATTTTGGGGATGAAAACAATTTTGCATACATTCAAAACCCTTGTAGAGAGGTTCCATGGAACCTCTCTACACTCAAAAAACATCCCGCACTTATGTAACGCTGAAAAGTCTAAAAGTTTACTAAAAACCTCTCTCTAAATCTCTCTCTAAATCTCTCTCCTAATAGGAGAGAGACTTTGAAACCCTTGTTTTCCTCTTCCCCTTCCCTACTAGGGAAGGAGTTAGGGGTTAGGTTTCAATATTTGGGTGTTAAATATAATACTTTTCAAACATCCTCTAAGAGACAGGATCATGGAAGCAGAAGAGAAGAAGAATTTTTCTTGTTGCTCCCCTGCTTCCCTCTACCTACCCCTGACAGCCTTAACAAATATTCCAAACTAATTTAGTCATAACGCCGTGCTGCCATCAGAAGCAACTAAAATTAGAAAACACCTAGCTGGGTTCAACAGACGTTTAAAATTAGGAGTGCATGGCGTGCCAAAATCTGCTAAATATTTGCTGATTGGATCAATAGAAACTTACAGTGGTAAATCCGCAACAGTTCTAGGTTTGTCTCATCAGTTACAGCAAAAAGGACTGGATATAGCCTACGGCAAACCCCTAGGTACTTGTTTCAATGCTTCTGCTGGAACCATACTCGAAGAGGATGTTCAGTTTATTAAGCATAGCCTGAAACTGCCGGAAAATCGCGTTGCTCAGACTTTATTAGCCTTGAATGAAATTAGTGTCCAAAAACGCTTATGTGGTGAGGATACAACTAATTATCAGCAGTCTCTAGTGCAGCAATATTTACAAATACCGCGTGGTGATTTGGTGCTGTTAGAAGGTGCTGGTGATTTGTCAGAAGGCTATTTATTTGGCTTGTCTTTGCTGCAAGTAGCGGAAGTCTTGGATGCTGATGTACTTTTGGTACATCGTTATAAATCTCTGCTCTCTGCTGAAGCTCTGTTGTCTGCCAAGCAGCTCGTAGGAGACCGGTTGATTGGTGTTGTGATCAATGAAGTTCCTGCCGAGCAATTAGAAGTAGGTAACAATCTCTTCCGCCCATTTTTGGAACAGCAGGGGATTCCTGTACTAGCAATGTTGCCAAAAAGCGACCTGCTGGGCAGCGTCAGCGTCGGTGAACTGGTAAAACAGTTAAATGCGGAAGTTCTCTGTCGTAGCGATCGCTTAGATCTATTGGTGGAAACTCTGGCAATTGGCGCAATGAATGTCAATTCGGCAGTCAAGTATTTCCGCAAACGCCGCAATAAGGCAGTTGTTACAGGGGGCGATCGCGTAGAAATTCAGCAAGCTGCTTTAGAAACTTCGACTCAATGCCTTATCCTCACCGGAAAATTACCACCTCCCGCCTTTATTCTCAATCGCGCTGAAGAATTAGAAATCCCGATTTTATCTGTTGACCTCGACACCCTTACCACAGTGGAAATTGTTGACCGCACTTTTGGTCAAGTCCGTGTCCATGAACCTCTGAAAGTAGAGTGTATTTGTCAATTAATGTCCGAACATTTTGACATTGACCGTTTGTTATCTCAACTAGGATTAAACCCAGCACCGGCTTTGTCATAGTCTGATTAAGTTACTAAAATTACTAGTGAATCGACAGCGTAAGTCCTATATTTCATCTGCTCATGAGCAATCAATTCATACTATTTTCGATTTTGGATGCTCAAAGACTTACTAGATCAGGTTTTTGGTATTCTATCCGTCGCTATGATTGTTCTTGCTTGGTATGACCTCTGAGGCGGCTGTGTATTTTTACCTTATTTGACACGGAGCTATGCCAAAGAGTTGGTTACTAGCAAAACAATCTGGAAAACGTAGCAATCTGTAACTCTAGTTGGCTTCGCACCTACACGCTCTTTGGTAGAATATCTGGGTCGTTTAATCTGATTATCTCTATCTTTGAGCCAGTCAACAGACCTCATCAACCTTGATACGTTAGCGCAAGAACTAGCGACAATCCAACAAACAGGTTCTAAGCGAATTGCCTTGTTGGGTTCTCGTCATGTGCCAATTACTCATCAGAATCTCATTGAAATGATGACATATGCCCTAGTTTTATCGGGCAATCGCATCATCACCTCTGGTGCTACAGGCAGTAATTCAGCTGCCATTCGGGGAGCAACACGGGCTGACCCAAATTTATTGACGGTAATTCTACCCCAAAGTTTGGAACGTCAACCCCATGAATCTCGCCAACAACTAGAGCAAGTAATGCATTTGGTAGAAAACCCCAGTAATGACAATCTGTCTTTGGCTGAGGCCAGTTACCTGTGCAATAAAGAAATTGTCTCCCGTTGTCAGCAACTGATTTGTTTTGCTTTTCACGATAGTCGTACCCTACTACAAACTTGTGGAGAGGCCGAAGAACAAAGAAAAGTGGTGACACTGTTCTACTTTGACTAAACTGAAACGTAGTCTCCACATAGCTAATAATAGAGATGGGAAATTACCAATGGTTACTGGGTAATGATTTTTCTAAATTACCCAGTATCCCTTCACGCTCACGAAACAAATGATGTCTATATTACAACTGCCCATACCTGAGATTTTTTTGTACTCTATTGCAGCAGCTGCTATTCTCATCTATGCCCCTTTTTTGTTGGTAGCTTATGCCAGGGCGCAAATTGGGTATGATATTTCTGCTCCTCGTGCCATGTTTGATAAATTGCCACTTTATGCTCAAAGAGCTACCTGGGCGCACCAAAACTCCTTTGAGGCGTTTATGATTTTTGTAGCCGCAGCACTAATGGCCTATGTCACAGGGGTGGATTCTTCTATGGGGGCGATGGCAGCGATCGCTTTTATCACCGCTCGGTTGCTATACTCTATTTTTTATATTTTGAATATACCTCTTTTGCGATCGCTCATGTTTGGTATTGGCTCTTTTAGCTCTGCAACCCTCTTCTACTTGAGTATCATGCAACAGGGGTAATTCGGGAATAGGTAATTGGGCAATAGAAAACACCATTATTACCCATTACCCATTACCCATGACCAAATTCAACATCTCACATTTAACATTTATGGCTTCTACTTTTTCTTTTGACATTGTGAGCGACTTTGACCGCCAAGAATTAGTCAATGCTATTGATCAAGTGGTGCGAGACATCAAAAGCCGTTACGATCTCAAAGATACTCAAACCACTGTTGAGTTAGCTGAAGACAAAATTACCATTAGTACCGACAGTGATATGACTTTAGAGTCCGTACACAGTACACTGCGCGAAAAAGCTGCCAAACGCAACCTCTCTCAAAAAATCTTTGATTTTGGTAAAGTTGAATCTGCCAGTGGCAACCGTATTCGTCAAGAAATCACCCTCAAAAAAGGCATCAGTCAGGAAATTGCCAAACAAATTTCTAAATTGATTCGTGACGAATTCAAAAAGGTACAAGCCTCAATTCAAGGTGATGCGGTGCGAGTAACTGCCAAAGCTAAAGACGATTTGCAAACTGTGATCCAGCGTCTCAAGCAAGAAGACTTTCCTGTGGCTTTGCAATTTACAAACTATCGTTAGTTACTCAGAAGAAGGGGAGACGCGGTGACGGGGAAACGCGGTGATGGGGAAAAATAATTATCTAATGCCTCTGCCCTCTGCCTTCTGCCTTCTGCCTTCTGCCTTCTGCCCCCTGCACCCTGCCTCTAACCGCGTCCTGCCCCGATACTTTTTTGAAACGCCGGACGTTCAGAAATTTGTTTAATATAGTTCAAAACGGCTGGGTAGGCGCTCAAGTCTACCTTTAGCATGATGGGAATATAACCGAGCATAGATCCCACAGCCACATCGGCGACAGTGAATTCATCACCCAGCACAAAAGGTTGCTGTCCAAAAATTTCATTCAGGGGAGTCAATAAGCGGGGCATTTCCTTTTCTCGATTGGCTTCGATAAAAATACCTGTAGCCAAGGTGGAATTGGCAAATAATACCCACTGGGAAAATATGGCGCGTTCCTCTGCTGAAAATGCAGTTTTTCCATATTTTTCAGCAAGATACAACAAAATTGCCCCAGATTCCCACAGTTTAAAATCGCCATCAACAATTGCTGGGACTTTACCTACGGGATTAATTGCTAAGTATTCAGGCTGTAGATGTTCACCAGCCTGCATATCCAGCATCACAAATTCATAAGGAACTTCCAGTTCCTCTAAATACCACTTAATGATTGATGCACGACTAAAAGCACCACCGTAAAGTTTCAACATAATTACCTAAAATTAAAGAAAACTAAAGAACTTTATGAGTATGGGAATGTTGTTTAACGTTATCTTCTTTGCTGACAACTCTGGCAGCATTTAGTACCCGTTTACGTTCCGTAGAATAATTAAAATCGGTTTTGGTTGCACCAATGGGGATGAATAATTGGGCTGATTCACGCCGTTTGTAGGTACGAGCCGCAGAAAATGCCCTTAGCACAAATTCATCTCCGAACTGTGCTGACTCTGGAATTCCATTAGGCATAACCAGTGTATCACCGTCCAAGATAGATCCTAAAGTTGTTGCACAAGCAAGCTTGTAGGAAGTGGGAATACCTTTTAATATCGCTTCCAATGCGGCTGAGGGAATAGGCTCTATGACTTCTATCTGATGCACTTCTCCATCTTCTTTGTAGAAGCAAGTTGCCAAGCCAATCACAATATAATCATCGGTTGTGAGGTCGGGAGCATTGGAATAAGAAATTGCTGTTGTCATCGGAAAATTTACTCAAAATTTAAATTTGGATACTGGGGTGTTGGGGAGACGCGAGGAGACGGAGAAAATTACCAATCACCAATCACCCAATTTATGGCTTGTTGGCATTCTACCAAGTTGTTACTCTGACTACTTGATTATTCTTAGAGATTGATGGTAATTCTTTCGGGAATTGGTCTTGAGGGTGAAGTATATATTATTGGGTTTATGGCTAACTAGTTTAAGTAGCTATTATCAACTGGGTACACCAGAACCGATGAAAAAGGAATTAAGGGCTAAAGAGTAGCAACTGGAATTTTTTACTCAGCACAACCTGCGGGAAACTACTTTCCAGGTGTCTAAAGTACTCAGAACTTTTTCAAACTAGGTTCAATTCAGTCCTTTAAGTAAAAAAGACCACTGAACTGTGTCACAGTTCCAAACCCACTCATAGGCGAAAAACTATAATTTGATTTCACCGAGCAAGTAGCTCAAGCAGGAAAATATGGATCATCACTCCTTTCTAGCTTCTGGTAGTCAACAAAATCAACGTGGCAATAGTGTTAATAAAAATACTTTATATACGCAAATTACCAGAGCAAAACGTCACAAGGAATCGGAGCTAGAAAATACTTACTTACGCTCTTGTGCTTTAAAGTTAGCTCAACAAGGAGATTACATTGAAGCGATCGCTTTGTTAAGCGAACTTATCAACAGTTATCCCGACAATGCAGTTAATTACAATAACCGAGGGCTGATTTATTTTCAAAGTGGGGATTCTCAAAAAGCTCTGCGTGACTACAACACAGCAATGCAACTCAATCCCAAGTTAGCTAGTGCTTATAATAACCGGGCTAATTACTATGCTGCTGGTGGGGAGTTAGTAGCAGCACTAACTGACTACGATCAAGCCCTAGATTTGAATCCCCGTCATGTTCGTGCTTGGATTAACAGAGGCATTACTTTGCGTGATTTGTCGCAGTACGCGGAGGCAATTGATAATTTTGAGATGGTACTACTGTTTGGCCAGCTACAAGGTAATATTTGGGCTGAACGGGGTAGAACTTATCATCTTTGGGGTGACTGGAATTGTGCGATCGCTGATTATTACAGATCCCTTTCACATCTAAACTCCCTCGATAATAATCATGATATTTCTGTTTACCGTCTACGGTTACAACTAGAAAACTGGTTAAACGAGTTACTGAATCCTTATTTAAACTAATTCGTAGCTTTTTCAACAGTGTTTACAATTTCTAAAAAAGCATTTTTTAACTTTGAATTGGCAAATAGCAGACCTGTTCCGCTAATTTGCCAATAGATAATCACTATTTAAAATACGGCTTAAGGCAGGCTAGGCTAACAAAATTAAAATAATTCGTAATTCGTAATTCGTAATTCGTAATATTTCCTACGGAAACGCTACGCGAACGTAATTCGTAATTCGTAATATTTCCTACGGAAACGCTACGCGAACGTAATTCGTAATTCGTAATTCGTAATTCGTAATGTAATTAAGTTTTGCAACGGGGATTTAGACCCCGACACAAAACTTGCTGCCTGTAGAGGCAGGGGAATTAAACCCCCAGCATTGATTAAAAGATTTAACTAATTCGTAATTGTGAATTAGTTAAACTCTTTAATTTCTGATAATTCTTCAATGATTAATTATTAACTACTAGCAGTTAAAATTATATTTTTGTGTGTTTTATTCTGAGCCAGAAGCACAAATCACCTCACATTAGTTTAAGGCGTAGAATCTGATTGTTCAGCATTTTTTCGATCTGGATTAATCAGCACTATTTGGCGCTGACGGGGATCAAATCGGTATGATTGTTCTTGCCTAATACTCTTAGCTTGTTGGGGATCAAAGTTGCGGCTAAATTCTGCTCGTAAAGTATTGACACGTCCTTCTACCAGCTTGACTTCTGTGCGAATTTCTCGCAACTTGTCTTGTTGTAACCAGTGATAAGGCAAAAGTTGTACCAAGGCAGATACTGCTGCTGTAGCAATGACCAAGTTAACAGTTATCTTGGCTGTGGTTTCCAGCGCCATCACCTGGTAAGAACGTTGGCGAAGATGTTTTTTTGGTCGAGATAAAGATCGACGAGGTGGTTCTACTGGTTGTAGCGGGGGTCTGGATGGTTGAAACGCGTTCATGATGCTAAAAAGAGCCTCGCTGGTTGAAGGGAAGCACCGTCAAAAGCAAACTGGCGCTAATTGCGGCTTGATTTAGCTGCCATATTACTTCATTTTTTGAAAATTTCTACCAGTGTTACATGATTAAAAAAAAATTCCCTGGGATATGCAAGTACATTTTGCCAACATAACTTACAGCTTAAAGCCCCAAGTGGTTGGAAAATGTACCCTCTACCGCCAGGGTGATTAGTCGTGTGAACGTGTCACATCTGAGCTTTATTTGTAAAGTTCAGTAGCTAAACGCCAAGCTAGAATGCCTGGAATTAGAGCCACAGCTAGAGCGATATACACTTGAGTATCAGATATAGGCATGGTGGAAACCCTCCTAACGTCAAAATAGATGATTAACACTTCGTTTACTACTTTTCACTGTTTTGCCAAGATTGGGGAATATGTTGTAACAAGATGCAACAAAAACCAGGTTGGGGTGATGGGGTAATGGGGTGACGCGGAGAGGAGGAGACACGGGGACGCGGAGATAGGGAGAGTTTGTTTGATCAGCAATTAAGTAGATTAAAACCCTCTTTCTCCCTGCCCCCTGCACCCTGCTTCTACTTCATGAACTCGTAAACAGGTAAATTTATGGCTTATGACTTTGTACTTAGGTATTGACTTTGGGACTTCTGGCGCAAGGGGTATGGTGATTGATGATGAAGGGAAGATTATTTCCCAGATGCGTCATCCTTGGGAAATGGCGACTGATGCTGATTGGGCAACTTGTTGGGAAAAAGCTTTATTGAGGCTATTAGCCGCAATTCCAGGGGCATTGGGGAAGCAAATTGAAGCGATAGCTATCAACGGTACTTCTTCCACAATCTTGCTCACAGATGCCACTGGTCAGCCGGTAGATGCGCCATTGTTGTACAACGATGGACGAGGATCAACTGTGTTAAAGGATTTAATCCACATTGCACCACCCCACCACACCGTATTGACTGCAACTTCCAGTCTGGCTAAACTTTTGTGGATGCAGCAATTACCTTCTTTTACCCAAGCTAGATATTTACTACATCAAGCCGATTGGCTGGCTTTTTTGCTGCATGGACAACTAGGAATAAGCGATTATCATAACGCTTTGAAGCTAGGTTATGACGTAGAAAATTTCCAATATCCACAATGGCTAGAAAAATTACAAATTCCGATTCAGTTACCGCAGGTTTTAGCACCTGGTACACCCATTGGCGAATTACGTCCAGAAATTGCCTCTAAATTCGGTTTAAGGCGTGATTGTTTGGTGTGTGCAGGTACAACTGATAGCATTGCGGCTTTTCTGGCTAGTGGGGCAAAATTACCGGGGGAAGCCGTAACGTCTTTAGGTTCAACTTTGGTACTCAAACTTTTGAGTCGTACCCGTGTCGAAGATGCGCGATATGGAATTTACAGCCATCGTTTAGGAGATTTGTGGCTGACAGGGGGTGCTTCTAATACAGGTGGTGCAGTGTTAAAAACTTTTTTCACTGATGAGGAATTAGTTAGCTTAAGTCGGAATATTGATGTATCAAAACCGAGTCAATTAGATTATTATCCGTTGTTGAAGTCAGGCGATCGCTTTCCCATTAATGATCCCCAACTACTTCCCAGACTAGAACCTCGTCCAGACAATCCTGGAGAGTTTTTACATGGCTTGTTAGAAAGCATGGCGCGAATAGAAACCCGTGGTTATGAATTATTACAAAATTTAGGAGCAGACCAATTAACTCACGTTTATACTGCGGGTGGTGGTGCGGCCAATTCTGCTTGGATGAGTATTAGAGGCAGATGTTTAAAAATTCCTGTTACTGCTTCTACAAATATAGAAGCCGCTTATGGAACTGCACTTTTAGCCATGCAGAAATCAGCAACTTCTAAATCACATTAATATGAAGCTGCATAGAATAATTGTAGCTTGCTTCCCGTTCGCAAAGCGTGCCGTAGGCATAGGTACGCGGATGCACGCAGATAAACGCGGATAAATCAATGGATTTCAGAATTATGTGCAACCTCACATAAAATTGGTATTACGCTTTTATCATGAATAAACGTATTCCTGACGACTCCCGTAAAGGATGCCTCAGAGGACAAAGAGGAATAAGAGTTTGGGAGAGTTTTTGCGTAAGTTCTATCTTAATTGAGAATTTTTAATTATTAAAGATGTAATCAGTAATTAGTATTATGCAAAAAAAAGTCAAAGTTAAACCAAATTCCAAACAACAGAAAATTTTAGAACAAGAAGATGGCAGTTTAATTGTAAATTTAAAATCACCACCAGTTGATGGTAAAGCCAATGAAGAGTTAATTAAGCTTTTGGCAGAAAAGTTTGATGTACCTAAATCCTATATCAGAATTAAGACTGGTTTATCATCTCGGCAAAAAATCGTAGAAATTGATGATCTATAAAATATAGTTTTAAACTTTCCACTAAATTAAGTTGGAGATTAATTATTCAATTAGTTACTAGTTTTTCTTTAACGGTAACTTCCAAAGGTAAAAAAATCGTCAACACTTCTCCACATTGAGGATTCTGACGCACAATTAACTTACCACCAATCGCCTGAAACAGATGCTTAGTTGCTGCTATATTTAAGCTAATCGTTCCTGTTTCCGGTTGGAACATTAATAATTGACCTAGAGATTTACGAATAGGGAATGTTGCAGTTCTGGTTGTATTGTGACAATCCAGTTGTGGGGATAATTGTAGCTTGAGTTGATTACCTGCGGGAATCACCTGAACTTGAATAGAACTACCGGGAGGTAAACTGCGGGTAAAATTTTCCATTAAGCCAGTCAGTACTCGATCTAGCATAGCGGGATTACTGACCACCGTTGGCAATTGCTGAGGTAAAGCCACATCTAAAGTTAAATTTCGTCGAGTTGCGGCTTGTTGCCAACGAGGGATACTTTGCTGCAATACTTGATCTAGAGACATGGGCGTTAGTTGTGTTTTTGCAGATTTAGCTGTAGCACAAGTTTCTAATTCGGCTGCTTTAAACAGCAACTCCATGCGATCTATTTGCTCCGTACATTCGTGATCAATAACTCCTAAGCGATTAATTACAGTATTGGGTAAATCCTTGCGCTTGAGTAACAAACGGGTCAAAGTGCGAATTGTTGTTAGTGGAGTGCGGACTTCGTGAGCAAAAGCTTGCAGTAATTCTACATCGGGACGAGAAGATGGTTTTGCTGACGAGGAAACAGGAATATGCTGAGATGAGGAAATAAGAGGAATATGTGTGACTTTATCCGTTTCTGGCTCTGCTAATTCCTGAAGCAGCAACTGACTAAATTGAATTATGGTGTGATAGTTTGGTGCAACTGGGGCATATTTTTCGACTAAAACATCCAAATCAGCAAATAATTCTGGATTAGTCAACATTACCCTAGCGCCAAGCGATCTCCAAGCTTGTTGCACTACCTCTGGGTCAAAGGAAAATAAAAATTCTTTTTTACCGCTTTTGTGTTCTGACAAAACCAGAACTAATCTAAATTTTTCTGTGAATACCAAGCAAAACCGCTCTGATCCCAGAGGATCAGCAGGTAATAAAGGTAAGATAGATTCATCAGGATTGATTTCATCCGGTTCGTAGCCGTAGCCTATCACTCCCATAGGGTTACCGACAGAAGACATCGCTTCTGGTACTGCACTCCCTCCCATGGCTGGTGAAACGTGAAATGGCATCAAAGCTAAGGGATTAAAAGGTTTTGCGGTAAAAGTGACTGTTCGTAAACTTTGAGTGAGTTTTGGTTGACTAAATAAGGGTGATGGTGCAGTTAAAACTAAACCCTGAGTGATGTCAGGCGCAGTTATTGCTAAAGTATTGAGTAGTAAATGCTCTGTGGCTGCCAAACTAATGCGCCATTGCTGCTCTGCTTTGGCAGATGAACAAGCAGCCATACTTGATTGGCTTTGGGCTAAAACTTCTCTCAAACTTGGCAAGATCCATTCGTACACAGGTTTTCACCCCTTTATTGATTCAACAGCGTCTTACAGAAGCTAAAGCAAACATTGCACTACATACTCATGAGGTTATAGTGATTTCTGTACTAATGACAGTCGTAGAACCGAACAATTGAGGCGAAATTTCCCCTGTATTGATAATTTTAAAGGGCAGGAGACCGTAGAGTTATCTTGTTTTCGATTCAATACTTGATAATTAGATTAAACACAAAGCATCCTGTTGACAAGTAATTAAGCAAACCTGATATCAGCTAATTACTTTTTTCTCAATCACCGCACATCTTAATGAAAATTGTGATTGAAAATGCATCAAACTGCTCCAAATCTGATAACATCAAATGACCTATGTGGGACAGCACAATCTACCCTTAAAAAGCTGCTAAGACTCTAACTCAGATCCTAATAGAGAGTCAGTTACCAAATACCAGTCCCCACAAGTCTGTAACCATCGAGAAAATTGAATTGGCGCTTGTCAGAATAGGCTGATAGATTTAAGCCGCTAAAAGTTGTCCAATCTTCAATCTTCAACAAACCTGGTGCTTGCTTAAGCACTAGTATTATCGTTTAATTTCTTTTTTAAGATTCGCTCCTGGGCATCACACATTCTCAATAAATCGCTTCAAGTACTCAATTGGAAGATAAACATGAAAAACCTAATTCCCTTCCTCGTTAGTGGCATTTTAGTAGCTGGCGTTATTGGTTGCCAAGAAGCTCCTAAAACTGGTTTAGAAACTCCTGGTACAAGTAGTGAAGCTCCTTCTGTACCTGCAAAACCTGCATCAGAAACTACACAAACTACACCAGAAAACACAACTACAAAAGTTACTCCGGGGACTACCACCGCTACCAGCGACCTCAAAACCGAAGTTAGCAAAAAATTAAAGGAAGCTTTACCTAGCAATAAGTTAGAAGTAGAGAACAAAGAAGGTGAAATTGTCCTTAAAGGTGCAGCTGATTCTCAAGAAGAACTCAAAAAAGCTGAAACTTTGGTTAAGGAAGTCAAAGGTGTAAAAAGCGTCAAAGTAGAAGCAAAAGTTACACCTGTGAAAAAGCCATAAGCTTATAAATCACAAAGTTCACGTGACAGGCATCTTGCCTGTTCCACGTCATAAGTACGTAGGCAAAATTAATTATATAAAAGATTTGGATTGAATGTAGGAGTCCCCGTGCCTACCCCGCTATTTCGGGTAGCAACAGGGGGTTTGCCCCTACGAAATTGATTGGTTTAGGTATTGTTAAAATGTTCAATTAATTTTGCACAGGTACTTAATTTACATCAGACTTCAGAAGTCATATCTTGTTTGGTTTAAGACTTATAATTACGGCTAATGCGGAGATAGCGGGACAAGAAGATCAATTTGTGGCTTTAATTAACTGAATTGTTGATATAGGAATATGCTGAAGTGGCAATATATTGTTACAATACTTAACAACGTTCATCAAAACGGTGGCTTTCTTCATGATAGTTAAGACACTTCCCCCTAGTTCCCGATCAAGTCCAGAGGACAGTCACGTAGGCGAATTGTCCGTGATTGAAGTAGTATCAAAAAATGTTACACAAAGCTTGGTTAACAATTCGCCAAGATTTTCGGCATCACAAAAACAGACAATACTAGTTACAGCTAAGGCTGAAACAGAAGCACTACTATATAATCCTGAAGAGATTCGCGCACATTACGAAAACAAACCTTGGCAAGTTTTTCGGCGAATTTTGGCAGTTTTGCAACCAATTTTGTCCTTCGTTTTGGGGACATGGTGGGATAAGCAACGGGGAATTGTTGTTAAAAATGATAGCCGACGAGCAACTGAATTAAGAATTTTGCTGACCAAGTTGGGGCCTGCTTACATCAAAATTGGTCAGGCCTTGTCTACCAGGCCGGATTTAGTTCCTCCGGTGTATCTGGAAGAATTAACTAAATTACAAGATCAATTACCACCTTTTGCTAATGAAATAGCTTACCAGTTTATCGAAGAAGAGCTAGGAGCAACCCCAGAGAATATTTACGCAGAAATATCCATTGAGCCAATTGCAGCGGCTTCCTTGGGACAAGTTTATAAAGGTAAGCTCAAAACTGGGGAAGAAGTAGCGATTAAAGTCCAGCGTCCAGATTTGCGAGAAAGTATCACGATTGACTTGTATATTTTGCGCTATTTAGCTGGTTTAGTGCAGAGAAAAGTCAAACGGGTACGCAGTGATTTAGTCGGGATTTTAGATGAATTGGGCGATCGCATTTTTGAAGAAATGGACTACATCCATGAAGGCGAAAATGCCGAGCGATTCTTTGAATTATACGGTCATATGCAAGATATATATGTACCGAAAATTTATTGGGAATACACCAATCGTCGTGTGTTGACGATGGAGTGGATAAACGGGATTAAATTAACACAAACAAAAGAACTTCAGGAACTGGGTATCAACGCCCGTTACTTAATTGAAATAGGTGTACAGTGTTCTCTACGTCAATTATTAGAACATGGGTTTTTCCATGCTGACCCTCACCCTGGTAATTTGTTAGCTACCTTTGATGGTAAATTGGCTTATCTTGACTTCGGGATGATGAGTGAAATTAAGCCACCACAGCGTTACGGTTTAATTGAAGCGATAGTTCACGTCGTTAACCGTGATTTTGACTTATTAGCACAAGACTACGTTAAATTAGAATTTCTCACCCCAGAAACCGACTTAACACCAATTGTTCCGGCATTTGCAAGAGTATTTGCTAACGCTCAAGGTGCAAGTGTTGCCGAACTCAACATTAAAAGCATCACCGATGATTTATCAGCTTTAATGTATGAATATCCTTTCCGAGTACCAGCTTACTACGCTTTAATTATTCGTTCTTTGGTGACATTGGAAGGTATTGCTATTTATATCGATCCCAATTTCAAAGTTCTCAGTGAAGCTTATCCTTACGTTTCTAAACGCCTGTTAACAGATCCAGCAGATGAACTGAGAACATCATTGCAAGAGTTACTATTCAAAGATGGTAAATTCCGTTGGAATCGTCTAGAAAACTTGTTAACAAATGCGCGAAAAAATCAAGAATACGATTTAAGCTTAGTACTAAATCAGGGCATAGAGTTTCTATCTTCGGAACGGGGTGCATTTATTCGTGACAGGTTGGTAGATGAGTTTATCAATGGAATTGACGCTGTCAGCAAAAATGTTTTGCATAATTTCACTTATGTGCTGAAAGAAAGGGTAGGTTTAACAGCAGTTAATGAAATACCCAGTGCAACAGTAGAACAACAACAAACCTTAGATAATATCAAACGCATTTTAGGCATTCTCCGACAAACTAAAGGTTTTGATCCGACTCGAATTGCTCCCCAATTAGCTCAAATACTTGTTAATCCCGGAGTACATCATTTAGGGCAAAAAATTGCTAGTCGCTTTACACAAAAAGCTTTAACAAGCTTAATTCGGCAGTTGTTAACGTCATAATAAAATAGGTATAACAGGTGACTCTTAACAGGTGACAGTGGGAAAAGTATTTTGGTGTCCTAACTGCCCTGTCTGTTGATATGATTGGCCAGAAAAACCATTCAAAACCCAAAATAACCCCTGATTTTATATCAATTCACTTAATTACAGCTACAAATAAATCTTCCCTTTACTGCGTCTGTATATTTGTAGCAAAATTAAAGTGAAGCGGTATTAGATATGGGGTTATATTAAAAGTTGGTTTTTGGACTTTTCAAGAATTCCAGTCACTTGAGTAGTGCTTAGGAATTTTCTTGTTCTTGATCATGTTGTTGATCATTTTTTTCCCGTTGGATACTTTCTTCTAAGGCTTGAATTTGTTCACGACGAGCTTCTAACTCCAAGGAACGACGTGCTAAATCTTGGTTTTGCAAAGTTAGAGATTGTCGCCAATTTTCTGCCTTATCTGCTTCCTGTTGTAGAAATTCTGGAGTAATACCAGTAGTGAGATAGGTTTTCACTACATTCATTATCCATTTGGTAGCATCTTCAATGATTTCAACTTCACCTGTAGGGGAAAGTTCTACTAAAACCAGCATTTTTTCACTCAAGGTATTTCCTTTTCCCAGGAGAATAAAAGCCTCTTCGGAAATCATTGACCAACAATATTCAGTTTCCTGACTTGCTAATAAGTGTAATTGGTACTGGTCTAAAAATTCGTTTTTACGTACTTGGGCTAGGTATAGCATTCTCGCTGCGCTCCCCATTCAAAATTCAACATTCAAAATTACCAGAAAATATTTTTAGTCTTTAATTTCTGTAAAAAGAAAATAAAAATATTTAGTAATGGATCAGGACTTACGCAACTGGCACATTGGTAGGGTGCGTCAGATATCAACAATCTGTTTATTTGCAGGATTTATGCAGTAGTAAAGCACCCTACAATAGATTTTTAGTGTGACACTTGCGTAAGTCCTATGGATAATTGAGAAGTTAAAAATTTCCCAATTACCCAGTAGCCATACTCTATACTACAGTACGCAAGCGATCGCGCAAAATTTCCGCTTGTTTCTCAGCCTCTATTAAAGCATCACGCACACCCTGTACTACATCTGCAGGAGCTTTATCCACAAACTTAGGATTACTCAGTCTATAACTTAAAGATGCAGCTTCAGCTTCGGCTTTGCTGATACTTTTCTCTAGTTTGGCACGGAGAGCTTCAATATCGACAACCCCTTTTAAGGGAATTACCACTTGGACAGTACCGACAACACCAGCAATAGAATTGTCTGATTCCTGGGTTTGAGTGGCTTCTGGCTGTGATATATTTTGGCTATCAGTCAGTTGGGGCAAATTTGCCAATAACTTTTGTCTATTTTTAGCATTGAGTATGTTGTAGACAATAAACCAACCTGCATAACCAAGACCGACAGTTTCAAAGAAAGTCCCAAAAATAGGAAGACGCAAGATTGCATTTCCGACAATAATCGCAACTCTTAAGAAAACGAGTAGGACGATAATTAAGCCAATAGTTTTTAAACCCTGAAAAACAGATTTATTTATGATAGGTTGGCTTTTTTGTCCATCAATCAGAGTTTTGTCAGTAATAGTTAAAGTTTCTACCTTGGCCAAATCTTGAATATAAGACTGTCCAGCATTAAGGATAAAACGTTCCTTTTCGCTTTCACTTTGCAAATTAGCCGTGATTTTTGCACCTGGTTTGATGTCAGCTTCCGCCCGTAAATTGCGAATTGTGCGAATAGTATTAATTAACAATTCAAACTGTTCTTCTAATATTGTGTCAATTAATTGTTCATCCGCTTCAGGATAAGCTTGTAAAGCTAAAACTTGGGTATTTTCTACTGGTTGTTGAGTGAGAGTTTGCCAAATTTCTTCAGTGATATGAGGCATTAAGGGATGAAGTAATTTTAAAATTCCTTCTAATATATAAGCCAATATTTGCTGGGCAACTTGGCGAGATACGGGATTTGCATCTTTCTGTAATCTGGATTTTACTAATTCAATATACCAATCACAAAAATCACCCCAAATAAACTCATAAAGTCCCTTAGCCGCTTCTCCTAAACCGTAATTATCAATATCATTAGTGGTTTGTTTAACTACTTGATGATAACGAGAAATAATCCATTTATCACTGAGTTCTGTAGGTTCAGGTTTACCCAATTGGGCTGGAGTTTGCCCATCCAAATTCATCATCACAAATCTGGCAGCATTCCATAACTTATTCGCAAAGTTACGAGAAGCTTCTACAGATATTGATTCATCTTTTTTACGGTCATATTCTAAACGAATATCTTGACCAGCCCCAGCGACTTCTTTAATTAAGGTATACCGTAAAGCATCAGTTCCATATTTGGCAATTAGCAATAACGGGTCAATACCATTATTTGCCGATTTCGACATTTTCTTATTATTTTCATCTCTGACTAAGCCGTGAATATAAACAGTTTTAAACGGCATTTGTCCGGTGAAATGTCCCGCCAGCATTGTCATTCTAGCAACCCAGAAAAAGATGATATCAAAACCTGTGACTAAGGTTGCATTGGGATAATAAGTTGCTAAATCTGGGGTTTGTTCTGGCCAACCTAAAGTTGAAAATGGCCATAAACCAGAAGAAAACCAAGTATCTAAAACATCGGGGTCTTGTTCTAATTGAACATTTTCTCCAAATTGTGATTTGGCTTTTTCCCAAGCTTCCGCTTCATTTCGGGCTACGATATGGGGTGTTGAGTCGGTGATTTGTCCACCGGTTTCACTGATAGCGTACCAAGCAGGGATTTGATGACCCCACCAAAGTTGACGGGAAATACACCAGTCACGCAGATTTACTAACCAATCACGATAAACTTTAGTCCAGCGTTGGGGAACGAAATCTGGTGAATTTTGATTATCTAAAAATTCCAGAGTTTTATCAGCAAGGGGGCGAATTTTGACAAACCACTGAGTAGAAAGTAGAGGTTCAACAGGGACTTTTCCGCGATCGCTATAAGGTACAGTATGTTTATAATCTTCTATCTTCACCAAAACACCGTCTGCTTCTAGGCGAGAAATCACATTTTTCCTAGCTACAAAGCGGTCTTGTCCTTGAAACTCACCGGCATTTTCGTTCATAGTGCCGTCTTTATTCATAATATTGATAACCGGCAAATCATGACGTTTACCCATTTCAAAATCATTCGGGTCATGGGCTGGAGTCACTTTCACGCAACCTGTACCAAAAGCCGGGTCAACCAATTCATCACCAATAATCGGGATTTCCCGGTTCATAATTGGCAAAGTCAGGGTTTTCCCAATTAAATGTTTATACCTTTCATCTCCGGGATTAACCGCAACTCCGGTATCACCTAACATCGTTTCTGGTCGAGTTGTCGCCACTTCTACAAAACCAGAACCATCACTCAAAGGATAGCGGAAGTACCAAAGATTACCATTTACCTCTTTTGGTTCCACTTCCAAATCAGACACCGCAGACTGAGAAGCGGGACACCAGTTAACCAAATAGTTACCGCGATAAATCAACTTTTCATCATACAGGCGGATAAATGCTTCTACAACAGCTTTTGATAAACCTGCATCTAAAGTGAAACGTTCCCGCGTCCAGTCAACCGAAACACCTAAACGTCGCAGTTGATTAACAATTGTACCTCCAGATTCGGCTTTCCATTGCCAAGCGCGTTCTAGGAATTTTTCACGTCCCAAGTCATTGCGAGTTTTACCTTCAGCCTTGAGTTGCTTTTCCAGAATGGTTTGTACAGCAATGCTGGCGTGGTCAGTTCCGGGTAGCCAGAGGGTATTGCGTCCTTTCATGCGATGGTAGCGCACGAGGGTATCAATCAACGCACTTTCAAAGGCGTGACCCATGTGCAAACTGCCGGTCACATTTGGGGGAGGAATGACGATACAGTATGGTTCGCCCTTGTGGTTGGGGTCTGCTTTGTAGACTTGGTTTTCTTCCCAGAATTTTTGCCATTTGGCTTCTGTGGAGAAGGGTTCATAGAGACTGGGGAGATTAGGAATAGTTGCGGTCATGCTGGGAATAATCAATTTGTTTGGACTCTGATCAATTTTGCCACAGCCTTGGAAGAGGATTGTGAATCTGCTTCTATATTTTCAGGACTTACGTAACTGGCACATTAGTAAGGTGCGTCAGACTGCATAAATCTAGTAAATAAACAGATTTTTGATATCTGACGCACCTTACAATAGATTTTTGGTGTGACACTTCTTGCGTAACCCGGATTTCTCACGCCAACTTACTTACAATAATTCTAGAATTATTAAAAAGGTAAAAATCATGCAGTCCCCTCTATACCTTTTCACTGTTGAAGAATATCTGAAATTAGAACAATCTACCGATATTCGTCATGAATATTTTGGCGGTGAAGTCTTTGCGATGGCTGGAGGTAGCAAAGAACACAATATAATTACTTTGAATGTTGCCAGTAGACTACGTTCCGACTTGCGCGGTAGTTCGTGCAATGTCTTTATGTCTGACATGAAAGTGAGGATCAATTTAGCTAGTGAAAATAAGAATATATTTTACTATCCTGATGTTACAGTTACTTGTAATCCAGAAGATCAAGACCGTTATTATTTGAATTATCCTTGTTTAATTATAGAAGTTTTATCACCAAGCACAGAAGCTATAGATAGACGGGAAAAACTAGTTAATTACCGAACTTTATCAAGTTTACGGGAATATGTATTAATTTCTCAGGATGAAGTCAAAGTAGAAGTTTATCGTCAAAATCAACCAGGCAATTGGACAATCCAAACCTTTATAAATCGAGATGATAGCTTATATTTAGATTCGGTTGATTTGACTATGATAGTAGCTGATATATATGAAGATGTTATTAATGTTTGATACTCAGACAAAATCCAGAAAATATCATAAACACTAACCATATAGCGGTATGCACTTGGATGAGATACATCATAGTCCCCTCATCGCTTGCGGGGAGCAGCGCTGTGCGGGGTTCCCCCCGTTGAGGCGACTGCGGGGGAGGGGTTCTTGTATCTCAGTCAACCGAGAACCGCTATAACTTATTCTAGAATCGCACCCATGCACCAAGAACCAAAGAAATGTCTGATCCTCAACTGCATATAAACAAGTGTTTTACCAGGTTCATTAAAATTTTATATATTGGTAGCAAGTAAATCTACTATTCATGTGCTTGAAAGCCTTATGTTACAAGTGTTTAATCCTACCCCCCCCCCATAAAATGGTAGTTTTTTATCTCAGTAAATTTTCTGTGAAGTTGCTAAAAAATGCTTGTTACGGGTTTCTAAACCGTATTAATATCAGTGGCATTGAAGGCAAGAAAAAAACTAGTTTTTCAGGGAAACAATACTATGACTACAGTAAATGTATTGCAAAAGTTATCGATGGCTACCGCAGGTGCAGCAGTTATCACGCTGGGTTTAGCAGCAAACGCTCAAGCTGCTAGTATTAATCGTTCTGATTTTAATCCTGATGCAGTTAATTTTGATTTTGCAAGCTCTGCACCAAGCAGCACAGTTGCTACTGATGGCAATCTAACCGTAACCAACGGCGTAGTACTTAATATTGGTTCGTATGGTTCACTCAATGGAAATACTTATTATGATGGGAACGACGCATCGGTAATCCGTTTTGATTTTCTTAATCCAGTATCTGCTTTTGGTCTTGATTTCGCTGCCAATAATGCTGACATTACTCTTAGCATTTTTGACAATGTCAATAATTTAATCGAAAGTCTTACTCTAGACTGGACAACATTGCCTGGTAGTCCTTTTGCAACTGGTTTCATTGGTTTAAATGCAGGAAGTAATTCAATTGCCTATGCAACCATTGACACACCTTTAAATGGGAATGAATTATACGTTGATAACCTTATTTATCAATATCAATCATCTCCAACTTCTGTTCCCGAACCCGCTTCTCTCATTGGTATCTTAGGCTTAGGTGCTTTTGGCGTTACCTCACTTCGCAAACGCAAGCAAACCGCCGCAGTTAAAGCGTAAATTAATTAACAACTAAATATAATTCAATCTCTGCCGTGTTAACTCTAAACATGGCATTTTTACTTTTTATTCTTGCCCGAAAATAATCTTGATCAGATAATGCTTTTTCTTTAACAATACCTTGTATATTTTTTGTAGGTTGGGTTAAGCGACAGCGCAACCCGACGCATTTGTTGGGTTTCATGCTTCAACCCAACCTACAAATCAAGATTTTTTTCGATTTGGACAAGGTATTGCTTTAACAACATAAATTTTATCAAAAATAGTATCTTTTTGGTAACTACAGCACTTATAAGTGCGTACTTTTTATTATAAAGGGGTATGGTTTACTATAGTAATAGTTCAAAGCCGATTTACCAGTTTGTTTATCAACATCAAAGTTGGTTATTTCGGCAATTAAATACATCTTTAACAGTGAGGTTAAATCATGTCTCAAAATACAGTTAACTACATAATTCATGATCGAAATGCACGCGGTCATAGTCAGATTGACTGGTTAGATAGTTATCATACATTTTCTTTCAGTCATTTTCATGATTCCAGCCGCATGGGATTTCGTTCTCTGCGAGTCATAAATGATGACAGAATTGCCGCTGGGGCTGGATTTCCTACTCACGGACATAGAGATATGGAAATACTCACTTATGTCTTGTCAGGTGCGGTTGAACATAAAGATAGTTTGGGTACAGGTTCGGTAATTCGTCCCGGTGACGCACAAATTATGAGTGCGGGGACTGGTATTATGCACAGTGAATTTAATCACTCACAAACTGAAGAACTGCACTTGCTGCAAATTTGGATGTTACCAGATACCCTCGGATTAACCCCCAGGTATGACCAAAAAACTTTTTCTGTAGAAGAAAAACGGGGAAAACTACGTTTAATTGCTGCTAAAGATGGACGAGATAATGCGGTGACTATTCACCAAGATATTGATTTATACGCATCTATTTTAGAGCAGGGCGACGTTATTAATTATCACGTTCAGGCTCATCGTTATGCTTGGTTGCAAATAGCCACAGGTGAAGTAACTTTAAATGGGACAGAACTTAAAGCCGGGGACGGAGTACAAATTACTGGAGAAGATCAATTAGAAATTAGTACCAACCTCAGCGCCGAAATCTTGCTTTTTGACTTGGCTTAAACAAAAATTAATCCTAGTAGTCTGTCAAGAACTAATTGACGAATAAAAAAATCTTTCTTCTTCCTTCTTCCTATCCCTACGGGACACTGCGTGAACGCGCTCTTTGCGTCTTCGCGGTTCATTACTTTATCCGTCAAAATATATTTGACAGACCACTAGTGCTAATCATTAGAAACTTCCAAATAAAAAAACACCCCAATCCCTACTGAACGCTACGCAGTAAGCGAAGCTATGCCGAAGGCTTTACGTTTTTAGGGTAGGGGACTTTCTAGGAGAGGGAGGAAAATTTGTTTTGATTTTGTGAAATTGAATAATTGATTTTTTCGAGTTCTCTTAGTAGCAAAACTGAGGCTTTGATTCTTTTGCTTTTAGTATTGCCCTTCTAGACAATATTTGACAATCAGTAGGCAATTTCTGCTATCAGCAGCACGTTCATAGACAACATGATCTGCCAAGCGTCGAAGCAGAAACCATCCGTACCCTCCTACCTGTAGAGTACCTGGCTCTGGCTCGACTATAGCATCAGGATTAAAAGGTTTACCATGATCCCAAATTCTAATCTCTAAGCGGTCAATCCAGAGACTCAATTCAATTTCTATGTCTGTTTCTGGTGGTAGCGCTCGATGAGCGTGACGAACAGCATTGGTAAAACCTTCTGCTAATGCTAAGTTGAGGCGATAAAGTTGGCTTTCTGACCAGCCGAATTCAGCTAAATATTGGAGAGAGAATTTTTCAAACCATTGTTGTACGTGGTTTAAGAGCTTAAGGTCGCTCTTTACCGTCAGATGGTCTTGCTGCACTGTGGTAAGCATTGACCTTGACTTAAATATAAATAAGTGAAAAATGGTATTGTTTTTTGGCGATTTTGAATTGAGGAATAGTTTTTATTTGCTATCCAAAACTGAAAATCTCATATCCAGTTTAAACTACCAAAGTTTACGCCTGGTTGTTTTCAAGAGCATATATCAACTAGAAGTGTGAGTAGCTAAAAGGCTTTTGATGACTTACATTCAGCTAGTTTTTAGACTCACTCATAATTTTAGTATATGCTCTTGAAACTTACAGGCGTAACGGTACTTTGTGGAAACTAATTTAGAACAGTCCCAAAGTCAAAGATTTGTCTAATGGTAAAGCTGCACCAATACCTAACCACAAGGTGACGAAAGTACCAAACAGAAATACTGTTGTGGCTACTGGACGACGGAAGGGGTTTTGGAACTTATTAACGTTCTCAATAAAGGGAACGAGAATTAGCCCCAAGGGTACGGAAGCCATTGCTAATACTCCTAACAGTTTGTTAGGTAGTGAGCGTAAAATCTGGAAGACTGGGTATAGATACCACTCTGGCAAAATTTCCAAGGGGGTGGCAAAAGGATTAGCTGGTTCACCTGTCATTGCTGGATCTAGAACAGCTAGAGCCACAATACAAGCAAATGACCCCATAATTACGATAGGAAATACGTACAGCAGATCATTTGGCCAAGCTGGTTCACCATAGTAATTGTGTCCCATGCCTTGAGCAAGTTTAGCTCTTAAATTAGGATCGCTCAGATCAGGTTTTTTTTGCGTTGACATTTTTAAATTTACTCTCCTGCTTAAGTTGAGTTAAAGCATTTAGTGAAAGCCATCAGATGTTTAGGTAATCTGGTCTAAGTGCATCTGGTGGAATGGCAAATCTTTCAGGCCAGTGTTGGGGACTTTCACCGCTTACAGGTTCAGATAGTAGTGTTTGTTTACAACTTATGTTTTCTCAGTTTAAAACAAACAACACTAATCTGGAAACTGAATCATGCTTTTCTGCTAGTGGTTGTCTGATTACAAAGGACCGGAAATACCTTGTTTGCGGATCATCAAGAAGTGGAACAACATGAAGACGGCAATTAACCAAGGGAGAACGAAGGTGTGAGCGCTATAGTAGCGAGTTAGTGTTGCTTGACCAACACTGGAACCACCGCGTAGTAGGTCGGAGATAAGAACGCCAACTACGGGAATTGCTTCTGGTACACCACTAACAATTTTTACAGCCCAGTAGCCAACTTGATCCCAAGGTAGGGAGTAGCCTGTCACACCGAAGGAAACGGTGATTACAGCTAGGATGACACCACTGATCCAGGTCAATTCGCGGGGCTTCTTGAAACCACCTGTGAGGTAAACCCGGAAGGTGTGCAGAATCATCATTAACACCATCATGCTGGCTGACCAGCGGTGAATGGAGCGAATTAGCCAACCGAAGTTGACTTCATTCATGATGTACTCTACGGAAGAATAAGCTTCAGCGACTGTTGGCTTATAGTAGAATGTCATCGCAAATCCAGTAGCAAACTGGATTAGAAAGCAAACTAGGGTAATTCCGCCTAGGCAGTAGAATATATTTACGTGAGGAGGGACGTATTTGCTGGTTACGTCTTCTGCGATCGCTTCAAGTTCTAAGCGTTCCTCAAACCAGTCATAAACGTTGGCCATACAATCTCAAGTTCCTAACAATCGGTTGCGGTTGATAAATCTCCCAATATCAATTTTGGGATTTTCACAAAGATGAGTTTTCTTCAGAGTGATTAAATTTTTTCAGAAACTTAACACTCTGTAAATATGGAATATATTGCTTCCCCTTTGCAAGCTAACGCCAAAAACGCTAGTCACAAAGTAGATTTTATCTTTAATGACGAGGGATTGAACCAAATCAGTTGGCTTAACAACTGGATGAGAACAATGCACGTCTTCTATAAAAAAAGTAACATAGTCGAGAGATAGATTTCATAAACAATCGAGTATTTGGTCAGTTTTAGGGAATTTGGGTTGAGGTGAAATTAAAGATGGGGTTCATGAATAAACAGGTTTTGCGGCGGGGATTTTCGTTAGTTTTGGCTTTTTGCTTGGGTTTTGGCTCTTTCATCCAACCAGCAATAGCTTTGACACAGGAGCAGAAATTAGTTTCTGAGGTTTGGCGAATTGTTAATCGTTCTTATTTGGATGAGACGTTTAATCATCAAAACTGGGCTGATGTGCGGCAAAAGGCTCTAAAAAAGCCGCTGAGAAATCAAGAAGCTGCTTATGGGGCAATTCAAAAGATGCTCAAAAGCCTTAATGATCCTTTTACTCGGTTTCTAGATCCAGAGCAGTACCGCAGTTTGCAAGTGAATACTTCTGGAGAACTGACGGGTGTAGGTTTACAAATTGCTCTCAATTCCGAAACTGGTGGCTTGGAAGTAATCACACCTATAGAAGGTTCTCCAGCGGATAAAGCAGGACTCAGACCACGCGATCGCATTTTGAAAATTGAAGGACTATCTACAGAGAATCTTACTCTTGACGAAGCTGCGGCGCGAATGCGTGGACCAATCGGTAGTATTGTAACTCTCTTGATTGCACGAGAGGGAGAGGCAGAAAAGGAATTTATCTTAAGGCGCGATCGCATTGAACTTAATCCTGTCGTAGCTGATTTGCGTTTATCCCCTCAAGGACAACCGATTGGCTACCTCCGCCTCACCCAATTTAATGCTAATGCCGCAATGGAATTGGCACACGCTATTACTAGTTTAGAGAAAAAAGGCGCTGATGCCTACATTCTTGATTTGCGAAATAATCCAGGAGGACTATTACAAGCTGGAATTGAAGTTGCCCGGCAATGGTTAAACTCAGGCACAATCGTCTACACTGTCAATAGGCAAGGTCTTCAAGGAAATTTTGAAGCTGTCGGTACAGCCCTGACACAAGACCCTTTAGTGATTTTAGTCAATCAAGGAACTGCCAGCGCTAGTGAAATCTTAGCAGGTGCGCTGCAAGATAATGGTCGCGCCCAGTTAGTAGGTGAAACTACTTTTGGCAAAGGACTCATTCAATCCTTATTTGAATTATCTGATGGTTCAGGCTTGGCGGTAACAATTGCTAAATACGAAACTCCTAACCATCGAGATATTAATAAGTTGGGTATTAAACCAGACAAAATAATTACTCAAGCACCAATTACCCGCTTGCAAATTGGCACAGAAGCCGATAGTCAATATCAAGCAGCGGTGGAAGTACTGGCTAAAAATTTGGTGGTACTGGGAAAGGCTTGATGGGGTGATGGGGTGATGGGATGACGCGGAGACACGGTGATGGGGTGACGCGGGGACGCGGGGACGCGGGGACGCGGGGACGCGGGGACGCGGGGACGCGGGGACTCGGAGACACGGGGACGCGGAGAAATAATGATCTACTGCCCCCTACCCCCTGCCCCCTGCCCCCTGCCTTCAATTACTCATTACCAATCGTTGATAGGCTTTATCTAGAAAACGTTTGCCTCGGAGAAAACCTGTATTAGCGCCGGGGCAAATGTACTGTAAAGTTTCTGGTGTAAAGCGATCGCGCAGGGCTTGAACACTTTTAAGTTGTCTTGGCCAGTGAAAAGTCTTTGGTATAGGGAGTGGAACCAGTTCACCTTTTTGGTTAGGAAGTAAATGCCGTCCAGAAAATAGCACACCCCCAAATTCACGATAGTATAGACATGATGACCCAGGAGAATGTCCTGGTGTCCAAATCGCTTGTGCTGTAGCATCAAGAGTGAATTCTTGACCAAAAGTGGTAACAATTGAGCCAGGTAATAAATAAGCTTCTTGTTCTTGAATAAGAATTTTACAGTTAAAGATTTGCTGAATTTCTGCCGCTTTGCCTATAGCACCGCGATGAGTAAGAAAGATCCAACTTATACCCCCATGTAAACGCAAAAAATCCTGCGTTGTTTGTTCTAAGAAGGGGCAGTCTATCAAGATGTTACCTTCATTTCTTAAAATCAAGTAAGAAGTTCCTCCTAAGGTATCTCGATTAGGTGGAAAGGCGAAAATGGTGTTGAGTGTGGAATTTGTCGGTAAGTTTTCTTCTATCGGTACTTCGTCAGGAAGTACTGCAATTGGTGGCTTAGTCCTATGACTTGGCTGTTGAGATAAGGGAGACATGAGCAAAAACCGAAACTGAGGAGTGGTGGACAATCGCGTTACAGTGTACTTACCCAACCCTGTTAACTGTAGTTGCAAAATTAGGGTTGCAGTCTTGCTTGTAGTCATGATGTTTGACAAAGACTACAGGTAAGGAATTCTGTCAAAACTGGTGAAGATAACATGGCATTTTGGTTTCTCCTGTTACTGGGACTAGCTACTTATCTAATAATTCAGCGCAGCGTTGCTCAGATTACCCGAACGCCTGTGTGGTTATTATGGTTGGTGTTAATGACACCATCTTTTGTGTTGACTGGTTGGACACTGCTATATGGCGCTAAACAACCACCTCCAGCCACACTAATTATCTGGCCGTCAGTTGTATCCCTCTTGTTATACTGGTTTTTGTTTCAGTGGGGTCGGCGAGTACCAGGAGATACACAGACTCAAGCTTCAGCTCCAGCATTACAATCAGCAAACAATTCTACCTTAGAACCGACACCAGTGCGTCCCATTGATCCAGCAGAAGAAACTCAACTGCGAAATTGCTTTTCTTGGTCTGTATACTACATTCAAAACATTGAGTACCGACCTCAAGCAGTGATTTGTCGAGGTCAGTTGCGAACTACACCAATTAATGCTTACCAGCAGATTAAAGCAAATATTGAAAGGGAATTTGGCGATCGCTTTTTGGTGATATTTCAAGAAGGTATAAATGGTAAACCCTTTTTTGTACTCGTTCCCAATACTCAAGCTGCTAAACAAAGTAGCAACAACAAGCGAGACAATTTAACTCAACCAGTTATAGCCATCCTACTATTAACAGCTACTTTAATAACTACTACCTTGATGGGTGCAAAAATTGCTGGTGTTCAATTAACACAAGTAGAATCTGACCCAACTATATTTCTCAAAGGCTTACCCTATGCATTAGGGTTAATGACTGTTTTAGGTATCCACGAACTTGGTCACTATTTCACGGCTAAATTCTACAAAATTCGCTCCACACTACCTTACTTTATTCCTGTACCATTTTTCCTGGGAACTTTTGGGGCATTTATTCAGATGCGTAGTCCAATTCCCAACCGCAAAGCTTTATTTGATGTTAGTATAGCTGGACCAATTGCGGGTTTTATTGTTACCTTGCCCCTACTTTTTTGGGGGTTAGCTAATTCGGAAATAGTTCCTATTAATGAAAAATATGGACTTTTGAATCCTGATTCTCTTAATCCCAAATATTCAATTTTGTTAGCATTGCTGGCAAAGTTAGCATTAGGAAATGAGCTAACAGTAAAATCAGCTATTGATTTGCATCCAGTCGCAGTTGCTGGGTTTTTAGGACTAATTGTGACAGCATTAAACTTGATGCCCGTGGGACAACTGGATGGTGGACATATTGTCCATGCTATGTTTGGACAACGCACAGCAGTTGCTATTGGTCAAATTGCTCGTTTATTGTTATTAATACTTTCGTTTATCCGAGAAGAATTTTTATTGTGGGCAATTATTTTATTATTTGTGCCGTTGATTGATGAACCCGCGTTGAATGATGTCACAGAACTTGATAATGGACGTGATGTTTTAGGATTAGTGGCAATAGCATTATTATTGTTGATTGTGCTGCCACTACCACAATTTTTGGCTCGTGTTTTGCAAATTTAGAAGCTGGGTTTGAGTCAGAAATAATTCTAAAAAACTTAGACCCGCTCTATGCCATCCTAAATGTGGTTTTAGAGGGTGTTTGAAAAGTCTAAATTCATACTCTCTGGGCGATTATAAATCGCGGCTACACAGACAAAACCCACCTACCCTTCGGGAACGCCAGAGGCGAACGTTGGTTCAGAAGCCTGGATTTTTCATTAGTTCCGAAGGAATAGGTGGAATTCACTCGTGTAGTAGCGTTCGCCCTTGGCGTTGCGGAGCAATATTATATTCGCCGAAAACTTTTCAAACATCCTCTTAGTGTGTATAGCAATCGGTTAATCTCGTTCATAGAGGTTTCTTCTATTGTGTAGTAACTTTTTCTGAAACCCTTTCTCTGTAACCTTTCCAAGCTTTTTGTCTATTTTCTGTCCTGTACAGAGAAAATTAAGCTGCTTGTTTGTTAAAATACAAACTTAAATAGGCTTACTGAAAGCATTGCAGGAATCGTTCAAGAAGGCAGGAGGCAGAGGGCAGAGGGCAGAAGGAACCAATTGGAAAGGGATTGTGACCCCTCCCAATCGGAAGCTCCCAAATTTTCGATTTGGGAGGGGCTTCATACCCTTACTCCTTTCAGTCGTGGGCAGAGGAGACATTCCTTCTGCCTCCTGCCTCCTGCCCTCTGCCTTTACCGGTGAATTATGAATGAAAGCTCAGATTTTCCAAACATACTCTACATAAACCTATCCTCAGATAAGGTTAATGGTTTTATGTTTGGATTAAAAATTGCATTTATTCCCGACTTTCTTCTAGATCACACTCTTTTAGGTAAAGAACGACCAGATCGTATTCAAGAATATTTTGGTCGTTGGAATCAATTTGTATCAGGTTTATGGCGTAGTACAGAAGATGTAACCTATGCTCTCAGATTTGACCTAAATCAGACGCATAAAAATATTGATACTTATTTTTTAGGAAGATTAAGAACTGCTGATATTCCTGAAGGTGCTATTCATGCCAATATTCTCTTGAATGATTTAGAGAGGATGTTATCATCCTTTGGTTTTGAACCTCAGTTACTAGCTAAACATGAATTACAAGACTTATCTGAAAATTATAATTATCGCTTTTCTTTAGAAGTTTCACAGCAAGAAGTGAAAACTTTCATCAGAGAAGATACTCCTATTGTTGGGGAAAAATCTAATTCTCTTGATAGTGAATTTTCTCTGCCTAAAGAATTTATTTATCACCACCCTGAACAAAAAATCCCCTTAAATCCTCTAGCTTTTTATGGTGTTCGCTTTTGGTGGGGGGCTGGAGGCACTTTTTTAACTCCTTTTAATGCGATCGCTTGCCAAAAATCGGCAGTTAGTGTTTTAATCTTATTAACTCCAACTGTTCTGAAAGCAGAAGAAGCAAAATTGATGTCGGACGTTGCCCGTCAATCAGAAAGTTTAGCCCAAATGCAAACCAAAGGAACGAATTTTGGTAATGCACAGGTTAACCCTTCTCAAAGCAAAACCGATCCTCAATTACGCTGGGAATCAAGACTTTATGCCGCTAATTTACGACGATTAACCACTTATCCTTTCCTCACTACACTATTTTGTTTTTCCGATGATCAGGCAGCAGGAGAACAAGTAGCGGCAGCTTTTGCGGCTAGTATCAGAGAAGAGCGTCAAACAGAACCACCTTTAGGGGAAAGTGAACCAATTCCTTCAGGGTCTGAAATATCTCTTTATGAAAATTCCAGCCATCTTCAAAAAGTTCGCCAATATCTAATTTTTGATCCATTAATTTTAAAACTTCATAGCAAAAAAGCACCCCATGATGCTCTCAGACGATTGAGGTATTTAATGGATGCAAGAGGAGCCGGTTCAGTTTTTCGGTTTCCTATTTCCATTGAAGGAGGAGTACCGGGTATTCCTGTTAAGCAACGTCCTCCAGATTTTCATCCTGGTTCTCGTAATGAAGAAATTCCCTCAGATGCCATTGATTTGGGGAGATTTCATGTAGGTGGTAGAGCTTATCTTTCCAAAAATGCTTTTACCAAACACGCCTTAATTACAGGATTTACAGGAAGTGGAAAAAGTAATACTAGCCTATATTTATTAGATCAGTTTTGGCGTAAATTAAAGATTCCTTTTTTAGTGATTGAGTCAGCTAAAAAAGAATATCGGGGATTGCGAAATGTAGATGTATTTCAGAATCAATTACTTATTTACACTTTGGGTAATGAAAATATTGCACCTTTAAGATTTAATCCTTTTGAACTAATTGAAGGAGTAAGAGTAGAATCTCATTTAGCCAATTTACAAACTTGTTTTGAGGGTGCATTGCCCCCTGTCGGACCCTTATCATCAATTATTTCTGAAGGTCTAGAGGTAATTTATCGTCAATATGGTTGGAGATTAACTGATTATGGTAGATCTGCCGATCCCCGTCAGTTTCCGACTATGGAAGATTTTTATGTGACAGTGGAACAAGTATTAAAAGAAAGGGGTTATCAAGGAGAAGTAAAAAGTAATTTAGAAGCAGCAATTAAGGGCAGAATCAAGCCTTTATTAATGGGAAGTAAGGGCTTAATGTTCAGTAGTTCTCGCTCCCATCCTAGTGCAGAAATTTTATTTAGTCATCCTGTGATTTTGGAACTTAATGACCTGAATGAACAAGATAAATCCTTAGTAATGATGTTCTTTTTAACCTTATTAAGAGAATATCGAGAACTGCACACTAGCAAAGAATTAGCTCACATTACTCTAGTAGAAGAGGCTCATAATGTTTTAGAAAATGTGGCTTCGACTGGTAATCAAGAGGGAGGAGGTTCGGATGTTAAAGCCAAGTCAGTGCAAGCATTTTGCAATATGTTGGCAGAGGTGAGAGCCTATGGTGAAGGTTTAATTATTGCTGATCAATCTCCCGAAAAATTGGCACGGGATGCAATGCGAAATACTAATGTACAAATTGCTCATCAATTAAGGGATGCTCATGATCGGGAGGCGATTGCTAATGCCATGATTATGAGCGAAGAACAAAGAGACTTTTTAGGTAAATGTGAAACAGGTAGAGCAGCAGTTTTTTATACTGGATTGCAAAAAGCCACATTCATAGATATTCCTGTTTACAAGGATAAATTACCCCCCACCTATGAAGGTAAATCAGCCATTGAAAATCGCTGGCGGGGTTTTGATGACGATCCTAGTCCTCACGTTTCTGATTTGCAAGTACGAGATTACATGAGCCAATTTATTAATAAAGAGCCAAAAAATCTTAACTGTTCTTTATGTCAAGTTAAATGTAACTATCGTGATCGGATTTTAGAATTAGCAGAAATAAGTAAGTCAGAGTTTAAAAATGCTTTAGATAAATTTAATCAAGCTAATTCACAAAGTAAAGTTGATGAGTTTACTAAACTTGGTAAAGTAATTTTAGAAAGCACAAATGTTAACAATATGAATAACTTGGATTTGGCATGGTGCTATACAAAAGAAATGTGGTTTAGATTGGAAAAAGACCTTTTAGATGATGATGATAAAAAACAGTTTATGATTATTTTTACTAAAATTGTAAAGCAAGTATAAAATTTACTTGCATCGAATGAAACCAGGTTTTATACTGATATGTATTAATAACAAAATTTTAAAGGAAAAGGTGAAAAATAAATGGGAAAACAATTAATTTGGGAAGACTCCCTTCAGGAAATGTCATTCGCATCGAAGATAAAATCGATAATACCCCCCATACCCATAATACCATTCACCATTTCTACGGTAATAGTAATTCTTGTGGCGTGCTTTTCACCTTTGAGTGTTCTTTTTCTACTGGCTATACCTGTTATAATATGGAATCTATTTACTTACATATTTGCTGCATTTACTGGTTATCATATAGTTCATAATGATCTAAAAAAAGCAATCAACAAAGGATACTACTTAAGTATAAAGGAAGCATTAGTAACGGAATATCCCCAAGGGCTTGTTTATATTTTGGAAAATGTTCTACTTCACCTTCAAAACTTTCGTATAGATTACCTCCCATTACGTGAGCAAGAGGGATGGTTGGTTTATGGATGGCCAAACCAAACCAAATTAAAAGAAGCAGTTCGCATGGCTAAAACCCTCAGTTTAGAATGGGAAAAGCTGAATCCAACAGAGCAAAGCCAAGCAATGGAAAATATTAGACAAAAAATTCAAACCGAGGATATGTATCTTTATGGTCCTTGGAAAAAAACGACAAAAGGTGAAATTGAATATTCTGGTCCAGGTATTACTATTTCTCAAGACTATTATAAATTTAAGATTTACAAATACTATTATGATTATGATGATTATCAAGCAGATTTAGCTAAATCTAATGAAGGATATCGTAATCCTAGTTTAGAATTTGCTCAATCTCCTCCCAAAATTGCTTCTCAAGAAATCTCAAGTTTTACGGAGTGGGTTCAGAATAATCCAGTTATTCAAAAATTCACTGAATCCCAGCAAAGAAAAGCTTATCAGAAATATTTATATGAGAAAGGAGTATCAGATAGTGTTGTCATGAGTTTTGCAGAGTGGGTTGAGAGTAACCCAGTTATTCAAAAATTCACTGAATCTCAGCAAAGAAAAGCTTATCAAAAATATTTATCCGAGAAAGGAGTATCAGATAATAGTATAAACATTTTGTCCTTTGAAGAGTACATTAAACAAAATTCTGGTTTAGAGTTTTTTACTGAAGAAGAACAACAGGAGCAATATCAAAATTATCTGCGGGAGAATCAATGATTATGGAGAATGAAACAAACACTTCCGTACAAAAAACGGCTTTAAGTTCTGCAAACCAAGAGATTCTTAAAGAACTACATCAACTTGCAAAAATGATGGATAGTGCTTTTGAGATTCCTGTGATTCGGAAATCTTTGGGAGCAGAAGCTGTTGCTGGGCTTGTGTTACCGGGATTTGGCGACATTATCACAATTTTACCTTCCTTATATATTATTTGGAGGGCTAAAATGATGGGACTTCCTAATGACAAAATCATCCCGATGTTTAGTAATATTGCTTTAGATACCGGAGTTGGTTTAGTACCTATTGTTGGTGATTTATTCGATTTTTTCTGGAAAGCTAACATTAAGAATATCAATATTATTCATACCCATTTTAACTTACCTTTCTACAACCCCAATCGCAAACAATCTCAGATAGATACCGTTCAACCGCAAATATTATCTGCGGATTCTGAGCCACAGGTTATTGTAAAAAGTTCACCTACAAAGAAACTACCTTTTGAGCAATGGTTGAAAGAAAACCCAGTTATGGTTCATTTTACTTCGGAAGAGCAGAATGAAGCCTATCAGGAATATCTCAGTCAAAATAATCATTAATACACAATTAATGTGAGGTAGAAAATGAGTCTTGAAACTAATCAACAAAAACTTGAACAGCAAAAACTGGAGCAAGCTAAACAAGAGAAAAGTTCTACACCTAGAGACTCTCTTAATAGTGTTTATAAACTGTTAGCGCCAGAAAATAATCAAGAATTAACAGATAATAAATCTGCTCAGACAATTGATAATAGTTCAGAAAACAATTTCATCACTGATATCGTTGAAAAACTTCCTGAATGGCGATCGCAAAGAGAGAATAAAGAATCCTCTGAAGGTACAGAAGGTACATCAGATACAGGTAGGAGATCCCTTGATCTAGTCAAAGAACAGTTAGCGCCAGAAAATAATCAATCTTTGGATGATAATCTAGATAATCCCAATGTACAACCAAATCAAGATATTTCTCCAGAGGATTCTACACCGGATGATACAGAATTAGAGAATCAGCGCCAAGATATAGAGTCAAATATGAATATAGCTCAACATGAGTCTACTAATGCTCAAGTAGAAGCTCAAAATGCTCAGAAAGAATATGAACAGGCTAATCAAGAGGCTTTAGAAGCAGAGCAAAAGCCTGATTTAGAATTAAATACCAATTGGCTCAAAAATAGAAGAGACACAGCCGAAAAAAATGCACAAGCTAAATTCGATAAAGCCACTGAAGCAGAACAGAATCTTCAAGACTTACGGAAACAATTTCAAGAATTACCAAAACCGAAAAGATGATTTTAATGGCTCTTGGTATTGAGCCGAGATAAAAGTAACCAAACCTGGTTGAGAAAGCTCTTAAATTCTCTATCAATGCAATTGAAACAACCTGTTTAGCCACATTATCACCCGTTAAATAAATAGGGTTTCAATAAAAAGCCAGCCCGTACGTGCGGGCTTGGCTATCGTAGTATTAGGTTTTATCCTGCGGTAGCTTGAACTGCATTAGCCGCTTCAGTCGCCTTTGTAGATACAGCAGTGCTACCCATGCGAATTTCTGAAGTGAAGGAAGCCATACTAAAACCACCAAATCGCTTCAGGACACTTACTCGCATCCGCAAATTGGGACTAGCAAACCACAAGCGTTCTTCAGACCACATGGTTTCATACTCAGTAATTAGAGTAAGAGCGCCATCATTGCCCATTTTATAGCTACCAGCGACGGGTGCTTTTTCTGCATAACCCATTTCCCGCAGTAACTTACCTTCATCTGGATTATCTGCATTAGGAACTGTGGCTAAAACGGTAGAACCTTCGTGTTTTTCTTCGTCCCATTCCATTGTCCCGTTCCAGGTAACTCGCGCACCACAGGAAGCTGCACTAGGTTCAATTTCATACTGTTGACACAGTTTAATCACCTCTGGATGATCTGCGGCCAGCATCTCAATAGCGATATCTGATTTACCGTCTTCCGATTGCTTAAAAGCCAAATGGTGACTTGTGCGATGAGAAAACCATTTACCAGCACTTAACTCAAAAAACTCTTCAATATTCATGAATCAAAATTTTCTAAATCCTACTTTTATTATTAAAATCTAGCAGGAGTCCTTTAACTTAAACTTGGTTGCCAATTTCTTCAAGTCTTTGCAGAGAAATTCTAGCAGCTTCGGCAACATGGGGATGACTGTCTTTTTCTAGGTATTTCAAAGCTGAGATACTTTTAGGAGTGGGCAAATTAGCCAAAGCTTCTGCAAGACGCTGCCGCACTAACCAATCCTCAGCTTGGGCAAAGCGCAGGATATGATCTACAGATTCAATAGATTTAATTTCTCCCAAAGCGGAAATAGCAGCTTGTTGAATAACTACTTCTTCGCTATCAAGTGCTTTAATCAAAATTTCACGGGCGCGGGGGTCTTTAATATTACCGAGAGATACAGCCGCACTAAATCTAACTAGCCAGTCGGTATCTTCATAAAAAGCCCGTGATAGAGCCTCTAATGCTCTGTTATCACCCAAATATCCTAAAGCCCCAGCAGCATCAGCACGGATACCATAATCAGGGTCAGTTTCCAAAATTCTGATTAATATGGGATAACATTCTGGGGTTTGCTTGATACCTAAAGCAAATACTGCCATTGAACGCAGTTGCAGAGATTCATCATCTAAAACCTTTTTAATTAAAGGTACAGCATCTTCTGGGGAGATATGGCGCAAGCTGGCCAGGGCTACCATGCGATCGCGCAAATTGGGACTTTCTAACTGAGTAGAAATTATCTCTAGGCTGGGAACATTCATTTAATTTACTGCACTTTCTTAATTTATCTTTACTTTAACTTAATTAACTACCTATGCCCCAGGTGTAAGTCTAATGTATTCCAGTTAGCAGTCAGATTCTACCCTTAACTGTATCTCAGGTGTGAAGAGAAGAATCAAGGCTAAACATAGGGTTAAAGGTACGACTGTAGAGTACAGCGTCAAACCTTCAGGAGAATCACAATGGTTCAACTTAGTGAACGTCCAGGTGTCAAACAAATCACAAGCCTGCAAGATAAGTTTATCTACGAAGTAGGTGCGATGTACGATGCTGAAAATCGCTTCTTAGAAGCACAGCAGATGATGTGGCAATGTTGTCAAAACAACCAGTGTAAGTCTCTAATTGAGACCCATATTCGTGAAACTGAGCAGCAAATCAGAAACCTAGAGCAGGTTTTCAGCACTTTGAAGCAGCAACCACAACGGGTGACTTGTGAAGCTGCGGCTGGTGTGATTAGTGATGGTCAAAAATTTATGCTACTAGCTGCTAATAATCCCACAATTCTGGATTTGGGTCTAGCAGGAGTTCAGTCTAAAGTTGAGCATTTTGAGATTGCTTGCTATCGTGGCTTGATTACAGTTGCTGAACGCATGGGACAACAAGAAATTATGCAGTTGCTACAGCAAAACTTGCACCAAGAAGAGCAGACTGCACAAAAAATTGACCAGTTGATACCGCAGTTACTTCAAGCAGCACAGTCTGGTAACGCCAAGACAACTGCTAAATCTCGCTAATTGATAGCAGACTTATATTCAAATAATTCACATTGTAGAGACGTTTGAGGAAACGTCTCTATCTTCGTTTGAGAAAAAAAACTTTTACAAACTCCTGGCAAAATTTATCTGCAAGGGTTTAATTCTACAGACTAGGTGGCAAAATCAAGTTATCAATTACATGAATAACACCGTTGCTTCCTTGAATATCTGCCTTAGTTACCTGAGCATCATTGACAAATACACCTTTCTCAGGATCAACTTTCACACTAATTGGATCACCTTGTAAGCTTGTGACTTGACCAGTTTTCAAATCGCCAGAAAGGACTTTACCTGGCACTACATGATAAGTTAAAACTTTCACTAATACTTCTTTGTTTTCTGGCTTTAACAAATCCCTTACAGCGTCTTGTGGTAATTTTGCAAAAGCTGCATCAGTAGGCGCAAAAATTGTGAAAAGACCATTTCCTTTCAATATTTCTGTCAGTCCAGCAGCGTTTAAAGCCTTGATGAGCGTTTTAAAAGATCCATTTGATTCTGCCACTTCTACAATGTTTTTGGTTTTTATTGTACTAGCAGGTGATTGGTTTGGCTGGGGTGTGGTAGTTTCTGGTATTACAGTTTCAGGATTGCTGGGAACTTCTGTTTCTGGCTTCATGGGTTGAGTTTCTCCAGGTTCCTTACGACCTCTATAGGGAGGTTCATTGAAAATACTTGGTTTAGGATTGAGTACTCCACTTCCACTTGTCCCCTTGACCGGCATTTTGCGCTTAGTATTGCCCTTTTCTGTGGATAGGGGTTGATAATTGTCTTGACTTCTTTGACTCTGATTATAGGGAGCTTCGTTGAAAATATTCGGTTGAGGATTGAGAACTTCTTGGGCTGGAGATGGTAAAGTGATCAGGAGATTAATGCTGGTGATGCCAACTATACCAGCGATGTTGGTCAATAATTTGCTGTAATTTGCATTCATAAATTGTTTTTGTCTTCATTGTTAACAAGCTACATAAAAACTTATAACATTTTGTTAAACCAAAATCTAACTAGAACCTCAAGTCTAATTTTTGCCCCAGATTCAGAGCATATAGTGATAATAAACTAGTATCGCTTCTCTAGGAAATATGTATGCGGAATTAAAAATTTAAAACGCTAGTCAGGAAGACTTTTCAGAAATTGGGAATAATTTGTTGATTTCCGCCTCTGCGTACTAAAATAGCATAGTGAAAATAACTATGCAGCGAAACCAGTTTAAAAACAATTTTGATTCTCTCTGTCCTCCAGTCAGACTAGCTTCTGCCTTATTTTTCTGGGTTAATCCACATCAAACTAAATTATTTTTTCGGGATTTTATTTGTAAATTTCCTGGAAAATATCTGATAAATATATTTTGGTCAATTATTAATAGGAACAAAAATTAGGAAAATTTTCTACTTTATTTTCTATTAAATAAACGATATAATAACTTAATAGCGGGAAAAATTACTGAAACTAAAGATAGAATTGTAAAGTCAATAAATAAATTGAGTGACAAGGTATACAATATGCTGGAATTATACCAATGGGAATTATCTCAATATTCTGAAAAGGTGCGTTTAATCCTTGACTATAAAGGGTTAGAGTATCGTAAAATTGAGGTGGCACCAGGAATTGGACAAGTAGAATTATTTCGTTTGACAGGTCAGAGACAAGTTCCAGTATTAAAGGATGGTTATAAATATATTGTAGATTCTACGGAAATAGCTAAGTATTTAGAGTTAGAATATCCAGATTGCCCAATGATACCAAAAGACCCGAAAAAACGGGCTACTGCTTTATTGATAGAAGATTGGGCGGATGAATCAATAGGAACTAAGGCTAGAAAAGCATTCTTTGCTGCTATTAGTCAAGATCAAGATTTCCGTAAGTCTTTATTACCTGTTTCTACACCAGATATTTTCAAAAATATGGTGGAGGGTGTACCTAGAGATTTGGTCTCGGTTCTGGGTTTTGGGGTGGGTTTTACCCCAGATGTGATTAGTGCTGCGATCGCTAGTCTAAAACAAGATTTAGACATTCTCACAGAATTATTGGCAGATAGTCCTTATTTATTAGGAGATGAACCAACCATAGCTGATTTAGCAGTTGCGGGATTGTCGATATTGTTGAAGTTTCCAGAAGGTTCTTATTTGGATTTACCTCCATCTCTCAGAGGTAAAGGAGTCCCCGGTTTAGCTGATAATCCTGATTATGAACCATTCTTCACTTGGCGCGATCGCCTCTACGCCCAATTCAGAAAACCTCTATCAACCATATCTCCAAGTGCGCCAAGTGCGCCAACTTCAATTCAGATTGATTAATTTAGGTGACAGGTGACAGGTGAACCAGCGCGGTCTTGGGGGTTTCCCCCATTAGCGACTGGTGAACCCGAAGGGTGACAGGTGACAGTAAGAAGTTTACCAATTACCAATCACCTATTTCCTATTCCCTATTCCCTATTTCCACTGACAAATAAAATGAATTCAGGACAACCACTAGGTTCGGTTATCGAAGGTTCACTAACTGGGGGTTTGGAAGTCAGACTACACCCAGATATTTCTGTAGAAGATATGCGGGTGGGTAAATTTTTGGTGGTACAGGGGATGCGATCGCGCTTTTTCTGTATGCTGACAGATGTAGCTTTAGGTGCTGCGAATACACGTATTGTTGCTAGTCCCCCCAGTTGGGAAGATACATTTTTGCGCGAGGTGTTAGCTGGAAGCGGAACCTATGGAATGGTCAACCTCGCACCAATGTTGATGTTTACCCCAGAATCTCATGAATCTTTCTCCTCCCCTAATGGTAAATCTGTAAATTCATTTGTTCCGTCTTTCAAGGGTTTAGCGTCATTTCAACCGCAAACCAGCACAACAATGGAACTGCTACCTGTAAAAACCATTCCCAGTCACTTTAGCCAAGTTTACGACGCGAATGAAGATGATTTTCGGCGGGTATTTGGTTGGGAAGATGATCCCCACAGAAACAACTTTTCTATCGGAAAACCCTTAGATATGGATGTGCCGATTTGTATTGATTTAAATCGGTTTGTAGAACGAAGTAATGGCGTTTTTGGTAAATCAGGGACTGGGAAATCTTTCCTGACACGCTTACTTTTAGCGGGTATAATTCGCAAAAATGCCGCTGTTAACTTGATTTTTGATATGCACTCAGAATATGGCTGGGAAGCAGTTGCAGAAGGTAAAGAAGTTAACACCGTCAAAGGTTTAAAACAATTATTTCCCGGTAAAGTCGAAGTTTATACTCTTGACCCCGAATCAACTAAACGTAGGGGTGTACGTGATGCTCAAGAACTATATCTAAGCTATGAGCAAATTGAAGTTGAAGATATTAAATTATGTGGAAGAGATTTAGGACTTTCAGAAGCAGCTTTAGATAATGCCAATATCTTATGCAACGAGTTAGGTAAATCTTGGATTCCTCAGTTATTCAATATGACTAGTGAGGATATTAAGATGTTTTGTGATGACAAGCCAGGACACCCAGGCTCAATTACATCTTTACAACGTAAGCTACTACGTTTAGATAGTCTAAAATATATGCGGGCAGTTTGTCCCCAAAATTATATTAGTAAAATCCTACAATCTTTAGAAGCTGGGAAAAATGTAGTGATTGAATTTGGTTCCCAGTCAAATATGCTATCCTATATGTTGGTGACAAATATGATCACCAGACGCATTCACGAACATTATGTCAAAAGAGCAGATCGGTTTCTGCAAAGTAAGAATCCTTTAGATAGACCAACGCCATTAATGATTACAATTGAGGAAGCTCACCGCTTTCTTGACCCAGGAGTGGTACAAAGTACAATTTTTGGAACCATAGCCCGCGAACTGCGGAAATATTTCGTAACACTTTTAGTAGTTGATCAACGTCCTTCGGGGATAGATAATGAAGTTATGTCCCAAATTGGGACTCGCATCACAGCATTGCTGAACGACGAAAAAGATATTGATGCAATTTTTACAGGTGTATCTGGTGCTGGGGCTTTACGCTCAGTATTAGCAAAGTTAGACTCCAAGCAACAAGCATTAATTTTAGGTCACGCCGTTCCCATGCCAGTAGTTGTACGTACCCGTCCCTATGACTCAGTATTTTACACGGAAATGGGCGACCAAGCCTGGGAAGAAAAATCAGATGCAGAAGTTTTCGCAGCGGCAGAACTAGCTAAAGCTGATTTAGGTTTTTAACCACCTTCAAAAAATCCACCAATTACTCAGGACTCAGGACTCATCACGATTTCGTGACATCCCTCCATAATGGTAGCTTCATAAGTTCGGTTATCCGGCTACTTGCAAGCAACAGAAGAGGGGTTTTTGCAGTCACTATAGATATAGTCAGCGTTTTTAAGGAACTTCAAAACAAAATTTAGCAGTCAGTCAATTTTGCTTTATAATTGTAAGATTTATCTGGGTTACTTTACTAGCCATCAGATCTGCCATACCATAAAAAAGTAAAACTCATACTGACTTCGTATTTTATAGCTGCTATCAGCATCTGAAGAAAAGAATAACTCTTGAAAACAAACCATTGTGCTTCTAAGAAATTCCAGAGTTGAGAAAGGGGAGGGGAACCCATCTCAGGGGACCACCGTCTTGAAAACGGCTATATAAATTAATTGCTTATGATAGCTCACCTATATCTGTTGATGTTTATACCACTCTTTTCCATCCGCCCTAGTTGAGAAAAGATTCATTCTGTTTAGGGAGTAGAGGACAACGCACCAATGCCTACTGTTAACACCCAAACTGAAAACCTGAACACCAAATTCACAGCTGATATGGTGCGAACCTATCTGCGGGAAATTGGTCGTGTACCTCTGCTAACCCGTGAGCAAGAGATTGTTTATGGGAAGCAGGTGCAACAAATGATGACACTGCTAGAAGCGAAGGAAGCTTTAGCAAAGAAACTAGACTATGAACCTAGTTTATCAGAGTTGGCTGCCCATGTTAATCAATCTGAAACTGATGTCAAGCAGACTTTGACGCTTGGTAAACGAGCCAAGCAAAAAATGATTGAAGCCAATTTACGCTTGGTTGTAGCTATTGCGAAAAAGTATCAAAAAAGGAACATGGAATTTCTGGATTTAATCCAGGAAGGAACCTTGGGATTAGAAAGAGGGGTGGAGAAATTTGATCCTATGCGGGGTTATAAGTTCTCAACCTATGCTTACTGGTGGATTCGTCAAGCGATTACGAGAGCGATCGCACAACAAGGTCGCACCATTCGCCTACCCATCCATATTACCGAGAAACTGAACAAAATCAAAAAAGTGCAGCGAGAATTGGCACAAAAGTTAGGAAGATCCCCAACGCCTACAGAAATCGCCAAAGAACTGGAATTAGAACCTGCTCAGATTCGTGAGTATCTGAATATGGCGCGTCAACCAGTATCTTTAGATGTGCGAGTCGGTGATAATCAGGATACCGAACTGCAAGAAATGCTGGAAGATGACGGACCATCTCCAGAGTATTACACCACACAGGAATTTTTGCGCCAAGACTTAAATAACCTGTTAGCAGAACTTACACCCCAACAGCGCGAAGTTGTGGCTCTGCGCTTTGGGTTAGAAGATGGTAATGAAATGTCTTTGGCGAAAGTCGGTGAGCGGTTGAACCTCAGCCGTGAGCGCGTCCGTCAATTAGAGCATCAAGCTCTTGCTCATTTACGTCGCCGTCGAGCCAATGTTAAAGAATACGTTGCGAGCTAAAAGCATACACGCACCGCAACTTATCCATAGACATCGCTTGTGGCGGTGCGCCTCCTGAATTCAGGGGGCAATTTTTTTTGGTCTCACGCAAAGGCGTAAAGAAGCAAAGAGTTAAAAAGAGCGAATTTGCACTAATGAATATTTGACTTAAGTAGGTAGGCGAAAATAAATAGAACTATGTTAAGTAAGGTAACAAATTCGGAAATTAGCTCGTAGTTAGAGCTTTAGCCCGAATTTCAGGTCTAAAGACCTGACTACAAACCTTTAATTATTTACGTTACTCTACTTACGCCATAATTTCCCTTCATCTAATCCGAAATCTCTAGGGTTGCTGTTGTAGTTAATAAGGGGACTACGATCAACAAGGTTAAAGTCAAATGAAGGGTGCATATCACAATTTGAGAGCAAATCAAGTGATCTGAATCAACACTTCACCTGTTTTTCCCCATTGAAGAATGCACAATAAAAATGCCAAACTCAGAATATCTCAAAAATCAAATCAATTGGTCATCTCCCAAAAGTATGAATCCCTTTAGCGAAACCTGAATTGTTGAATCAATGATATTTTGAGATGATCAAACACAATCTAGAAAAACTTGATTGTTTTATGGATTTTTCTGCCAGATTATATATATAAAACTTTTGATGGAATCTCGGCTTATCAGTATTTCGTTATCATTTAAGTTAAGTTACAGACAAAAAGTTAATTTCATTACAAGATAGGAGTAATTGGGTGCTTAACAATATTTCTAAGTTCATTCCTCAAGGTAATTTCAAATTTCAGGTCTTTGGTTTACTTGTTACTGTTGGGGTTTTAGGTTTAGGTGTAATTGGTCAACGGACAAAAATCAACCTGCAACCTACAGCCATAGCAGCCGATTTACCAGGTTACACAAATCAAATTCAGAATAATAATGATCAAAATTCTCTGGTGTCAAGACTAAGAAACATCAGAGATCAAAGCAGTCAATTTCAGTTAAATCCTCTTGATGGCAACAATTTACCATCTGAAGCTTTGACAAGGAATAGTCAGATCATACCCACAACAATCAAACAACAACGAGGAACATCAGCAGTAAATTTACCCCAAAAAGATGGAACTTATCTCTATGGTCAGTCATCGGCACCAGACCAGCTAGGACAAGGCTATATTGTCTTTCAGAAACAGCAAGGTAAGGTGATAGGTGCATTGTATATGCCTAGTTCTGAGTTTAGTTGTTTTCAGGGTACAATTGCTAACTCAGGAGAATTGGCAATGACGGTAAGAAGTTCTCCTGGTGAAGTTGGTACAATTCAGGTGTCTACAACCAGCAGAATACCTCACATCACGGATGATGATTCCATTACTTATGCTTACTCAGTTACACTGCAAGACTATCATCCGCTCAAAAATATCAGCGCTAATGACAGAAAGATTTTACAGATGTGTAATCAGCAGTAATGTTCATATACTGCAACTAGTTCGCAGTTTCTCCCCTCACTTTGGCACTGGGATTAATCTCAAATCGAAAATTCAAAATTGATGACCGTGATTAATATTCAATTCCGGCTTGAGCTTTAACACCTTGATCGCGGAAAGGATGCTTAACAAGCGTCATTTCAGTCACTAAATCTGCTTTTTCCATTAATTCTGGTGGTGCGCCTCTACCTGTAAGGATTACGTGTTTATCTGGTGGTTTTTGCTCTAAACCTGCTAAAACTTCTTCAATTTGTAAATAGCCTAATTTGAGAGCAATATTAATTTCATCCAGTAGTACTAATTTAAAGTCTGGGTTACGGATGAATTCTAGAGATTTTTCCCAAGCCATGCTGGCTTTATCGAGATCACGATCACGATCTTGAGTTTCCCAAGTGAAACCTTCACCCATTGCATGGAATTCTAATTGATCTGACCAATGACTGAAAGCTCGCTTTTCAGAAGGTTCCCAGGCTCCTTTGATGAATTGCACTATTGCTACTTTGTAGCCATGACCAAGCGATCGCATCACCATTCCCAAAGCCGCAGTGGTTTTACCCTTCCCATGACCAGTATTAACAATAATTAAGCCTTTTTCTGGTATGGCTTTAGCTATGCGTTGATCTTGTACTTCCTTACGTCGCTGCATCTTTTTGCGGTACTGTTCATCACTCAGGGATGATGACATGACCTCATCAATCAACCGCGAAATCTCTGGATCAGAATTTAATTCTTGGGGTGTGTCGTTTTTCATAAACTCTATTGATAAATAACTGTTACAACTAAGAGCATGAAGTATAATTTTTTTGCTTCGACAAATTCATTGAAATTGTCATTTCTTTGTCTCTAGTAATGTTACACTAAAGCTCATATGATTTTTGTTAACTGCGATAGCGTTCGCAGTAGCGTCTCGCAGAGATAGCGCGACCTAGTAATCGCTATGGTAGTATTGAAAGTGTGACCGCTTTAATCATTCAAAATTGTCAGAATTTATTTTTTTGGTAATTTTTAAACATAAGCACTAAGAAATACCAATTGGTTAATGGGTCATCTTCACCCAAAAGACCAACATCTTGGACTCTGACAATATCAATATTTGGGTTACGTCGCCACAATCCCCTCACAATAGTATTATCAAAATTTTCGTCAGCCAGCAGTTTCAACATACTTCCCGTTCTGCTTTCCTCGCCAGCAATCTATCACGCAACCCTTGGGGGTCAAACTTTGCCTCATTCATCCTGCGAATTTCCTGTGCTTGTTGTTGTCTTTGCTGTAGATACACTTCCACTTCTTGTTGATGATTGAGGTAGAAGGCAATGGTAGCATAGATATCAGCAAGTTTAAGGGATGGATAACGGTAAGCAATTTCTTCTGCTGTTGTTCCTTGTTTAAAAACAGCAATTACCGTATCTAGTGTTACACGAGTTTTGCCTATCCTAATCACGCCATCAGTGGTAAATTCCAATGGTGGGGGTTCGGATGTAATTCCTTCAGAGAGATTCACTAACGCTTGTGCCATAATTAATAACAAGTTAGTTATGTTTAATAATAGCAAATATTAGTTTAGATATACCTTTCGATTTGCTCTAATGGAAATACAAAACTAGATAACTCCCAAAGTATTCTCTTGAGAATTGCCGATAATTGATATAGCTAGATAACATTTTAGCAACTTCCGTACATTTGAATGCGATAACATTATATTCAGTGTATTTACTATTCAGGATTTCTCGAAAATGTCACAAAAGCCAGGTAAGAAAATTGCACCTATCCCCATGTCTAATAATGTTAGCGTGGTTGACTTAATTGATACCTATTTTACCGCTTACAACTCAGCCCGGTTACGGGAAGCCTGTCAACTGCTGACTAAGGAAGTGTTTCAAGAGGGTGTAACTGTAGGGGTTAGCCTTTCCGGGGCGATGACACCCGCAGGTTTTGGAGTTTCCGCCCTTGCGCCCCTGATTCGCAATGGTTTTATTGACTGGATGATTAGCACAGGTGCAAATCTTTACCATGATATGCACTATGGTTTAGGTTTTGAACTGTTTGCTGGTAGTCCATTTTTAGATGATGTTAAATTGCGGGAAGAAGGAACTATCAGAATTTATGACATTATTTTTGGTTACGATGTACTGCTAGAAACCGATGCTTTTATTCGCAAAGTTCTCCAAGCAGAACCTTTCCAAAAACGCATGGGAACAGCTGAGTTTCACCATTTGCTAGGTAAGTGCGTGTGGGAAATAGAAAAGCAATTGGGTGTCAAAAATTCTTGCTTATTAGCAACGGCTTATGAATGTGGCGTACCTATTTACACTTCTTCTCCTGGTGATAGTTCCATAGGTATGAATGTGGCAGCTTTGGCGTTAGAAGGTTCAAAGTTGGTGATAGATCCCTCTATTGACGTAAATGAAACAGCAGCTATCGTCTATGGGGCGCGAGAAAAGGACGGTACAAGTGCAGCGGTAATTATTGGTGGTGGTAGTCCTAAGAACTTTTTATTACAAACACAACCGCAACTTCACGAGGTTTTAGGATTGGAAGAACGAGGACATGATTTCTTTGTGCAGTTTACCGATGCACGTCCTGATACCGGTGGGTTATCCGGTGCGACTCCCGCAGAAGCTGTGAGTTGGGGTAAGATTGACCCAGATGAGTTGCCTAGTGCGATCGTTTGTTATACCGATAGTACGATCGCTCTCCCATTGGTGACAGCCTATGTTCTCAATCAGTGTCAACCTCGTACTTTGAAGCGGTTGTATGATCAACGGGAAGCATTGTTAGATACTTTGCAAAAAGATTATTTAGCGGCTAAAGACAAGCCGGTTGTTAAGGAAGAAGGGACTGAGGAAGTAGCGACTTATCCTTGCGGTACACCTGTGAAACGTTAAGGTTTTACTTTCATACTTAGTAGAGTCTGTCACTTTTAATAGCCAGTAAGTTATCGAGTTTGACGCACTCTACTATGCAAAAGCACCTAAAACGCTTTTCATTACCACTGCTTGTGCATAAATAATTTTGGATAATTACTTGTTGCCTGTTGAAAATGAGGTGAAGAATGGAACTGGTTTGGCTTGAGTTGAATGGCTACAAAAGGTTTGCAGAATTGTCGAAGATGCACGTGGGAGGCAAACTTGTCGCTGTCGTCGGACCAAACGAAGCAGGAAAAACTTCTTTGCTGCGTGGATTATTTCACTTTAACAATGTAAATGCTTTTGTTCGTGATGGTGCTTCGCAGGAAATCACTCGTGGTAAGAACTTAGATGATGAGCAGATAGTTGTGGAGTTTACGTTTGCAATAGAAGATGATGATCGTTCTCAGCTATCTAGCGAAGTTGCCGAGGCAAAAAATGCGAGATGGTTTGCAGTCCGTAAAACAGTTTCAGGAAAAATTATCACTGAGATCAAAGATTGCCCTAAACGAGACCTTACACTTCGGCATAAATTAGCCAGCAAACTAAAAGAAGTAGCCGATTTAAATGAAATATTTTTAAACGATGACATTGCTATAGTTTTAAATTCCGAAGATGAATCACTTAATAGTAGACAACTGAGCATTCTTCGCAATATTGTGAACTCCGCCGATCAAGGTAATGATATAGTTCGGAGTTTTGCTACGCAGCTATCAGAGCTAATTGCATATGAGGAACGTGATCATCCAGAAAACATAGCAAAGAAAATACTATTGGCACGTTGTCCTAAAGTATTACTCTTCAAAGATCAAGACCGAGATCTTTTACCAGACTATGATTTAAACAGTTTCTACAAATCAGAACAACAGAAAATACAATCATTGCAGCCTATACCACCTGCACTTAAGAATCTAGTAAATACTGCAAATTTAGATTTAGAAGAGTTGTATAAAGCGCAATCTAGACAGGATCGAGGTTGCATTCGGACAATTCTAGATAAAGCGAACTCAATACTTAGTCAACGAATACAAGATACATGGAAGCAATCAAAACTTTCAGTAAATGTTGATTTAGATCAATGGCGACTCACAATTCTTATCAAATCTGAGAACGGCGACTATGTAAAAATTGCTGAACGGAGCGACGGTCTAAGGCAATTTGTAGCACTTCTAATGTTTCTTTCACAAGAACCAAATATGAGCGTAGCACCAATAGTGTTAATTGATGAGGCCGAGAAGCATTTGCACTATGATGCACAAGCAGATCTCATCCAAATGTTTACTCGACAAGATGCTGCATCAAAGATAATTTACACGACACATTCAATTGGTTGTCTACCAGAGGATCTTGGAGCAGTAAGGATGATTGCTGCCGAGGAACCCCATAGCAAAATCATCAATTGGTTCTGGGATAGTGACGTACCAGGTTTTTCAACCCTTCTATTCGCAATGGGTGCGAATACCTTAGCATTTATACTTATGAGATACGCCATCATTGCTGAAGGTGCAGCAGATATGATTCTCGTGCCTGCTCTTCTCAAGAATGTCCTGGGAAAAGACGAATTAGGATTTCAAGTGGCACCTGGTTTATCAAGTGTCAACAGTGAAGGTATTGCGATAATCAACAACCAATCTCCCAGGACAGCTTATCTAGTAGATACAGATGAAGGTGGTAAAAAAATTCGGGGGCAGATAATTGCTGCGGGTGTACCACAGGAGCGAGTTATTGATCTACCAAGCATTCATGGCTTGGGTACGGTTACAGCAATTGAAGATTTTGTTGATCCAAAGTCTTATGTAAAAGCCGTTAATGAAGAACTAAAACTTTCATATGGAGATAATTTTCAAGTAACAATTGCCGATATTGATGGTCCAAATGTATCGAAATTACTGGAAATATGGTGTAAAAAAAAGAAAATTAAGGCTCCAAGTAAAAGAGCAGTAGCATACCGTATGATTGAGGGTCAATATGATTATCAATTAGTTCGGAGCGATGCAGCCCAACAACTTTGCGAATTGTACCAATCTTTAAACAAAGCATTAGGTTTGAAGTAGATACAGCGGTTTGCATAGTTGGAAGGTACACATCTAGCCGTCAAGAGTCCTACACCACAAGAGTTTCATTATTTAAGCTTGTACCTCCTAACGGCGAAATCCGCTGTATCTAAGATAATTGACCTTAAAGCTCTTTCTGGTTTCCTCTTTAGTGATTAGATAGACTGTCTCGATTAACTGCGGAGCCTGACTACCAAACAGATAGCCAGCAGAATCACTGCGGGTAATGGTGGGTATCGTAAAAATCAACTGAGCGCGATAACACTGGCAATGCTTTCAGCAATCATTTGATAATCTTGATCTCTCATCATATTACTTTTTAAATTTTAATTTATTTAAATAAATAAATATCATTAGGTTTTACTTTATAATACTCTCGCATTTCTTCCAGTAAGTTAATTTCATCCGTATTTTTAGCTTTCCCCAGTAAACTGCTGAAAGTTATAATATCAGGATATAATTGCAGTTTTTCGTTATTACTTATATTTTGAATAAGTTCCAAACCTTCTTCCACTTTATTAACTTTTTTTATCAAAGTATTAAGTGTTATGTCATTAGGTTTGATCTTCAATTGGCTGAACTGCTGCGTTAAGCATTTTGAGTATTGTTGATTTCCCTGAACCGTTTTTACCAATCAAAACATTCACGTCTTGATTCAGTGTCCAGGAAAAGTTATTTCCCCACAGATTTTTAATTTCAACTTTTCTTATATACATAGTTTTTTAGTTTATGAAGGTATTCCAAATGTTGGTTAAGAAATTTCAGTTTGTATATTTTTTACAAAATGTCGCTTTATCCTAGTATTTAATACTACATCAAAGTTACAATTAAATCAATTTCCAAATAAATTTGACCTTTATCTCCAAATCTGCCCTCAATCATATTCTGCCACTAACTCCTGTTTCATTAATGCCAAAAATATGATGTATGACATGAGGATATTTTTCTCTGGCCATTTTACTGGCTACTTCTTGATCTTGATCAATAAAATAATCACCGCTATCAGGTTCAATGGCAATATACCAACCATAGTATTTATCTAATATCTCTGGTTTTAAACGCTTAAAAATCACCCAACAACGTTCATAAAATGCCTGTCTTCTAGCTTTTTCTTGAGCTTTTCTTTCTTCTGTCCACTGAATTTCGGGAAATACTCGACCACGCCGTACAACTCTTTGGGGTGTAGATTGTGTCATTATTGATCACCTGCTTAAAGTTAATTATCTATCTTAGCATATTGGGGTAAATTGACCACTTTTTTTAAGATAATAAGCAGTATAATAATAAAAGATATTAAGGAGTTTAGATAGTCCATGCCAACGATCAAACAGAGATTTACTGTCATTATTGAAAAAGAAGATAATGGGTATGTTTCCCTTTGTCCAGAATTAGATATTGCTAGTCAGGGAGACAGCATAGAGGAAGCAAAAGATAATTTAAAAGAAGCAATTGAATTATTTTTAGAGTTGGCTTCACCTCCAGAAATCAAAAATCGTCTTAAAAGTGAAATTTTTATTACTAATTTAGAGGTTTCTATTGGGTAAATTACGAGTATTTTCAGGGAAAGAAATCTGTAAAATTTTAGAGGATAACGGCTTTATACAAATTAGACAAAAAGGAAGTCATATTGTTATGCAAAAACAAATAGAAGACTCTACTCTGACTGCTATTGTACCTAATCACTCATCTGTTAAATTTGGTACATTAATGTCAATTATTCGTCAATCTCAATTACCTCGTTCTTTATTTGAATAATAACCCAAGTCGCTAATAATCTAATTGAAGCTGGTAATGGGTAATTGATTATAAAATCCTAATTGTAATCCTGTTAATCCTTAAATCCTGGAAATCCTGATTCAGACAATTTCCTGAACCCTACAAAAAAACACCCATCCAGTTGTTGATCTGAATGGGTATTAATCAAATAAAATCTGCAATTCAATTATCAAACATTCCCGTAAACAGGAATAGCTGCACCTCGGATATCTTTAGCAGCTTCTGAAACTAAAAAGCAGATAACTTGGGCGATAGATTCTGGTTTTACCCACTTATCAGCGTTTTCTGCACCCATAGCTTTCTGGTTGGTGGGGGTATCAATGACACTAGGGAGAACAGTATTGGCGGTGATATTAGTTCCTTTGGTTTCATCAGCTATAGCTTTCGTTAAAGCTATCACACCAGCTTTAGCCGCAGAGTAAGCGGCTAATTTTCCCGCAGGTTCAGCACCAGCACGAGAACTGACCGTAACAATGCGCCCATAGCCGTGTTCTAGCATACTTCTCAGGCTATATTTACAAGTTAAAAAAGTTGTATTTAGGTTTAACTCAAATTCCCTTTTCCAACTGTAATAACTATATTCGTGGGTTTTCCCCATTGAAAATCCACCCACGAGATGAATTAACACATCAACCCTTCCTATGCGGCTGATCACATTTTCTACCGAAGCTTCTTCCTCCAAATTAGCAGGGATAAAGTGAATTCTGGTAAAATCTTCAGGTGGAATAATGTCTTTCAGATGTTCTACATCTTTAGAGTGATGATAAGGAATTGTCACCTCTGCACCTTGAGCGAGAACTGCTGGCGTTACGCCTAAACCCAGTCCACCAGTACCGCCTGTAAGTAAAACTTTTTTGCCTTTCATTAAAGATGCACTCCTGAAAGCACTCATGATTTACGATAGCGTCATAGGAGGAATCTGACATCTCACCTAAGGACTGACACATCACAGGTAGTTTCTGGAGGCACTATTACCAATTACAAATTAGTAATTATTCCGTCATCATCTATCCAATAAACTTTCACATAAGTCGTCCAAATTTTTTCTAACATCCTGCACAGAAATTACACCCATCTGACTCACAATGCAAATTAGCCAAAGTCTCCATACAGCCATACTTGTCACCGACTTAGAACGTTCAGAAAACTTTTATGGTAAAGTATTAGGATTAGCAAAAATAGACCGCACCCTTAAATATCCTGGTGCATGGTATCAAATAGGCAATTATCAAATTCATCTGATAGTTTCCTCATCTGTTCCCACCGATAATCAAAACGAAAAATGGGGACGTAATCCTCATATTGCTTTCTGTGTTGCTGACTTAGAAACTGCTAAAACAGAATTGCTCAATCAAGATTATCCCATTCAAGCTAGTGCTTCTGGCCGTGCTGCTATTTTCACTAAAGATCCAGACGGAAATGTGATTGAATTGGCTTCATTGTGAAAATTATTGTTTATATTTACACAGATCCTTTATTAGAAACTTCTCCCGACGAAGCTATTTGGGGTTGGGAGGTAGATAGAATTTATCAAGATTTCGGTAAGAGAAACCAATTACAGCAACTCTTCATTGATTGTCAACAAGAACCTGCCAATTATCTCTTGATTCGCCGCTTAGAAGAATTGGGGGATAAAATAGGAGAAGTGAGCGATCGCATAACCCAACTCGAAGCAATGGGGATAATAGTAATTGCGACAGAACAAGCATACACCTCAGCAACTGCCAAACCCAGTATCGAATTACTAGATTTACTACAAGAAATCCAACGAGAACAACGCAGTCGCCGCATTCGTCAAGGACACGCCCGCAATCGTCTTGAAGTCTCTCCACCACCTGGTAAAGCACCCTACGGCTACCGCAGAGGTAAAGGAAAATATATTATTGATCGTAGTACTTCGCCTGTAGTCAAAGATTTTTTTGACAACTTTTTACTCTATGGTTCTCTACGTGGTTCAGTTCGTTACTTAGCGAAAAAATATAACAAAAAAATCTCTGTCACTACCGGACGGCGTTGGCTGACTAATCCAGTTTATCGTGGTGACACTGCTTATCAAAATAGCGAAATTATTTCTGATACTCATGCAAGTATTATTTCTAGGGAAGAAGCCGCCCAAGTTGACCGACTTTTACGCCGCAACAGCCGTTTAGCACCTCGTTCCGCCAGTGCAGCCCATTCTTTAGCAGGTTTAGTTAAGTGTAATCAGTGTCAATCTCCGATGACAGTTACCCGTGTTACTCAGCGATATCAACATCAAGAGTATCTCTATTTACGTTGCACAGATTGTCCCCAAAGCCCTAAATGTCGAGCTATTTCTTACCAAGAAATTTTGGCAAAAACGATTGAAACCGTTTGTCATGAATTACCTCAAGCAGTTGCAGGGATTAACTTTCCCCACATGGATGCTATTAACAATAGTTTAAGTGATAGGATGCCTACAGCGATTGAAGTGATCGCACGTCAACAAGAAATCCTCGAACAGCTACCCATCTTAATAGAAACTGGAGTTTTGGATACAGAAACAGCTAAAATCAGGGCTTACAAACTCCGCACACAAATTTCTCAACTTCAAGCCAAGTTAGCAACTCTCCCACCCGTTAACTTGCGTTCTGTTGCTCAAGCTGTTTCTATTCCCCAATTTTGGTTAGACTTGTCAGAAGTAGAACGGCGATTTTATTTCCGAGAATTTATCCGTCAAATAGACATAATTCGCCAAAATAATGCCTGGGATTTACAGATAATTTTCATTTTTTGATTTGTTATTAGTAGGTAAGGGGGAAGCGGGTAAAATTACCAATTACCAATTACCAATTACCAATTACCAATGATTTTAATCTTCATCTTGATTTCTCTCTGATTTTGGTGATTTACCTGCATTCCGTACATTCATCACCTTACTCAAGAGATCAAACCAAAATGGCGCTCCCATTGCAATAGCAATACCACTAATTAACCAACCAGTCATCATAGTTAATAAACTACCAACTGGCACACCTTTGATCTTGAAAGGACTCCAACTCAATTGTTCTTGTCTATTATCTTGTGTCCACCCAATTGGTAAATTAACATCCTTTAAAATTTGCTTAGTATCTATATTACTTAGGTTAGAAGAATCAGATTGTTGTTCTAGTGTTTGTACAGCTTTGTAAACAATTGCTTCTCGCAACACACTATCTTTAGATAAGCGATCAACAATGTGAAAGGTATCTGCATTAGCACCAAAAGCTAGAGTAATACCGATTAAAATTGCTACTCCTTTAGCATTTCGTTTATAAACCCCACCTGCTCGCTGCATGGAACTATCAAAACTATCTTCAATTTCTCTCCTTAATATTTTAATCCCTTCCTCTGTGCTTTTAGCTCTATATTGCGCTCGTTTAGCTATGGTTTCAATATTTTTATTCATCCCAGGTGGTAGGCTATTAATCAATTCTTTAATAGTTTTATATGTTTGACTATCTTTGTTTTTTATATCTGTTTTAATTTCATGATACATAGCATTACTCGTATTCATCAATTGCACAATTTCGTTAATACTCGGCTTTAATCCTCCTAGAATTATTGCCTCTTCAATATTTGTAAAAATGTGTTTATAGTAAGCTTGTAAACGCTTCCAAGTTTCTGTTAGTATTTTATTTTCGTCTTCTATATTCGCTTGAAAATTATCTATATATTTCTCTAAACTATCCTTCATCCGGTTTACACTGGTATCTATATCCAGCTTACTGCTTTTGAAATCAGCAACAATATTTGTATATTCTGTCTTGAGATTTTCAAAATCATCATTTATGTCTTGGGCTATATAATTTGATAATTCAGTCAGCTTTATTTGTCTGAGAGACCTAGTTAAAATTGTTTCAACTTCTTCCAATCGTTGGGTTTTGAATTTTTCCAGTCGGACTTCAGTTAAACTGTGGATAATTTTTGGTAGTTGCAATTCTTCTATCAGAGTTGTAGCAAAAGTATCAGCAGAAATATAGGAAGGCGCACTATATTCTTGATCAAGAGTTCTTGGCTCTTTTGAAGACCTAGCTATTAATTTCTGGATTAGACGAATTTTATCTGCTATAAACCAAGTAAATTTTCTGGGGAGAATAGATACAAATCCTTTTGCTTCTTGGTTGAGGCTTTTAATTAAAGGATTACTATAAATAGTATTGACTAGTTGAATTACTTCTGATTTCTCGGCTCCCTCTAAATTTCCAGATAAGAAAATTTCAATTGATTTCTTTAAATGTACAGCACGCCATTGTAATACTGTCGAAATCAGTTCTTGAATTTCTGATGCTAACAAACTTAAGATTAAGTAAATGAAAATTAACCCTAGGGCGACATCTAAAATAAAAGGTAAGCGCATTATACAGAATCCTTCAGGATAATTGACCAGTGGACGATTGTATTCTTTATATCATTTAATTTAAAAAATGCTTGTTAAATTTCTTAAAAAAATAACTAAGAAAAATTTTCTCCAAAAAATTATCATGATCGAGAGAAAACTGAGCTAATTTTGGATCTAGCCATTGCTTATATTAAAAGTGTGCCAACATAGGAGACTAACTCTCATCTCCATGTAATCAAACCAGCGAGTAAAATGATTAGCATAAAATATGCAAGAAGGAAGCTTTATTTGGAGTCATCTAGAAAAACAGCATCGCGCAGTTGAGAAATGGATTGATTGGTTATGGCTAATAGTGTTGCTGTTGGCCGCAGTAGTACTCTTTAGCATCAATCTTGGGGGAGTACCGTTACGAGATTGGGATGAAGGTACCGTAGCACAGGTAGCCAGAGAAATTTGGCGGGCCCCAGCAGGTTCTATGCGCTGGCTTTACCCGATTTTGGGAGGTGAACCATATCATCACAAGCCACCCCTTATGCATTGGCTAATTGCTTGGGCTTACTCCCTAGGTGGTGTAAATGAATGGACTACACGTTTACCTGGTGCAATTATCACCGCAAATTCAGTACCTCTAATGTATTGTATCGGCAGAGAGATATTTCATCAACGTTGGGCTGCTGTTTATAGCGCCTTGGTTTATCTAACAATGCTACCGATAGTACGTCACGGTAGATTGGCAATGTTAGATGGTGCGGTTGTCAGCTTGTTGATGGTAATGATGTTGTGTATGCTGCGATCGCGTCGAGACTTACGTTATTGTCTTGGTATCGGTATCAGTTTTGGGTTAATTTGTCTGACAAATGGCATGGTGGGCATTTTATTAGGTGCTATCGCCGCAGTTTTTCTCTTTTGGGACACCCCAAGATTGCTGACTAGTTACTATTTGTGGATAGGCATTTTCATCGGCAGTTTACCTGTGATGGGGTGGTATTTTGCCCAGCTATTACACTATGGTTCCTATTTTGCCCAAATGGACTCAGTAGATCAACCCTTTAATCAGATGAGTCAAGCAGCTAAAAGTCTGTATAAAGCCCCTTGGTATTATGTCCTAGAACTTCTCAAATGGTCATGGCCTTGGCTGGTATTTTTACCACAAACCTTGCGTTTAACCTGGGAAAATCGCAACCTAAGTTGGGCAAAACTGATCATAGTCTGGACTGGTGTTTACTTGTTACTCATTTCCCTGATTAGCATCAAACAGCCTTGGTACATAATCCCAATTTATCCAGGTTTGGCCTTGGGTTTTGGTTTTCAGTTAGCAGAGACTGAAAATTCCCGTCTATTCTCATCCTATCCCCGCATTTGGATAACTGGTTTTGCCATACTGGCAGTAGCAGCTTCTGCTGGAAGTATTTATTTTAGTTGGGATAGCTTAGGCAAAACCGACTTACAGATGATTTTGGCCACAGTAGCTTTGACTATGACTTTAGCAGCAATTTTAGCAGAACGAGGCGATGGACAATTTCTGAAAATTTTAATTTGGGGAAGTTATATTTCACTCCTGTTGTTAATGAAATCTAACTACTGGGTGTGGGAATTAGGAGCAGCCTATCCAGTTAAACCAGTCGCCACAATGATAGCGCGTGCTAATCCCACAGTTCAGAAAATCTACACATCACTTGCCAATTATCGGCCATCGTTGGATTTTTATAGCGATCGCACTATTACTCCTGCTTCTAATGGTGAACTGCAATATTATTGGCAGCTTAACAGTCAACCCTATTTCCTTTTGAATGCATCTGATTTAAGTGACCTCAACCTCAAATCTATCAAGGTAGTTGATCAAGCTGAAGGTTGGCAATTAATTACCAAAGACAGCAATCGATTGTAATTAAAAAGTGATGAGTGCTGAGTCTAGAAATTCACAATTTTAATGACTCAACTCTCATCACTACAATAGAACACTATGTTAAGGTGTTATCTTCAATCTTTTCATTTCCTGGCAGATTTGGTTGGTTGTAGGTAGTGTTTTTCTGTGTAACAGCAATTGTAGTCAATAAAATTGCACCTCCTACAGCTAAAGCCACTAAAGGGCGCTTGAGAAGAACTAAATCTCTGATCACCCTAGCTAAAGGTCGGCTTTGACGACGTAACGCCGAAGCAATAACAATTTGTTTCCAAGTAAACGGATCACGGACATAGTGACCACTTTTACAAACTACAAGCCTTTCTTGACAATATGGACAGGTGAATAAGCCCATATAAGTCTTTATAGGCTGTGTCCTGTTATTTCGTTGGCAAATCGGGCAAGTAACATAATGATTATCAAAAGTGTGTATATTCATCTAGCTCGTCTGCCTAATCCATTTACTCGCTCTATAACAATAGCTATATTGAAATTTACCCACCACTCAGTAGCCTCGCCAATATAGTCTGAACATTTATCGTGCATCACACATACATTTCTCTGGTTACTAAGGAGAGCTACATGGTCGTAACACGAGTATAGCCAGATTTGGGTCATAATGACTCCTAGTTACAGCTTATTGCAGCTATGTTCACGAAGACCATTGTTAATTGACTATTCTGATCGAGAATACAGTCAGAATTCACCCACCCTGAAAGGATGCTAATTGACCACTAACTATTAATTCTCTCTCATTTAACCATTCTCCTCACAAAAATTGTGAGTAGTTCTCTGGTTTTATCAAAGCTTTGTAAATTAGGCCAAGCCAGCATACTTGTCTGGTAGCTAAATGATGGCTCACAATAAGAAGTAGCAAATAAAAATTTAAATTTTTTCTTACATTTACCCCCCTCTCTCCATGACTCTCTTGCCTCCCACTCAACTGAGGAAGGTAACTGAATTACCTGCCTTTGCCAAACCTTCCGCCCATTTAACTCACCTCATTAACCGTTTGCAACCATCCCCGGAAACAGTTGTGCTGTTTTTAGCCATACTAATTGGTGGTAGTACTGGTATGGGTGTAGTTACATTTCACTATTTAATCCAGCTGATTCAGAAACTAATGCTGGAAAATTTCATGGGACAAATTGGAGTCTGGGGTGCTTGGACTTTAGCCTCTGTTCCCACCCTAGGGGGACTTATTGTTGGCTTAATGCGCTGGCGGACTCAAGACTTTGGCCCCGGACTTTCATCTCTAATTGCCGTCTCTCAAGGTAGAGAAGTTAAGAGACAACTACGACCAGTAACTAAAATGATCGCCGCAGCTGTGTCTTTAGGTAGTGGTGCATCTTTAGGTCCAGAGGGTCCGAGTGTAGAAATTGGGACTAATTTTGGAGTTTTGTTGTCTGATGTACTACAAGTTTCTGAAGAAAGACAGCGCTTGCTTTTGGGTGCTGGTGCCGCAGCTGGTTTAGCTGCCGGATTTAATGCTCCCATCGCTGGAGTATTTTTTGCCCTAGAGGTAGTAATGGGGGCTACATCTTTTGCTACTTCTGCTGTAAGCGTAGTATTACTTGCTGCGGTGGTGGCAGCCTTAATTGCTCAAATTGGTTTGGGGGCGCAACCTGCTTTTGCCTTACCTGCTTACCAAGTCCGCAGTCTCTTAGAATTGCCGCTTTATGTTGGCTTAGGTTTAGGTGCAAGTCTAGTTTCTCTTACTTATACAGAATTAGTACGTTTGGTTAAAGCTGGCTTTGCGGGAAGAGTTCCAGGGTTTAAGTTTCTGTCTCAAATTCCTCAGCCTATTCAGCCAATTATCGGTGGCGCAATACTTGGGTTAGTGGCTTTGCAGTACCCACAAATTTTGGGTATTGGTTATGGAACTGTGCAAGCAATGCTGCAAGATCAGGAGTTTTCCCTTAACTTGTTACTCGTGTTAATGCTATTAAAATTGCTGATGACGGCAATTAGTGCTGGTAGCGGTTTTGTGGGTGGGTTGTTTGCACCGGCAATGTTTTTAGGTGCTTCTTTTGGGTCAGCTTATGCTAAATTTTTGGCTTTTTTAGTGCCAAGTATTGGTGAATATATGGCTGCTTCCCCAGCTTATGCAATGGTGGGGATGGCTGCTGTTTTAGCCAGTAGTGCCAGAGCGCCCTTAACCGCTATTTTAATGTTGTTTGAGTTAACCCGTGACTACCGCATTGTTTTACCTTTGATGGCAGCGGTGGGTTTAAGTGTATGGTTGGTGGAACGCATCAAACCAACTTTTAACTCTAATTCCAATCTTCAACAGATCGGTCTTTCAGAATTAAAGGATGAACAGGTGGAAATTGTGCAGCAAATTTCAGTAGCAGATGCTATGCACTCCAGCCCAAAAAAGCTGCCTGCCACTATTGGGGTTTTAGAAGCTGCGATGGAAATGATCCGCGATCGCACACGCAGTGCTTTAGTAATTGATACCGCAGAAAAATTAGTTGGTATCTTGTCTTTGGAAGATATTAACCGTACTCTTTCTCTTTGGCAAAATTACCAAAATTACCCTGCTGAAATCCAGGCTAATTTTTCTTCTCAAACTCTTATAGACATCTGTACAACTGACATTCTCTATGCTTGGCAAGATGAACCTTTATCTGAAGCTTTAGACCGTATGGCGCTGCGGGGTTTGCATCAGTTACCTGTTGTAGCACGAGACAACCCCGATTGCATTTTAGGATTACTAGAAAAAGATCAAATTGCTTTAACTTGTAATTTGGCAGCTACGAACAAGGCACTACAGCGCTATTTGCCAGTTCTGCCCACCACAGATATAGTTATTGGTCACTAGTCATTGGTTATTAGTCATTGGTAAACAACAGATAACCGACTAATGACTCATGACTATTTATTCATCTGTTGCTTCTACTTCAGCATCTTCCTTGTCTTCAGGGTCTACTTGCCGGAGTCGAATGTGCTTCTTCCCTAAAGTGATGATAAATTCATCTCCAGGTTGAAGATTCATCTGTTTTGTATAAGCTGAACCTATCAGTAAGTTGTTGTTAGATTGCACGCTAATTCTATAGCTGGCACTGCGTCCACCACGACCATTGGCACTAGGTGTACTATCCAACTGAATGCCCTCTGCATCAATTAGGGCATTTAAGAATTTCATCATATTGACGCGCTCTATACCATTTTTGGTAACAGTATAGTAGCCACACTGTTTAGCTTTGTCTTCCTTGCTTTCGCTCTCTAGCTCCTTAACTTTTCTGAGCAGTTCTTCGCCGACTAGGGGGTCAATTTTTTTCTGTTTAGGCATCAACTTAGGTCGAAAATGAATGTTTGAAGTGGTTGAATCGATTTTATTTTAACTGATACTGAGCTAATAGGAACATAATCCTTTATTTTATCTCAGCATAGCCAAGTATATTACACTCGCAGACAAAATTGTTGCACAATTTTCAATCTTGTCAAGACATTTTATCAAAATTATTTTTGATAATGCTGATATCTATAAGAATCCTATTTGATTTGTGAACTTACTCTCTACAAGACACAGTTCGCTTTCGTCAAGATAGGTAAGAGGGCATAAGGAAAGAATTTTATCAAAGATTTGTTGAGTAAGTACTATATATAGTTTATGAATTCCTGCTAGACTATATTTATTTAAGTTTTTTAAAGTTACCCCAAAGTTAACCCAAAAAAGTCGTCTGCTCACCGAAGACAATCTCTCACGGACAAAATGATCAGCAAAACTGATCCTTAGTCATTACTGATGAATCATTGGTCAGTCATACAATAACTGATAACTGATAAATGAAACTAACGACCAGAGGACACTACAGTGTTAAAGCATTGCTAGATTTGAGTTTACAGCCAGGATATGGTCCTGTATCTGTAAGATCAATTGCCAAGCGCCAAGATATTCCGGCTCCTTATTTAGAAAAGCTGCTGATAGAAATGCGTCGTGGAGGGTTAGTGAAATCAATTCGCGGCAGCATCGGTGGCTATCAATTAGCAAGAGAGCCTCTCCAAATTTCTGTAGGGCAAATTTTAGAGGCAGTTGGTGAAAATATGACTCACTTACCCCTTAATAGTTCAACACCAGCGCAAGCTGAAGATTGGGTAACATTCACTTTGTGGCAGAGGCTTAACCAAAAACTGAAAGAAGCTTTGTACAGTATTACCTTGGCAGACCTTTATTATGATGCTCGTAGTTGGCAGGCATCTCTTGGCGAAGAAGCTAGTTTTGTTGTTTAGTCATTGGTCAGTGATCAAGAAATAGGGAATAGGGTAGAAATTAATCAATGACCAATAATGAACAATATATATTAATTTTTGCTGCCTTGTTAGATTACTTAGTTGGTGATCCTTGGGGTTGGCCTCATCCAGTACGAGTGATGGGGTGGGTGATTTCTCACTTGAGTAAATTTTTACTGCAACAGTGTCAGAGTTCTCTAACACAGCGTCTAGCCGGAATTGGACTCGGACTGATCCTCATCATCGGCAGCGGTTTAACAGGCTGGTTGATAATTCTAATTGCTAAATGGCTAAATCCATTGTTAGGAATTGCCCTACAAAGCATTCTCCTAGCCAGTTGTTTTGCTCTTCATAGTTTGCGTAAAGCTGCTATGGATGTTCTTCAACCTTTAACAATAGAAAATTTAGGCGAAGCACGACAGATTTTAAGTAATTACGTGGGTAGGGATACAGAAAATCTTTCAGAAACAGAAATTTTGCGAGCAGTTCTAGAAACGGTAACAGAAAATGCTACCGATGGAGTCATGGCTCCCCTATTTTATGCAATTGTTGGAGCATTTATACCATTTGTTGGAGTAGTACCTTTAGCTCTGGCATATAAAGCTAGTAGTACTCTAGATTCAATGGTGGGTTATCGGGAAGCACCTTATACTAATATTGGTTGGTTCAGTGCGCGGTTAGAAGATTGTTTAACTTGGCTTCCCTGTCGGTTGACTGTGATAACTTTGGCGCTGTTATCAGCTAAACCCTCAGATATCTGGCGAATCTGTCGCCGGGACGCGATTAAAGACCCCAGTCCCAATTCTGGCTGGAGTGAGTGTGCCTATGCTGCGGTTTTAGGTGTACAAATGGGAGGGACAAATTGGTATCGTGGAGTGGCTAAAGATAAACCACTGTTAGGAGATGCTATTTATTCCATCACTCCAGATTCCATTCACAAAGCTTTACAACTGACTCGATTTTGTTTTTTGTTGTGGTTGGGGGTAGCAATATTTTTAATTCGTAATTCGTAATTCGTAATTCGTAATTCGTAATTCGTAATTCGTAATTCGTAATTCGTAATTCGTAATTCGTAATTCGTAATTCGTAATTCGTAATTCGTAATTCGTAAATTCCTTCCCCTCTCCCCCTCTCCGCGTCCCCAATCCCCAATCCCCAATCCCCGCGTCCCCAATCCCCAGTATTTATGTCTATGAAAGTAGTTGAAATTCTCTCATCGGAAGAACTGCGACGAACCTTAACCAGGCTTGCTTCTCAGATTGTAGAAAGAACACGTGATTTGTCGCAATTGGTACTTTTGGGTATTTATACTAGAGGTGTGCCATTAGCAAATTTATTAGCACGTCAAATAGAGACTCTGGAAGATGTCAGCGTGTCCGTTGGAGCATTAGATATTACATTCTACCGTGATGACCTCGATCAAATAGGATTAAGAACTCCAGCCAAAACCGATATTCCTTTTGATCTGACAGGAAAAACAGTTGTACTTGTAGATGATGTTATTTTTAAAGGCAGGACAATTCGTGCTGCGTTAAATGCAGTCAACGAGTATGGTAGACCGGAAGTAATTCGTTTAGCGGTGTTAGTAGACAGAGGTCATCGAGAGTTACCAATTCATCCAGATTTCGTTGGCAAAAAATTACCTACTGCTAAAGAAGAGATTGTCAAAGTTTACCTACAAGATAACGATGGACGCGATGCAGTGGAGTTGATTGCTAATTAAAATAATTCGTAATTCTTGGCAAATAAATTATCTAGCTAGTTAGATGAAAGAAGAGAGTAATTTCATTCCTGTTCAAAAATGTCTAAATAATTAATGATTGAGAACTGTACTGATACTTTGTAATAATTGGTTTGCTGTGTAAGGTTTGGATAAAAAATCTTTAACACCTAGACCATAGGCTGCATTTACCTTATCTGTAGTCCCTAATCCGCTGATAGCAATAACTTTAACGTTGGGATTAATTTTTTGCATGGTACGAATGCTAGTTAGTCCGTCCATACGTGGCATTCCCATATCAGTTAAAACTAGAGATATTTCATCACGATGTTCTACGTATAAGGCTATTGCTTCAATACCATCACGGGCTGTAATTACTCTATAATTATAGTTTTCTAATGATATTTTTGTAATATCACAAATGGCAGCTTCATCATCTACAACTAATATGAGTTCTTGATTACCTTGAGGCCAAGATATTTCTGTTGTTTCTAGAATTTCTGGTGTGTCTTTTGCTGGTAAATAAACTTTAAATTGACTGCCTTTTTTTTCTTCACTATAGACATTGATAAAACCATGATGATTTTTAAGAATTCCCAATACAGTAGATAGACCTAAACCAGTTCCTTTGCCAAGTTCTTTAGTAGTAAAAAATGGTTCAAATATCCGATCTAATATTACTGGTGGAATACCAATTCCATTATCAGTTATTGTAATGATGATGTAAGGTCCAACTTGAGCATCAATATGCATCTGGGCGTAATTTTCATCAACTAAAAGATTTTCGGCAGTAATTTTTAAAGTACCACCATTAGGCATAGCATCACGAGCATTAACACATAAATTCATTAAGACTTGATGTAGTTGAGTAGTATCACCAGATACAGTCCAAAGATTTTGGGGAATTTCAGTGATAACTTCAATAGATTTAGGAAAAGTTTCTTTAATAATTTGCTGAATTTCTATCAACAAATGTTTTAATTGTAAAAGTGAATGCTTTACTAAAGAGCTACTATTATCACTATCTAGCCCACGAGTAAAAGATAATACTTGCTTAACTAAGTTTGCCCCTCGTTTAGCATTGGCAGTCAATATTGGAATTAGTCGTTGAGAACGTTCTTCTTTGACTTGAGTTTCTAAAAGTTGAGCAGTCATTAAAATTGGGGTGAGGACATTATTTAAATCGTGGGCAATACCACTAGCCAATGTGCCAATACTTTCTAAACGCTGGGTGCGTAAAAGTTGAGATTCTAGTAGCTTTTTTTGAGTAATATTAGTGTTTACAACTAAAATAGATGGTGCTTGATAACCCAATTGAGGTACTAATGTCCAACGACTTTCAACAATGATTTCTTGATCATCTTTGGTAACTTGATACAGTTCACCCTCCCAGCAGCCATTTTTCATGAGAATTTGGAGTGCTGCTGACAATTTAGATAAGTCTTTTTCCTGCCAGAGGTTTTGTGTCTTTTTTGTCAGGGCTTCTTCGGCTTTCCAACCGTATAAATATTCGGCAGCTTTGTTCCAATATGAAATTTGATTATCTAAATCATGGACAAAAATGGCATCAGTAGCGACATCAAGTAAAGCAGCTTGCTGACGGATTTTTGCTTCTGTTTGTTTGCGTTCAATAGCGTAGCGAATCGAACGTTCTAATAAAGGTGCTGTTAGTTGACTTTTCTCCAGATAATCAACTGCGCCTACTTTCATCGCTTCTATATCTATTTCCCGATCACCCTGGCCAGTCAGTAAAATAAAGGGACAAGTGTAACCATTGTTCATGGCTTCTTGCAACAGTTCCAATCCATTATGCTGCCCTAAGCGGTAGTCTACCAGATAGATATCATGTTGGTGTTGAGCGATCGCATCCCTAGCTGTTTCATAATTCTTCACCCATTCCAACTCACAGCCAGCCACCTGAAATTCTCTCAACCACTCACGAATTAAAATATAATCATCTTCATCATCATCTATTAACAAAACTTTGATGGGGCTGTTATTCATAATTTCCTCGCACTGCTTATCAGGGCAGTTCTACAATTTCAAACCAGTATTTTCCTAAAGTTTTTATTGCTGCAATTAAAGATGTAAAAATTCTTGGTTTAATAATGAACGAATTTGTACTAGTCTCCTTTGTACTAATGATAGTTAATCATTCATTTCCTAAATATAGTTATTTACATTTGTACAATTAACTCTAAATTAGAGTCTAATAGTAATCCCTCTCTAGGCAGAAAAATCAGAGATGCTAAGAAATTGGCAACGTCACAATAAATTTGGCTCCTTGCCCTGGAGTATTTTGTGCTTTAATACTACCATGATGTCGTTCAGTAATTTTCCGACAGATAGCTAAACCGATGCCAGTGCCTTCATATTCAGTGAGACTATGCAGACGTTGAAAAACATGAAAAATCCGGTCAAGATATGCTTCGGGCAGACCAATACCATTATCTTCAACAATGATTTGAAAATATCTAATCTTGTGTTCAAAATCATCTAAATCATTGTTTAATAATTGACTAAATATTCTAACCACAGGAGGTTGATTTTGACGATGAAATTTCAGGGCATTACCAATAAGATTTTGCAATAATTGCCGCATCTGTAAAGGATCAGCTTGAATAATGGGTAAGTATCCTATTTCCACTCGTCCACCAGTTTGCTGAATACGTACTTCTAAATCAGATAGTACTTCTTGAGCGATTTCTGATAAATTCACCGATACAAAAGGTTTTGCCTTAGTAGTTACCCGTGAAAGTGTCAATAAGTCATCAATCAAAGTTTGCATTCTCAGGGCAGCTTTTTGCATACGTTCCAGATAATCATATCCCTGAGTACTTAATGAGTCTCTACAGGTAACTTTCAAGAGATCACCAAATGTTCTAATTTTTCGTAGTGGTTCTTGTAAATCATGGGAGGCAATAAAAGCAAATTGCTGTAATTCTTCATTAGAACGGATAAGTTCTTGCCGTTGATGAGTTTCTTGTTCTAAGATCAGACTCTGTGCTAAAGCAATACCAATTTGATCGGCAAGTTGTCGCAAAAGTTCAATTTCCCAGTCAGTCCATTCACGAGTATGCAAACACTGGTGGGCAACCAGCAACCCCCAAAGTTGATTTTTTTGGAAAATTGGCACTACAAGATTCGCTTTAACAGCAAATTGTTGGAGAAATTCAACGTGGCAAAGTTGAATCTGTGCCGTTTCGATGTTACTAATTGCACTAATTTGCCCTTGGCAATATTTTTGGTAAACGTAATCTTCTGCAAAACAAGAGTCAGTAATTGTTTGTCCCATGACAACTGGTAAACCAGGAATTACAGCTTCTTTCACAGCTAAAAAAGAACGATTACTATGCAGTTTTAAGATTAATACTCGATCTGCTTGCAGTAACTTTTGTACTTCGGTAACACTAGTTTCCAGAATTTCGTCAATTTGTAAAGACTGACGAATTTTTAAGGTGATATTAGCGAATAATTGTGTTAATGTTGCTTGCTGTAAACAGCGCAGATTTTGCTGTTGTAATTCTGCTTCATCTTGTTTACGCTTGCTAATATCCATATCTACCACACACATTTGCACTGGTACTCCAGATGAGTCTCGCCAAATTACACCTTTGCTAACTAGCCAGCAAATACTATCATCGGCTAAAACAATTCGATATTCAATTTCAAATTCTCTTCCATCTTTAATAGCCTGTTGATGAACGCGCTTTAAAAAATCACGATCTTGTGTATGAACACAGTTCAGAATCGCCTCATAGGTGTGATTACAACTGTCTTTCTCTAAACTAAAAATAGCTTCCAAATTAATCGCGCTAGTAATTTGGTGGTTGTGGATATCAAGAGTCCAGATGCTCATTTGAGCAGCATCCAACGCCATCTTGAGTTTTGCTTCCCACTGATGTTTTTGCTCAGTTTGTGCTGGTAATTCCTTAGTCATTATCGTTTTTTAATGACGTTGAGGTAATCTCTTGAATAGAAGCTTTTTCAGCTTCTAGGATAACCAATTCTCCATCACCAATCAGCATTTCTGCTGCTTTTAAGGACTGGTCTTCAGCGGTATATACTGCTGGTAAATATACTTGAAATTCTGTACCTTTATTTAGGCTACTTGATACCGTGATAAAACCCTCATGACCTTTAATAATACCTATTACTGTTGATAACCCTAATCCTGTACCTTTGCCAGCTTCTTTAGTCGTAAAAAAAGGTTCAAAGATTCTATCTAATATTTTACTAGAAATACCCAAGCCTGTGTCAATCACTTTGATGACAATGTAATAACTAACTTTTGCATCTAAATGCACTTTAGCAGAAGTCTCGTCAATCCAAAGATTCCCAGCCACTATTGTTAAACTACCGCCATTGGGCATAGCATCACGAGCGTTTAAACATAAATTAATCAATACTTGATATAATTGGGTAATGTCACCACAAACTGGTAATAAATTTGGCTGAATTTCCGTATGAACTGTAATTGATTTGGGAAATGTTTGTTCAACAATCTGTTCTATTTCTGAAATCAAATATTTAACTTGAATTACTGTCCGTTCACCTTCAATTCCTCTGGCAAAGGATAAAACTTGATTAACTAAATTAGCACCTCGGTTAGCATTATTCTCTATGATCGATATAATCTGTTGAACTTGCGGATCATAGTATTTAGTTTTTAGCAAATATGCAGACATTAAAATCGGCGACAATACATTATTTAAATCATGAGCAATGCCACTAGCTAGAGTACCAATACTATCCATACGTTGGGCGCGTAAAAATTGCTGTTCTAATTGTTTTTTCTGGGTAATATCTGTGTCAACAATCAAGATAGATTTAGCTTGATTATGCTCATCATGTACTAAAGTCCAGCGACTTTCTACAATTATTTCTGTGTCAAATTTTGTGATTTTATTTAACTCACCTTGCCAAGCACCAGACATCAATACTGTTTGATAAATTTCCTGTTGTTGTGCCACAGGTTCATCAACCCAGATTTCTCTAGCATTCTGATCTATAACTTCTTCAGTTTTCCATCCATATAATTTTTCTGCACTTTTGTTCCAGAGTAAAATTTTGTTGTTTAAATTTATGACAATAATCGCATCTGTAGTAATATTCAGTAATGCAGCTTGTTCGCGCAGCTTTTGTTCTACTTGTTTACGGGCTGATATATCTTCAAAAATATACAAACGCCCAAAATATTTATGATTATGATCCTGAATTTGGGTAGAGAAACGCCGAATAATTCGCCCATCATTAAAGCCAATTTCATCTTCAACAACACAAAAGTTGTTTTCATCTTGTAGAGGTTGGCATGATGCTGCAAAGGAAGGAATATCTATGATTAATTGGCAACAATCAGGAATAATATCTTGATTTTTTAATTTGCCGATTGTCATAGCATTTTTAAGATGTTCAATTTTCCAAATTTCACAGAACCGATCATTAAAATAAAGGATATCATCAGTCCGATTATCAACAACATAAAATCCTAGTGGTGAAACACTATTCATGGAGCGCAAAAGTGCTTCTTGCCAACGTAATTCATTTTCTGCCTGCTTGCGTTCAGTGATGTCTTCTACTATGTATGCAAATTGTTGACGATTGCCATGATTGTTCGCAATAGCCGAAACCGTGGCTGATAAACAAATTAGTCCTTGAGGAGTTTCATGGGAATATTCAAATCTCACAGGTGATTGGGTAAGCTCTGCTTGTCGATAGTGATGCATCCAATACTTTAAATTTCTGTTTTCTGCGCCCAGTTCTCGCGCTAGACGATTTTGCATTGCTTCTGGTGTGAGTCCCAAAAATTTGGCAGTGATAGGATTATCAGAAATATGCAGGATATCATTATCTACCAATTCCACAATTCCCATCATCATGGGCGCACTCTCGAAGAAACTGTGTAAGGTAGATTCACTTTGTGACAGTGCTTCTTGTGCCTGTTTATATTCCCGATTGATGCTGGCTAATTCTGTTAAATTTTGCCGCATTTCTAATTGTTTGACAATAAGACGACTAATAGATTCCAGTGCTGCTAACTGTTTAGCACTGATTTGATGTGGTACTTGATCTACTACACATAGAGTCCCGATTATCTCTCCTTTTGCTACTATTAACGGTATGCCCACATAAAATCTCACATATGGTGCTGAGGTAACTATATCTGCTGTGGCAAAGCGTTCATCTGTTAAGGTATCAGGAATAATCAAAATGTCGCCTTGCTGGAGGCAAATTGGACAAAAACCACTGTCTATTGGCATTTCTGGGATATCTAATCCCACCTTGGCTTTGAACCACTGACGGTTGGCATCAATGAGATTAATTAGCGCAATTGGTGTATCACAAATCTGGGCGGCTAACGATGCTAAATCGTCAAAAGTTTCCTCTGGTTCTGTATCAAGAATGTCGTACTGTCGTAGAGCCTCAAGCCTCGCTGCTTCATTATTAGACACTGGTAATCTCATGAAAATTTTCCTAGTATTACTGAATGACAACGTGTGATCGTGTTACTCTCGGTCTTCTAAGTTAATCAAGCAGGGAAGGTGAAGGCTTGTAATTGCTGACTTTTAAGTTTTAACAAGCAAAGTAAAATCAGGAAGCTCGATTTGTAGGTTGTTTTTTAGGCGCAGAGTGCAGGCCACGTTAGCCATATGTTTCAGTAATAGATACACAAAGATCAAATACGATTCCCATGGTAGTCCTTGATTTATACTTATTTTCTATAAATTAAACTGGCAAATTATCAAAACTTGATTATGAAAACCCCACTTGTTGTTCCTGTTAAAACTAGAAGCGAAGATAGCTTTGGTATTACCTTGGCTCCCTTGTCTGTTGAGGAAATCTATACTAAAGCTGATGACCCAGCTAATGGTGCTGTGGTGATTATGAGTGGGATGGTTCGTAATCAAACTGATGGCCAACCTGTAATTGCTTTAGAGTATCAGGCTTATGATCCTATGGCATTACAAGTATTTTATCAAGTTGCAGCTGATATTCGCTACCAATGGACTGATGTGAAGCGGGTTGTGATATATCATCGTGTTGGACGGTTGCAAATTGGGGAAATCAGTATTTTGGTGGCTGTAGGGTGTCCCCACCGAGGTGAGGCTTTTGCTGCTTGTCAGTATGCGATTGACACTATTAAACACAATGCTCCAATTTGGAAGAAAGAACATTGGCAAGATGGTTCTAGTAGTTGGGTGAGTATTGGTGCTTGCGAAGTCACGGAAGCTAATTGTTAGGGAACTCTTCACCGGAATTTCGCAATTAAATTTAACTAAATAATTGTAAATTGATAGATGATTATCTTTGCAATTATTTACATAAATATCAGTTAACTATTGCAGTTTGTAACTATTTTGCATATTCATTCGGAATAGTCCTTTAGACTAATTGACGATGGGAAAATCAAAATATCAAAATAGTTGGATCAAGGCAATGGACTCTGTAAATTTATTTTGTCATGAATTTGTAGTTGCTGTTTCCTCTGTAGCCTGTATTATTGGACTGCTTTTACTGTGGGATGATCATAAGCAACAGAAAGATGAAGCCCAAGAAACAGAAGAAATTCTGTTAAGAATGAGCTTTGCTTACTGGCTGGTTTACTGTGTGGCTTTTGGAATCGAAAAAACAGTTTTACCAAACTGGGAAAGTTTAACAATGGCTGTGAAAATTACCACAGCTTTATCATATTTTTTAACTTTTTCTTGTATTCTCAGTTTGCCATTACATAAATTTGCAGTGCATGAAGTTGAGGAATAATCAGAAGCTAAGGGGGGAGAATTTTGGCTCTTCCCTGTGTTAATCGTACTATTTATTAATTTTCATAGCGATCGCAATTGCTATTTCCAATTGTTCCAGTTCCAAAGTCGTGAGAACAAACACTTCTTGTACCGTCTTACCCTGCCGTGCAATGACTTTATAACCCCCGCGAATGGGTACAGACACACGCAACTGCATTTTTGGACAATGACCTCTGGCTCGTCCAATGACTGCCGGCGTTACAGTGTGAATGCCGTCTTGTTGACATAGACGTTCTAAAATTGGGATTAGACCAGAAATGTGGGTGGAGTGATTCCAGACTAGTCTACCATCCGTGGGTTTGCCCATGATAATTATGCTGCTTCCAGGGGAGCCATAGTCAAACCAGCCCGTCGCAGCTGTTGGTGGTATAGTTCCGCTTGTTCCTGAGGACCTACCCAAACGATCGCTTGTCCTTCATAATGTATCTGATTTGTCAGATCCCAAGCGCGATCGCTCGACATTCCCGGAATATACTTGAGCAAACACTCAGCCACATGGGGAAATGTATTGAAATCGTCATTCAATACAATCACTTTATAATTTGGATAAGTTTTGCGAGTAACTTGATTAACCCGATCAGGTGTTACTGTTGGCGCTGTAGCCATGCCATAAACAGCTGTTAGTCTTTTAAGCATAAAACAATAATTGAAAAGGACAAGGGGACACAGGGACGCGAAGAGATCCCATAAAAGACAACCAGAAAATTCCAAGTTGAGCAGGGTTGCTCTCTGCGTCTTTTTAGTCAAAAAAGAGGTTTGACAAACCCACACTACAAAAACTAGTTTAATCCATTGTCAGCGGTGATTGGGAATTGGGAATTGGGGATTGGGGATTGGTGATTGGTGATTGGGGATTGGGGATTGGTGATTGGGGATTGGTGATTGGGGATTGGTGATTGGGGATTGGTGATTGGTGATTGGTGATTGGTGATTGGTCATTGGGAATAGGTAATTAAGTTATTCTTGATTTTCCCCGCGTCTCAGCGTCTTCCCATCTCAGCGTCTTCCCATCTCAGCGTCTTCCCATCTCCGCGTCTTCCCATCTCAGCGTCTTCCCATCTCAGCGTCTTCCCATCTCCGCGTCTTCCCATCTCCGCATCTTCCCATCTCCGCGTCCCCCCATCTCCGCGTCTTCCCATCTCCGCATCTTCCCATCTCCGCATCTTCCCATCTCAGCGTCTTCCCATCTCAGCGTCTTCCCATCTCCGCGTCTCCGCGTCTTCCCCAATGATAAATATTTAACCAGACAGGATATTACCGCCAATCATCCCAATTTTGGTTAAAAATGGAAGTATCAGGAAAAGCCGTGGGATTACCATTTTGCTCCAACAGACGTTTGAGAACTTGTAATTGCGGTTCCTGTTTAGGTAAATCATCAACTAATTGGTAAGGTGCGATTCCCTGTTTAAGAGCAAAAGCAGCCACAGTTCCCGCAGCCGCACCAGAAGACCACTCAAAAGAATGTACCCGATAAGCAGCAGCAGCTATGTGACTAGTAGCAATACTTTTACCGCCTACTAATAAATTATCAATTTTTTGGGGAATCATCGCCCGCAGAGCAATTTGGAAAGGATAAGCTTGTCCCGCACCACGTCTTTCTCCTGCACGTTCTGTATTACCCGGTGTTTCTGGGGGACTTTTTGTCATGCAAGGATGAAAATCAATAGCGTAGTGACCGATACCTACAGCATCCGGGAAAATTGTCGAACGACTGCGCCGCATCGCTTTATCAGGAGAAACTTCACCCCTAATTACAGAAGTAGCCTCTAACCCAGCCAGTGTCGCTTTTAACTGGCGATACATATCTGCTGGCAAAGTTTTACGGTAATATTCGTCATTATAATTGCGGCGAGAAATATCAACTTCCCAAATCCCAAAACCTTCTGGTTGTCCCCAACTGGGACGGCCAATAATGCGTCTTCCTTCCCGCATATAGGGATATTTCGATAAACCATGTACTGTCCCCATAGGGGAATTTACACCCGTTAACAACCGATTGTTTAGTTGCGGTTTTTTTACACTCTCACCTAATTGAGAATCCGTAGTTCCCGCATATAACCAATAAAAATAGGAAAGAGCATTTTCTTCACCTTTGCGGAAAGTTTCGGTTCTTAATCCCCCCATCCAACCCCCAGGCTGTAACTGGCCACTGGCTTGCAACTGTTGACGAGTGTAGATGAGATTATCATTAGCAGTTCCTGGACGGTAGTCATTACCCCAAGTCCAGTTTTGCATAGAGATGTCTCCTGGGGTAGGGACGGTAAAATTAATACCACCAAATTTCATTTGTTTTCCTTGTTGAGGACTCCAAATGCGACGATAGGTAAACACTAAATCAAAATTCGCCAGTCGTGCTAATTCATAACTAAAATATGGTGCATATTGTGAGTAAAATGGGGGCATTGCTTGCTGTTGCGGTTCCTTAGTCGCCTCCATTGCAAAGGTGTAGGTAAAACCTTGAGTACAATAAGGATCATTAGTGGTGCTAGAAGAGGAAGGTTCTAGGTATGAAAGTGCATCAATACCCAAGCGATAAGGAACATCTGCTAAAGCAATAATTTCCCCAGTTTCACTGGTATCAACAACGTACCATTTCAAACCATTGTTTTTAGATTGTTTGGGGACAAAGCGAATAATAGCTTTACTCAACCGAGATGAGTTTTCGTAGCGATAAGCATCTTCAATAGTTTGAGATAAAGGAAAAGTGTTGAGAGGTGGTGCGCCTTTTGCTGGTTGATGTTGAATAGCTGTGGCGTTGTTAATAATTTTACCATCAGTACTAATTCCTAATTCTTTAATTACGGTATTGGGAAACCATTGCAACTTTCCTTTACCCTGCTTTTCTGCATCTTTGAGCATTTGGGTGAGAATGTTGTGAGCATCACGAGGAAGAAAGCAGGCCTCACTTACCCAGCAGTCACCAGGGTTAAGTTGACCATATTTGCGTTGAATACGGTTTCGTAATTCCAAATACCCGCGAGAATAGAATTGTTTAGCGCGTTGAGTTGGTCTTTCATCTAACGCAGATGTACCTTGAGAGGAGATTTGTCCACCCAACCAGTCAGTAATTTCCGTTAAGCAAACTGTCCGCCCTGCAAGTAACCCCTCATAAGCAGTCGCTACACCGGATAGTCCACCACCAACAACGAGAATTTCACAGTTGACGGTTTTATCTGGGTTTCTGGGTGGGGTAGCGGTGACGGAATAGGGGGTGAGAAAGGTGGTAAGTAAACTGAGACTGATGATTGATTTCTGAAAGCTTTTTTTGTATGTGCGCTTCATGTTTCATGCACTCCGTATACTATTGCGTCAACTTGTAGACGGTAGCATCTAGGAAATGTTCTTTACAAGGTTGGGCTGAGAAACAAAACAGAAACGATTTGGCTTTTTGGCTATCAGAAACGCTAGAATTATGGGAAATCATGGACAAGCTTGACTGTATACCCAAGTGCTGAGTGCTGAGTGATGAGTAATGAGTGCTGAGTTCTGAGTGGTGAGTGCTGAGTTCTGAGTGGTGAGTGCTGAGTGCTGAGTCCTGAGTGCTGAGTGCTGAGTGGTGAGTCCTGAGTGCTGAGTGCTGAGTGCTGAGTCCTGAGTTCTTAGTCCTGAGTGCTGAGTGCTGAGTCCTGAGTTCTTAGTCCTGAGTGCTGAGTTCTTAGTCCTGAGTTCTTAGTAAAAATTATATTTTTTGTCTTGAGCGGATATTTAAAAAGTCTAAATTTACACTTTTATCTCCTTCCTAGTACTGTTTACTGATCATGGACATTATTGAAATTCTCAAAGCCGACTATCAAAGATTTCCAGTTAATCAAACTTACAGCATTTACGCTGCTGATGTTTATTTTCAAGATCCGGTTTTTAAATTTCGTGGTTTGGAACTCTATAAATGGATGATTAAATTCATTCAGACTTTTTTCTTAAATCTGAAAATGGATTTGCATAACATCCAACGCCAAGAAGATACCATCAAAAGCGAATGGACACTGAGTTGGAATTCTCCCCTACCCTGGAAGCCACGCATTTCTATATCTGGTTGGAGTGAATTACTCTCCAACACTGACGGTTTGATAGTTTCCCACATTGATTATTGGCAGTGTTCACGTTTAGATGTACTTAAGCAGCACCTATTTTCCGTAAACAACGGATAATGTAAATAAATGTAAATAAAATTCAGGCGGGACAGAATCATTCATGCGAGTAATTTTAATGACCGGCAAGGGTGGCGTAGGTAAAACCTCAGTAGCCGCAGCCACAGGACTGCGTTGTGCAGAACTCGGCTACCGCACATTAGTTTTAAGTACAGATCCTGCTCACTCCCTAGCAGACAGTTTTGATTTAGAATTGGGACATGATGCCCGACAAGTCCGCCCAAATTTGTGGGGAGCAGAACTTGACGCGCTTCAAGAATTAGAAGGTAACTGGGGTGCGGTGAAGCGTTATATTACTCAAGTGTTACAAGCACGGGGTTTAGACGGGATACAAGCCGAAGAATTAGCCATTTTACCAGGAATGGATGAGATTTTCGGCTTAGTCAGAATGAAACGTCACTATGATGAAGGGGAATTTGACGTTTTAATTATTGATTCTGCTCCTACTGGTACGGCGCTACGTTTGTTGAGTTTACCAGAAGTCGGCGGCTGGTATATGCGGCGCTTCTATAAACCTTTTCAAAACATCTCGGTAGCACTTAGACCTCTAGTTGAACCTATTTTTAGACCAATTGCGGGTTTTTCGTTACCAAATAAAGAAGTAATGGATGCTCCTTATGAGTTTTATGAACAAATAGAAGCTCTAGAAAAAGTATTGACTGATAATACTCAAACCTCAGTCCGTCTTGTCACCAACCCAGAAAAAATGGTGATTAAGGAATCTCTCCGCGCTCATGCTTATTTAAGTTTGTATAATGTGGCGACCGATTTAATTATTGCTAATCGGATTATTCCTAAAGAAGTTGAAGATCCTTTCTTTCAACGTTGGAAAGAAAATCAAGAACAATATCGCCAAGAAATTCATGAAAACTTTCATCCCTTACCTGTGAAGGAAGTACCTCTTTATTCTGAGGAAATGTGTGGTTTAGCAGCATTAGAAAGACTCAAGGAAACTCTCTATCAAGATGAAGATCCTACTCAGGTTTATTACAAAGAAACAACGATCAGAGTTGTGCAAGATAATAACCAATATAGCTTGGAACTTTATTTACCTGGCATTCCCAAAGACCAAGTTCAACTAAGTAAAAGTGGCGACGAATTAAATATTACAATTGGTAATCATCGTCGTAACTTAGTATTACCACAGGCTTTAGCTGCACTCCAACCATCAGGAGCAAAAATGGAAAATGATTATCTAAAAATTCGCTTTGCTGACATTGTGAAGGTTTAGGTGATAGTAATAAAAGTCTTGTGGTATCTAGGTTTTATCAATATCTATGGTTGACCTAGGGGATAGAGTTGGTGTCCTAACAACATTGACAGTTATTATCACAATTCTAGATGAGGTGGGGTTACACAGATAAAGCTCATCTACTTAGGCTCTTTAGGTGTATCTTCATAGAGAAACGATATAATTCCTGAATCCTGTTCAATAGATATCTATGGAAAAGAATGTAGAGCCGAGAATCCCTACCCATGGAAAGTCTCGACAAGGTTAATTTTCTGTTCCGATCAAGATTCAAGGATTATGTTATCCTGTTACTTAATCCTAAAAATCTTGATCGTTGCCTGTCTGCTGGTGATAAATTTGCGGTAATAAGTTTAACAATTAATAATTGTAATTTCTATGATTTGACCGTAATCTCACTGAAGACAAAGACATAAATAAAATCTAAAAATGCTATTAAGCTGAATCGCTTATGATAGTAGGAGAAGAATCTATGTTATCCAAAAAACCGTATCCATCCCTCCGTTGCACCTGAGGAAAAGTATGGAAAAAGAAAATTTATTACGTCGGATTACAAATCGAATTAGACCATTCTTAGAATTAGAAGACATTATCACAGTGGTGACGGCGGAAGTTCGATCTTTACTGGAAACTGACCGAGTCATGATTTACAAATTTCATGCTGATGATAGTGGTCAGGTTATAGCAGAATCTATTTATGAAAATCGCTTACCGTCTTTATTGGGGTTGAATTTCCCTGCTGATGATATTCCATTACAATCTCGTGAAATGTTTATTAAATCGCGGGTGCGTTCTGTAGTTAATGTTGATGCTAGGGAAATTGGCCAAAGCCCTCAGCATAATCTGGAAACTGGAGCAATTATCTCTGAGGATATTCTTTACCGAGCATTAGACCCCTGTCATGTAGAATATTTGACAGCTATGGGGGTTAAGTCTTCTGTAGTTGCACCGATTATCTATCAAGATGCACTTTGGGGCTTATTAGTATCTCATCATTCTCAAGCCCGTGATCTGGCAGAATATGAATTAGAAGCGATACAGATAGTAGTAGAGCAGTTACCCATAGCGATCGCTCAAAGTAATCTTCTCACCCAAGCCCGTGCCAAAGCTGAACAAGAAGCTATTCTTAACACTATTGGGACTTTACTCCATTCACTACCCACGATAGTTTTACAACCACCTTTAGAAAGCGCAGTTAACGCTTTTAACGGAGTTGGAGGCAGATTATGTATTAGACACAATGCCTTTGACTCCGAAAATAGTAGTTTCAAAAGCTTATCAGAATGTTTAATCCCTGGTAGCGATTGTTTTCAGCTTTATACCTGTGGAGAACAACCTATAATTCCAGCACCAAGTAAATATCCCCTACTAGAGCAGTATAGTGTCTGGCAGGAACATTATCAATCTGGTGAATATGAAGTTTGGGCAATTTCCGACATCTATGAAAATCCGAATTTAAGAAATATACAAGTTGCTTTTAAACCAACTAAAATTCGCAGTATCTTGATGATTCCCCTTCACTATCATCAACAATTAGTAGGCTATTTAAGTATTTTTCGTAATGAACTAGATACAGAAACCCTTTGGGCAGGAAAATTTGATCCAGATAGTAGACAAATTTACCCCCGACTATCTTTTGAAATCTGGCAGGAATCTAAAAAAGCACAACCTCAAAAATGGACAGAAGAGGAAATTACTTTAGCTACAGAAATTAGTAACCACTTTGCTTCATCCATTCAGCAGTATGAACTTTACCAACAGGTACAAACATTTAATGAAAACTTAGAAAAAAAAGTCCATCAGCGGACATTAGAATTGAAAAAGACAGCAGAACAACAACAAGCAGTATTTGGAGTTATTAACAAGATTCGTGAGTCACTAGAAATTGACACTATTTTTCAAACTACCACTAAAGAAGTTTGCCAATTAATCAAAGCTGATCGAGTTTCTGTCTATAAGTTTAATGCCGATTGGGGTGGGCAATTTGTTGGTGATTTTGAAGCTGCTAGTCTTAAATGGTCAAATGATACTAAATTGGGAATTAACACAATTTGGAATGATACTTATTTACAAGAGACCCAGGGAGGACGCTACCGAAATCATGAAACTTTTGCTGTAAATGATATCTATAAAATGGGTTTTACTCCCTGTCATGTTGATAACTTAGAGCAGTTTCAAATTCATGCTTTTGTGTTGGCTCCTATTTTTATTGGTAAAAAACTTTGGGGTTTACTTTGCACTTATCAACACTCCAGTCCCAGACAATGGCAGGAGACGGAAGTTAGCTTTATTAGTCAGATTGCCTCCCAATTAGGGGTAGCGATTCAACAAGCTGAATTATTAGTGAAAACTCAACATCAAGCTGAACAACTAACCCAAACTCTACATGAATTACAATCAACTCAAACCCAACTAATTCAAACAGAAAAAATGTCTTCTTTGGGGCAACTTGTAGCAGGTGTTGCCCATGAAATTAATAATCCAGTTAACTTTATTTCTGGCAACCTTGTTCATCTTAATGAATATGCTGAAGATTTACTCAGTATGCTCAATCTCTATCAGCAGGAATTTCCAGAACCTAGTGTAGAGATTTTAGAAAGAGCAGAAGAACTAGATTTAGATTTTTTGACAGAAGATTTACCAAAAACTCTATCTTCGATGAAAATTGGAGTTGACAGAATTCGGCAAATTGTCTTATCTTTACGGAATTTTTCACGCCTTGATGAGTCAGAAATGAAAGAAGTGAATATCCATGATGGTATTGATAGCACTTTGCTGATTTTACAACATCGCTTAAAAGCTAAACCTGAAAGTCCGGGCATTCAAATAATAAAAGAATACGGTAATTTACCGTTAGTAGAGTGTTATGCTGGACAACTAAATCAAGTATTTATGAATGTTTTAAGTAATGCAATTGATGCCCTAGAAAGTTATAAAACATTTAAATCGGAAAATTCTGAGCCAGGGAAAATTACTATTTGTACTTCCATAGGAGAAATAAATGAGAAAGTACAAAGTGCAGTAATTCATATTAGTGATAATGGAAAAGGAATCCCAGAAGCTGAATTGGCAAGAATATTTGACCCATTTTTTACTACTAAGCCAGTGGGTAAAGGTACTGGCTTAGGTTTGTCAATTAGTTATCAGATTGTAGTAGAAAAACACGGCGGTATATTCAAATGTGATTCACAAACAAATGTGGGTACAAAATTCTGGATTGAAATTCCCATTTTCCACACAACCTAATAATTTAGATTTGGGATTTTAAACCCCATCCAAGTTGAAACCTATAGTTTTTTGATAAATTGATGTAACCTAATTGAGAGGCAACACTTGTTGGTTAAGGAAATGTAGGTTGGGTTGAGCGACAGCGAAACCCAACAAAATCCTTGATAATGTTGGGTTTCGTTCCTCAACCCAACCTACCATATAATGACTTTTGAGCCTTAACCGACCAGTATTGAATTGAGAGGGGAGATTATGTAAGAGGAAAGCTCAATCATTACAGACCTTAACATAATTATCGTTAGCATCTGGCACCCATCTACAAGATAAATCGCGCTTGATCATATCCCACAATGCAGCATCCGCCTCTTGCATCCGTTGCCTTTTCTGCTCATTTTCTTTTCGGACTAGGACATCATAGGCTTTATTATCAGCTGATGATAAAGTTGCTTTCCACGCTCTATACTCCTCTCCCGGAGTACGTGAGATCACGGGGTCAATTCTGGCATACCATTGTTCATGTGTTTCATTACTTCTCTTATTTAAAATGCGTTGAAGTATTCGGTTGCCAGGTTTTGTTGGGGCTACACTTCCATTATAATTATTAACTAGAGGTTGAGAACTGGTTGAATTATTACTATCGCGAATAGCATTCTGAAACTCTAGGTCAAGGTCTTGTGGAGTTTGAGTAGTTCCTTTGGGACTAATGCCAAATCCGCTCCCAAGAAAATCAGCAATAGGCTGATGTTGGAGATCGCGTTTGGCTTTCTGGATAATCTCGTAAACCTCTCGTTCTTCAGGAGAAAGACTATTCACATATTCCTGCTCCTTCTGGTTTACTAAGTCTGTAGATTGAGAGGGGCGTTGGGAGGGTGTCCTAGGTATCCTACGCGACCTTCTCACCTTACGCCTTGTCGGGATGATATCTTTGATGTCAAAAGCAAGAAGGGATTCACCTCTGGCAACCGATGTTGCAGAAGATTGCCCTAGAGCTGGAAAAGGACTTATCAGTAGAGCACTCATCAAAACTAAGCTAATCATATTTCTACTGTAAGGTAGCTCAATAGAACGACACAGAGTATTGCTAAAGTGAGTTTGCATATATGAATGGATTAAGCTAAATACACACTGAAGATTGTAGCATAGCAGCAGACAAAGCTGATATTGGCACGTTGATCTCAGCATCTCTGAGTACAAGGTACACGTTTGGCGAACGCTATAGCACGGGTATACCCCTAGCAAGTAGGGGCTTATGCCCGAATTTACCAAAATGATAAATTTTCTAACTCTGTCATTACCTGGCTAAATTTATTTACAGGAATTTCTTTTGTAGAAGCCAAGTTAAACTTTGCTATCGCTCCTCTAAGAGGCTGTTTGAAAAGTTTTCCGTAATGAGTTTTAATAATAGTAGAGGCAGAGCCTCTGTGATAGCATTCCCAGTTTGAAACTGGGAACGAGTTAACGCAAAATTCAAAATTGACGGATTTTTAATTTCTCAATTGCACAGGCATAGCTAAATAGGTCATTTTTAAACCGCCCAAAGGTGTAAAAATTACTGGAGTGAGACTTTGATTTAAATGCATTTGAATTTCTGAAGATGGCAACTCTTTCAAGCCTTCCATTAAATATTTAACATTAAAGGCAATATCTATATCTTCACCAGATATTTGTGCCGGCATTGACTCTGTACCACTACCTACATCTTGCGCTTCACAAGATAAAGTAATTTCTTGATTGGCATTATCAATGCTGACTTTGACAATATTATTTTTCTGATCTGCTAACACAGCAATTCGCTCTAAAGTGCTGATAAATTGTCGCCGTTCAATGGTAACTTGGCGCTCAAATTGGCGAGGAATTAATTGCCGATATGCGGGATATTGTCCTTCTAAAGTTCGGCTGGTTAATCGTTGATTTTGCCAAGCAAAAACTATTTGACCTTGATCAAAATATAAGGCTACAGTTTCTTCTGAAGAACTATGAGCTAACATCCGTTGTAGTTCCCGTAATGCTCTCGCTGGGACTGTTACCTCAAGTTGACTGCTACCCTCAAGCGGACGCTCATTAGTTGTTTCTAGCACAGCTAAACGATGTCCGTCTGTCGCTGCAAATTCTAAGGTGTCTTGTTTAACTGTTAAATGCACACCTGTGAGGACTTGTTTGGTTTCATCCGCACTAGTAGCAAATAATGAACCTCTTAGTCCTTCAATTAAAGCAGCTGTGGTGAGGTGAATTGCTTCAGAATTTTCAATTATGGGTAATTCGGGAAATTCTTCTGCTCCCATAGCGCGGACTTGATACTTGCCGCTTTTGGGTTTGAGAGTGACAATGATACCTTCTCCGGTGTTGTCCCCTGATTGATCATCTAAGGTGATTTCGCCTTCTGGTAGACGTGAGGTAATATCTACAAGTAATTTAGCAGGAAGTGCGATCGCTCCCCCTTCTATGACTTCCGCACTAAAACTGGTTCGGATACCCAAGCTGAGATCAAAGGCTGTTAAGCTGACTTGGTTAGTTTGAGCGTCCGCTTGCAGCAGTACGTTAGCAAGTACGGGATGAGTTGGCCTTGATGGTACTGCACGACTGACGAGTGATAGATTGGTACTGAGATCGCTTTGAGCGCAAACTAATTTCATAAATCTGAGATACAGCTGGTGAAGGATAATGGTAACAAATTTTGTAACAAGAGATAGACTCCCGGCTTCTCGAAGAAGTTGAATATCTGGGAATTTTTTGCATCTTTGCGGAAACTACTTTAAATTAAACACCTTAAAGCAACTTATCCAAAAGAATGCGATTCTCTAAAGCCAAAATATCTTTAAGTGCTAATGCAATTCGATATCCTATAGATAGTAATCTAAATTTTTTGACATATCCGATGGTAGCTTTTCCCATTCTGATTGAGGAATTTGACTACTCACATCATCAATGAAATTTAAAAAAGATTGGGATGCTAAGTTATCGGTAAAATCTCCAGTTTTATTTTCGGAAACTCTTTGCTTAAACCGATTGTTAATGAACAGTAAAAAATTTAATACTTCTTGGATTAAAAAGTCAGGGGTTTGAGAAATTTCTTTGATAAGTTCTTCTTTTACTGTCATGACTTCACCTCTTTTATTTCATTATTCATATCATCTTGAGATACTACAATAATTCTATAACCTAAAGCACATACATAACCGTAAAATTTTAAGCTTGTAAATAAATATACCAGGATTCTTTGTTATTCAATCAAATCAAATGAAAATAACTCTTGCGCCTCTGCGCCTCTGCGTGAGACAAAAAAATGTGGTTCATTTACCCGAAAATCGCTGTAATCAGAAATTCATCATACTCAGGATAGGAAAATCTGAAACGTTTATTTAACAAGGCTGGGAATATTAGGAATTACGAATTATTTTAATCCAAGTTTCACAGGTGGGACGAGATAACTGCTAATTGCCACAATAGAAGAAAGAGCAAGCAATCATTTAACTTTAAACTGTAATTAATCTGGTCTACACCAAGTAGCCAATATCCTACCACTCAGGGACTAACACGGAGACTAAACTACACATGAAGACAAATAATCACAACCTAACACCCAAAAATATGGATACCAAGTTTTTATTCCAAACATTGGGAACCAAACGAAGAGAGTTGATGTTAACTGGTTTAGCAGTTATCCTTCTTGGTGGCTGTTCCCGTCTGAATAGCAAAACTTTAGAAACCCAACAAAACATTCCTCAAGGTCAGAATATCCCCATAGCAGCTCCTCCTGCCATGATCTCCTCCTCTGGAGATCCTAACTTCATAGTTAAAGTAGTACAAAATGTGGGCGGTGCTGTGGTTCGCATTGATTCTACCCGAACCATCACATCTCAAGCACCGGAAGCATTTGGTGATCCATTTTTCCCGTTTTTTAGCGATAGAGTTCCACAAACAAGAAAAAGAGTAGAAAGAGGTAGCGGATCTGGATTTATAATTAATTCCTCTGGGCAAATTTTAACTAATGCCCACGTAGTAGATGGTACTGATAGAGTAACAGTTACACTCAAAGATGGACGCACTTTTAACGGTAATGTTTTGGGTGAAGATCCAGTAACGGATGTAGCGATGATTCAAATTGATGCTAATAATCTACCAACCTTAGCTCTCGGTAATTCCGATATTTTACAACCCGGAGAACCTGTGATTGCAATTGGTAATCCTTTGGGTTTAAATAATACTGTAACTTCGGGAATTATCAGTGCTACAGGCCGTTCTGGTAGTGAAATTGGCGTTAGTGATAAGCGTGTAGATTATTTACAAACAGATGCAGCTATTAACCCTGGTAATTCCGGCGGACCTTTATTGAATGCTCGTGGTGAGGTAATAGGAATGAATACAGCTATTATCCAAGGCGCTCAAGGTTTAGGATTTGCTATTCCTATTAATACAGTCCAGAAAATTTCTCAGCAATTAGTTACTAAAGGTAGAGCAGAACATCCATATTTGGGTGTTGAAATGGTAACGTTGACACCTGAAATTAAGGAAAGAATTACTAGAAGATTTGGCGCTCGTGTGAAAATCCCAGATCAAGGAATTTTATTATCTAGAATTGTTGCTAATTCCCCAGCCGCAGTTGGTGGACTCAAACCTGGGGATGTAATTAAAAGCATTAATAACCAACCTGTTAATAAGGTAGAAGAAGTACAAAAGCTAGTAGAAAATAGTACAATTGGTGACTCTCTCCAAATCCAAATAGAGCGAAATGGACAACCTACTCAAGTAACGGTTAAACCTGCACCTTTGCCCATTAGGAATGAAAGTTAATTGCAGATATTTATCAAATCAACATTAAAGCCCAATTTACAGGAGTTTATTTCATGACTGAATTAGCGCCAATTATCCAATTAGGTAATCCGATATTACGGCAAAAAGCAGTTGACATTGAAAATATTCAAGATCAAGATATTCAAAAGCTAATCGACAATTTAATCGCTACTGTTGACCTAGCTAATGGTGTAGGAATTGCGGCTCCCCAAATAGCAGCATCTTATCGTTTATTTATTGTTGCTTCCCGTCCTAATGCTCGGTATCCATCTGCACCAGAAATGGAACCAACAGCGATGATTAATCCTCAAATTATTTCTCACTCAACTGAAGTTCTCAAAGGTTGGGAAGGTTGTTTAAGTGTTCCGGGAATTAGGGGTTTAGTTCCTAGATATCAAAAAATTGAAATTGAATATACAGATAGAAATGGGAATTTACAAAAGCAAGAATTAACCGATTTTGTGGCGCGAATTTTTCAACATGAATATGATCATCTGGAAGGAAAAGTATTTTTAGATAGGGTAGAATCTACCTATGAATTAATGACTGAAGCAGAATATCAACAGCGGGTAGTTAACAATATTGACAGCAGCATTCAGCAGTAAAATCCTCTTGGATAAGGAGAAATTAGGGTGGGTTAGCGACAGCTTAACCCATTATTATTTTAAGTTTACTATGCAGCTTTCGTAGTTTTTAGATATGTCTAAAGGAGACGGATTATAAATTCCAGCCTTAAGACGAATGTAAGGATTCAGTTAAATAAGTTATGTTATGTCCGCCTAATCACTTATCAAAAAAATTCTCCGCGTCCCCGCGTCTCCCTGTCTCCGCGTCAGTCTAAATGATAAGTATTCAACTGGACATGATATTACTTGTCAGTTCCCAGTTTTGACTCAAATAAATCCTAAATATTTTGAGAGGCGGTACGCAATCAATATTCCCAGTATACCGCCAATCATACTGAACAAAATTGAGGCAACCGATAATAAACCTCCACCCCATAAAAGCGGAATGTAACTACCAATGGTAGAACCAGCAAACATTCCAATCCCGATAAGTAATTTATTCAAGCTTATATACTTCCAGTGATTACAGCTTTAGAGTACAGGATTTTACAAAAAATTTAACGGGAGTCTGAAAATGCTGAAATTTTTTTGTGCTGTGAAAGCTTATTCTGATTTTTAGCCCCTTTGAATATGAATTATGAAAAAGCTGATTAATCAACCCGAAGACTTTGTTAGAGAAAGTCTAGAAGGAATGGCTGTGGCTCATGGTGATTTAATTAAGGTAAATTATGAGCCAACTTTTGTCTATCGTGCCGATGCACCTATTCAGGGTAAGGTAGCAATTATTTCTGGGGGCGGAAGTGGTCACGAACCCATGCACGCTGGCTTTGTTGGTGATGGAATGCTTGATGCTGCTTGTCCTGGTGAAGTTTTCACCTCACCCACACCTGACCAAATGTTAGCCGCAGCGCAGCAGGTAGATGGTGGTGCTGGTATTCTTTATATCGTCAAAAATTATAGTGGCGATTTGATGAATTTTGAAATGGCGACGGAATTAGCCAGAAGTGAAGGCATCCGCACCCTAAATATTATCATTGATGATGATGTGGCAGTCAAAGATAGTTTGTATACCCAAGGCAGAAGAGGTGTAGGAACAACAGTGCTGGCGGAAAAAATTTGTGGTGCAGCCGCAAAACAAGGTTATGATTTGCAGCAAGTAGCTTCTTTGTGTAGAAAGGTAAATTTGCATGGACGGAGTGTAGGAGTTGCCCTCAGTTCTTGTACAGTGCCGATGAAGGGTACACCGACTTTTGCTTTGGGAGATGATGAAATAGAATTAGGAATTGGGATTCATGGGGAACCTGGGAGAGAGAGAGTTACCATGAAATCAGCGGATGAGATTACAGAGATTTTAGTGCGATCGCTCACGGATGATACCGCCTATAGTCGCACAGTGCGGGAGTGGAATGAAAGAAAAGCAGAATGGCTGGATGTAGAACTGTTAAATAAACCCCTGCAAAAAGGCGATCGCATTCTAGCATTTGTTAACAGTATGGGTGGGACTCCCGTTTCTGAACTTTATCTTGTCTATCGCAAACTAGCAGAAATCTGTGAGCAGGAAGGACTACAAATTGTGCGAAACTTAATTGGCCCCTACATCACATCTTTGGAAATGCAAGGCTGCTCAATTACCCTGCTAAAGTTAGATGATGAGATGCTGCGGTTATGGGATGCACCAGTAAAAACGCCAAGTTTACGCTGGGGAATGTGAGATGATTACTCAGGTGCAAATTGTCGAATGGTTACAGGTTTACGCTTCTGTCATTGAGCATCATAAAGAAGATTTGACAGAATTAGATGCGGCCATAGGTGATGGTGATCACGGTATCAATATGGATCGCGGTTTTAAAAAAATCAGCAGTCAGTTAGGGAGTTTTACAGGTAAAGACATCAGCAGCATTTTCAAAGCTGTCAGCATGACCTTAATTTCCAGTATTGGTGGTGCGAGTGGACCCCTCTATGGAACTTGGTTTTTAAGGGCTAGTTCCGCAACGGATGGCAAGCAGGAATTAACAACAGAAGATACTCTGAAAGTACTTCAGGCTGGCTTAGATGGTTTAGTTGAACGTGGTAAAGCGCAGTTAGGAGATAAAACTATGATAGATGTGATGTCTCCGGCTGTAGGTGCTTTTGAGCAAGCTGTCAGCGAGGGTTTGGAGACTGTAGAAGCCTTGCAGAGGGCGGTTACTGCGGCAGAACAAGGGTTAAAGGCAACTATCCCCATGTTAGCTAAAAAAGGCAGGGCAAGTTATTTAGGTGAGCGAAGTTTGGGTCATCAAGATCCTGGAGGTACTTCTGCTTATTGGATGTTGCGGAGTTTATTGGAGGTGGTAGAAGGTTCGAGGGGATGAGGCAGGGGGCAGGGGGCAGGGGGAAAGAAGAGGACATCTGACAACCTAAATACAAGCTAAATAAATGCCGGTTTTGGGATGTTGACAAGGAATAATAGAATGGGTAACTAACTGGCTCAGGTATTACAGTGGTTAGCATTGTTATCGTTTCTCACAGTAAACAATTAGCGCTGGGAGTGCGGGAACTGGCCGCACAGATGGTTCAAGGACAGGTTTCTCTGGCTATTGCAGCGGGAATTGATGATCCAGAAAATCCACTGGGAACAGATGCGATACAGGTTTATGAAGCGATCGCATCTGTATTCAGCGATGATGGTGTTTTAGTGCTGATGGATTTGGGTAGTGCTTTGATGAGCGCAGAAATGGCGCTAGAGTTTCTATCCCCAGAACAGCGAGATCAAGTATATTTGTGTGCCGCACCTCTGGTAGAAGGGGCTGTGGTGGCTGCTGTGGCAGCTGCAGCTGGGAAAGACATACACCAAGTTATCTCTGAAGCACAGGGAGCATTAGTATCAAAAGCCACGCAGTTAGGTTTTATTAGTCGGGCTGGATTTAACCAATCAATAGACGGAAAACCAGCAATGCCCTTATCAGTCAGTAGCCAACCTATCCTCAACGCAGAAATTCCCACGAGAGAAATTAGACTTACAGTTAATAATCGTTTAGGTTTACACGCTCGTCCTGCGGCTCAATTTGTAGGCACTGCATCCCGGTTTAAATCGCAAATTAGAGTCCAAAATTTAACTAGAAATACGGAAGCAGTTCGGGGTGACAGTATAAATCAGGTCGCAACTTTGGGAGTGCGTCAAGGACATGAATTGCTGATTACTGCTACTGGTATTGATGCCCAAGAAGTGCTGACAGCGTTACAAGCTTTAATTATCAACAACTTTGGCGAAGATAATACCATTGTCGAATTACCACTCGCTGTACCGCAAGAAGAGACACCGCCTCAGCAAGGGGAAATTATCGGTATTGCGGCTTCTCCAGGAATTGCGATCGCACCAATAGTTCATTATCAATCTGCCACTATTGCAATTACCGAATATCACATAGAAAATGTAGAAATAGAGTGGCAACGATTACAATCAGCTATGCAAATAGCTAAACAGGAAATTCAAACTTTGCTCTCCCACGCCTCTATTCAAATTGGAGACGCAGACGCAGCTATTTTTGATGCCCATTTGTTATTTTTAGCAGATCCTGTATTACTAGAAGCCGTCAAAAAGAGTATTTTTGAAAAACGCCTCAATGCAGAAGCAGCTTGGCAAGCTGTAGTAGATGAGGTAGCAAATTCCTACCGCAGACTTGAAGATGCTTATTTGCAAGAACGAGTAGATGATGTTGTGGATGTGGGACGGAGGGTGTTAAGAATATTACTGGGAAACTCACCCTCTGACTTAGATTTGACAGAACCATCAATTATCATTGCCAGCGATTTAACTCCTTCAGATACCGCCAAGCTTGATCCCACCAAGGTTTTGGGTATTTGTATGACTTCGGGTAGTGCTACTTCCCATACGGCAATTATCGCCCGGACATTGGGGATTCCTGCGGTTTTGGGTATCGATGCTCAGGTGTTAAACTTGGAAAGTGGTACTTTGATCGCACTGGATGGGGAAACTGGCAGGGCTTGGATCGCACCAAAAGCGGCTACCTTGGCTAGATTAGAAACCAAGCAGCAAGTATGGCGAACAGCCCAAGAAGAAGCACGAAGAAAGGCGCACCAGCCAGCCATTACCCGTGATGGGCGACAAATTCAGGTTTTTGCAAATATTGGTAGTCTTGCAGATGTTCAAATAGCAGTCGCTAATGGTGCAGACGGAGTGGGATTACTACGCACTGAATTTTTGTATCTTGATCGCACAAGTGCGCCTGGAGAAGAGGAACAATTAGCAGTTTATCAAGCGATCGCTCAAGTTCTCGAAAATCGACCTTTAATTATTCGCACTTTAGATGTAGGTGGAGATAAACCACTCCCTTATCTAAATACAGGAGTTGCAGAAGCTAATCCCTTTTTAGGGGTGCGGGGAATTCGTTTCTGTTTAGCAAATCCGCAGTTATTGAAAACTCAATTACGAGCAATTTTACGTGCCAGTACCGGCAATATGATCAAAGTCATGTGGCCGATGATTGTCACTTTAACAGAAGTCAGAGCCGCAAAGGCAATTTTGACTGAGGTACAAAGGGAACTGCGGGAAGCGGGTATAGCTTTTGATGAGAAAATGGAAGTGGGAATGATGATTGAAACACCCGCAGCCGTCGCTATCGCTGATCAATTAGCGAGGGAAGTTGATTTCTTCAGTATTGGCACAAATGATTTAAGTCAGTATGTCATGGCAGGCGATCGCACTAATCCTAGAGTAGCAACTTTAGCCGATGCCATGCACCCCGCTGTTTTGCGAATGATTCAGCAAACAGTACAAGCTGCCCATGAGGAAAGTATTTGGGTAGGATTATGTGGAGAAGTCGCAGCAGACATTTTCGTAGCACCCATTTTATTAGGTTTAGGTTTGGATGAATTGAGTGTCAATCCCCAAGCTATAGCCCCACTCAAACAGGCAATCTCACATTTAACTATAACTGAAGCCCAAGCGATCGCATCTGTAGCATTACAACAAGATTCCGCAACCAGCGTCAGAGAGTTAGTTTATCCAATTGGCTAATATAGTAAATGACAGGTGAGAGTGTGAAAATTCTTTTGGTGTTTTAGCATAACATTTTCGGGATTTTGTTATGTTGTACTGTCGCTTAACTCAACTTATAAATATCTAGAATTTACGCACTATGGCAATTGGGAGCATCCCAAATGTGTAAGTTTATTTTTTATCTGAGCTTCCAACTGAATACAAAGCATAAAATAAACGAACCGCGAAGACGCGAAGAGCGCGAAGGTAAGGGGTAAAACAGGTTTTTTGGGTTAGTTGCGTATATTTTTGCAAAATTGGGATGCTCCCTGGCAATTTCTATTCTAGTGAGATACAAGCAATTAATAATTAAACGCAGCGAAAAGTTCCTCGTTCGCGTAAGCGTTCCGCAGGAAAGCCGGGTTTCCCGGCGTAGGAAACTTTTCAAGACAGATGGACGCAGATAAACGCAGATAATTTTGTACTTCCTTAGACTAGGAAATGCTATATACAAATTGATTGGATATGATCTGAATCAACGATAATTGGTTATTTTAGGCTTTTGAAACAGTATATTAGTAGGGTGCGTCAGACTCGATAATTTGCCACAATTAACAGATTTCCTAGATATGACGCACCTCAATACGGTTCGGTTAAGAGTTTTTGTAGCGACTGTCTTGATTGTCAAGCGATCGCACTTGTTGACGCAACAGGGGAACGCTGCGCTAGATTGGGCGGTGGTAGGTACGGGCATGAAGATTTTGGATTGGTAAACTAGATAGTCACAGCCCGCCCTACCACTTCACTACGTCGCCCAATCTTCCCCAGTTGCTAGATCACTCGTGAGGGTAAAAGTTGAATATTCACATTAAGGTTGAGGAAAAATTAATTTTTGGCAGCAGAAATAGGAACTCTGACTCATAGAGTAAAAAAGCCAACATAGTTTGTAATGACCAAAAATGAATTTCAGGAATTTAAAAGTTTTAAGCTGGTTGTAAATTATATTTAGCACCCCAAGGAAGATGATCCCGAACCATCGCATTTAAAATGACTAACATCTTATGAACGCAAGCAGTAATGGCTAATTTTTTGGATTTCCCACGTTCAACAAGGCGTTGATAAAAAGCTTTAATCACAGGATTATGACGCATGGCAACAACAGCACCCATATAAAGAATGGCACGAACATGAGCGCGACCACCATTAATCATTCGCTTACCTTTGTGTTGTCCCTACGGGTTCAGCAGTTGCTTTCCGACGCAAGGCGACAGGAACGCACTGCTTCACCACTATCATGATTAATAGGTGCAACACCAACTAAGCGAGAAATTTGCTTGGCGGTTAATTGACCTAATTCTGGTAAGTCAGAAACTAGGGTGGTAGAAATAACTTGACCAATGCCAGGAGTAGTTTTGAGTAAATTGACTTTATCAATCCATTGTTGATTATTTTGAGTCAGTTGGTCAATTTCTTGATTGATTTGTTGAAGACGTTGATTGAGATAATCAATATGTGCCTCAATATCTGCCAAGGCTTTACCGCGAGCGCGGTCACGGCGGTTTTTTTTCGGCTGTAGACATTTCCACTAATTGTCTTCGGCGACTGATTAATTCACCTAATTGACGTGCCATTTCGCTTTCAATTGCTAACACTTGCGGTTTCATTGCTTCACCGAAATGTGCCAAAACCTCTGCATCAATTGCATCAGTTTTTGCTAACTTACCTGTGGCTTTAGCAAAATCTCTTCCTTGGCGAGGGTTGATTAATGCTACTGGTAACAGTGCGGCTTGTAATTGGATTATTAGTTCTGTTTCTAGTCCTCCTGTTGCTTCTAATACAATTAGATTTAAGGTGTATAATTGGAGTTCCTTGACTAGATTAGCTATTTCTATTTCCGTGTTAGCAACTTTGAATGCTTTCCCTATTGGACGGATGTAAACATCTAGTGTTGCTTTACTTACGTCGATACCTATCCACTGAGAGATTTTTTCCATTTTTAACTCTCAACTTTCCACTAATTCTTTTACTCTTTTTTTCTTCATCCCCTTGATTTCACTCTTCCTTGCACGATACGGGCTATATTATCTATGTCTTTATTCATAGTTTTTACCCCAGGCGACTGTTCGAGTTCTGTCATGGAGATTGTTGTAGTGACCCTTGCTACTTAACGGTCTTTTTCGACCCTGGTTGGGGCGGTCTACTACTTCCTCTAAGATACAAGGTTGGGTTAAGCGATAGCGCAACCCAACAAATGCTTACAAGTGTTGGGTTTTGTTCCGATTGCTCCGCGAACGTTCACGTTCCACAACCCAACCTACATAATTCTGTTTTTTGAGCTTAACCGACAAGTATTGTAATTAGTAGGGGTTTAGCAATGCTAAACCCCTACAACTGAAGATTATGTAATGTCCTAATTATTTTGGCTATAGCTATATCTTTAACACCAAAAATATTGAGTTACAAACAACTCCTCAATTTCTGAATATCACCATTCATAATCACATCAATATTGCGAGTAATTTTCTCAATATCCCAATTCCACCAACCAATAGAAAGCAGAATTTCTATTTCTTCATCACTAAAACGCTGCTTAATAGTAACTGCGGGATTACCACCAGCAATTGTATAGGGAGGAATATCTTTCACCACCACCGAACGCGCTGCAATTATAGCACCATCACCAATTTTTACCCCCGGCATAATTAGAGAATCATAACCAATCCAAACATCATTACCAATGATAATGTCACCTTTGCTAGGTAAATTCATCAAATTTGACATTGCTGATTCCCAACCATGACCAAAAATTGGAAATGGGTAAGTAGAGATGCCATCAATTTTATGATTAGCACCATTCATGATAAACTTAACATGAGTAGCAATGGCACAAAACTTACCAATAATTAAAGAATCACTACCATAATTGTAAAGGATATTCTTCTCAAACTCCTCCGGGTTCACCGGATCATCATAATAAGTGTAATCCCCAACAATGATATTTGGAGATTTAATACAACTTTTAATAAAGCAAACCCGACGATGTTCAGGTATTGGATAAGGATGGTAAGGATTTGGACCGTATTGTTCCATTAAATTTAAACACCTAAATTTAAACACCCTGATTCTAGCTGCTATTTTTCCTCTTGATTATTATCACAAATCCCCAATCAGAATTTTACCCCTAACTGTCCATTGAAACCACGTATAGAATGATATCCAGCACCAAGAAAAACATTTTTAGTTGCGTTTCCTTGCACACCACCAGAAAAGGCAATACCCTTACCTTCTGAATAGTAACCAACTCCAACATAAGGAGAAATCACAGGTAAATTCACAAATTTTAAGACATCTACACCCGTAGAACTATCAGCACCAGATCCAATTTCAACGCCTAAACTCAATGCCCTAGCACCGATAGCATAGGTAACTTCACCATCTTTTTCACCCACAGAAACCCAAGGTTGTGGTACAATTTGTGCAGATGCTTGACTAGGGGTCAATAAAACTAATAAACCCAGAGAAGTGATAATATTTTTGAGAATAAATACTGGTTTCATTTCTTCCTCCTGATTATTTGCCACAACAAACAATCCTGACGTATTCCATCTAAATAAGTGCCTGAATATTGTAAAAATGATTTAGAAAATTATGCTATCTATCAAAATAAGGTGAGGATAGTCTTTCATTAATTATTTTTTTTGATGATGACTCCAAGAATGCTTATCTAGTGCGTAATAACTGCACAAAAGTATTACTTACTGTATTGTCTTTAGTATCAGCAGCGTATTGAATCAATTTTTCCCGCAGTTCTTTGGCTGCATCTAAAGGAAGCAAGGTTGCTAACAAGAAATATACACCACGAAAACGCGGGTCGCCCATTCTATCAACTAATAGTGCTTCGGCTGCATCATTTTCGCCGATAAAATTCTGCACCAAAAAGAAATCCATAATTTTATCGTGGCGGAAATACCATTCTTTCTTAGCTTCGCCTTTTTCATCTTGCCATTGACGGCTAACTACCATCTTGTATTTTTCATCTTCCAAAGACATTAGCACTTGATAAAATTCATCTGCGGGTAAGGCTTGTTTGTCTTGGATTCGCATTTCATAAACAGCGGCTGAAAATTTCTTCAAGGGAAATTCTTGTTTCCATTCCGTGAGATATTCTGCTGCTATTAAGTTGTATTGCTGTTCTTGCAAGCGAAATAAATTAGGATGTTTACCTTGTGATAACATTAGAGCCACCACAGTTAAATCCATTGGATTTGATAGAATGCGTTGGGCTGCGTCTAACTCTTCCTTGGCTTGTTGCTGTTTGAGGACTTCTTTTAAATAATCAGTGCAAGCTTTTTCATAATCAACGCCTTGAATTTGGGCATTTTTGGGTAGTCGCGGTTGACGAGAAAGCAAAAATTCTTTAATTTGTTGTGGTTCAAGAGGTTGCAATTTATATATCTTGGCCGTTGAGGGTGGTGTCCATTCTAGGGGTTGGGTAGTCATAATAATATTGCCCCGGAAATAGCTTTCCACAAACTGGACTATTTTTGCCCGTGTTTCGGCGGTGACTTCGTTAAGTCCATCAATGCAGATGTCAATTGCACCACTGTAAATCAGATTTTTGAGAAAGTCGGCATCTTGTGCCTGTCCGTGTAATTTGTCTTGAATGGCTTCAATTACCCCTTTATCACACTTTTGGGCGGGGAGATAAACAAGAATACGCTGGGAGTTTTTCACCAGATGACGCAAAAACATCGACTTACCCAAACCAGAATCACCTTCTAAGACAATTTGCCCTTTGATGCTGGGCAGGGCTGCGGTGACAGGGAGAATTTCTTCAGAACCAGGAATTTTAACTCTGGACTCTGGGAAGTATGATTGGTCATTAAATTTATCTAAGCCTACATCAGCTAACAGAGAAGGCTGGAATGGTTCAAATAATTTGCGGCGAAAGGGAGGAAACCAAGTGAGGAGAAAGCCGACATAACCGACACCGAGAATGCGGCGTACCCAAGGATTCCAAAAGAAGATGGCTTGGATTTGGGGGAATTTGGGATAAGCAAAGATGAGTGCCAGCCAAAAGGCAGCGTGAGAAATGATAGTAATTCGGGCGTTAAAAAACCACTGCCAACCTTGGAGGTTAACTATAACTGATTGCAGGGAATCAGCTTCGTTGAATCTAGCTTTTTTCAGGTTGTTGTAGTGAGTTTCTAAAAGCACAATATCTTGTGGTTTCCAAGTGACTTTTCTGGCAACTACAGCAATTTGCTTTGCTAAATCTGCCTTTAATTTAGTTAAATCTTGGCTGGGTTCCCAGACTTGCTGAAGGACTTTTAGTGTTTTTTCACCTTCAGCGTGTGTCAGTTTTTCAGGAGTTGTTTTTGGTTCGCCTACCCATGTCAGCAAGGTTTTCACATCATCAGTGCCGCCACCAAGGAAATAGGTTAAAAATCGCCATTTGGCAATTTGTGATTGACCATCGTAATAGACGCTATCCAGAATTACCACAACTTGATTTAACGTGAGTTTTTCTATCTTCCCCAATGCCACTGCTGCACCATAATGAACAGAGGAGTCAACGGATTTATCCTTGAGGATGTCGAGGATGTCTTGAACGTAGGGTTTGGCAGCCTCCCCTAGATTCCCCAATGCCACTGCTGCACCTTGACGAACAGAGGAGTCAAGAGAGGAGTCAACGGATTTATCTTTGAAGATGTCGAGGATGTCTTGAATGTAGGGTTTGCCAGCCTCGCCTAGATTCCCCAATGCCTTTGCTGCATCTTGACGAACCCCGGAGTCGGAGTCAACGGATTTATCTTTGAGGATGTCGAGAATGTCTTGAATGTAGGGTTTGGCAGCCTCCCCTAGATCCCCCAATGCTACCAATGCTATATTTCCACGACCAGGGAAGTCAACGGATTTATCTTTGAGGATGTCTTGAACGTAGGGTTTGGCAGCCTCCCCTAGATTCCCCAAGGCATAAATTGCACGATAACGAACACCATTGCCAACGGATTTATCCTTGAGGATGTCAGCGATGTCTTGAAGGTAGGGTTGGGCAGCCTCTCCTAGATTCCCCAAGGCATAAGCTGCACTTCCACGAACATCTTTGTCAACGGATTTATCCTTGAGGATGTCAGCGATGTCTTGAACGTAGGGTTTGGCAGCCTCCCCTAGATCCCCCAAGGCATAAGCTGCACTTCCACGAACATCTTTGTCAACGGATTTATCCTTGAGGATGTCAGCGATGTCTTTAACGTAGGGTTTGGCAGCCTCCCCTAGATTCCCCAAGGCATAAGCTGCACCTTGACGAACAGAGGAGTCAACGGATTTATCCTTGAGGAAGTCGAGAATGTCTTTAACGTAGGGTTTGGCAGCCTCCCCTAGATTCCCCAATGCCACTGCTGCACTATAACGAACATCTTTGTCAACGGATTTATCCTTGAGGAAGTCGAGAATGTCTGGAACGTAGGGTTTGGCAGCCTCCCCTAGATTCCTCAATGCCACTGCTGCATGAAAACGAACCTCTGAGTCAAGGGATTCATCTTTGAAGATGTCGAGAATGTCTTTAACGTAGGGTTTGGCAGCCTCCCCTAGATTCCTCAATGCCAATGCTGCACTTCTACGAACATTGGAGTCAACGGATTTATCTTTGAGGAAGTCGAGGATGTCTTTAACGTAGGGTTTGCCAGCCTCCCCTAGATTCCCCAATGCCACTGCTGCACCTTGACGAACATAGGAGTCAACGGATTTATCCTTGAGGATGTCAGCGATGTCTTGAACGTAGGGTTTGCCAGCCTCCCCTAAATTCCCCAATGCCACTGCTGCACTGGAACGAACATCTTTATCAACGGATTTATCTTTGAGGATTTTGGCAGCTTTTTGAGCAATATTTTCTGGTTTCTCAACCACCAATTGCAAATTTTTTAGATCATATTCATTGAGTTTGTCAAAAGCAAGTTTCTTAACTTGGTCATTTCCATCATCAAGGGCGGCTACTATACCGTTAATCTGCCACGGTTCCGGTTTAGGTTTAGGGGTTTCTTTGGCACTTACCCAAGGTAGACAAAGGAGAAAAGAAAGGATGAATGCCAAAGGATAAAGGATAAAGCGATAAGGCTTGCGATTATGGCGCAGAGTTGTGAGCATAATTGGGGCAAGGTGGCAGATTACACGCGATTAACGGTATAATAGCAGACTTGCCAGGATTTTGAACTTTAACCCTTTCTTAGAGGATGTTTGAAAAGCTTATTTTCATGCAGCGATTATTGATATTAAAATATAAACAAATCGGCAATCAATAACTAACCGATGCTAATAAACTAACAAATTAAGGTAAACGTGATGTTGCAACTACAAATTAAATCTGATTCTCCCGATATTGAAATTGTCCAAAATTTAGTTAGAACAGCCATTGAATCTGAGATTAAAAGCTTACAACGCTCACTAGCAAAAACCAATAAATTTTTGATGGAATTTGAAGCGAAATATCAAGTTTCGTCCGAGTTTTTTTTCACGCATTGGACAGCAGAAGACCTGGAAGGAGGTGATGAAGAATATGTGAGTTGGGTTGGGGAGATAAAAATTAAAGAAAAATTAACTAATTCTCTGCAAAAGTTAGAAGCAATTGAATATGTTACTCAACAATTACCAAGCTAATATTATTTCTGTTATTCAAAAATATGTAAATGATGGATGGATTTTATCCTTTAACTTTTCGGTAGATGCTAGATCAACTTATGTGGGTTTTATCCAAGGTAATTTAGAGTTTTTGCAAGGTTCTCACCTATTTTTCAAAGAATATGTTGACCTACAAGTATCTATTGACAAGCTTTCCTATTCATTCCATTATCAAGACCATGAAAATAACTTAATATTTCGCTATGACAATGCAAAACACAAGCCAGATTTAGGTTACACAAATCACAAACACATTAAAGATAAAATTATCCCATCTGAAATTCCAGATATTGAACAAGTAATTTTAGAAATTATTAGGGACTATTTAAATAATACAAAAGGAGAAACGTAATGCAATACTGTTCGGTTAAGAGTTTTCGTAGGTTGGGTTAAGCGACAGCGCAACCCAACAAAAACCCGTCAATGTTGGGTTGACGTTAGGAAACCCAACCTACTTACATCCTCTCCAACACCTTAATTCCCAACAAATCTAATCCCTTCTCTAGCGTTCTCGCAGTTAAATCACATAACATCAACCGCGATGTTCTTACAGGTTCCTCTGATTTCAGCACCGGACAATTTTCATAAAACTTATTAAACTTATCGCTGAGATTATATAAATAATCACACAAACGATTTGGGAGTAAATCCTGTTCAACTTCACCAATCACTTCATCGAGTTGTAACAAATGCTTTGCTAAAGTAAATTCTGTATCTTCTCTCAGAACAATTTTGGCATTATCTCCCAAATTAGCAAAGTCAATATTACCTTCTCGACTAATGCCTTGAGTCCTCACATAGGCATATATCATATAAGGTGCTGTATTCCCTTTTAGGGAAAGCATCTTATCATAACTAAAAACATAATTACTAGTGCGATTTTGGCTTAAGTCGGCATATTTTACCGCACTAATACCAACTACATTAGCAACGTTATTAATAAATTCTTCAGTTTCTTCTCTACCTTCTTCTTTTAATCTCGCTTCCAAATCTGCACGAGTGCGAGAAACTGCTTCATCTAATAAATCTCTTAACCGGACAGTGTCACCAGAACGAGTTTTGAATTTCTTCCCATCTTCACCTAAAACCAAACCAAAAGGAACGTGAACAATTTTCACATCATCAGGTATCCAATTAGCTTTTTTTGCTACTTGGAGAAATTGAGAAAAGTGGTTAGCTTGTCCTTCATCTGTAACATAAATTATCCGCTTGGCTTGATCTTCTTGAATCCGGTAACGCAGTGCTGCTAAATCTGTAGTAGCGTAGTTATAACCACCATCAAATTTTTGAACAATTAAAGGTAAAGGTTCACCCTCCCTATTTGTAAAACCATCCAAGAAAACGCATTTTGCACCTTGGTTTTCTACTAATAAACCAGATGCTTCTAAGTCTTCTACAACTTTTGGTAAGTCGCGATTATAAGATGATTCTCCTCTTTCTTCCAATTTGATATCCAGCCGATCATAAATTTCCTTAAACTCTTTTCGAGAAGCTTGACAAATAAGAGTCCATGCGGCGGTTGTGAATGGCTCTTTTTCAGATTGTAAGTTTACCACTGCTTGTCGGGATCTTTCTCGAAACTCTTCATCATTATCAAATTTCTTTTTAGCTTCTCTATAGAACTCAACCAAGTCTCCTATATTTATATCACCATGTAAATAATTGCCTAGAGAAGTTTCCATCAATCCAATGTCGGGATAAGTATCAACAAGATGAGTAATTAACATCCCGAATTGCGTACCCCAATCACCAACATGATTTAACCGCAATACATCATGTCCACGAAATTCTAAAATCCGGGCGATGCAATCACCAATAATTGTAGAACGCAAATGTCCGACGTGCATTTCTTTAGCAATATTCGGACTAGAAAAATCGACAATTTCCTTTTGGGGATTTTTCGCTGTGGGAACTCCTAACCGAGAATCTGCTTTAATTGCGTTGAGTTGTGCTTCCAGGTAGGATGTTTGCAATTTTAAATTAATAAAACCAGGCCCAGCTATTTCTGGAGGTTCGCAAATATCAGATATATCTAGCTTTTCTACAATAGCAGATGCGATCGCTCTCGGTTGCATTCCCAACTTCTTACTCAGGGATAAAGCCACATTCGCTTGAAAATCCCCAAACTTAGGATTACTCGCAGTCACCAAAATCGGATCTACCTCGGTGTAGTCAGCGCCAAACGCAGCCACCAAAGCCTGTGCTAATTTCAGTTTAAGTTGTTCTTGTGTAGCGTTCATATTCAAATATTATCTATGTCGAAAATGCTATGGGCTGCTGAAAGTTGGGATATTCCCAAACGCTTGACCATTCTAGTACAGCACAGCATAAATAAACTAACCATTCTAAATCTCCGACAATCCTATGCTATCTTCGTTTTGACTTCCGAGAAAGCGGTACTAGCCTCTTGACAGTTAATTACGAATTACGTTCGCGTAGCGTGCCGTAGGCATTATTACGAATTATGAATTATCTAACAACTGTCATACTTTGAATTCGCCACACACCTTGTTTACGAATCAAATCATAACGAACCCGTAACCGATCTTCAGAAGACTTTTTGCTTTCACCCTGTTCATAAAAGTGAGTAACTTCCTTAACTGTAGCTTCTACCACAGCGTTATCTGCAACAGTTTCCCTCTGATTGACAAATTCTACCTTCACATTATGCTCGTACTTGCGATAGCGGCTATCTCTTATATCTTGCTTGACAATTAATCGCCATTGTGATAAGGCAGAACCAGCTAATATCTCATTTAAAGTATTAATTTCATGATTTGGTCCTAAAGCTGCGGCCTTAGTAGATAACCAAGTTTTAATCACGTCCTCTGCTGTTGCTGTTGTTAGTTTACCTAACCCTACTTCTGGTTCGCTTTTGGGGTCAGGAATCATAATTACGGGTTGATTCAGTTCTATCGCCAAAGGTTCTCCCTGCAAAGTTGGTTTTGGGAAAAACATATTGTTTAACCATCCCCAAGCTGTAGAAGCTAATAACCAAAAAACTAATAAACCTCCCAAAGATAAAAAAACCATCCACACTATACGGGTTTTTGCATCTAAGGAGTTCACAAAAGTGCGCCTTTGTCGAGCATGAGATGGACGATACTCCCCAAAACGATCTCGATTGTTAGCGGAAGTTGGCTTGCGTCGCCTACGCTTTTTGGTTTGATTGGGTGCAACAGAATGAACAGCGTCATTCATTTTCTGGTGATTTCCTGCTGTCCCTATTGCTTCAGATGGCGAATGTACAGGTATCTCAGGTGTGTGACTTTCGGAAATAGGTACTTGAGGTGAGGAGAACTGAGAAGATTCAGATATTTCTCTAGCTGGTATTTCTGGGAAATCCGGGTCAGGTGTACGGCTGTGATTGATATGACGACTATTACCAGTCTCATGACTACGATGATGAGGACTATTGATTGGGGGTGTAGGAAAAGGCTGGCGGTGAATTGTGTCCCACTCATTAGTAGTTTGGGCATCTGTTGGTAAAGCTTCTAAATAAGCTTGTACCTGTTGATCAGCAAAGTAATCTTTTAAAGAAGCTTGTTGTCTGACCAAATCACGAAAGTGGGGAAATACCTCTTGTTGTAACCACAATTCACCATATAAACACAATCCTGGGAGTAAGTCTGGAGAATCTTGAGATTTTTCCCGAATAATAGCTAAAGCTTCATATTCCTGACTGAGTTCTAAAACACGAGTTGCTTCTTCGGTTTGTCCCAATAACAAAGCACATAAAGACTGTTCTAAATGGACATCTTGGCGCTTACCCAGACGGATCAACATTTGCTTGGCTTGGCGAATTAAAGCTGGTTGGCGTTGGGTAAAACCCCTAGCTATCAAGGCATAAACCGCTAAATATGTGGCCACGGCAGAGGGTCGCTTGCTTTCGGCTTCAAATAGTTTGTGCTGTTCGGCAACGGTTAAGTGGTTGCGTAACTGCTGGATAAATCGGAGAAAATCATCAATGTTTAAACCAGATTGATCATTGCCATTTCCATCCATTCCGCCCCGATCTTCTAAAATCCCCTGCAATAATCCCAATCCCTGACGGCGTTCTTTGGTTTTTTCTTGAGGTAATGCCAGTAATTCCAAGATTCGATATGGTCGCAGCTTACACAAATCCGCTGCAATTTCTCTTTGCACGCTGGGGAATATCCCTTCACGTAATAGCAATTCTTCGCCAGTTTCTAGAGATATGGCGGCATTTTCATAATGACCTTGCTGCCATTGTTCCCGTCCCAGTTCTAGACAGGCTAAGGCTACAGTCAGAATAATATCTGGTAGTTCAGGACTTGTAAAAAATTCCTCATTTGCCAGACGATTGCCTACTGTCACCCCGACAGTACGATTTTTATTGACGAGGTACGGGCGACCTAGTTTGAGTACAAGTTCATATTCTCCTAACTCTTGGAGAATTAATAAAGCCCCAACTAACTCCTCAGGATCAATTTCGATGCTGAGACTTTGGGTATCAGGTTTGGTGTTGTTGTTTTGGGCGCGGTTTTCCGATCCCAATGTCACAGATGACCTATCAGGATCATAGGCGTGGGCAAGATACTGATGATTGTAGGCGCTGCGTTCTTTGGAATCTGATAAAACCACGTAAGCTTCTTCTATGAGTTGTTTACGAGAAGATATGGCTGTAATCGAATACTCCCGTCGTGGCAATTGAACAATGCGATCGCTATACGCTTGCCGCAATTGTTCCTCACTTGCCGCTAACGGTAATCCTAAAATTCGGTAGTAATCGAGCGGAATTCGCACAGCCTACTTCCCCTGCACCGTGTTCGCGTAGTGTCTAGTAGAGATTGACATAGTTCACCTAGATCATTCCAGGTATGTAAAACCGTGCCATAATAATAGCTTTAGTAGTACCGTATCAAATATACACTTTAAGTGTATATTGCCACAGTCATTTTTCTTTCTTTCGGAGAATTAATTCATATCCTCAGAATTTCTTTTGGGCTTTGGTGTAGCCCACCGAAGATATCTCACTCAGCATGATGCTGTATGCAATTGCCCAGTGAGTCCTAGCCTTCTATTTTTATCCTTAGTAGTTTGCTGCAACCAAAATAAATACACCATTTTTACCCCCCAACGCCTGCAAAGACAACTACCGCTTTTGGTAGTAGCACAGACTTTACATTTATACCATTTTGGACTTGAGATTTGAGATTTTGGATTTTAAAAGACTACTAATAGTTGCTTTCATCATTCCATCTGTCGGCATCATGCTTCAAATGGTACTAACTGTAATCCCTGACAGAGCTTTTCCAGTTAAGGTGTGATATTAACACACCCCAGCATTGGTTTATTTTAATAACTAGGAAATAAACCATATCATAGTTAGACTTTAATGACAACTCTCTGCTCAAATATAAGTATTTTTGCGTAATTTTATCTAAATTCGCTCAAACTGTTAATAGTTATGCAGAAAGCCAGCTATCGGCATTGCTACCTTAATAATGAATGCAGAACATAAGTAGCAAAAACCAAAAACAGATATTTTTGCCTTGAGAAGCAAGAATAGGTCATAAAAATTAAAAATGGAAAAATTACAACTTACCCATTCCCTAGGGCATTGTTTTAGTGCATAAATTAAGATTTGATTGTTAGATGTTGACTCTCGTCAACGTTAGCTGATTCATTGCTGAAGTAATATACAGGAGAATTCAAGGGTCAGCCATAAAATCCCTCTGATACCTGATTTTTAGTAGACATTTTGTACTTCTTGCAACCTACAATCTGCTGTAAGACGAACTTAGATTAAAAACCGTAGCTATCATTTGTACGACAGGAATATTTGACAATAATGCTTCAAGAACGCACTTTACCCCCATTTGATGCTGCCACAGTCCAGATTACTAAAGAAGAAGGCTTGGCTTTATACGAAGACATGACATTAGGTCGCTTCTTTGAAGATAAATGTGCCGAAATGTATTACAGAGGCAAAATGTTTGGTTTTGTCCACCTGTACAACGGTCAAGAAGCTGTGGCCAGCGGTATTATCAGAGGAGCAATGCGACCGGGTGAAGACTACGTTTCCAGCACCTACCGCGACCACGTTCATGCTTTAAGCGCCGGAGTTCCAGCAAAAGAGGTAATGGCGGAATTATTTGGTAAAGCCACTGGTTGCAGCAAAGGGCGCGGTGGTTCTATGCATATGTTTTCTGCTGAACATCGTTTATTAGGTGGCTATGCGTTCGTAGCTGAAGGTATTCCCGTTGCAGCCGGAGCAGCTTTTCAAAGCAAATACCGCCGAGAAGTCTTAGGAGACAACAACGCTGACCAAGTAACAGCTTGTTTCTTTGGTGACGGTGCTTCTAACAACGGTCAATTTTTTGAAACATTGAATATGGCAGCTTTATGGAAACTGCCAATCCTGTTTGTGGTAGAAAATAATAAATGGGCGATTGGTATGGCTCACGACCGCGCCACTTCCCAGCCAGAAATTTACAAAAAAGCCAGTGTTTTTAACATGGTGGGCGTAGAAGTAGACGGCATGGATGTTTTAGCAGTGCGACAAGTGGCTCAAGAAGCCGTAGCCCGCGCTCGTGCTGGTGAAGGTCCAACTTTAATCGAAGCTATGACCTATCGCTTCCGTGGTCATTCCCTCGCCGACCCAGACGAACTCCGCAGCAAAGCCGAAAAAGAATTCTGGTTTGCCCGTGACCCCATTAAAAAATTAGCTGCTTATTTGCTGGATAAAAATCTAGCAGATGAATCAGAATTAAAAGCCATTGAGAAGAAAATTCAGGATATCATCGACGAAGCTGTGAAATTTGCCGAAAGCAGCCCCGAACCAGACCCAAGCGAGTTATATCGCTTCATTTTTGCTGAAGACGAGTAACTAGGGAACAGGTGACAGGTGACAGGTGACAGAGGTAAATTTTACCAATCACCAATCACCAATCACCAATCACCAATCACCAATCACCAAAAATCATGTTTACCATTGACATTCAAGAACAACAATACAAAACTTACATCCTTTCTGATGATAGTGCTGGTACACAAATAGAAGTAGTCCCAGAACGTGGTGGTATCATTACCCGTTGGCGTATTCAAGGTCAAGAAGTCTTTTATTTAGATGCTGAACGCTTTACCCATCCTGATTTGAGCGTCAGAGGAGGAAATCCGATTTTGTTTCCTCTTTGTGGTAATTTACCAGATAATACTTATACCGTTAGCGGTAAAGAGTATACTATCAAACAACACGGTTTTGCTCGTGAATTGCCTTGGGAAGTACGTGATCAAAAAACTGATGGTAAAGCTAGTCTGACTGTTGTCCTCAAGAGTAATGAGGAAACCAAGGCAGTTTATCCTTTTGACTTTGAACTGGCGTTCACTTACGAATTACAGGGTAATACCTTGGTAGTGCGTCAGGAATATAAAAATTTGTCATCGACACCAATGCCATTTTCGGCTGGTTTCCATCCCTATTTTCTCTGTGGTGATAAAAATCAGCTAGAGGTGGAAATTCCCTCTGGACAATATCAAGACAATAAAACCAAAGAATTCCACGCCTTTAACGGCAAATTTGACTTTAACCAAGATGAAATTGACTTTGCTTTTGGAGGGCTAACTAGTAAAACTGCATCTGTGACAGATAATAGCCGCAGGTTAAAGCTGACGTTAGATTATGATGATTTCTCTACCTGGCTGGTTTTCTGGACGGTGAAGGGCAAAGAATTCTACTGTTTAGAGCCTTGGAGTGCCACCCGTAACGCTTTCAATACTGGTGAAAACTTGACTGTGTTAGCACCTGGAGCTAGTTGTACTGCTTCTTTCGGGTTAACGGGAAATTTTTTCTAAAACCCCTTGACAAAACCATAGTTGTTGATGGTATATTGGGAAAGTTGCAAATTGCAGCAAAAGGGTCGCTAGCTCAACGGTAGAGCACTCGGCTTTTAACCGATTTGTTCCGGGTTCAAATCCCGGGCGACCCATTTTTAAGTAAAAGACGCTCGCTGAGACTTTGAAGATAAAAGTTGAGGCGAGCGTTTTTGTTATTAATCCATTTTTGCATGATTTTGCATGATATTTAAGCCCGTCTAATTGCTAATCAAAAAGACTGTACGCGTCACCCCGTTCTGTCGGCAATTAATGAAGAAAATATAAAAATTCTGTAAATTATAATCGTAAGACTAGGCAAAAGGAAATAAATGTTATATATTTTATTCAACGCCTTATACCGAAAGATTTATAGACTACCAAATATGTGATCCCCCTAGCTTGGAGTAAAAAGCAGCTAGGGGGATCTTGTTTTAAGGCAAAAAAGTAAAAAATCTGAGCAACTCTAACTGCTGCCCAGATCGATTTAGTTTAGTTCTGTCTGTGTCTGAACTAACTACACGAACAAGAATCACTATTCCGGGAATCAACTCCAATTTTCTCAGACCAAATTTTCAATCGGCTCAGAAGGTCACAAAGACACGCGGGAAGGCATATTTGGTGGGTGACTCAGACCCTTTTGGGACAAATTCCCTCCTCGTCCACGTCTTTGCATTATTTTGTTGACTTAAAGACAATGAATAAATTATAATTTTGGATTGTCTGTCTAATTCCTGCTCGGATCAGGTAGACATACTGCAAAAGCTGGCAAAAGCTATAAATCGTGTCTCTACAGGAGATAAAAGCCAGCTACCTGTACGGCAACTTCAAGGACAATTTCATGACTTACGCAATTATTGAAACTGGTGGCAAACAAATAAAAGTCGAGGCAGGTCGATTCTATGACATTGAACTGCTGACTGCCGAACCAGACGAAAAAGTGACAATAGACGCAGTATTACTGGTACAGCACGAGAGTGGAGTCTCTATTGGGCAGCCACTAGTGGCTGGTGCGACTGTAGAAGGGACGGTGATGCGACACTTTAGAGGTCGTAAAGTCCTGGTTTACAAAATGAAGCCGAAAAAGAAAACCCGTAAAAAACGGGGACATCGGCAGGAAATTACCAGATTTTTAATTAACTCTATCAACCTCAATGGTGAGGTGTTGGCTTATGAAGAAGCCCCAACTACACTTGAAAATCCTAATGTGGTTGATAGCACTCCCGTTGAAGAAACTGCTGCTGAATAATAAACAACAAGTAAATACATAAGGGGAAATCATGGCTCATAAGAAAGGTACAGGTAGTACGCGTAACGGACGCGATTCTAATGCTCAACGTCTGGGCGTAAAGCGTTTTGGTGGTCAAGTTGTACGTGCAGGAAATATTCTGGTGCGTCAACGTGGTACAAAATTTCATCCTGGTAACAACGTTGGTATTGGCAGTGATGATACCTTGTTTGCTTTAGTTGATGGTGTAGTTACCTTTGAAAGAAATGGCAAAACCCGCAAAAAAATTAGTGTTTATCCAGCTGTTGCTGCTGAAGCAGTAGCAAGTTAAATATTATTTATATCAAGTTCGCTTAATTACTTATACTTCAAAACTATACGTGTATTTGCCTTAGATAGGATGATAAGTGTTAATCCGAACTTGGTATCAGTTGTTCTTAGATATAGGAGTAAAAAAGAATTTAAAACCGAGAATTCCTAACTATAGAAAGTTTCTACAAGGTTTCTAGGTTATGTATATAGGACTTACGCACTGTACAAACCTGCCATGATATGATTGAACGAAATTGCGTCGTTTTCGGCTTTGAGAATATCTTATGGAGTAGGGTGTGTCAGATAGAGGAAATCTGTTTTTTGTGAAAATATCGTGTCTGACGTGGTTGGTGAGCTTGTCGAACCACACCTTTGTATATTTGAATTCGGTTGATGCCTAAATAGTTATTTGTTTTTGAATTTCCTACTGACTGAGGATTTAAATTAACCTGTCAAACAGGACACCTAAGGATAAACCTGTCAGAGAAAAGATACAGGTTAACCAAAAAGCTATACTTTCCTGAAAACCGGCGGCTTGAAAGTCGATCTTGACTAAGATAGTTGCGGAAAGCATAAGTAAAGTATCAAGAAATATCCGAAACCAGGCGATCATAATGAAGAACAATAAAGCTGCTAAAACAGCTACACCAAAGGATCTCGCATTGGATTGAAACAAGGTGTTGTAATACTCTGTTAGTTTTGACCAAGGAGTAGTTAAGCTAACTAGTAAGACTAAGATAGCACTGATAACGATTAACCACACAAACCAAGGTGCTTTTGTTGCGGATATTACCCAGCCCAAAGTACTGTAACTCAGTAGTACTAGTGATAGAGAAAACCAAGGAACTTGTTTTAAAATTAACATATATTGGTATTCCCCGTACCGGGTGCAGATATTATTGCCAAAATTATGTAACACCACTAAAGGTTTTATTTTATAGAATAGCAGGCTGAAAATCCTGGGGATGTTCAAAAAAGTCTGGGGTTGTATTTATTTTTTGAATATCTTCCCTTAAACTCTAAGTTTAACATTATGTTTTTACCGACCCAATCAATCAGCGCTTATGCTGTTATCAACTAATTTCATGAGCAAACTATCAACCTTCCCGGATTTTTTTTGTAAAAATTAGTTAAATTATGATCTTAAACATTTGTAAACTATTAGCAGTCGAGTAGCCGCGTGTCACATTTTATTAAGGTTAAGGACTAATCATGAAAAAACTTGCTATCGTTGAGCGCGTATGCCTGATTGGACACATCGTGTCTATGGTATTTGGACTAGTAGGGATATTACTAGTTGTTCCTAATGCCGAAGTAATTTTGAATTTATCTGAGGTTGGACAGACAGTCATGCAGTGGAGTATGGCTGGTGGTGGCGTAGCTTATATGATTTTGGGTGCAGTAGGTGTTTTCTTGTATGCTTACCGGACCTTGGGTTTAGGTCGCACCTTGGGATTTCTGATCCCATCACTCGGAATTTCTTTGACCAGCGAATTACTGGGAACTAGCACAGGCTTTCCTTTTGGTCACTACAGCTACCTGAGTGGATTGGGTTATAAAATTGCGGGTTTAGTACCATTCACAATTCCCTTGTCCTGGTTTTATGTGGGATGTGTGTCCTACCTGTTAGCGCGTGTTGGTTTAGAAGTAGACAAAAAACCGAGCTTATTACGTCATCTGAGTGCGATCGCACTCGGAGCTTTATTGCTGACTTCTTGGGATTTTGTACTTGACCCAGCCATGAGCCAAACTTCTCTTCCCTTCTGGTATTGGCAACAACCAGGGGCTTTCTTTGGAATGCCTTACCAAAACTTTGCTGGTTGGATGGGTACAGGTTCCTTGTTCATGACTGTAGCGGCACTGTTATGGAGAAACAACCCTCTGAAGTTAGAGCGATCGCAACTCAATATTCCTTTGGTTGTATATTTGGCTAACTTTGGTTTTGCCACAGTTATGAGTTTGGCTGCTGGTTTCTCCATTCCTGTATTGCTAGGCGTGGCACTTGGTGTTGCTCCTGCTGTGGCACTGTGGTTAAGAGGTCCAAGTGCATCTGCTGCTGTTGAAGCCACCACCAAGGAAGTTTCCGTTGCCAGCGTTAAAGTCGCTTTCAAGTAAGCTGACAGAATTTTAGATTTTGAATTTTGGATTGAAAGATTCAAAATTTAAAATTTAAAATTTAAATCAGACATTTTCATGTATCGGCAAGTATGTTGACCAAAGTCTAAATATCCGTTACAAAGCTTAATGAAGTATCTCTAGGGGGACGGTCGGCACTATGACCAATTACGTTAGGGTAGCTCCTCTGTAAGAGGCATGATAAATTACAAATTATTTTTAATTTCCCTCTGCGGTACTAGTTGACATAAATTGTGGGAAGATTAAGTAATTTATAGTTATCCAGAGCAACTACTCAGAATTTTGATTATACAAAGCGCTATTTCCCTCCTGTTACTACTTATACAAGTACCAGCAGCGGCGATTCTACTTTCACGTCTGCTGAAAGGACCAAGACGATACCCTCCCATTGAACCTGAACAACCAACAGTGGAACTGTTAGGTAGTGTAAGTGTCGTTGTTCCCACACTCAATGAAGCAATGCGGATCAGCCCTCTGTTAGCTGGGTTAAGTCGGCAAAGCTACGAAGTCCGAGAAATTATTGTAGTTGATAGCAAGTCCCAAGATGGAACTCCCGACTTAGTAAAAGCTGCACAGCAAAAAGATCCCCGTTTTCGCCTGATGACAGATGATCCTTTACCTTCTGGTTGGGTGGGTCGTCCTTGGGCGTTACATAATGGCTTTTTATTTAGTGCTGAGAAAAGTGAGTGGTTTTTGGGAATGGATGCGGATATCCAGCCCCATCCTGGCTTGGTAGCGAGTTTGGTGAAAACAGCCCAAGCCGAAGGCTATGATTTGGTTTCTCTTTCGCCGCAATTTATTCTCAAGTATCCAGGAGAATGCTGGTTACAACCAGCTTTACTGATGACGCTCCTATATAGATTCGATCCCACTGGCATTTATACAGAGCAACCAGAAAGGGTAATGGCTAATGGTCAGTGTTTTTTGTGTCGGCGCTCGGTTCTAGCGGCTGTAAGTGGTTATAGCAGTGCAAAGGGTTCTTTTTGTGATGATGTGACTTTGGCGCGACATATTGCCACTCAAGGCTTTAAGGTGGGCTTTTTAGATGGAGCAAAAGTGCTGAAGGTGCGGATGTATGAGGGAGCAATGGAAACTTGGAAAGAGTGGGGACGCAGTCTTGATTTGAAGGATGCTTCTTCCCGCGCTCAGATTTGGGGAGATTTATGGCTGCTGTCAGCGGTTCAAGGTTTGCCAATATTGATCTTACTTGGTTTTCTCCCCTTGCTCCCACTGCCGCCCCTGCTCCCTCTGCACCTGTTATTGGGACTAAATATATTTTTATTAATGATTCGCTTTGCTTTATTATTAGCGATCGCTCCTTCCTATGATCGCAAAAATGCTCAGGGTAGCTGGTTATTCTGGCTTTCACCCTGGGCTGATCCCTTAGCTGTGCTGCGAATCTTCTTATCTGCTTTTCGCACTCCACGAGAGTGGCGCGGAAGAAAGTATGATACCCCACCAAGTTGCTAGTACAGCTTGGCAAAAATAAGTAGGTAAGCATCATCAAACCAAACTGTGTAAAGAAAAGTAAAAAAGGCTAAAACCCTTTCTCCCACTGCTCCTGCCTTATCTCAAAAACAATTTTTAACGCCACCCTACTTAAACTTTCTTCCCTCCTAGGGGAAACTGCTGAGTGCTACGCGCAGGCATCTATGAAGAAATGATGACTACCTCCCAAAATAGATATTATCAAAAAGATATTCTGATAGTTGATGATACTCTAGATAATTTACGTTTCTTAGATACCATCCTCACTAAAAAGGGCTATTCTGTTCGCAAAGCATTAGATGGAACAATGGCTCTAACAGCGTGTAAGAATCTCTTGCCAGATTTAATTTTACTGGATATTATGATGCCGGAAATGGATGGATATAATGTTTGTCGGCTACTGAAAGCTAATCAAGCAACTAGTAAGGTTCCAGTAATTTTTTTAAGCGCTATAGATGATATTTTAGATAAAATAAAAGCTTTTGAAGTTGGTGGTGTTGACTATATTACCAAGCCATTTCAAGCTGAAGAAGTTTTAATTCGGGTGGAAAATCAATTGGCATTAAAAGCAGCCGAACAAAAAATTTTAAGCTTAAATATTGAATTGGAACGAAAAGTTAAAGAGCGGACATTACAGCTAGAAATAGCTAATCAAGACCTCAAGCGAGAACTATGGGAACGCAAGCAATTAGAAGAAAAACTATTGTATAGAGCGTTACATGATCCGCTCACTAATTTAGCCAATCGAACTTTGTTAATGGAACGGCTAGATGAAGCACTAAAACTAACTAAGATTGAATCTAATTATCACTTTGCTGTGTTATTTTTAGATTGCGATCGCTTTAAAGTTATCAATGATTCTCTTGGACATTTAATAGGAGATGAATTACTAATTGCGATTGGTAATAGACTGCAAAATTTGATGAAAGATACGGACATTTTAGCTAGATTAGGTGGTGATGAATTTGCTATTTTTTTAGATAAAATTGCAGATATTAGCTATGTAAAACTAGTAGCAGATAAAATTTTAAAAGCCATTTCAGCACCTTTTCAATTATCTAGAACTGAAGTTTTCATTACTGCTAGTATTGGAATTGTTTTCAGTAATAGTAACTATAACAAACCTCAAGAATTGCTGCGAGATGCTGACACTGCAATGTATAAAGCTAAATCACAAGGCAAGTCTAGATATTGTGTATTTACTTATAGTATGTATCAGAAAGCTCTTAAACTTTTGCAGTTGGAAAATGATTTAAATAGAGCAATTGAACTACAAGAATTTATTGTTTATTATCAGCCAATAGTTTCTTTAACTACAGGTAAAATTAGCGGATTTGAAGCACTTGTACGCTGGCAGCATCCGACCCATGGTCTAGTTTCTCCGGCTGAATTTATTCCCGTAGCAGAGGAAACGGGCTTAATTGCTGCTATAGATACGTGGGTATTACAAACAGCTTGCCGCCAACTACGTAACTGGCAAGAACAAAAAGTTATTGGTGAAGAGATTTCAATTAGCGTTAATCTTTCAGTTAAATTATTTTCTCATCCCAACTTACTAGAAACAATTAATCGAGCTTGGTGCGACATTCAGTTAAATCCACAAAACTTGAAGCTGGAAATTACGGAAAGTGCTATTATGGAGGATATTCAAGCAACAGCCGTAATTTTGCAACAACTGCGAGAATCTAAAATTGAATTATCTATTGATGATTTTGGAACGGGATACTCTTCTTTAAGCTACTTGCATAGACTTCCGGTAAATATCCTCAAGATTGATCAATATTTTATCCGTAACTTAGAGCAAAACCCCAAGAATATAGCTTTAATTTCTACTATCATTAACCTTGCTCATACGAGTGAGTTGAGAGCAATAGCTGAAGGGATAAAAAACCCCGTTCAGCTAAAGAAACTGCGAAATTTGGGGTGTGATTTTGGTCAGGGTTATTTTTTTTCTAAACCGTTAGCAGCCAAGTCAGTTGTGGATCTGCTTGCGTCTACACCCCAATGGTAATGATTTATATTCAGTCGGTGTCAGTTTCTACTTGATCACCTCTTTCTAATTCCCAGAGAATTTGATTACCTTCTCTTCTTACCCGTGAAACTATCCAGTTCCGCCAACGCCACTGGTCTCCTCGACTGGTGACAGCACTGGCGTGGACATCCATGAGGTCTGCTAGTTCAGAACTAGTGATTAAGTAGCCTTTTTCAGAAATTTCGTCAGCGATATGCAAAGTTTCCACTAAATTGCGGAGTTGCAAAACCCTCATCTCAGGTAGTTTTTCGTCGTTTGTGGTTGTGGCTGACGTTGTAGATGGTTCCATAGTAGTTATTTCTAATGGAAAAGTAATGCTTTCTGGGATGTTTTCGGGGATTATTGTAGAGTTTCTTGTAGAATCAGATTCTTTTACTACATTTACTTCACTTGTATTAGGTAAGGTTTGGGAAGTATTTCCCGGCGATAATTGTTGAAGAGATGGAATTTTGCTGCTGGCAAAGGAGCGAGCAATCACATCACAGCGTTCGTTACCTATATTACCAGAATGTCCGCGCACGTGCTGCCATTTTACAAGTCGGCTGTTAAGTTCATCGAGGATTTCTAAAAGGTCTTGGTTTTGGACTGGGTTCCCATCCGACTTTTTCCAGCCTTTCTTTTTCCAGCCTTTCACCCATTTGGTCACGCAGTTAATCAAATATTCGCTATCGGTGTAGAGGGTGATGGGTTCATTTTGTCCAGATGCTTCTAGATATTGTAGGGCTGCGATCGCAGCTTGCATTTCCATTTTATTATTGGTGGTATGGCGTGAGGCATCGCCCATTTCATGAATTGACCCATCATTGAAATAGACAACAACAGCCCAACCACCGGGACCGGGGTTGCCAGTGCAAGCACCATCTGTATATATGCTTTGAATTATACGTTGAGTGGACATAGTGGAAGTATTAAACTGCAAAGGACACGAGACAAAAAGTAATTAGTGACAAGTTTTGGTCAATAATATTCAAGTTATTATAGTTAATAATCAGCTTTTTCAACTTTCGTTAAAATTTTTATAGCTGCGGCTAAAATTACTTCCTATTCACATTTTTATGGCTTATGTTTAGGTTTAAATATCATACAAATTACCATTCTTATGTGTGAAAATCCATCCTCCATCATCACTAGATTTAGCAATTAAATCATCATCTGGATAGTACACTTCTTCTCCAGGGCTTCTATCTCCAACTTCCAAATAAATTACGATTGCTTGAGATTTATTCAAAAGTTGATGTCCATTTTCTTCTCCTGCTGGGAAACCTGCCATCATTCCCGCTGTGAGAATTTGCTCACCTGCATTAGTAATTAAAGTTGCTTCTCCTTGAATAATATAAATAAACTCATCTTGTTGAGTATGCCAATGTCTTAATGCTGAACAGCTTCCTGGAGTCAGAGTGACTAAGTTAACACCAAAATTTTTTAGTCCGGCTGCATTTCCTAAAGCTTGTTTGACTCGTCCTACAATTCGAGATTTAAATACATCTGGATAAACAGAAGTAGTTCGACGAGGTACATTGTCTGGATTAATAATCATGATCCTATTCCGCAAATAATGGGTTATAACGTCGCATTAATTTAAGTCCATCTACATCATATTGGAAACCCCATCTTTCATAAAAAGGAATCATTTCTGCTAAACAATAAAGGGCAATATTTTCAACTTTTTTCAACTGTGGATGATTAATTACTTCATCTAACAATTTAGCACCAAAACCCATTTCTCTATAGTTAGATTTAATAATTACGTCATAAAGAGTACCTCGATAAACAAAATCAGTTAGAACGCGACAAAAACCAATTAATTCTTCGTCATCACCTACCAAAGCAATTATTATATCTGATGCCTTTAACATCTTGAGTACTCGCTCATAAGTCCGGTCTTTACTCCAAAATTCATTTTTATATAATTCCACAAGTTGATAAATTTGGGTTTCAGTTAACTGGTTAACGACTTTGTAATTCATGGTTAATTTTGAATCAATTTAATTTTTACAATAATTTTAGTATTAATCTAATTATTAAATGTGCAATTTGTATCAATATAATATACAATTTATATTAATCAAACAATTCTATAAAATCTAGTGATATGACGCAACTAACTTTAGTAATTGGTAATAAAAATTATTCATCTTGGTCACTGCGTCCTTGGCTGGTGATGAAGCACTTTAACTTGCCATTTCAAGAAATTCGCGTTCCTCTCTATACGTCAGATTCTTTATCACAACTTCAGCAATATTCTCCATCTGGAAAAGTACCTGTATTGTTGCACAATAATATAACTGTGTGGGATTCTTTAGCTATTTGTGAATATCTAGCGGAAACATTTCCCCATTTACACTGCTGGCCAGAGGATAAATCCACCAGAACATTAGCTCGTTCTATCAGTGCAGAAATGCACTCTGGTTTTCAAACTTTGCGTCAAAATATGTCGATGAACTGCTGTACTAAATACCCTGGTAAAGGTTTAGTATCTGGTGTTCAACAAGACATTGATCGCATCACCGATATTTGGCAAGAATGTCGGCAAAAATTTAGCGTGGGTGGTGATTTTTTGTTTGGTAATTTTACTATTGCTGATGCCATGTTTGCTCCAGTTGCATTGAGATTTGTCACCTATGATGTACAGATAGATTCAGTTTCCAGGAATTATGTAGAAGCTATTTTATCATTACCTGCAATACAAGAATGGATCACAGCAGCCAAAAGTGAGACAGAAGTAATCTCCAAGTTCGAGTTTTAGCTATTTCACAATTCACTAAAATCTAATTTTATGAGATGCTGCCGACTGATTTACCATTTGCACAGTTTTAAAATGCAGTTTTTGAAGCAGAATCATATTTGATTAATCAACCAAATGCTGCATTTTACTCAATGGCGTTGATAAACCATCGATACTCATAATATTTTTCTGCTGTTGATATTCTTTAATTCCCTCTTCTCCTTTTTTACTAGCCCATTTAACTAAAGTTTCTCTTTGTCCTTGATATTCATACAGCGGCACACCAAAACCACAAGAAGTTTGTACACGTTCAATATTTGCAACAATAATTTGTCGAGTTCCAGGAACAGGATAAAATAGAGAATAGAGAGAATTCCATTCCGGAGAATCTGGTAAGATTGTTTTTCCCTGACCATAAAGACGGAGAATACAAGCAGGTTCTTGAAAAGCACAAAACATAAAGGTTATTCGTCCATTTTCCTGCAAATGAGCCGATGTTTCGTTACCACTACCTGTGACATCCAAATAACCGACTCGGTGCGGAGAGAGAATGCGAAAACTTTCTAAACCCTTGGGAGAAAGGTTAACATGACCGGTAGAACTCAAAGGTGCAGAACCTACAAAAAATAGCTTTTGGGCTGCAATAAAGTTTTGCAGTTCTTCAGTAATACAATCAAAAAGTTTAGACATAACTGATGTGATAGTTTTAGCAGTTTTTTGATTTTATTATATTCCATTAAAGTTTAACTTTTACTTGATATGTCGTCAATTTTTTTGCCTCCACCTATTCAAAGAATTAATAGTGAAATAGTAGCTAATGCAGGTGTTAAGTTATCTATTTTGCGTCTGGATCTCATGCATCCCCAAATTAACGGTAATAAATGGTTTAAGCTGAAGTATAACCTGGCGGAAGCTAAAGAGAAAAATTTCTCAACCATCCTTACTTTTGGTGGTGCTTATTCTAACCATATTTATGCTACCGCAGCCGCAGGTAAAATATTTGGTTTCCGCACGATTGGCATAATTCGTGGAGAAGAAAATATCCCTCTAAATCCTACTTTACAATTTGCATTAGCACAGGGAATGGAATTAGTATATATTGATCGTCGTACATATAAAGAACGTCATACAGATGAATTACAAAACCAATTAAAACAGCAATTTGGAGAAGTATTCATTATTCCTGAAGGTGGTTGTAACTTAAATGGTATGCGTGGTTGTATAGAGATATTAGAAACGGTTAAAGAATTTAATACTATCTGTCTAGCTTGCGGTACAGGAACAACACTGGCAGGTATGACACTATCATTAAGTCAACAACAAAAAGTGCTGGGATTTCCTATATTAAAAGGTGGTGATTTTCTCAATGAAGATATCAAAAATTCATTAATAAATTATCTGGATTCTGGATTACCTGCACCTGTTAATTGTCCCTCACCTTGGGAATTAATTTGTAATTATCATTTTGGTGGTTACGCTAAGGTAAATAATGAATTAAGGCTATTTTGTCAAAATTTTCAACAACAATATGACATACCTTTAGATTATGTATATACAGGAAAAATGTTTTATGGAGTTATGGATTTAATAACAAAAGGCTTTTTTAATTCGGAATCTTTGCTTTTAGTACATACAGGTGGGTTACAGGGTAATCTCGGATAAGGCAGTACAAAAGTTTGATAAATTCATTTATCGCATCATTCAACAAAAAAGAGAAAGTACTGAAGATATACTAAAAACGGTTGGAAACTTTACTTTTAAACGCAGAGGTTCGCTGAGGTAAACGCAAAGTGACGCAGAGTTTTTACTGACTTGTAAAAAGAGGACTTATCCTGCCCACCCGTCTTATATTTAACTGTGTGTACCTACTTAAATGCGAGTAATTGTGTTGTGTGTCGATGACTATACAACCTGATGTCAAGTAAGAATGAAGAACTTTGGTTACATTTTAAAGAGTATATGAAAAATCTCCGTACTTAAGTATTTTTATCAGGATACGCTATATATTACTAACTAGGCATAAATGATCTTAGCTACTCAGGGATTAAAAGGGATGCAAAGCAATAGTAGTGCGACTCCAGAATCAACTCAAGTTTCTACCAATACCAATAATTCTAGCCAACAAGTTCAACATATCTATACTTTAGAAAACTTGGTTAAAACATTAGAAGAAGTAGCTACTCACCTAGCAGCAAATTAAGCTGTTGTGCAATGGCGATAATAGCGATAACTTAAGTAGGTAGACAGAATTAAATGTCAGATAAAATTTTGGTCGTAGTGAGCGATTTATCGCTCTTTTGCTAGGTTTGATAGGGCTAAAGCCCTTACTACTAACTTTTCTTTTATTCAGTCTTACTACTTTGAAAGGAAAGTTTATTTACTTCTTTTTTGTTTGGTAAAGAGGGAGTGAACTGCTTTTTTTCACTACACAAAAGATATCTCAATTTCTTTTTGGTAATCTTAAGCATGAAGGTTGGCTTGTTCTTGTAACCAAGGATCTACAGGTTGTCCATCTTTGCGTTTTAATTCTATTTCTATTACCATCACTTCTTTGGAACCGGGAGGTGCAGGTTTTTTGTGGAATATAATGTCGTAGTCTGCGGGGTTATGTTGACGTTCTTGCAACCATTCTTGTACTTTGGTGATGGCAAAGAATGATTGCCCTTGTTCAAACATTCTGGTAATTTGTAATTGTAAGGTGTAAGGATTGATACGGCTCATTTGTATTGACTCCTTTGGTACTTGTAATTATTATAGTCTCACGCAGAGGAGCCAGTGCGTTGCGCGGGTTTCCCGTGTTGTAGCAACTGGCGTAGCGCAAAGAGGAAGATTGAGTTGGGAGTTTTTTATTCTTCTGTGTTAATATCTACTTTATCATAAATATTTGATAACAAGATTTGGTAGGGAATGGAGGCTAGATTTAAGCTATGGGTGTGCGGGGTTTACAAACTGAAAATCGGCGCATTCTTGATATTTTGCAAAATCGTCCTCCTGAGCAGGAATCTTGATTTTTACTTACTTTTCAATATGTATGTATTTTTATATCCCTGACTTATTAAAAAAGCTGGGGATATATTTTAAAAATTTGTTAATTAATAAAAATTTGCATGAATTGGCGGTAGATTTATGAAAGAGTACTGAAGGGGAGTTTAGACTAAATTGGTTATATTCAAGAAAAAAAAGGAGTCTGATTGAATACAGTCTCCCTTTTGACAGAAACTGAGAGAAATCCGGGCTAACTCTGACTCGCCAATATGAAACGTGCCAGATTAGAAGAATTCCGTCAAGCAGCCTACAAACATCTATGTAGAGCTAAAGACGCTACCTTTGAATTGACAGATGCCATATTTATACAACACCCAAAATTGCCACCCCATACATTTTGCTTTAATTCAAAGTTATTACTTCTAAATTTTCTTAAATTTTTAAGAAGCAGATAAGTAAATTTTGAATTGTTTAGCGTTGGAGTTGAATATAGTTACTTACCTGTAGGTTATTAATAAGGGCTTTTCTCCGGATATAGGAGGTTAATACGCTTTTGCCGTAATGCTAATTCTTCTTTGTGCAGTTGCTCTAACTGCTCTACTATCTCTCCTTTTACCCCTATAATAGAAGCCATTTGTAGAATTTTTTTCTTTTCCTGTTCATGAATTTCTCCATCAGCAGCAGAAGCTCTAATTGCTGTGAGAAGTAAATCTCTTTGTGCGATAGATACTTGAGGAGAGCGAGCAATTACCTCTTCTATGTCTTCATCGGCTTCGTATGCTTTTAGCTCTTCAATTACCCAGTCTGCTACTCCCCAGGATGCACAGAATCCAATAGCCCAATCTTTTTCTTCCCTTGAGAGAACTCCATCTCCCTTAGCGCAACATAAAACTGATTTCATATAAATGCAACAATCTTCATCTGTAGGGATCTCACTAAAGCCAAAAAACCAATTAAATATCCAAGATTGACCAAGTTTTTTGATGTCAGACATAAATTTTCCTTCTTGTCTATTAAAACATGATTTCACTCTGGGATGTTATCATTACTAAGGAAAAAACACAAGGACAGTTTAGACTGTTACAGAAAATATCTTAAACTGCAAATATTTACTAGCAAAAAGCCTAATATTAAAAATATATTAATCAATGCAAAAATTTGGGTAGGCAAGATACCTACCCCACAAACTCCTATTTCAACGCTGCTAACAACTCATTTTTTGCTGTTTCCAAAGCTTGCGGTAATTTGGTTTCGTCACGTCCCCCAGCTTGGGCTAAATTGGGTTTTCCACCACCACCACCTCCACAAATCTTAGCTACATTACCAACAAATTTTCCAGCTTGGACACCTTTCTTATTAACTTCAGAACTAAATGCTGCAACGATACTCACTTTTCCTGCTTCAGGAACTGAACCTAAAACCACCGCACCATTACCGATTTTTTGCAGCAATCTTTCCGCAGCAGCTTTTAATGATTCTGCGTCAACATCTTCCAGTTGAGAAACAATAATTTTATGTTCTCCAATTGTTTCCGCAGTTTGTAATAAGCTGTCAGATTTGACTATGGCTATTTGTGATTTCAGACTTTGAATTTCTTTTTCGTTGTTGCGAAGTTCAGTTTGTAGAGTTGTGATTCTGTCGGGTATTTCTTCGGGTTTGACTTTAAAGCGATCGCTCAAATCTTTAACCACTTTATCACGCACATTTAAATAATCCAAGATCGCCGCACCAGAAACCGCTTCTATTCTTCTCACCCCAGAAGCAACTCCCGCTTCAGAAATAATCTTGAAAACGCCAATTTCCGCAGTATTACTAACGTGAGTTCCCCCGCACAGTTCCATTGACACACCAGGGAAATCAATCACGCGCACATCATCACCGTACTTTTCCCCAAACATCGCAACTGCACCTTTGGCTTTTGCTTCTGCTAAGGGTAATACTTCGATTTTTACAGAATGTGCTTCGGAAATCCAACTATTTACTAACTCTTCAATTTGTTGAACTTCATCCGCAGTTAAAGCGCGAGGACAGTTAAAATCAAACCGTAATCTGTCGAAAGAAACCAAAGAACCCGCTTGAGAAATTCCTTCATCAACAACTTTCTTTAATGCAGCTTGTAATAAATGAGTTGCTGTATGATTAGCTTGAGCGCGACGACGACAACCCCGATCTATTTGTGCGGTAATTTCATCACCAACTCTAATTGTTCCTCTTTCAATGCGTCCGAAGTGAATAAAGAAATCAGATTCTTTTTTCACATCTTCAATTCTGACTAAAACACCATCACCGGCAATATATCCTTTATCACCAATTTGTCCCCCAGACTCAGCATAAAATGGAGTTTTATCTAAAACAATTTGCACTTCTGTTCCTGCTTCTGCTGCTTCTTCAGAAACACCAGCAACTAACAAAACTTCGATTTTTGCAGTTGTTGTTAATTGGGTATAACCGATAAATTCTGTGGAATGGATATGTTCTGCAAGTTTATCTAAAGAACCTTGAACAGTTAAATCAATAGTTTCGTGTGCAGCTTTCGCACGTTCCACCTGTTTTTGCATTTCTGTATTGAAACCATCAACATCAACAGTGATGTTATTTTCTTCTGCGACTTCTTGGGTTAATTCCAATGGGAAGCCGTAGGTATCATATAGAGTAAACGCACTTTCACCACTAATAGAAGTTTGTCCTTTTTGTTTTACGGTTTGGATAATTTCTGATAACAGCTTTTCTCCTCTATCTAAAGTTTTGAGAAAATTAACTTCTTCTCTTTGCAATTCAGCTTTAATTGCAGTTTCTCTTTGTCGCAAATTTGGATAAATTGATTCAGAAAGAGAAATTGCGGTTTCTGCAACTTGGTTAATAAATTCTCCAGTAATACCAATTAATCTCCCATGTCTGACAACGCGACGAATCAAACGCCGTAAAACATAACCTCTTCCCACATTAGAAGCGCGAATTTCATCAGCAATCATGTGAACTACAGAACGGACATGATCACCAATTACCTTTAAAGAAACTTTGGTATTTTCATCACTTTTGTAATAATCAATTTTGGCAATTTTTGCTGCTGTTTCAATAATCGGGAAAATCAAATCTGTTTCATAATTATTCGGCTTCTTTTGCAGGATTTGCGCCATTCTTTCCAAACCCATTCCCGTGTCAATATTCTTGTTTTGCAACGGGGTTAAATTTCCTGAAGCATCCCGATTATATTGCATGAATACCAAGTTATAAAACTCGATAAATCGGGTATCATCTTCTAAATCAATATTATCTTCACCGCGTTCTGGGTGAAAATCATAATAAATTTCCGAACATGGTCCACATGGTCCAGTGATTCCTGATACCCAGAAGTTATCATCTGCACCCATGCGCTTGATGCGTTTTTCTGTTACACCAATATTCTCGCGCCAGATGGTAAAAGCTTCGTCGTCGTCTTCAAAGACGCTGACAACGAGATTTTGAGGAGAGAAACCAAAGACTTGAGTGGATAATTCCCAACCCCAAGCGATCGCTTGTGCCTTAAAATAATCACCAAAGCTAAAATTCCCCAACATCTCGAAAAATGTATGGTGGCGTTGAGTTCGTCCCACATTTTCGATATCATTGGTACGAATACATTTCTGTGATGTCGTAGCGCGTTTGAATTCCGGTGTCCGTTGTCCCAAGAAGATAGGCTTAAATGGTAACATACCTGCAATAGTTAGCAGTACAGTGGGATCTTCTGGAACCAGGGAAGCACTAGGAAGCGGTTGGTGTCCCCGTTGAGTGTAGAAGTCGAGGAATAAAGTGCGAATATCGTTACCGCTAAGATACTGGGGAGTTGAAGACATGAGAGGTTACAAAAAAATAAGAATTTAAGTTGCTAGTTATCTAGTTTAGGCTGCTAATTGGTAATTAGTGATGAGTAAAATTCTTAGCTGTTACTTATTCCTTAGTTGGCGTTGCATAAGTGCGTGATGTTTGTTAAGTGTAGAGCGGAGAATCCCTACCCATGGAACGTCTCTACAAGGGTTTTGAATGTATGCAAAATTGTTTTCATCCCCAAAATCAGCAACGCCCCTTAGTTTTCATGACAAGTATTACAGTAACTTTACAAAAATTTGTTATTCTATATACAGCAGACTGTAAGCAAATGAAGTAAAAATTTTTCTGCAAAAATCAAGTATCAAGGGGCTTTTACCCACACCATTACCTGATGTCTCATGACAAATATTCTTTCCTACCTACTTAATATAGCAGCTGACAGTCTGAAAAGTCTTTTGGTATCCTAACCGCCCTGTCTGTAGCCATAACATGGAATTCTTAAGAAATACTTGTGAAAAACCGAAATAGAGATACAAGTAAAGATACAAATAAAGAACTCATGGTAAAACTTTCATAACATATTCATTTTAGATTTTAGATGACGACTGTTGACATAATTCAATAGTTAATTTGTTTTGAGAACACATTTATTAAGTCCACTGGGAATAAAAAACTTGTTTTTTTACAGTCCTCAATATTCTGTTAACTCATATCTGGCACATTAAGAATCAACACGTAAAGTCTGTAAAAATGCGCGATAAAGCTACCTTATTTTCATGGGTTTTTATCGCTAAATCAAGGATTTTGAAACTTGGCTCTATAAAGGAACTAGATCAATTCTAGATCAACTTTTATTGGTGCAAGACGTGAGTTAATATAACTTAGATTATGAAAATATATCTTTGTTCCAATTTTCAATGGTTTTAACCGCCACTACATCCCGCATTTATGCAACACAAAAAATAGTTGTACAAAGCAGTATGTTCGTAATCATTTATATATTTGACTTGGAAATAAGGCAAATGCACAACGATGAAAAGTTCAATTTTGGTTTTTGGAAGTACTAATTTTCTGGCTACACTACCAGATCAGATTCTTGATACAAATATCTTTAGTATCGATATTGTTACCAGTCTCAGTCAGGCTCAGTCGTGCATTCACATTACGCCCATAGATATAATTTTGGTACAAGCAAGTTTAGAAGGGAGTATGGAATTATGTTCTTGGTTAAAAGAACAAACTAAGCTATCTTGTGTTTACTGCATTTTGTTTGAAGATCGTCCTGAGTTACTTACTCAGAAAAGTCAGGAAAATTGGGAGTGGGAATTATTAGTAAATGCTGCTGCATTAGAACAAGGTGCGGATGCTTATGTTTGGCAAATTCCTGAAAATCAAACTACATATAGTTTAGCAAATTTTGCAGCTAATTATCAAATAATAATAGCTCAATTTACGGTGGGTTTACGGAAAGCACAAAAATACCGGGATTTACTAGATAAAAATGCCTTACTATCAGCAATTGCTCTAGCCGATTCCTTAACAGAATTAAATAATCGTCGGGCTTTAGAATGGGACTTACCTAGACAAGTTCAACAAGCTAGAACTTTAAAAGATCCCTTTAGTCTAATTATCTTAGATGTGGATTTTTTCAAAAAAGTTAATGATACTCACGGGCATTTAGTAGGTGATCGTTTATTACAATTACTTTGTAAACGTTTGCAAAACAATCTACGTTCACAGGATATAGCCTTCCGTTATGGAGGCGAAGAATTTGTGGTTTTGCTAACTAATACAAGCATAGAAGAAGCACTAAATATCGCTGTTCGTCTCAATCGAGTAGTTGATGAAAGCTCATTTGTGATTAATAATCAACTCTCTATTAATATTACTATCAGCTTAGGTGTAGCCACTTTAGAACCGGAAGATAATGAAACTGGAATCAGTTTATTACATCGTGCTGATCAATGCTTATTAGCAGCCAAAGAAACTGGTAGAAATAAAGTGGTAAGTTGGGATGAACACCATCATATTTCTCATTTAAATTCTGTTTCTTATTAACTCAGAATCACTCGTTGACATTCAGACACAGTAGCCCGTCTTTTCATGGCCGCCACCAAAGCTTGATAACTGTCCCAATTTTCCTGAATCAGATTTTTAGATTGGAGAAGATGAAACCGTTGTTTTTGCTGATAACCTGCTTCCGAAAACCCAAGAACTTGTAAAACTTCAATTAACTTAGTTTTATCATCATTGCCACCTTCAGCCGAGTTAAAAACCAAAGTTTCCGCAGCAATTCCCGCCATCCAAATAGTACAATAACGGTCTAACATTTGGGCGGTAATTTGACCTTTTTCTATTTGCGCTGTTAACTCCCCGTCTTCTAAAGTTATTCCACCTTGTCCTGGTTGTCCCTGTTTCCAAGCTTCCCATGCGCTGAGAGTATAGCCAGTTACAGGAATTTCTAAAAGATTAGCAACGAGAAAATGACCTGCTTCATGATGTAGAATACGCTCTTTATATTCTGGAGAAAATCTTGCTAACCAATCTAATACTATTGTTCCTCCCTTTCCTTGAAAGCTGAAATTATCTAAAGTTGCAATTCCTAAAAACGTCACTGTAGCTAAAGCGGGGAATGTTGGCGAAAGATGTATTAATGGTCCTAACAGAGTTGAGAGAGTCATGAGAAAGACAGAAATAGCAATGAGATTGATTGCAGTTTGGCTCATTTTCAGATTTGTGAATTTAAATTAATCTTTCTTTATTTTAGATACTTTACAAAAGTCTGGGCTTGGGCTGATAGTCGGTGGTTTTGATACCAAGCATAAGCATGATCTGCAACTATCTGTCCTACTGATAAGTTCATACTATTTTGATACTTATCCGCCAGCCAGTAATGTTTACCTGCTTCTAGACTATCTACATTTTTACCTTCATACCATATTCCTATGGGCAACAATTTGTGAGCGCAGTAAGCAGCAAAAATTGTTGATTTTGTCAAGTATTCAGTTGAGTAATTAAAAAACCCTACCAAGGAAGTTGATAATAAACTGCTGATTTCTTGAGCAGACTTAACTCCCAAGCAAGTAACTGGGATATTATTCACTGGCTCAATTGCAAATTTTAGCGGCGGACCGATATCTAATATTTCCTCAATTTCCAACTCTTGACAAGTCCGCTCTAATGCTAATAATGATTGCTGATAAACACGAGAACGAGGTCCGACACCACCAAAAACTACCAAACGCCGGGAACGTGCTGACAAAGGTGTGAGATATTCAGGTTCACCCACATTAGAAAAAACTGGTAAAGCCGGAATATCAAAATGCTTACCCTGACTGAATTTCCTGATTATATCAGCATAACCTTGCTTACTGGTCAGAGTGCGATCGCTCAAACAAACCAAACGCGCAGCTAAATTTCTTTGCAGTGGTGATGTCCAAAACTGACTAGTCCAAATTGCACCAAAAGCATAGAGTTCGTGAAACATCGTCACGAAACGGCGATTATTACCCTTTTTTCGCCACTTTTCTAAACCTTCCACCAACCAAACCGGACAGCCTCTTTTTGCGTAACCATAGCCCACATAATGTAACAGCACAGTTTGTACAGAGTTCTGTTGATGAGGTAATAATTCTAACAAAGCAGGATAGGAGCAATCAGCCACCTGCTTAACTGCAAATCCTTCTACAACCGCTTCACCAGACCAATTTGCATCTCCAATAATAAATTCTGTTACTACTCCCCAATCTTGACGCATTTGTTTAGCCAAATTTAGGCCATAGTCTCCCACTCCATCAACAGCAGGGGGTAAACGGGGAACAATTACAGTAATTACCATACTCCAGCTATACTAATTTTTACCACGATATTAAATTTTTTTTAGGCAACAAAACTCAAAATATCATACTTTCGGTTTAAGTACTGATAATGATATTAAATAAACAATACCATTAATCCCTTCGCTAACCGATGCCAAATACTCGCAAAATTCTCTCTATTGGTCACTCCTATGTTGTCAATCTCAACCGCCGATTAGTCAATGAAATAGCCCGTTTGGGACAGGATGAATGGGAAGTAACAGCAGTGGCTCCGGCATTTATGCACGGAGATTTGCGACCCATGCACCTAGAAACAGATCCTAATGAAATTTGTCATCTCGAACCAGTAAGTGTGTATAATAGCCAACGCATTCATATCATGACCTATGGTTGGCAACTGCGGGAAATTATGCAGCAAAGATGGGATTTAATACATTGTTGGGAGGAGCCATATATATTTGCAGGCGCACAGGTTGCTTGGTGGAAAACAGAAAAAACTCCACTAGTTTACTCTACATTTCAAAACAAATCTAAGCAATATCCACCCCCATTTAATTGGATTGAGCAATATGCTATGAGTCGTGCTACAGGATGGATTGCTTTTGGACAAACCGTTACCGAAGCTTTAAAATCTCGTCCTGGCTATTCACATCCCATGCGAGTGATTACCCCTGGCGTAGATATTAACCATTTCTACCCCTCTATTGATGCCAAATACCAAATTCGTCGGTTTTTAGGCTGGGAAGCACAAGAAATCCCTGTTGTTGGTTATTTAGGACGTTTTGTTCCTGATAAAGGATTAGATTTGCTGATGAAGGTTTTGGATAGATTAGAAACTCCTTGGCGAGCTTTATTCGTTGGTACTGGTGTAATGGAATCATCAATGCAGACTTGGGCAAAGCGTTATCCTAAACAGGTGCAAATTTGCACAGATGTTAAACATAATGAAGTTCCTCAATATCTCAATGCTATGGATATACTTGTCGCTCCCAGTCAAACTATGCCTAACTGGAGAGAACAGTTTGGAAGAATGCTAATTGAGGCTTTTGCTTGCGGTGTTCCCGTAATTGGTAGTGACAGTGGCGAAATTCCTTATGTGATTGAAGATGCAGGGGTAGTAGTTGGCGAAAAAGATGAAAATGGTTGGGTTGAAGCTATTTCTGACTTGCTTAATAGTCCATCTATGCGTCAAGAACTAACGCAAAAAGGTTTAGAAAGGGCGCATAAATTATACGCTTGGTCATCTGTTGCTCAACAACATTTGCTATTTTTTAACGAATTGTTAGAGAATAGATCAAGTTAACAACGGTTTTTGCCAAATAGCCGCAGTCTTGATCCCATTAGTCGATTGATCAACAATTTTCCAATCTTGAGGAATACTCAAAGCCTCTAATGAATTCCACAGATTAGTATCATCAATAAGCAAGTATCCTCCAGCTTTAATCTTCTTTAAACATTTTCTGGCACAATTAGTTCTGTAGTGTCCATCAACAATAACTAAATCTAAACTTTCATCTGCAAATTCCTCCAGAACTGCCACATAACTAGGACATATTTGATAACTATCTTGTTCGGGTTCTGACACAGGATGATCCAACAAAATCAGCCGCAAATTTATATTAGTGATATTTTCTGTTTCTATTTTGCTTTTTACAACTTTATACCAATTTTCATCAGATTCTATACTAGTGATTTTGCTTACCAGCCTAGCAAACCAAACTGAACTCCGTCCGCTGCCAAATTCAAGCACTGACATGGAAGCAGCAAGATGTTTTCTACAAAATTCTACAGTTCCTGGACACATCCAAGGTTCATCTGGATGAAGTTTTTCCCATACCCAATACCTGACACGATATACTATTAACTGAGGTCGTTGCAGCCAGAAAAAAAAGCTTTTTAGTGAAATTAATAACATTGTAGCTTCCTATTCATTTTCAGACATTAGCCTTATTTTACACTTTTATAATGTAAAATTACATAGAAAATAAGTAGAACTTTGTCATGGCTTATCCATCATCATTAATTATTTAGTTAAATCATGAAAAATTAGAGAATATTTACCATATGACTCCAATGCGTCTCGCTGTAATCCGCGATTACTCAGAAGAAAATTGGCATAGCATGGATTTATGCGCTCAGATGCTAATTAAGCAATTGCAAACAGATTACAATACATCTATTCAATCTATAGAAGTTCTACCCAAATTTAAAAGTCGTTGTCAACAAATTCCCTGGATTGGTAAACAGCATTTTGCCTATAATGCAGACCGTCTACTTAACCGATTTTGGGACTATCCCCAGTATCTCAAACCAAAGGTAACAGATTTCGATTTTTATCACATTGCTGACCACTCCTACGCCCATTTAGCCCATGTTTTACCTCCAGAAAGGACGGGAGTGTATTGTCATGATCTTGATGCCTTTCGCTCGCTTCTAGATCCAGAAAGAGAACCCAGACCAGCTTGGTATCAAGCCATGTCTCAGAGAATTTTAGACGGGTTACAGTCCTGTGCTATTGTATTTTATTCTACCGCAGAGGTTAGAAAACAAATTGAGCATTACCAACTCGTAAAACCATCCCGGCTGATTTCTGCTCCTTTAGGTATTGCCTCGGAATTTAGTATTAATACTGAGAAAGTAAGTAATAGTAACCAAGAAAGATTAGAAATAGCAAAAATAGGTACTGCACCTTTTCTTCTGCACGTTGGTAGTTGCATTCCACGTAAACGCATTGATATTCTATTAGAAGTATTTGCACGAGTCAAGGTTACTCATCCAGAGTTGCAACTAGTTAAAGTCAGTGGTGAATGGACACAAAGCCAACAAGAGCAAATTGCTCAATTGAATATCAGTAAGTCGATAATTCACCTCCACGGTTTACAACGCTCCACCATAGCAGCCCTTTATCAACGAGCCTCAGCAGTGTTATTAACAAGTGAAGCAGAAGGTTTTGGATTACCTGTGATTGAAGCCTTAGCTTGTGGGGCGATAGTAGTTGCTAGTGATATTCCTGTGTTGCGGGAGGTAGGCGGACAGGGTGTGATATACTGCCCGACTGGAGATGTATCAGCGTGGGTAGAAAAGATAGTGCAACTATTATCAAACCCAACTAGCGCACCTGTGATTAATATCCGTCTCAATCAAGCGCAGAGATATTCTTGGTCTAATCACGCCCAGATTATTGCCCAATCTTATATCAAGTTAGCGGGTGTTGAAAATATATGAAAATTGTATTTGTTAACCCAGTGGGAGCAATTGGTGGTGCTGAGAGAGTTTTACTAACTATTTTTGCTGCACTTTTAAATACAAAGCCAGATATTCAATTACATCTAATTGTAGGTACTGATGGACTATTGATAGAACAAGCCGAAAAATTGGGAGTGCAAGTCACATTATTACAGCTACCAGAAGAATTTAATCAACTGGGTGACAGCGCTTTCAAAGGTAGTAATAAAGCCTTAGCAGGATTGACATTACTATTAAGACTAGTAAAAATTTTACCAAGTATCGGTACATATCTAGGAGAATTCAAGCGATCGCTCTGTGAACTCAAACCAGACTTAATTCACTCCAACGGCATTAAAACTCATCTACTAACTGCATTGGCTGGAGTTAAGAGTATACCTGTAGTTTGGCACATTCATGACTTCTATGGCTCACGCCCATTCATGGCACAGGTTTTAAAATGGGTAAGCTATAGTGCTAAACAGGGAATTGCTATTTCCCAAGCTGTCGCCCAAGATGCTCATTCCACAATCCCAAACTTACCAATAGAAGTAATTTATAATGCCGTAGATATCAATTACTTTTATCCTAATTTCCCAACTTCTCATCTTCCCCTGCGGGTGGGACTAGTTGCAACTTTTGCACGTTGGAAAGGGCATGATATTTTTCTAGAAGCAGCATCAGAAATTATCAAAAAGCATCCACATTTAAATGTCCGTTTCTGTATTGTTGGGGGAGCAATTTATAAAACTCGTGGTTCTCAATTTTCAGAACAAGAATTAAAAGACAAAGCTGCACATTTAGACATTATAGACAAAGTTGATTTTCTCGGCTTTCAAGAAGATATAGCCGAAATTTACCGCACTTTAGATATTGTCGTTCATGCCAGTACGCAACCAGAACCATTTGGTTTAGCAATAATCGAAGCAATGGCTTGTGGTAAACCAGTAATAGTATCCCAAGCAGGTGGTGCTGCTGAGTTATTTACTCATAACTATGATGCAGTTGGTGTCCCACCTGGAGAACCAAATGCTTTAGTAGCAGCTATTTTAGATTTACTAAACAACCCAGAAAAACGTCAACTTCTATCAGAAAATGCGAGGCATACAGTCATAAAGAAATTCAGTCACGAACGTTTAGGTGAGCAACTCATGAAAGTCTATGAAATGAATACATAACACTGATTATTAGACGTTGCAGGCAAAGTATCTACATTTTTTGTTAGAGATAATTTAATTATCAAACTCTACAACTCAAGCTCTACTAACTGCATAATAACTAGAATCTGGCTGATTAGCATTGACACCATTCATAGCTACACCTAAAACATTTTGGTCAGCTTTCTCCAACATTTCTTTAGAGAGAGAAACACTATTAGAATCAGCTACACCTGGACGGACTACAAACAAAATTCCATTCACAAGTTTTCCTAAAATCGTTGCATCCGCAGCTACAGTTAATGGTGAAGTATCAATGATCACAAAATCATATTTTTGGGCGATTTGTGCCACAAACACAGCCATTTGACTAGAATCAAGTAGTGAAGCTGGATTTTGATTAAGTTCCCCAGCCGTGAGAACTTCTAAATTAGGAGAAATTTGAGTCACAGCCCGGTCTAAATCCAATTGACGTTTAAGAACGTTGCTTAAACCTACTTCATTGGGAATTTCCCAAATTTTGTGTTGGCTAGGATTACGTAAATCAGCATCTACTAGTAATACATTGCGCCCTAATTGAGATATAGAGAAAGCTAAATTGGCAGAAATAGTTGATTTACCTTCTTTGGGAACAGAACTGGAAACTACAATCACCTTAATTGATTGTTCTGAATTAAAAAATCTCAAGTTAGTTTGCAGCATCCGAAAAGCTTCACTAACAGGAGAATCTGGTTGATTTTTAACAATTACTTCAGGGATAAAATTGCCGTTGGGAAAAGGTGGAATATAGCCCAGTAAGTTGTAACCCAATAAGTCTTTGGCAGATTTGGAGGTTTTGATAGTCTTGTCTAATCTTTCTAAAACAAAGGCAGTAGCTACCCCCAAAACAATCCCACCAATTAATCCTTGCAGTAAATTTATATACTGACGGCTTCTAATTGGTACTCCGGGAATTAAGGCAGGTGTAACAATCCTGGCGTTACTAACTTGTAGATTTTCAGCCACTTGCAATTCTTGATACCGAGCCAGAAGTCCTTGATAGCTCAAATCAGTGGCAGATATTTCCCGTTCTAACTGGCGTTGCTGCAATTCTAATTGCGGTAAAGTATTAGCCCTTTGTCTGTAAGATTCAATGACCCCAGCTAACGATTTTAGTCGTACCTGCAAACTCAAACGTTCTGCTTCAACACTGGCATAGTTACCCAGAATCCCTTGTTGTAAACCTTGACCTCTAAGTTGAACGATTTTGTCAGGTTCTAGGGTTTGATTCAAACGCCCTGCTTTACCTATAAAGCTTTGTTCTATTCGCTTCTTCAGTTCTTTTTTGAGAATCGCTTCTTCATCCTTAAGGTCAATCATGGTGGGATGAGTATCAGTCAAGCGCAAACCTGTAACTTGTATTTTTTGCTGGATATTTTGCAGCTGTCCCAGAACTGAGACTGTTGATGGCGATTCACCCACAAAACCTGCAACTACAGCCTCTTGGGAACTAACACCAAAGAGTTTTTGGATTGATTGCATACGGGCTGTTTGCGAAGATAAATCGGATCTAGTTGCAGCTACTTGTCTATCTAATTCAGTCAAAATTGCCACACTAGCTGAGGCTTCTGCTTTCAAGTCTAAAACTCTATTCCGCTGTTTAAAAAATTGTAGTTTACGTTCAGAAGCTTGTAAGGCAGCTTTCCTCAAGGGCAACTGTTGGGCAATAAAGTCTCTAGCAGACCTGGTTTGAGCGCGGTTCGCATCAATATCATTTTCGATATAGACTTTCATTAATGTATTGACAATTGAAGCAGCTGTTCTGGGATCTGTGCTTGTGTAATACAGTTCCAGAATATCTGTGTTGTCAATATTTTTGACTTCCAGGTCTTTTAAAAACACTAGAGGGTTGATATTGAGGCCAAGGGTATTGATTGTCTTTTCAGCTAAGGGTAGTGAACGCAAAACAGCTACCTCTGTTCCTAATGGTCTACCACTAACTGAACTCTCCAATTGTCCTAATTGGTTCCCCACTCCTGTCAGCGAAGAGGTAGAGTTCTTTTTCAGTACCAACTGACCTCCTGCCTGATAAATGGGCGTTTCTAGTACAGTTTTTACTATACTCAATGCTAAAAGACTTATAAAAACTATAGAAGTAGGCAACCAACGTCGCTTAAGTATTGACCAATAGCGCAAATATTCTTCCATATTCTCCTCTATCTATTTTGATTTTTTTGGTTCTCAGATTTTGATTTTTGTGTTCTTCTTAACTCAGCAAAAACTGTCTTTTATAGGGTTGTATGCTGCATTTTCGTCGTGAGAAAGTGTTTTTACTTAGGTCAAGTTATCCCAAAATTTACACCAAAAGCGAAGTTGAGTAAAAAATGTAACATTTTTACAATAAAAACATCTTATTGAATAGAAGTTTAGTTTGCCTAAAATCAATGTATTTGTCAATACACTGATGAATATTGTTCTATCAAAGCTCTATTAAAATTTACAACAGGATTTAAGCAGGAATTTGTGAACTATATCTTTATTATCAGGATAAATACGTAAATTTTATATAAAGAGCATTGACAGGGATTGTCTTCAATGTAAAATTAAAAACATTAATCAAGTGTTTAAATTATAGTCAGAAACTAATCACCATAATCTTTTTAGCTCTTTAGATATCTCCTCTAAACACAGAAGTTATACTATCAACCACAAAAAATGACAAAACAGAAACAAGAAAGACTACCAAAAAAGCCCATAGAAATAACAGACAGTATTGAGAATATGTCTTTCTCCTTACTAAGGTTGCTCGGCTATATTCTGCTGATCTTTTCTCTCATTGACTACCTGGCTATCTTGATACCTCCACGCTTAACAGATCCGGGTTGGGAATTACAAGCTATTGGACAAATGGTAGATCACGTCTGGTCTATCTTACTGGGATTAACATTTATATTTTTGCATAACAAAGGTAGTATCCTGCAACCAAAACAACTACCAATTCTTAAACTTTTATCTTGGGTTAGTTTAACAATTGGAATATTTTATCTGCTGATGCTGCCTTTAGGAATTAATAATAGCCTCACACTCTACAGAAATATTAATAATCAATTTATCACTCAACAAGGTCAACAACAAGAGCAACTGCAAAAAATAACTGAAAAACTCAAGACAACTAACTCTCCCCAAGAATTAAATAACTTAGCCAGAATTTTAAATCTGCCTAATCAAGGCGGAGCTAGTAAATCTCCTCAAGAATTAAAAAATCAAATATCTCAACAAATTCAAACAGTTGCCCAAAATTCCATTGCTACTGCTAACGCTGCCAAGCGAGAACAGATTAAAAATTTAATTAAAAGTGCGGTGAGAATCAATCTAGGAACAATAATCTCAGGTATTTGCTTGATTATGTTCTGGAATATGACTCGTTGGACGCGCATTATCGATAAAAATATTGGATAAGAATGGAAGATAAAAATGTTCATCAGTAGCCAGAAAATAGATCAAGTAAAAGAAGCATTTTTGCTGCGATTTAAACCCTTAATTCAAACCCAGAAATTTTACTTGCTGGGAATTTTTACAACATTGGCTGTTTTGCATTTAAACATAATTAGAAATCATCCACTTGAAAGTGAGGAAATTACATTTTATGCAATTTACTGGGGAGGAATTTTATATTTACTTTGGCAAAATCAGCGACAAGAGAAAACTCCAACATTGTTCTCTAGCTACTTCGGTTTAGGATTGCTATTTGTAGTGATAATTAGACCTCTAAATTTATGGCATTTAGACCTAATATTATTTAGATTTGGACCGATTTTTGCTGGCTTGGGTTTAGGTTTACTATCTTTTGGCTTTTCAGAAATCAGGCATTATTGGCGCTTATTTTTATTATTGTGCTTAATGCTTTTTCCATTTAATTTTATCAATGGAATTTTTGATTCTCGGTTACATTTTAATGAAGTAACTGCGACCATATCCGCTTTCTTACTCCACTATCTAGGTTTTGGTGCTACTCATTCTGGAACTTTGGTAAAACTGCCTACAGGTCAAGTAGAAGTTCTTTATGCCTGCACCGGTGGAAAGTTAATTTTGTGGTTACTACAGCTAACTCTACTGATTATAGTAGTGGTTGTTTCCTTAACTTGGAAACAGAGATGGGCATTAGTTATATCTGCTGTGGCTACGGGATTTTTAGTTGGCTGTATTCGCGTTGCTTTATTAGCTGTAGTAGTTAACAACCAGAATCTGTTTGAATATTGGCACGAACAGTCTGGGGGAACAATTTTTATGGGATTTGCAACTATTACCTTTGCAGCCTTATGTAATTGGATAATGCCAGTGGAATTTTTAGCTTCTACAGAAACCTCATTATCAACTACCACAGTCACTCTAGAGCTAAAGAGGCGCTTTTTGCTTGCTGCTACCTGGGTGGGAATTATATTGACTGCTATCTATTTAATAGCCACTAGAAGACCCATCAGTACTGATATTTTTCCAGATAAAATTTCTCTGAATAGTTGGAAGCAAGTCAAAGTTAACTCTCTGGGTCAGCAAAAATATAAGAATCCGCTGACTGATAACTTTGTATTAATGGACTTTTCACAAGACTATAGTTATCTCAAAAATAGTCAGAAGTTAGAATTGCAAATGCGTTATGTAATCAATACCAGAGGTGAACCAAACCCATTTCTGCTTAACATAAGTCCAGACTTAGTTAAGTATAAACAAAACGACCTTGGACAGCAAACACGAGTTAGCCATTATGCACTCTATAGTGACGGGCAACAAGCTTATCTGACAGCTTGTATTAATCCCCGTGGAGGTAGTACTTTGACTTCATCTCAATTTATGCAAAATCGATATAAATACGATGTTACCTTGAATCGATTATTACCTTGGGTTTTTGGACAGGATGTGATCAGAGACGACCGCTGTATATGGACTCAATTATCTATTCCCTTGAATGGGTCACTTGCCACTGAAATTTATACGGTGTTAGAATCGATATGGGACGATAACTACAGTACCTGGCAATCACTCTTTACGAAAAAATACTGAGCATCTCACTTATATTAGGCTAGTCCATTTGCCAGGATGTCTAATCAACATGCATAACATTCAGGGTAGAAAGTAAGTACTTTATGAAGGTACGACACTATTATTCATGTTTTTAGTACATAGACTAGCCGCTCAGGGAAGAATTTAAGCAAACACAGAAGAGTAACAATGAGTTTCTTTAGATTTAGTTAGAGTGACTCTTAATAGTTTTTCCTTGATTAATCAGATGTTTTGATTTTCTTCTTATAAACCATGTCGAAAATATCAAATTATAGAATTATCCATTTGTCTAAATATTATCCTCCAGACCGAGGGGGGATAGAAACACACGTACAAACTTTAGCTCAAACTCAGGCCGCTTTAGGTGCAGAAGTTCATGTAGTTTGTGTCAATGCTTTTGATGAACAAGGACGTTTATCGAGAACAACCCAGACGATTAAAGAAATGGACGGAAATGTCAGTGTTACTCGCATGGGTAGGCTTGTATCATTGGCAAGATTTGATGTCTGTCCAGAACTGCCTAGCAAGTTATGTCAAGTAGTTAAAGATAGGAATACATTAATACATCTGCATACGCCTAATCCGACAATGCTGATGGCTTTAACAATGCTTCATCATCACTCACCCTTAGTAATTACCCATCACAGCGATGTTATTAAGCAAAAAATTTTGAAGTATGGATTGCGTCCATTTGAACACCTAGTTTACAGTAAGAGTTCGCAGGTTTTAACTACGAGTTCTCCATATATTCAAGGCTCAAAATTTTTACGTTCTTATCGTGATAAATTGAGTTATTTACCACTTGGTTTAGATGCTAATAATTATACTCAACCTAATAAAAGAGCGATCGCATTTAGTCACAACCTCAAGAAAAAATATCCAGGACCAATTTGGTTGGCAGTTGGTAGATTAGTCTATTACAAAGCATTGCACGTAGCAATTGAAGCTCTAAGCATGGTGACAGGAACACTGGTAATAATTGGTGTTGGTTCTTTAGAACAAGAACTAAAAACCCTGGCCAAAAAACTAGGAGTAGACAAGCGCATTGTTTGGTTAGGTCGCGTGAACGATGATGAACTCGTTGGTGCTTATCATGCAGCAACTAGTCTTTGGTTTCCTTCTAATGTTCGTAGCGAGGGTTTTGGGTTAGTCCAAGTAGAAGCAATGGCTAGTGGCTGTCCGGTAATTAATGCCAATATTATCTGTAGTGGTGTACCTTGGGTCAGCCGTCATGAACAAGAAGGTCTGACTGTACCAATTAACAATCCAGTAGCTTTGGCTGAAGCTTCACAACGTTTGCTTTCTGAACCTGGGTTGCATCAGCGACTCGCCGCAGCCAGCCGTAAACGAGCCGAATACTTTAACCATACAACTATGGCGCAACGCAGCTTTAAATTCTATGAACGAGTTTTGAATCAAGAACGCAGATATGGAATTATACCAAAACCAGCGAATCTGTTATGAAAATATTGCACGTTTATGCAGGCAATCTGTTTGGTGGGATAGAAACGCTGCTGGTGACATTAGCAAAGGAACAAAGTTTATGTTCACAGATGCAACATCACTTTGCACTATGCTTTGAGGGGAGATTGGCCAAGGAATTGCGAAATTTAGGTGCAAAGGTGCATCTGTTAGGTAAAGTCCGAATAAGTCGTCCTTGGACAGTGTGGAAAGCTAGGCAGCAACTCCAACAACTATTGAAGCAAGAGGGATTTGATCTAGTTATTTGTCATTCTTGCTGGCCGCAAGCTATTTTTGGCTCAGTTGTCCGAGCTAACAATTTACCATTAGTCTTTTGGTGTCATGATGTGCCTAATGGTGAACACCCTCTGGAACGTTGGGCAAAGTTAGTCCCTCCAGATTTGGTAATTGCTAATAGTCGTTATACCCAAACAGCCATACCAAAACTCTATCCTCAAACTCGCAGTGATACTCTTTATCTACCTGTAACTTCTCCAAATATTGGCAATCATACATCAGTTCGCCATGAGATTAGAGCAGAACTTAATACCTCCGATGATGCAGTAGTTATTATTCAGGTATCGCGTCTGGAACGTTTGAAAGGACAAAATGTGTTAATCTCCGCTTTGGGGGAGTTACGCGACATCCCCGGTTGGATATGTTGGATAGCTGGGGGAGTACAACGCTCCCATGAGACTAAATATCTAGAAGAACTGGAGGCACAAGTACAGGAATTAGGTATTGCCGAACGTGTATTATTTCTAGGACAACGATCTGATATACCGAGCTTGTTAGCTGCTGCTGATATTCATTGTCAACCTAATACTAAACCAGAAACATTTGGTATTGCTTTTATAGAAGCTCTTTATGCAGGTTTGCCGGTGGTGACAACAGCTATAGGTGGTGGTATGGAAATTATTGATCATTCCTGTGGGCATTTGGTTGCAGCTAATGATATTGATGCTTTGAGTAAAACTTTAAGAATATTGATTTCTAATCCTGGTAAAAGAGCTTCTTTAGCATCTGGAGGAAAACAACGGGCGGAGTATCTTTGCAATCCGCAACAGCAAATAAATCGGCTTTATAGTTTGCTTTCTCAACTTGTTGAAAAAGCATCTGTAGCATGATTTTATTAGATGTTTGTCGTTGAAATTTATTGTTCAAAAGTTAAAGATGGTCAACTTGGGTATGTTAATACAGGAATTCTGTGGGTATGGAAATAAAAATTCATAAATTATACTTGATAAATTCTACCTTTCCACCTAAACTCTGTGGAGTTGGCGATCATACTGCCTACCTAGCAACAGAATTAGCCAAAATAATTGAAGTTAAAGTTTTAGTGGCATTTGGGGAAATAGACAACTTTACACAATTCAAAGTCGAGCCGATATTCAGCTATGTGAAACCTGAGAGTTTTTTTTCAATCATTAAATTCATTCGTGAAGATCCACCTGATTGGGTTATCCTTCAATACGATCCGTTTGGTTATGGAACACGTTATGGTTTAAATCCATATATACCTCTGGCAATAAATATACTAAAACGGCTATGTCCGAAAGTTAAAATCGGAGTTATTGTACATGAGTCATTTATACATATTCAGAATAGAAAATTAGCAGTATTGGCGCAATTACTAAAAGCACAATTGTGGTTACTTGGGTGTGCTGTGGATACGATTTTTACTGTTATAGAACCTTGGGTTTCCATACTTAATAGTTGGTTTCCAAATAAACTGATTCAACATCTGCCCGTCAGTTCAAATATTCCCCAAGTGCCTACAGATAGAGCTAAGGTTCGTGAAAGCTTAAGGATCTCACCACAAACGATAGTTCTTGGAATGTTTGGACGTATTCAGAGAGTACGCAGATTAGATCATATAATCAATGCCGTCAAGAAAATTCAAGCTGAGGGATTTGAGGTTTTAGTAATGTATATCGGACACGATACTGTTGGGGCAAAATCTGGCTTAACAGATGTACCTCTATTAGCTGAAGGACCATTTTCACCTGAAGAAGTTTCGCGGCGGTTTGCTGCTATGGATATTTATCTAGTCCCTATTGATGAAGGAGTATCAACAAGAAATACTTCTTTTATGACTGGTCTTCAGCATGGAATTCCAACTGTTGCCACATTTGGCAGTGCTACAGATAGTATGCTAATGCAAGAACACGGGAAATCACTTTTTCTAGTGGATGTTAAAGCACCTGATGATTTTGCTCAGGCAGTGTTAGAGTTAGCGTCAAATCCTCTACAGCGAAAATTGCTATCTGATGGGGCAAAGGAATTATTTGCTCGTGAATTTACTTGGTCTCATATTAGTTCAAAGTTATTGACTACACTAGAATCTTTTGAAGTATAAATATAAAAATAAACTCAATGACTTTAAAAACAACACAGTCTTCCTTCAATTCCATTCCCATAGCAGCAAAACTACACTGGACATGGGCGCACACTTTTATCCTGTTACAGTTTTTCCTGCAAATATTACTCTTATTCCCCGCAATCGGTCTTTTCCGAGTACCAATGCGGATTGCTTCCTTTGCCCTAGGTTTGTTTTTATTGGTGTGGCTACCTTGCTCACATAAAAAGACACATCCAGCGACTATGCCAGCAATGATAGTCCTAGCAATTATGCTACTAGAGTTTTGTTTGAATCCTTATATTAATTCGGTAACGGCAGGATTAGCTCAAGGAGCAATGTATCTTGCTATTCTCAGTCCTCTTTTTTGGGTCAGAGGATTAAAAATTACACCCAAAGCTTTTGAAAGCTTAATGTTTATGATGTGGGGCATTAACACATTAAGTGCCATTTTTGGGGTGTTACAGGTTTACTATCCAGGGAAATTTCAGTTAGCTGTTTCTACTGTGATTCAAAATAACGCTTTTGGTGGAAAGGACTTATTAATCACATTAGCTAATGGCGCACAAGTATATAGACCAATGGGCTTAACTGACGTACCTGGAGGTGCAGCCAGTTCTGGTTTATATGCTCTTTTATTCGGGGTTGTATTTGCGCTCAAAAATAAAAACCCGATTATCAGAATTGCTGGGGTTAGTAGTGCTGCTCTGGGTTTATTTTGCATCTACCTAACTCAAATTCGTTCTATTTTGGTATTGGCTGCTATTTCTATGGTTGTTTTGGCAGTAGTCTTAATCAGAACAGGTCAAGTTGCGCGTGCGACAGTGATGATCTCAGGTGTGACGGGCTTGTTTGCAGGTACATTTTTTTGGGCAATAGCCATTGGAGGAGAATCAACTTTACAACGCATAACTAGCTTGTTTGCTGGTTCTCCTCAGGAAATTTACCAACAACACAGGGGGGGGTTTTTGCAAAATACTATTGAGAATTTATTACCTAAATATCCTTTGGGTGCAGGTTTGGGACGTTGGGGGATGATAAATGGCTATTTTGGTGATAATGCCGACCTGGTATCTCAACCAATTTGGGTAGAAATTCAGTGGACAGCATGGTTGCTAGATGGGGGAGTGCCACTAATATTTGCTTATGTTTTTTCTCTTTATGGGGCTTGTCAGACAGCATGGAATATTGCTATTAATCGCAAATTAGGAGATTTTGCACTGTGGGGAGGGTTAATTTTTGCTTATGACATTGGGGTGGTAGCGTTGACCTTCAACTATCCCATTTTTATGAGTCAAGGCGGTATGGAGTTCTGGTTACTAAATACAGCATTGTTTGTAGCTGCTAATCATATTTTGGATCAAAAACCTTTAGATGTGCAGTGATGAAGTCTTATTTGCTAGTAACAGGGGATTTTGTTAAAACAGGTGACATTGATTGGGTAAATTGTCATTTTGCCTTTGATTAGTCCCGAATTGTAGTAGCTAAACATTTATTAATCACACAAAATCCTGGATATATGTTCAAATTCAAAAAGCACACCAATACAAATTCCCGTTCTGCACATCTACCTCCTCATCTGACAATGCACTATTTGCCAGAACATACAGAAAGTATCCTTGATGTAGGGTGTAATGTAGGGCTGGGTCTCAAGTTTGCCAGCGAGTTGGGGGTTAAAAAACTTTATGGTATCGATATCAATCCCCACGCAATTGAGTTAGCAAGAGATAATCTCAAAGATATTGATCAAGTTGAACTGTATCATAATTCAGCCGATAGACTGCCCATTAAAGATGCAAGTGTTGACGTAGTTAATTGTACTGAAGTCCTAGAGCATATTCCCTTTGATCTTCGTCCTTTTCTGATAGAAGAAATTCACCGAGTTCTTGCAAATAATGGCAAACTGCTCATAACTGTACCCGCAAGAGGTCTTTTTCATTTCTTAGACCCAGCAAATTTTCGACTGATGTTTCCGTCCCTTTTTTATACTGTGAGCAAGCTTGTAGGCGGAAGTGGAAGAGAGTTAGGATATGCTGAACAGAAACACGATATAGTCTGGCATCATCACTTCACCATACCCGAACTTAAAGCTCTACTAGAACCGCTATTTAATATTTATCACATTCGAGGTAGAGGGTGCTTTTTTAGCCCAATTTGTAATTGGCTAGAGTGGCCTTTCTATCGGATGAATCGCATGAATAATATTTTATATAAAACAATCAGTGAGTTACACCAATGGGATATGTCTTGTGATTGGGGTATGGGATTAGCCTATAACGTACTAATTGTAGCAGAGAAGAAAAGTGACCTTTCTGAAAGTTGATCAATTCCACTACAATACTGAACGCAAATTCAATGTCAAAGAATTTCTGAAAGGATTGGTTTATGAAGTCTTATCTGTTAGTAACAGGGGATTTTGTCAAAACTGGTGGCATGGACAGAGCCAATTTTGCTTTGGCTGACTATTTAGCAAGACAAGGTGAACAAGTACATTTAGTAGCTCATCGAGTAGCTAATGAATTATTAGCTTATCCCAATGTTAAATTCCATCGAGTACCAAAAGTCGGGAATTCTTATCTACTCAGCAGTCCTTTACTAAACAAAATGGGACGTATTTTGGCACAGCGATTAGCTGCAAATGGAGGTAGAGTCTTGGTCAATGGTGGTAATTGCCAATGGCCAGATGTGAACTGGGTACATTATGTTCACGCAGCTTACCAACCTGATCATAAAGCTGGGTTACTGCGTCAGTTGAAGGGTTCGGTTTCACGTCAGATGTTTTTAGATGCAGAAAAAAAAGCATTAAACTCTGCACGGATAATCATTGTTAATTCAAATCGTACTAAACAAGATTTGATTGAGAAATTGGCTATTTCTGAGCAAAAACTGCACACAGTATATTATGGAATTGAACCGCAAGTATTTTATCCGGTAACACCAGAAGAAAAAGCCGCACTGCGTCAGCAACTAGGATGGAAAGAAGATAAAAAATTTGTAATATTTATTGGTGCTTTAAGCGATCGCCGTAAAGGATTTGATACTCTGTTTACAGCTTGGGAACAGTTATGTAATTTACCTAATTGGGATGCTGAATTGGTAGTGATTGGAGTTGGTGCCGAATTAACAAAATGGCAGAGTCGTGCTGCTATTGCTGGTATTTCTAATATTCATTTTTTGGGTTTTCGTGCTGATGTTCCCAAATTGTTGCAAGCGGCTGATTGTCTAGTTGCTCCCACTCGTTACGAGGCTTATGGATTGGGAGTCCATGAAGCTTTATGTTGTGGAATACCTGCTTTAGTTAGTGCTAATGCTGGGGTGGCAGAACGCTATCCAGAGGAGTTACAAGACTTGTTAATTCCTAATCCTGATGATGCGGTTGATTTGGCAACAAGACTGGAAAAATGGGGTAAAGATAAAACACATTATAGTAAGTTAGAATTTTCTTTTTCCCAGGAATTACGAGGTTATACTTGGGATAATATGGCAAAAGATATATTAGATTTTTTTGATTCTTGCTTTTAACCTATTCTCTGACTTTGATTACTTTAGCAGGATTACCAGCGACAACACTATAAGGAGCAACATCTTTCGTTACAACTGCCATAGCTCCAACAACCACTCCATCACCAAGATTTACTCCTGGCAAGATGCACGCACCACCACCTATCCAACAATCATTGCCAATATTAATTCCTTTTTTAGATATACCCCCCATCCCCTGGTCTCTGATTAGTGTATTTTTTGATAAATAATCGTGGTTTGTAGAAATCAGTTGAGCTTGTGGTCCAATCATACAATTATCACCAATAATTATTGCGGCATCTACACAGTGAATGATACTAAAATCCCCTAAATGAAAATCTTTTCCAATTTTAATATTTGAATTCAATAATGCCAATATAGTGCTATATCTACCAACATTAAAATAATCTTTAAATTCAATAAAACTTGAATTATCTGTTTTTAGTTTTGCACTTAAAGGAATTCCAACATTTAAATGATCGACTCTAATATTTGACTGGGAGATTATTTTGAACCGAACTATACGCTGTATATTTCCTAATATACTCATAGCTAAACTTTCTCCACCTTATAGCTTCACAACCAAAAAAATATATTTCTAGGACTTACGCACTGTACGAATCTGCCATGATGTGAATGAACGAAATTGCGTCGTTTTCGCCTTTGGGAATAACTTATTGAGTAAGGTGCGTCAGATAGAGAGAATCTGTTTTTTGTGAAAATATCGTGTCTGACGCACCCTACAAGAAATATAATTCATATTACATATTTGAGGAATCTTGTCAATGCGTAAGTCCTAATTTCGAGGATAGATGCTTTTTATTACTCTGAATAGCTTTTTCATAAGCCTTGGCAATTTTCTCTCCTGCACTTTCCCATGTATATGCCTGTACTTTTTGTCTAGCTGCTTCCCCAAGAGAACGCGCTAGAGTTTGATTTTCAACTAAATGATCTAAAGATTGGGTAAGAGATTCAACATCACCAACTGAAACTGTAATACCATTAATGCCATTCTCAATAAAATCAGCCATGCCACAGATATTAGTTGTCACAATGGCCAATCCCATAGCAGCAGCTTCAAACATTGTCAATGGCTGACCTTCAAAATAGGAAGGTAATACTAATATTGAATGCTGACGGTAAATCTCAATTAGTTCTTCATTATTTGATATTTTTGGGATTATCTGGATTCGAGAACGGATATCTTCAGCAAAATCTGCTAAAACAGTATCAGCATCAAAACCACAACCAGCAATAGTAAACTGAAGCGATGGATGATGTTGCATAACCTGGCTTATAGCTGGAACTAAATCCAATGTGCCTTTTCGTAACACCCAACTTCCCAAAAACAAGATTCCTGAGCGAGATAGACTGGCTGGTGCTAAAATTTCACCTGCGAGCAAAAACTGTGATTCAACACCATTATTAACTTGAGTAATCCTGTTTTTATCCACACCAATTTGTTGTAGATAACCATTATCCTCTGAATTTAAACAAATCACATGATCGCAATTTTGCAACCCATACATTGCCTGTAAAACCGTTAACCGTAAGAAGCGAAGGGAGAGAGAAACAGGAAGACATTTCTGCCGTCTATAAGCTAGTTCCGCTAATTGGTTACGTTTTTCCAAACCATGTGAAAATAATACTACAGGTGGTAGATTCTGATTAATTTTACGATTGAAACAGTAAGGAGCTGCCAGAGGTTCATGAATCTCGACAACATCATACTGTTTGCCTTTCTGAGCTAGGCTGTAAATTAATTCTGGTATTTGTAGTGGCACAGTGAATCGCTTCGGAATAACAGATGCCCTTAACTGCCAGTATTCGCCGAATATATAATCAACTTGATGACCCATAGTTATTAGCGTATCCCCAGTGCAGTACATTGCACGAGACATACCACCTGTTCGATTATTAGAAGCAGTACTTATCCGTAAAATTCGCATTTATGATGATAGCAAAGGCTAAATTTTAGTTGCTACTGACAGAGAATATGCAGTTATTCCCTGGTAGTTTTGTTAACTGTTCTTTTAGATTCCAGACAGCGCAGGTAAGTTTCACTGGTGATTTGGGCAATATGCTGCCAGGAAAACTTTTGAGATTGCTGTTTAGCCCACAGACGAGCAACTTGAAGTTTTTCTTGATTATGTAACAAATTGATTACTTTGTCACTCATGCCTTTGATATCTCCTCTAGGCACTAAATACTCAGGTGGTAGCATCATTGGTGGACCAGGAACATCATAAGCAATCACAGGAATAGAAGCAGCAAGCATTTCTAAAACTCCAAATCCAAAGCCTTCCAAATATGAAGGAAAAATTCCTACGGAGCAAGTAGCAAGTAGCTTGGGTAGTTCTTCTGAATCAAAGTTAGATATAACTTCAATTTTGTTCCTCAGTCTCTGATGAAAATGTCCTAAAACTTCTTTTTCTGTTTTGTAGCGTCCACCCATTAAACGAAATTTTACGTTGGGAATTACTTCTGAAATATACTGCACAATTTTAGGAAAATCATTAGAGCCTTTGCGGGGGTCGAATGTGCCAATAAAAGCTACAGTAGGTTTAACAGGAGACAAGCTGGAAATATTATCGAACAAAAGCCTTCTACTTTGACTAATACCATAAGGAATTACAGATATCTTGTCAGCTGGTATTCCTCGTCTGATTAATTCTGTTTTATCATCATCATTACTCACATTAACGAGATCAGCTTCTCGAATAGTCAGTGTGGCATCCCTAATCCAGTTCTGAACCTGAGCTTTTCTTGAGGCTCTTTTTATGAGATTAGCAATCTTGCCCTTCAAATTATTGGGGATGGGAATAGTAAGGGTTTCATAATGATGTACCAGTAAAACTGATCTAGCAACAAATAGAGTTGAATTAATAAATTCATCTCTTGAATAAGGAAGATAGACATGATCATAGTCTATGACATCATATTCTGAAGCATATTCATGCAAATAATTCTTTAAAGATTGAGAATAAATTTGTTGATACTTGATTCCGGTATAACTTAATATATCCGGGCAAATATCTGTTGGACTTAATAACTTACATAGCCAGCCTAGTTCTTGCAGTTCTTCTATCAATTCTATTAAGACTTTTGACATTCCTAATTCTTTAGAAGGAACTATTGGACTACAAAAAAGTATTTTCATTAACTGCCTCTTAAGAATTTTTTGTCTGACTAAGTTCTAATAAGGTATTCTCTAAACAAGTTAATACTACTTCACTTCTCCAATTTCTAGCTTTGTTTATGGCATTTTTAGATAAATATTGCCAAGTTTGACGATTAGTATAAATTTGGGCGATCGCATCTGCAAAAGCCTTGCTAGTCAGTTCCTTAACCAGTAATCCATCAACTTCATTTTCAATAATTTCTGCTGGTCCACCTGAATCATGACAAATACAGGGTGTTCCCATAGACATAGCCTCAACTATACTACGGCCATAAGGTTCACCCAAAGAAGTTGAAATTAGCAAATCTGCATTTTGTAGATAGTTATAAACTTCGTTATTAGGAACTTTTCCTTGTAGATATATAGTATCCTCCAATTTCTCGGAAGTACGAAAAGCTTCTATATTTGAACGCTCGGAACCATCTCCTAAAAGTGTTGCTTTGACATTAATTCCATGATCACGCAGAAGCTTAACTGCTTGACAAAAGATTAAAGGATTTTTATTTGGCAGTAAGTTGGCAACAAATAATAGGTGAAAAGGTAATGATTTATCAGTAATTTCCCTAATTGAAGGGAGATCGGAAATAGGAGGATCTACAATAACTGGTAAGCATAATACTTTAGCTTGGGGAAACTGATTTTGAATAGATTCAGCGTGTTTACTCGTCGCACAAATAATCAGAGAAGCAGCCTGTAATGTTCGATGCCATCCTTGTTCGGCTAAAGGCCGAACAAATTTTTCTATACCAATGCCAAATCTTGGTTTAGCCCTCATTGCCTCATTTTCTGGCCAGTTATAAAATAGGGGTCCAACTACCAAAGGTTTACCCAGAGTTTTAGGTACTGTCGGACAACCTGTTCCATAAGGGTGCATTCGCCACACAATATCAATATCATGTTTATGGCTTAAATTCTCCAACCAATTATCGGCTCTCCAGGAATGCTCCCAAAAAGCCAAGGAGTCAAAAGGGACACGATGTCTTCCACCTGGTTGAACCTGTAAATGAGGATCTTCCTGGGATATGGCAGCATAGTTTGTGTAAGCAAAAATATCATGGTTGCGTCTAGCTAATCCGTTCAATAAAGAGAAGCAAATTAGACCATCGCCGTGAGATTCGTAGTTAGTTAAGTACTCTGAAGCTGAATGCACAAATATTGATAAACTTTTCATAACCTAATTCTTTTTTGTAATTTTATGATCAATGAAAGTCCAGATTTAGCTACTAGTTCATATCCATATTTACCTAACTAATCAATAAGTTCTAAACTTTCAAATTCTTTTAGAGTAATATCATATTTTTCAACAATACATTCGCCAATTTGCCAAAAATAAGGCTGAACACCAATGCAATCGTTACGATATCAATAGGGTTTTAGAGAGTTTTAGGGTTTGAGCGAAGGGATTGTTTCAAACACTTTAATTTTCGGCTTGTATATTTCCATGATACCGGGAGCGCCATCGATATTAATTTCTTGCCCGTCTTTGCAATAGAAATGATGAGTATTAGAATCATAAACTGGATGGTGAGCGCTAATATCTATATAAAATCCTCTCGTCAAAATAAAATAGATAGCTTTGTTTAACTCATGAGAGTTTGTAATTTCATAATCAAAGATGGTCCACATTTCCCTACTATTTCATATCCATATTTACCTAAATAATTAATAATTTTTAAATTTTCAATTTCTTTTAGAGAAATATCATGTTTTTCAAAGATTATAATTTTCGGCTTGTATATTTCCCAATTATTAGACATAAGAATTGCTTCATCCATACCTTCTATATCAACACTCATTAAATCAATATTAGTTCCTTTTGGCAAGTATAAATCTAAAACTTCTTCAAGTGTACTTGTTGTCAAAGTCTTTTTTTCAACTAATTTTACTCCCATAGATAAAGCTTTGTCAGCCATCTCTTGATCAAAAGTATTATATGCAGCCTGATCAAATAAATAAAAAACTACGGGTTCTAATTTTTTTTCTGGATGCAATAAAAGCTCTAAATTTATATCTCTTGGTCGTAAAGCTTGGAATATTTCCATGATACCGGGAGCGCCATCAATATTAATTCCTTGCCAGCCTTTGCAATAGAAGTGATGAGTATTAGAATAATAAACTGGATGGTGAGCGCCAATGTCTATATAAAATCCTTTCTTAATATCATTAGTTAAAAATCTCACAACCATGTCTTCGCCAAATTGAGAATGAGAATGATAAAAGCTTGGATAGACATTAGCTTTAAGTCTAGCCCAAACGGTAAACTTCAATTTAATCAGAAATTTCTCTAAAATATTCATATATTTAGGCTAGTATTCTTTAAACCTTTATAAGTCATGTATGAATTTAATATAATCCCTGGAATCAAAGGAACCATTCCGAATATAATTGCTCCTTTAAGTGTAGATACATTTACCAATATAACTGCAAATATTTGTGCCATAAGTGTTCCAGGTATCTGTAACCAGACAAGATCAAGCCATGCTTTAGAAGCATTGAGAGACCACATAGTATTAACAACAAAAAACAATCCTGAACTGACTATGACTAAAATTAATTCTGACTGTAAATGTGCATATTTAGAGCCTAGTATCCATAGAAATTGACTAGGAAAAAGTGCTGATAAACCTACTAAAGCTGCTGAAAATATACACATTGTGCAGATGATTTGACAATAGCGACGGAAGAGAAGCTTTGGAGACTGACAGCGAGCAAAGCTTGGTAGTACAATGCCATTCATAACTGAGCTAATAACTGCAAAAATAACCGATAAACGCCCTAAGGCTCCAATTTCAGCCACAGTTTCGACACTGCCAAAAATACTCAGCAACCAGACGGTAATTTGTCCTTGGAAACAGTAAAATATTGTATTAGGTGCTGATTTTTGAATAATTTTAGTAATTTCTGTCTTATCTTCTTCATTCAATGGGGCTTTCCTATCAATATTATCAATTACTAAATTTCCTAGAACTAATCGCTGTATTCCTAATGCCATTGAGGCCGCAGATGTGACTACAAATGTGTTAAAAAATGTTAGATAAGAAAGCCCCAATAAGACTATTCTAGAAATATTCAACGTTAAATCCAGTTTCTGAATTCGACTAACTTGTGAATGAAGACGGGGTACAATATTCAGCACACCAATAGTCAATTGAAAATAAAGTCCTACCAGTATCGTAATTGTAATTAGAACAGCATACGGCAGGGAAGCTCCATTTTTGAATAGCATCCAGATCGAAATTGGTGTTACAAATGCAATGGAAACAGCAGCTAGATAATAGCGAAGATGTAAAGCTGTATTGATTAGCTGTCCAAAGCGATACCTATCTTGCCACACTTTACCACCAATTGCTGATAGTCCAATGCTGATGCCCATATCAGCTAATAAGGTCATTGTTCCTTGCATTGTAGTAGCAATGGTGTAGTAAGCATATTCTTTCTGATTTAGGGTGCGAACTATAAAGATTCCACTAGATACACTCAAAGCTTGAACTAAAATTTCAATAGAGACAAACTTACTAAGTACTTTAGTCCAATGAACAAAATTGGCAGGTAGAGACATATATATTTACTCGTCTCTTCTTATTAGTAGACAGTCAATTTTCATTTAGATAAATCCACAAACTCCGTGCAGTATTACTCTAACTAAGGTTAAAGTACTTCCTTATACTTGTCAATCCGTTAATTTTACTATTTTTTTAAGGATCTGCATAAGTTTCTATAGAAGAGATGTCTGCACAAATCAAAATAATCCTGTCTACTAAAAGGTTCAAATTAATTAAGCGGGTTTCCAAGTACCGTGAAAGCTGTGGGGAATAACGCTGGGTAATCGGAGTTTACAAACTGGTTCATCGTTCAAGTGTTGGCTCTCAAATATCCAAACCTCGCTACTATTAGTATTACCATCGTAAACTACTGTTAAAATCCAACTTTGCTCAGGGTTTTGATTGTCTTGTGCTGGGAGAGGTTCACAAGGATAGCGATTTTCGCCCAAGTCTGCTTCTGACAAAGTTCCAGTTTGATGATCAAAACCAGCAATACCATTTAATATTTCTCCTTCAACATCTGTTCCTTCCCGAAAAATAGACATATAGCTATAACGAGAGAACTTACCAACATTTTGTGGTGGAACATTAGGAAATTCACAAGTTCTATTTAACAGAGTTTCAATTCCCGTTACTTTCCCTGTTTGCGGATTAAGTTGTACACGCGTAAAGGTAGTTTTAGCAACTGTTTGAGTTTTTCCAGTCGCTACTTCTCTCAAAAATTCATTAGTTTGAAAATCTGCATATTTAGCAAAATCTACAATTACAGTACCGCTATCATCAACATAACCATTACCAAAATGCCATTGAAACCAAGGTTCTGTAATTCCTTCACTTACTAAAGATAAAGTTTCTCTGTCAATTACTAAAATCTTAGTTCCTTTTTGTGGCAACCATTGCAGCGAATCACTGTAACTACTAATTCCCAACAAAACAGGCCAAACATTTAAATGTACAGCAGGAGGAAAAAATATTAAATATTGTCCTGCTAACACAAAATCATGGATGACGGGAAAACCTGATAATGTCAATTTTGCTGTTTTCAAAACTTTGCCAGTAAAGTCACTTTTGTAGAGACTTAATATCGCATTTGCTCCCGGACTTACACCAAAATTAAAAATTTCCCCCGTTGCATAATCAACTTTAGGATGTGCAGAATAAGGTTGTTTTTTTTCCAACCCATCTAAATTATCTAAACCTTTGGTTTCTAAAGTTTGCAAATCTAACGCATAAGGATTATCACCTTCCCATAGTGCCAGTAATTTATCAGGTAATGCTAAAACAGAAGTATTTGCAGCGTGTTTAACAGGTTTTTGCCATTGATTCCAAATGGGACCCGGTGCAGTCATGCCATAATTACCATACAGAAATTTACCCGCAGCAGTTTCTTCTTGATAACCAGCAGTCTGCACATAGCGATAAACACCAGTCGCACCAGTATCAGTAAAATCGACGGCTAAAATTGCCCCATCTCCATCAAACCAATGTCCTACTGAAACACCGCCCCGTTGCAATCTAGCTGCACCATTACGGTAAAGTGTACCTCGCAAACCATCAGGAATTTTACCAGCAATAACAGGTAATTGAGTGGGAGGAAATTCTGTTGCTGGTTGGGATATAGCTTTTGACCAAGTTTTTTTGTTTGACTTTTTATCAATTGTTTGCATAGTTCTAAATTAGAGATTTGTGAGAAATTCTTTAACAGTAAGTTTCTATCTTTATTTATCTAAACACGGACATCCTAAATGCACACACAACTTTTGACCATGTTGAGTTACCTGTGGCTGTAGATTAGAAATAGTGATGGGATTAGGAGGTAAGGCTGTAGCAAAGGATCTGCCTGAGTGTATTTCATCCCATAAAGATCGCATTTGTAAGCTCCGTCCTTTACCGGGTGCATGAATGCCAAAGCCAGAAATGATACTGCACCAAACAGGACGAAAATGTCGAATCAGCACAGACTCACCCCAAGCAACTAAATCCACAGCCATTGCTACTACGGTAAAGTAAAAATCTGCGACATCAAGATTGTTAGCTTGGCAAATAGAATTTCTATGTTCTCTTAAACGACCAATTAAACCGCCTGTAATAGTTCCTGTTCCAGTCCGCTTCCCTGGATTTTCTGCTTTGCCAATATAAATTGGCAGACAACAAGAATTTTGATTAGCGTAAGTTATAGCTGAGTAAAGCGGAAATTCTCCCCTGTAATAAAGTAAATAGACACCAACATAGCCAGCTAACTCTTCTTTGACTTCTTCCAGTTCACTGAGAGGATAACAATGCTGTCTAGCTTGAAACTCAATTAACTGGTCACGTAGTGTTGGAGGTGCTTGAAAAACTTCTAATGGCATGAAAAATTGTAACTATAAATAACTAGACAGCAGTCTTAATTTTGAGCCGAGAGTCAACTTTTTGTAAATGGGTACGGATGCTAGTAGCGATAATATAAGCCAGGGTAACAGGTACAGCATTACCAATTTGACGCATGGACTCACCCCAAGCACAAGGAAAGTAGTAATCATCAGGGAAAGTTTGCAATCTTGCAGCCTCACGTACCGTAAAATAGCGGACTTGTCCGTCGGGAAAAGCAAGCATATTTTCACCACCAGGAACACCATGTACACCTGCTTTTAGGGTTTTGGCTGGTTCATCCCAAGGACTACCCGTGTGGCCTGGATAGCGTTTAGCACCAGGAATGTAGATATGATTAGGAATTTCTGCTGCTAAAGTAGTTTTTTCAGGTGGTGGTAAGTCGGCTATAGCATCTCGCACAGTCAGCCAAGGCGAAGTTATACTACCCAGTAAACTCGCTCCTTTTTGTTGATAGCTACTGCGTATTTTTTTGGGCATTTCTGGGCGATATAATTTAGCAATACAGTGACGCTCCCAATATTCACCTGTCACCCATTTATCGCAAATTAGCGCCTCTTCTGTATGGGTTGGTTCAGGAAAAGACCAGTTAATTTTTAAATCAGAACGGAAACCAACAATAAACACTCGTTCCCGTTTCTGTGGTACTCCATAATTAGCAGCATTTAATAACTGCCACTTTACCCGATAATTAAGTTCATTCTTGATATTACTGCGCTGATGTTGCTCAAGTCTTGCTAAATGGTCAGCCCAAGATTCATCAGCCTGGGGTTGCAGTTCAGGATAATTTAACTGTAAAAGAATATACTCAAAATAATTAATAAAATTAGGCCGCACTAAACCACGGACATTTTCTATTAAAAAAGCTTTGGGACGTAATTCTCGTACAGCGCGGAAAAATTCGGGAAACATATCCCGTTTATCTAAATAACCATTATGGTTGCCACCAATAGAAAAAGGTTGACAAGGTGGACCACCTGCTAAAACGTCTATTTCTGTTCTCACATTGGAGTAGTCAAAATCAACCACATCCATTTGATGGATACACCAGTCACTCACAAGTTCCATCCCTCGCTGCTGATTTTCGCGGATGGTGTGACAACTATGTTTATCTCTTTCCACAAGTGCCTGATGATGGAAATCAGCGCGAGTGCATCCCATCGCTAAACCTCCAGCACCTGTAAATAATTCTAGTGATTTGAATTTAGACACGTTGATAATATATCTACTAACTGTCTGACAGTGAATATGTCTAAAACTAAAAAATCTAGTTAAATATTATTATCCACAATTATACCCAATTATGACAACCAAAACCACATTTAACTCCTGGGTAACTTGTCCCCAACCCAACCCCCAAGCCAAATTACGCTTATTCTGCTTACCCCACGCAGGAGGTAGTGCGACAGTATTTCGCACCTGGCCTGATAATTTACCCTCAACTATTGAAGTGTGTCCTCTAGAACTTCCTGGAAGGGGAAGACAAATGAACTTATCTCCCTACACAAAAATGCAACCTTTGGTAAGGGAAATAGCCCAAAATATTACACCATATTTAGATAAACCTTTTGCTATTTTTGGTCATAGTATGGGTGGGCTTATCAGCTTTGAATTATCTAGGTTACTGCGTTCAGATTATCATGTAACTCCATTACACCTGTTTATTGCTGCTCGGAATGCACCACAAGTTACTCCCACAAAACCGCCCATTTACAACTTACCAGATGCTGAGTTTTGGCAAGAAATTCTTAATTATAATGGTACTCCTAATGAGGTCATGCAAAATCAAGATATTATCCAAATTTTTCTCCCTATTCTCCGGGCTGATTTTACGGTTCTAAATACTTATGCTTATCAAAATCAACTAGCTTTTGATTTTCCTATTAGTGTTTTTGGTGGGTTACAAGATCCAGAATTTACTGATTATGAACTAGAAGCATGGCAAGAGCAAACTAATACTACTTTTGATTTACAAATGCTGGAGGGGAATCACTTTTTTATTCGTTCGCATGAAAAGATATTACTGAGAATTATATCTCAAAAGTTAGAGTGAGAATATTTTTGTATATCCCTAATTATACCTCAAATAGATGTTAATATTATTACTTATAGCTATCATTATCAGCGGACTTAATAGTCTATATGTGGAATAAAAGTAGAAATATTTACAATTAACCTAAAAGGGGATTTATTGTTTTTTAAATAATTGAAATTGTAACAAATTATGAAAAAGTTAACAGGTACGGCTATTGCGATTTCTATGGTTATAGAACCGAACCTACTAAATTTATTTCCTAGTGTTATTGTTTAAGTAGGAAGCAAAAGATTGAGCTTCAGACATGAAAATTTTTAAGAAAGTATAACTGTTATTTGCCATCGATGAAGCTTGAAATTTAGCCTCCATAAGCCACATAGAGGATTGTATAGGAGATAGATATGGCTATTATTCGTTGGGACCCACTCCGGGATATTGAACGCCTAGAACCATTTCGCGAACTTGATCGCTGGGACCCTCTTCGGGAAATGGATACATTACAGCGTCGGATGAATCGCTTGTTTGAAAGAATTATCCCAACCGATGGAGGAGAAAGAGGAGGAATAACATTTGTTCCTTCTGCTGAACTGGAAGAAACTGATGATGCCTTTAAATTGAGACTAGAATTACCTGGTCTGGAAGCGAAAGATGTGAATGTAGAAGTAACTCCTGAAGCTGTTTCTATTACTGGTGAAAGGAAATCAGAAACTACAGAGGAAAGAGAAGGTTACACTCGTTCTGAATTCCGTTATGGTAAATTCCAACGGGTAATACCATTGCCTTCCCTTGTACAGCATGAACAAGTACAAGCTGAGTATAAAGATGGTATTCTGCGGTTGAATTTGCCGAAAGCAGAACCGGAAAAACAAAAAGCTTTCAAAGTTAATCTCAGTTAATTGGTCATAGAGCCATTGTAGAGACGTTCTCTGTAATGTCTCTACATTCTTGTTTGGAGATGTTTTTTCTCATGGCGTTAGCGCAATTTATACCCAAGCTTAAACCTTCAATATAAGTAGTAAACCCTGAAGTAGTCAAAATGAAGTGATTGATACTAAATTTTGCGAAAAATAAGTAAAAAAGGGATGAATCATAAATTACCAAGACTTAACAAGTTTATCCTTCTATTTCCTCCAGATGGAGGATGCTTTAAACACAAAAGTTATCCAGATTATCAGTAGGCAGAGAAACACAAGTAACCAGAATTAATCAAAGATAAATTTTCAGATAAATTTTCAGTGTCAGGAAAACTTAATACAGCGGAACAATCCCATGGGGTGAGATTGCTTCGCTGTTTATTATTGACAATTAAAGTTTGCTTCTTATGCTTGGCATTATTTTAATGATTTGAAGAAAAGTTGCAGGAAAACACACACTGATGTAGTTTCATTTGCTTGAATAGCTATATTAAGAGGACTGAAATTCGCAATTCTTATTTATGGCTACCAAAACTATTGATGTTAGGGAATACACTGTCAGAGCGCACAAAAGACAGATTCATACTCGCGTCTTCAACTTCGTCTGTAAAGAATGTAATCAGCCGACTAAGCGCGAAACTTTTGGACCCCGACCCTTATATTGTGAAATTTGCCGCCCTCCCCAAGCGCCGAAAAGATCGTCCCAAGAATCTAAAAAAGCGAAACCTCGACCCATGTCTTATCAAAGCGACATAAATCTAGATTGATTGAACTTATATGAACCCAAAAGAACAACTGCAACCACCTTCAGACGTATTTATCACGCCATTGTTGGAATTACGAGACTATTATGCTGGTCTTGCACAAGAGTACCAACGGCTATTTATAGAAGCCCGATCTCAACTTGATCATGTGGAATCCTTGTTGTCTAACTGGTCTGATACAGATGATAATGAACAGTTTTCACAACTTGAAAGTGCTAATCCCGAAGGATCTTTCTTATTTCTGTCATCAGATGATACTTCTAACTTAGATTTTTTGGAGTCTCTAGAATCAGAACTTGCCAATTTAGATCAAGTAGAGATAGATTATTCAACTCCTCCAACGACAGAGAAAGAACAGTCTCATCTGTCAAGTATCCCGTCAGAAAACGATGATCATTTCATCAAGAGGGCAGAAGTGCCGATGCTGCCCCAATATCAAGCCCTAACTCGGATGGAAGCACTTAAAAAGCTATTGCATGAATATGCTGGAACTGTATGCCATATAGATTTCATTGTGCGATCGCTTTATGGTGACTTGGAGCCAACTATCTTTAGAGTGGTTAAAGGTAGAGTCCAGTCTTCACTCACCCAAGGCAGAGAAAGGGGTTACTGGTCAGCTATTCCCAATGAACCTGGTTGTTACACGCTGGTCTTAAGTTTGTTAGCTCCTAATCATCACCATAGCTTCCCTCAAAGTGTCAAAACTAGAAAGAAAAAATCTTTCATTTTACCCAAAAGCGAAGTAGTACCGATGCTCAAAGCTTTTGATGGTCAATTTTTAATTGATGCTATCACCTCTTTCTTGCAGCAAAACCCTAGGCGAATTTTCAGCGTTAATGAAATAGTCAATGGAATTTATGGAGATATTGATTCTCAGCAACTCAGAGAAGTCAAAAACAAAGTACTGAATGAATTATCTAGAGGTCATCGGACTGGAAGATTTTCCAGGGTTCCTAACCAAATTGGTTTCTATACTTGGGATGCCAAGACGATTCTTCAGAAAACTTCTCGCTGAATAATCTTGAAAATTGGCAGTGCTATTTCTTAAAAGCATGGGGTAGGAGTCTGGGGGCAGGACAAAGAAAGATAAATACTCTCCCCATCTCCCCATCTCCTTTTGATAGATTTAAAAACTGACTTGTTCACCAGGGTTAGGTGTCATTATCCTTGTTGACAAATTGTTTTTCTGTAATAAGGCTCGAAATTCCTCAATACTTCCCTGAGTTTGGATGAATTTGTTTAACAATCCCTCAAATAACACATCTCCTCCCGCTGCTGTCGGTAGCATGAGTTGAGGTTGCAACCACTTGGCTACTTCTAAAGCACTATTCATACCCTTAATAATTGGACCGAGGACAGGTAAACCCAAGCCAATCATGGGAGTAATCACCACATCAACTGGTGCAAGCTGCTGAAGTTGTGGTGAATGATATCCATGCGGCTCGTAATAGAGGGTTAAATTACTCGCCAACTCTTTCAGTAAATAAGCGTTTTCTAAAATAGTTGGACCAATGGGAGAACCAGGAAGAGCCTTAATTTCTACTTGATTATTCAATGTGAAATGTTCACCATGAGCCAGGGTGATAATTTGGGTGTAACCCAACTGTTTTACTACTTTGGCTGCATTAGGAGAAGCGACAACCTGAATATTCCGGTCAAGTTGCTTGAGGGTGGGAGGATGAGCATGATCTTCTAAACCCTGAGATAACAGAATCAAGTCAATATTTTCTGGTATTAGCCTCTCTTGAATTCGAGAACCTTTAAATAACCAATCCAAATTATTGAAGGTTAAAGAACCAACTAACCAAGGGTCAATGAGTATTCGTTGTCCGCCAATTTCCATCAGCCAACTATTGCTGTCTAACCAAGTGAAGTACATAGCTACCTAGGTAGTAAGATTAATGCCTATTGTTATTATGAATTGTTTGGGGATTGGGGATTGGGGATTGGGGATTGGGGATTGGGGATTGGGGATTGGGGATTGGGGATTGGGGATTGGGGATTGGGGATTGGGGATTGGGGATTGGGGACGGGGAGACGGGAGACAGAGAAAAAACAGTAAGGGTTTAGCATTGCTAAACCCCTACTAACTAACCGCTGATTGCTATTGTCTATTTTTCTTTCGCGCCTAACATCTGTAAAAGTTTGTCTACATTATCTAAATCGCCAACAATTCGCCGAATTGGTTGAGGCCAAACCTTAACTAGGGTTGGAGTTGCGGAAACTTGATTGATTTCGGCTTGTTCTGGATGTGTTAAAACATCAATCACTTTGAGAGTATAAGGATATCCCAGCGATCGCTCTAGTAATTCGTGTAAATGTTCCAAAATGCGTTCAGTGGCTCCGCTGTGTCCAGCTACAAACAGCCGCAGGACATAGCCTTGAGTATTAGGTGTTTTCTGTGGCGCTGTTATTACCCTTTGTGGGTATTGTGGAGTCACATCAGCCAAGTCTAAGCGCACAATTAAGTCATGGTCTTCCCAAAGCTGGGGAAATGAGGAGCGATAAGTTGCCAACACCATGCGATCGCACGATCCTTCCTGCCAAGGTGCTGTTTGCCATACTAGCTCCCCCATACCAAAAATAGCTTTCAGCACTGTCTGGTGGCGAATAACAGCCGGATAAGCTTCCGCAAAGGTTTGTACTTGTTGCGTGTGTGGATTAAGCCAGTGATCAATGGTCGCTGTATAACAAGGAACTAAAAAATGCGGCGGCTCTGGTAAATCTAGGATTTCTTGCAAAGCCGCACACAAATGCAAATGCCATCGACCTTGTTTACTAGGGTCAATGCAATAAATTAAATCGCCTCCAGGTGTAAAAAGAGCAATCCCTTTGAACAACTGGGGTCTAGATAGTTTATCTGTAGTTAACTTGATCACAGTGTCTGAAGACGGGGAGGAAGAGACGCGGGGACGCGAGGACGGGGAGGGAGAGACGCGGGGACGCGAGGACGGGGGGACGGGGAGGGAGAGACGGGGAGACGCGGAGACGGGGAGGGAGAGACGGGGAGACGCGGGGACGCGGGGACGGGGAGGGAGAGACGGGGAGACGCGGGGACGCGGGGACGGGGAGGGAGAGACGGGGATTGGGTATTGGTTTTTCTCCAATCACCAATCACCAATCACCAATCACCAATCACCAATCACCATTAAACACGTCCTCGGAGAAATTGTGCCATTTCATTGGGAGTTGGTGACATTTCCAAGGCAGTTTCTTCAGTAATCCGACCTTCTTGATACAAATTGAGTAATGACTGATTCATAGTCACCATGCCATCAAAGCCGGCTTGCTTCATCAATTCGCCAATTTCATCATATTTACCATCTTTAATCCATTCTTTCACAGCTTCGGTGTTAATCAGGACATCGTGGAAGGCTGCCCGTTTACCATCAGTTGTGCGACACAAACCTTGGGCAATCACGGACACTAAAGACTCAGAAATTGCCACCCGCATTGCATCCTGTTCTTCACCTGAATAGAGATTCAGAATCCGTTCAATAGTTTTCACGGCACTATTAGTGTGCAGGGTTCCCATCACTAAGTGACCAGTTTGAGCCGCTTTTAGGGCAGTGTTGACTGTTTCTTTATCTCGCATTTCCCCCACCAGAATCAAATCTGGGTCTTCCCGTAAAGCTGCTTTGAGGGCGTTGTCAAACTTTCGGGTGTGCATTCCCACTTCCCGCTGCTTGACTAAGGACTTGCGGCTTTGGTGGACAAATTCAATTGGGTCTTCAATGGTAATAATGTGCTTAGGCATCTCTCTGTTGATGTAGTCCACCATTGCTGCCATTGTCGTAGATTTACCTGAACCAGTCGGACCTGTCACCAAAATCAACCCTTTGTGATAATGGCAAATATCCCGAAAAACTGGCGGTAATCTCAATTGATCCATGGACAAGATTTTGAGCGGAATTAACCGCAGCACCATGGCATAGCCTCTGAGGGTGTCAAAAATATTAATCCGTACACGGGCAAATTCGTACTGAGTCGCACCGTCAAATTCTAAATTGTCTTGAAACCTCTGAATTTCTCCATCGCTCATAATCTCCCGTAACCAACCCATAAAAGTTTCTTTATCGGTTTGTGGATAATTGGTGGTTTCAATTTCTCCTCGATTACGGAAACGGGGTATTTCCCCAACACCTAAGTGAACATCAGAAAATCCCTGATCAAAAGCTTCTTTAATTAGCTGTGCTAAGGACATCCCCGGTGGCTTTTTGGGAGTAGCCATAGCCATAGGCATTGGTGGTGGTGCAGCTGGACGTTGGGAGGCAGCAGGCATACTCGGTGGCAGGGGATTGTTAAGTCCAGTAGGATTATTCATTCTTTCTGCTGATATTTGCATCGTTTTTGTCGGTTGATGCTGTGCAGAAGACGTTGGTAATGGTGGGGGTGGGGGTACTGGTGGTAGATTGCGAGGTTTTGATTCTGTCATAATATTTTCAAATTGGACAGGTAAAAATTACATCAATGATCGATTGACTATGGATAGATGCCGGAATTTAGGGACTTCCAGAGCAAAAAATGGTTTTAATTCTGTAAAATTAGACATTTTATTTTCTGGTTATTTTCTCAACCTCCCTGTGTAGTTTTTTGCGTTTAATTCCCATTTTTAATTCCAATATTTATCAATTTTGTACAAATTCTTTACTCAATATAACCTTGTTTTACACAGGTTAATCTTCCGTATTATTCCGTAAATACTTGGTAAATTGGTTGTACTTAATCACACTTTATCTAAAATTTAGCTGATTTTAAGAGTTTAAATGGGAAATTTTCTCCAGATTATAGATACAGTTTTTCACCTTCATCAAGAACAGATAAATTTTCAGCTCTATCTGAGAATTATGAGAGATCATCCTAGTTTTTATAAGAAATGTTAAGCTGCCTGGAAGTTAGGTTCTAAGAATCAAGGGTTTGCTCTCATGGTCAAGAAGGTATATACCTCAAGACATATACCAAAAGAATTCTGATTTCTCAAACTTGAGTGGGACTAAACATTCATAATTACAAAAAACTAACTGTAAAGTTTAGTAAATAAATGCTCATTTTCCTAGAAGGGTTCTATATACTGGATTTCACTGAAGTTAATTCAGTTAGCTCGCAAACAGCGAGAAATGCCTAAAAATAAACTTTGCCGTATATTTGGGAGAAAAAGTCATGGTTTTGGCTCAAAGCTCTGATCTAGGAAAAACCTACTCCTTGTTGATGATTAAAAGCTTTTTGATTTGGACTTTTACATTGGCAGTATGTCTGCTGGTTGTAGGTTTTCCATTAGTTGTAGTGATGGCCACGGTCGGATGTTTGTTGTCGATTGTGTTGCAATCTGTAATGCCTGTTAGTGCAGTTCTACTGGTTGCAGGTGGTTTAATTATGTTCAATGTTATGGCAGTGTTAGTTGTGGCTGGTGTGCTGACTGCTAAAGGTGTTCACCCTAAAGAAATTAAATGGTTAAGCTGGTTGCATGGTGAAGCCGACCAAGCGCAGACCACTGTTTATGCAGCTTGTCCCTTAACTTGTGAACTCAAGTAATTATCAATACTTAAGTTCGACAAACAGTGCATCTGCCCGGTAAAGCCGGGTTTTTTCATGTTGGTTTTTTGTCGGTTATCAGTTATCAGTTGTCTAATGACTAATAACCAATAACTCATGACTAATCAAAACCGAGTTGGCATTATTTTAGGTACTCGTCCTGAAGCGATTAAACTAGCACCAGTAATTCAGGTTTTTCAAAGTTGTCCAGATTTGGAATTGCAGGTAATTCTGACGGGACAACATCGAGAAATGGTTGAACAGGTGATGCAGTTGTTCAACTTAAAGGCAGATTGTAATTTAGAGATTATGCAGCCTCAACAATCTCTAAATGATATTACCTGTCGGAGTTTACAAGGTTTAGAAGCATTATTTATAGAACAAAAACTAGATTTAGTTATAGTCCAGGGAGATACGACCACAGCTTTTGCGGCTGCGTTGGCAGCATTTTATCAAAAAATTCCTGTGGGTCATGTGGAAGCAGGGTTAAGAACTGATGACTTATTTAATCCTTATCCCGAAGAAGCTAATAGAAGGTTAATTTCCCAAATCACCCAATTACATTTTGCTCCTACCTCCCTCGCCGTCAAAAATTTGCAAGCTTCTGGTGTGTTGGGAAAAATTCACTTGACGGGTAATACCGTGATTGATGCGTTGTTAAATGTGGCGAGAAGTAAACCAGCTTGTGATATTCCGGGTTTAAATTGGCATGAATATAGGACTATACTGGTAACAGTGCATCGCCGGGAGAACTGGGGAGAACCTCTACAAGCGATCGCACAAGCATTGTTAGAGATTTTAGCTAAATTTCCAGATACAGCCTTATTATTACCCTTACACCGCAATCCCACAGTGAGAGAACCATTGCAGCAGTTGTTAGGTAATCATCCGCGCATATTCTTGACAGAACCATTAGATTATGGTCAATTAGTAGGAGCAATAGAGCGATCGCACCTATTACTAACTGACTCCGGTGGTTTACAAGAAGAAGCACCCAGTTTAGGTAAACCCGTTTTGGTTCTCAGAGACACCACAGAAAGACCAGAAGCAGTCACCGCAGGTACAGCCAAATTAGTGGGAACCCAAACTGAAAGTATTGTTGCTGCTGCAAGTGAGTTACTTAGTAAACCAGAAGCATACACAGCCATGGCTAATGCTATTAACCCCTTTGGGGATGGTCATGCAGCAGAACGCATTTTAGAAATTGTGAAGAATTATTTGAGAACTGGTGATTGATGATTGGTGACTGGTGATTGGAAAAACTTTGCTTCCCTATTTTCTATCACCTTTCACCTCTTCCCTCTAACTAATACCCAAAGCACTACGAGTTGCAGGTCCCACAATACCATCTACAAGCAAACCATTTCTTCTTTGGAAATTGCGGACTTGTTGAGCAGTATTTGATCCGTAAACACCATCAACTCTTATTCCTAAAGCTCTTTGCACCACTCTGACGCGCTCACCTCTGGCTCCCTGTCCCAATAAAATTCGACCCCCAACACCAGGACTAGGACGATTGGGAGATGTCCCTGGATTCATCCCAATCCATCTTTCCGCCACATAATATCCTTGGTAACGTCCTGAAGTAATTTGTGCATAACCGTTACTCACATTTCCTGTATTCCCAATATTTGTGCCATTAGGAACACAAGCTACGGAAGAGTTACCGCCACTAGCACCCCTACGGATATATAAACAACTACCATTAGTTCTCACATAATCTGCGGAAGCTTCTTGAACTTGGGAGACAGCAACAAGGAAGACTGTTAGACCTGCAAAAGCCAACCAAGCTGAAGATTTACACAGTTTTTGCCAATTTATGACTGGTAAAGTAGGAAGATTTAATTCAACCTTAACGGGAGTCTCTTCATTAGCCATATACATATGCGAATAAGCCATATATTCCATGATTCCCTGCTCCTTGATGTGAATAGTTGGGATATTACAGACAGTTAACTTGTTTTTCTCTAGATTTAATCTAGATGTATTTTATACTCTTTAATTAGCAGAAATTTTGATACCATATTCCGGCCTTTGAACTGTCACATAAGGTGTTTTTGCTGAAATGATAAATTACTAAAATGATCAACAGCCTTAATTCCCTAAGCGCTGAGAAGTATTAAAATTATCAGAGCGAATCTGATTCCCGTAGCGCCACACTTCTACTTTCTCTGGACTAATTAAATATGAGAAAGTACCGTTATCTGCTTGATATTGGTTTTTACCAACGTTCCGTGCAGCTATCTTGACAGGTTTACTTATATCTTGTTTTAATTGTCCAATGTAAAATAATTGACCGTTTTCTTCACAGACTTGGACACGAATCTTTGCTGTTTCCCCTGTTATAACCGTAGTTCCAGCACATTCAGTCTCAAAATTGACGGGATTAATTTTGACAGGAGTTGGTTGTGAAGGTGAAACTGGTGGTTCTAATGGCGTTTTAGAGGCAATGGAGACAGTTAATAGGTGCAGAGGGTCAACAGCTAAACGACTATTTTGATAAAATTCAAAATGCAGATGAGGGGCTGTACTATTACCTGTAGATCCCATTTCGGCAATTATTTGACCTTGATTGACTTGTTGACCTTTGCTGACTAACAAACGTCGATTGTGACCATAGACTGTTAAACTCCCGTTAGGATGTTTAATCTCAATTACATTACCTAATCCCCAATCATCCCAACCTGCTTTGACAACTGTACCAGATGCAGCAGCGACAATGGGAGTACCAATAGCACCTGCAATGTCGATTCCTTCATGTTGATATTTGCGGAAACCTTGAGAAATAATTCCTTGAGTTGGCCAGATTAAGTTATTACTAAATATGGGAATTGGCTTCACTAGGGAAGCTTTGATTGTCTGAGGTAACGCAGAGGTAGTTGTACTTAAAACAGATGTTAAAGATATTAGCCCAATCAAGGTATAAGTACAGAACCGAGAAAGAGGATTTTTTTTCATAAAAAATTTTTGGATTCTTTATTTGCTGTTTCAGCATTATTTATCTGACATCAGGAAAATTGTTACAGATAGATGAATATACACAGCCGTTATGATGAATTACGAATTATCTGATAGTAGGCATTGGGTTACTGCTACTCATATTTGTGTATCCTAGTATAGGAGGTGACAGGTGACACAATACTGTTCGGTTAAGAGTTTTTGTAGGTTGGGTTAAGCGATAGCGCAACCCAACAAATGCTTACGAGTGTTGGGTTTCGTTCCTCAACCCAACCTACTTGTGTATCCTAGTATAGGAGGTGACAGCCTGAAAAGTCTTTTGGTGTCTAGGTTTTATCATCAGTTGGTGTCCTAACCACCCTGTCTGTTGCTATATAATCATGCCCTAGAGGATGCAAATCTGAAATGAATGATGAACGATAGTAAAAGTGTCAAGCAGCAGCCAAGCAAAGCCAGAGAAACCAAGCTAGAGAAGGTAAAAGGGACATCTCAGCCTCAAAGTCTGTTGGTCAGGTATCCGTGGATTTTGTTTGCTGGGTTGTGGACAATTCCTCTAGGAGTTGCAACTTTTAGCTATTACGAACTGAGTGATGTTGAAAATGTGTCTCAGAAACAACCAGAACAACCCCCGGCTTTAGTCGTTAAACAACCAATTACCATTACCTCTGATTCTAGCAATGCTACACCAGTATGGTTAATATTAGCGATCGCTCTAACTTGTGCTGCGGGTTGTTGGATTATTTTTCGCTTACTCAAACTTCCACAACGGATTTGAATAAAAGTCTAGGGAAACTCTAGGTTTGATAATCAGTCAGTGTTGTAAGCACTTTGAAGGTTGTCATCACAAATAAATAATAAAAAACTGCCAACTTGGCAACCAATCTGTGAGTCACCCAGTTAAATTAATGAAAGATAAACGACTAAAGAGTTTTGTTATCAGGAGCTACTAAATTGCAAACTTAGTCTCAATAAAGCTTTTTTAAAAGTCTTGATTAAGGACATAAAAAGCAATTTACTACCAATTTTATTTATCTAGTTTTTCATTAAAACAATAATAATCAGGTTTTACATTTGCTGCAACAGGAATATTAACGGCGTATAGACGTTGTCTTTGACTTACAACTTAGCCCCCCTAAATAAGAGGCAGTGTCTATAAATATTCTTGAACGCCGCAGCAGCAAATGCAGAGTAGGAGATTAAAGGCGCTTGATATGCCTTCTCCTACTCTTCTTTTATTGGTAATTAGTATCTTTTAAAAATTCTAAAATTGCTGCGTTTACCACATCAGCCGAACCAGTTGAGGCATCATGATCACAATTATGTAAAATTTGTAAGCGCGAATTAGGAATATGTTGATGCAATTTTTTACCATGACTTACAGGAAACCAACTATCTTGATCACCCCATAAAACTAGCGTAGGACATTCAATAGTACTAAGATTATTTTGAATGTTAGTGAGTAGATTTGGTTTTTTAGTTTGGAAATTCTCAATTTCCTTGATTGCTATTTGTAACTCTTCTGTAACCTTTACTAAGGTTCCCGGAATTTCAATCAACGGGTAAGTGATCCAATAAATATCTTCTTCTGAGAGAATTGTCGGATCAAATAACACCTTACGTCTTTCTATAGCCATCATTTCTCTAACTATAGGTGCAAACCAATATGTGAGACGGAGAGAGTCTATAGTATGTATTATTTCTAATGGTATTTTGGCAAGTATTCCCATCATCCAATTGGGTAAACGTTCGGCAAATATAGGCGTGTTAATTACTACTAAACGCCCGATTAATTGAGGATATTTTTCAGCTAATGCTACAGCAACTAATGCACCTAAGGACTCGGCGACAATGATAGGCGGTTCATCACATAAAGCTTGAATAATTCGCTTGAGTTCAATTACTTGATGACCGTTTTCTTCTCGACGTGATAGAGGTTTTTCTGAGAAGCCATAGCCTTTAGCATCAAAACAAATCACCCGAAAATATTCAGATAATGGCTTGATACTGTGCCGCCAATTATAACTCCAACTACCTAAACCGTGTAATAGAATCAGCGGTTTACCTGTACCTTTTTCGCCGTAGGCTATTTTTATAGGGTAGCCATTGGCATCAGGAATAATCAGATTTTGCCGCCCTTTAGGAAAATTAACTTGCCACCAATCTTGCATTGCGTAATTAATAACTAATTTAACTGCTAGTTAAGGCGTTCCATAACATTCTTATTAATATAACAGGTAATGCAATTAAGACAATAGTAAGCAGAAATAATCCTGCGAAGAGGGCGATGATAAAACCCTGATCAGCTTTCTTTTTTTCCCCAGGAGAATTCAAATAATCTTCTAATAACTTAATATTATAATTGTTGGCAGTCCAGGCGAAATCAAAAAAGTCTCCTAACATGGGTATCGCACCTATTAAGGCATCGATAATGATATTGACAACCATTCGGCTCAAACTGGCTTTAGATACTCCTAACCGAGCCGATTCGATAATAATGTAGACAGAAAGCATCAATCCCAAAACATCACCACCAATAGGTATTAATCCCAGAATTGGATCTAACCCAATCCCTACCTGAGTGCCGGGAATGGTGATAGCATTATCTAATAATCTACTAATTTGATTTAGACGCTTTAATGTAGGTGCATAACCATCAGATTCAATTGCCGGTCGATGAGGATAATTAGACATTTTTTGGTAATTAGTAATTTGTGGTTTGTCAATAAAGTAGCAGCAACCAATTTTTTTACTCAGCACTTTTTCAGTGATTTTTCAGATTTTATATCTTCACCGACAATGATATTCAACTGGTATCCAATCAGGAAAACAAAAGCACTCATCCACAACCACAGCATTAAGACTATGAAAGTTCCTACTGCACCATAGACTTTATTGTAATTGCCAAAATTGGTGACGTAAAGGCGAAATAAAGCAGAAAGAATTGCCCAGAATATAGCGGCTAATACAGCCCCTGGCATGAGTGGTATACCCTGTTTCCAGACGCTAGAACCATAACGATAGACTAAGCTAAAGGTAGAGGCAACAATTACCAAGGCTAAAGGCCAGAGTAGCAGTTGCCATATATGTAATAAGAATACCAAAGCAGCATTGCCACTCACTATGATTCCTAAGATTAAATCACTGGTGAAGACGAGAAATGAGGCTAAAATTAATAGTAAAATTGTCCCAAATGTTAATCCTAGAGAAATGAGTTTAGCTTTCCAAAAGGGACGGGTATTTTCTGGGCTAACTTGCTGGATTTGATCGAAAGTTGTCATAGCAGTACTGACTGCACCAGAAGCTGTCCAAATAGCGAGTAGAAAACTTAGAGAAAACAAACCACTATTTTTAGAATTGGCAATTTCGTTGGTAGCAAAATCACTAATTAAAATCCAAGCTTCTTGAGGTACAATTTGACTCAGTCGCAGCGCTAGTTGAAGAAATGTGTTTTGTAAGGATTCTGCCATTAACCCAATGGCTGTGAGTAGGGCAAGAATTGCTGGAAACAGCGATAACATAGCATTAAAGGCAATTTCTGAGGCCAGTCCCAAAAGTTTTCTTTCGATAGTTCTGGCAAAGGTTTTTTTCAGTGTCCGCCAAGTGAGGTGATGAAAAAAGCTGACAAAATAAGGTTTGGGCATATATATTTACTTACGAGTTGCACCTGGTTAAAGAAGTAGAAATTAATGCAAGTATTGAAGCAGCAGTTTTCTGGTAGAGTTACCAGTGGTGGCTTCCTGAGTGATTCTAGTTTACAGAATAATTTATAACTAAGTAGGGTAACGTAAATAATAAAAAGTTTGTAGTCAGGTTTTCAGCCCTACTTTGTATCGCCAATAGGAGATCAAGAGGTTTAAGTCCCTGATTACGATTTATGGCAGGTGACAGTGCTATAACTGCAATATTTGGTAATTAAACATAGTTTGATTTCTTTTCGCTTACTTACATATAACTAAAGTAATGACTGAAAATATTGATAAAGCTGCCCGTTTAACACAACAATGGTTGGCTGAAATTCAAGCCTTGAAGCAGCAGATGACGGAACTTCAGCAAAAACGTGATCAGGCTTGGGAAAGTTCCCAAAAATGGCGACAGTTATATAATACAGAATCAGAACAACGCCGTGCTGATGCTAAAATGTATCAACAAGTAATAGCATCTATAAAGGCTGAACTGCTGAAACTCCAAGGTATGGACAATCTCCAATCCTCTGAGACTACCAACACAAGTATTGAACCAGAAATCACACAATTAAAATCTGTGGAAGAAGTAAAAGCCAAACTTATATTTCTGACTAAAGAACGCGATCGCTTGTTACAAGCTTTGAAAATTGAGCAAGATAACCATACCCAAACTCGTAAAAGTCTGACAACCGCTTTGGGTGATGCTATTGATAGTTTGGCAAAAATGCGAGCAGCAGATATAAAGCAAGGTGTAGATGGAAAAGATTTATGATTAGTCTGTGCCGTTGGGCTATTTTGACTTTTTATCAACTTTAGTGATAGTAGCACAAATAAAATCTAGTTTTTAAATATTGTAATGAATCAAAACAGCAGTGCTGCTTCCACTCAGAAGAAATCAGTTACTAAACAAAAGCTATTGATAAATCCACTCACCATTGTGGCTGGAGAACTATTGTTAGCATTGCCTTTGGGTTTCCTATTAGCAAAGTTACAAATTGGGGGAATTGCTTGGATATTTGGAGGAATTGTGGCTGGTGTGTTCGTATGTCAGGGATATCGAGTTCTGTGCGAATATACACCTAAACCAAACCGGACTGCGAGAAAGGTAGGAATGGCACTTGTCGGTTTAACTGTTGGTGCAGCCAATGCACCAAATCATCTAGTTAGTTTAGCTGCTGGCTTGCCAATTTTTGTGTTTCTAACTTTTTTCATGCTGCTGTGCAGTATGGGTATTGGCTATTTTTATTCTCGTCTTAGTAAAACCAACATTTTAACGGCAATGCTGGCCACAGTTCCTGGAGGTGTGGGAGTGATGTCAGCGATCGCAGCTGATTATAATCGCAATGTGAGTTTAGTCGCATTAGTTCAGGCAATTCGTGTTACAGCCGTGGTTGTTATCATTCCCTTTATTGCCAAAACATCCGTAGGTAATTCCTGGAATTTACCGATATTGCCCGCAAAATTAGCTTTAATCAGTTTTGATCCAGTACAAATAGGATTACTGTTATTAATCCTGGCAATTACAGCATTATTGGTTTATTTAGTTAAATTAGGCAGAATTCCTGCTGGGGATTTTTTTGGGGCGCTGTTAATTGGTATTGCTATTAATCCCTTATTAGATATATTGCCTTTTATGGGTGATATTGACTTTAATCCACCAATTTTAATTAAATTAGTCGGACAAATGCTGCTGGGAATTACTATTGGCGAATATTGGGGAGATCAACCCAACTTTGAAAAACAGACTCTAGGCTATGCCTTGGTTTCCGTAGCTATGACTCTAATTGTGGGTGCGATCGCTGCTATACTAGCAATGAAATTAACTAATTGGGACTGGTTGACTTGTCTGCTAGTGACAGCACCAGGAGGATCAGCAGAAATGATTCTCGTCGCCCTGACTTTAAATCATCACGTCGAAATTGTCACAACTGGGCATATAGTCCGATTGATTGCAATTAACAGTTCTTTACCTCTATGGTTGTTTTTGTTTCGCCGTTTTGACAGTTTTATGGAGCAGACAGCACATGGTATCCCACATTCAAGAAGTTGATGTCCAACAATGGGTAAAAACTCGTTCTTCACTAGATTCCAATGAATCTACTTTCCTGATTTGGACAGGTAAAATCTATAGTTTTGTGCCTGGGGAAAAACGACAACTATTGTTTAAAATTGTGGGCATGAGTGTGAGTCGGTGTATTCTCACTCTCGAAGGTCGTTGGGATTTTATTTCTAGAGAATTAACTTACTACCTAAACCCAGACACAGAAGAGATTTTGCGAAAATGGGAAAACCCTTGGACAGGGGAAACTGTGTCAGTAATACACGTCGCTAATAGTCCAGTGCAAAGCAAGTTTAGCGGTAAAGTTCCTCTGCAAGTTGATGGCGAAAATAGTACCTTCGTCTTTGATATCTTTCCCAATTATCCCAATCCTTTAGCAGAAGATCCCAAATTCGCTGAATATTGTTCTTCACCAATTTATCAATCTGCGGAAATGTTTAAAATCACAGTTCCTAGTGCAGATTTAGTCAACTCAGAATTGAACACTGTCACGGAACTGAATCTAAGTTGGGATAAAATTGGTCAATGGTTGCCTTGGATGAAAATGGGCGATCGCCCCGGTTATCTTATTTATAGTTCTACAGGCAGTAAAGTTGGCAGTTTCACAGAATTACCCCCACTTCTCCAAGCTGAAATTAATACTCGCGTTCCTTTGTATAAGCAAGCCCCGAAAGCCTTTATGGACGGGGAAAACATCACTTCTTTGTTGTATTTCCAAAAGCATTTTCCCGCTTATTTAGCTGGGGAAATATTTCCCTTACCCGAACCAGAAGAAAGTTAGTACCACTGTGCGGAAATCAAAATTCACAATGTAAAATTGTCTTGTGTTTTAGGGATTTTCAAAAAAAATACTCAATTACCTAACGTAAAAATCTCTTATTGTGACTTTATTATTTGTGGATCATGTAGGTTGGGTTGACGTAAGGAAACCCAACATTGTTAAAAGTGTTGTTAATCCTAAGAAACAATGCAAACCAACATTTATTCAGATTCATCTATCATCGGTTTTTGAGCAGCGTGTCTCACAAAAATAATCTGAACATTATCATCAACAATTGTAAAAATAATCCGATAGGCGGTTTTTCCTTTACCATATATAAGTTGTCGAAGTTCTTGTTCAAAAAACTCATTTTCAAATGATAGAGAACAGCGATAAGGAATTTTTTCTAGGGATAATATAGATTTATACAATCCCTCTATCCATACTCTAGCCTTATAAGGAGAAATATTACTAAACCAGAAATAAGCCTCTTCTATAGCTTTTTGTGCTTCTGGTTGGATGACGATTTGATATTTCTCATTCATTGGGAATTGTCTAATTTATTAAACAATTCATTAAAGAAATCATCGGCTTTTTTCCCTTCACCTCGCTGCATTTGTTCTAGTCCAAGTTTAATACCTTTTAAGGTTTCTACTAACTCAGCAGCATCTAATAGTTCTTGATAAGATTCTACATCTTGAACAACTAACTCGGCTTTTCCGTTGACAGTGAGAACTAAGGGGTGTTTTGTTTGCTTAATCCGTTGTAGAAATTCAGTGGTATTACGCTTAAATTCCGTGAGGGAATGTATATCTTTAGCAATATTGATCATGATTACAAGTTGAATTAGCATTTAATTAGATGTTAGCTATGATTGACTGTCTCTGTCAATTAAATTTTAGTAATTGCTTTGAGTGGATTTATTTGAGAAACGAAAATCCAAAACTATTAGTACAGAGAAAATAAGGAAGATATTAAATCCTTTATCTCCACTTCCTTAATCCTGTAAATCCTTAAATCCTGGAAATCCTGATTCAGACTATCTAGAAATCGGCATTCTTGGTGGTGCAGTTTTCCACATTAAATCAATTTCTTCAGGTGTGAGTTGATAAGCTTGATTAACCAAATCAGAAAGACGATGTTCTAATTTTAAAGCTTCGTTTTTCCGACTTTTAATTTCGGGAACATAATCATTATGTGCTTTACGTAAAGCTGTAAAAGCTGGTACACTTAAAGGATCTGAAGCTTTTTTAGCAGTCTTTGATTTTGGCATTCTTTTTCTAACTTCGTCTGCAAAAGCTGAAAATTCCAAAGTTGCGAAATCTTCTAATTTATTTCCCAGTTTCTCAATTTTGTATTCTATTTGCAACCAGTCGAGAACATCTTTATAAACTTGTCCGTTGAGTTTGGTAATTTCAATTAACCGCGTGACAATTGCTTCTACTTCTGCGCGTATTTCTGCTGTGGGTTTTGCAATAGGAAGATTTTCAAATAAATATCCCATTGGACTAATAGCGTCAGAAAGCATTTTTGTAAAAACGCGCTGACTATACCACCAAATAATAGGGGAATTAAGCAAAGCTAAAATAAATAAATCTTGACTAGGAAAAATAAAAGTTTTATCATTTCCAAATACTCCAGAATTATCAAGTGCATAAAGTGGAAAAGTTTGAATAACTTGATAGATAATTTTTGGTTGTTCAAACAAATACCAATAATCTGAAGCATAGCGACTTAATGCGTACCAGGGAAATCTTCCTTGCTTGACTTCTGGACGAAGTTCCAGATTTTTTCTATGTTGTTCTAACCAAGACAAAATAGATGGATAATTATTAATAGGACAATCCCATTTTACAAAAATCATCCATAAATTATCCCATTGAGGACACCATCTTTTAATATCCTGTCCTCTTAAATAAGGTTTAATTATTTCCGCACATTTTGGGTCAGCTTGAACCAACTTTTTCTTAGTAGCATCATCTATTAAAAACGCTTCATTAAAACCTGTTTTTATTCCATAATAAGGTTTAACCCCAGCAAACTCCTTTAACGGAATTCCTACCCGTTGAATTTTCCGCATTAACTCCTCAACCGCAGGTGCTTCTAAACTCCAAGCATTAGCAGTAAAACGTGACCAAGGAATAGTGTAACTGTTTTCTTGATTCTGCACATATTGAGAGAGGTTAATATTTTTCAACTCCTCACGCGGAACAGAACAAATTAAAACCGATTTATTCCCATTCTCTGTATTTGAAACCTCAGATTTCCTCGCTGCGATAATACAGGGAAAAGTATCAGCGTCTTCAAAAATAGGTGCGTGTCCAAAATCAATAATTTGTTCAAACACACTTGACTGAGAAAAAAACCGTCGCAAAGGTTCACCATATCCAGAACGCAACCATTTATTAGTCACAATATAAGAAAGAATTCCTTCTGGTTTGAGAAGATTTAAACCTTTCTCATAGAAATAAATATAAATATCTGCAACACCATCATAAGTTTGATAATTTTCCTGTAAATAAGGTTTAAATGGTGATAACAACTCCTGACGAATATAAGGAGGATTTCCAATTACGACATCAAAACCACCTTCAGCAAATACTTGAGGAAATTCACTTTCCCAAATAAAAGGTAAATCTGTAAATTGGAAATCAGCAACAATAGAATTACCGATTTTAATATTATCATCCAAATAAGTTAAAGTTTTTCCCTGAGTTGCAGTTTTTAACCACAAAGATAACTTAGTAATTTCTACCGACTCTGGAGATAAATCAACTCCAAATAGATTATTACTGAGAATAGTTTTATCTAATTCAATATTTTCTGTAGATTGATGTTTCAGGAATCGCAAATTATCATTAACTCGTTGATACTGACTTGCAAAATAATCAAAAGCTGCAATTAAAAATGCACCAGAACCGCAAGCAGGGTCAATAACTCGCGTTTTTACTAATACCTCATCTCTGTAACCTTCCCAAAATTCAATTTCTTTTTTTCGGTGTTGTGATGTATCTGTAAATTCCTCTAATTTAAACTTTTCTCTTAATTCATCTTCGCGTTTTTGCAAATATCCACCAATTGCAACTTCGACAATATATTGAGTAATATAAGCAGGAGTGTAAAATACACCTAACTTTTTACGTTTACCTTGTTTTTTATCAAATTCTTGTTTAGCAACATCAGCTTTTAATTCTTCTAAATCTGTAATTGATTGTTCAAAAATTCGTCCTAAAATATCTACAGAAACTTCTGAATCAAAATCAAATCGCGTCAGTTCTTTAAGTTGAGTACATAAAGAATCAGGAATATTTAATTGTGTATCTAAAATTGGATCATGTTTAAATAAACCACCATTATAACCAGGAATTGGTGGATCTTCATTACCTTGGTCAACCCAACGAAAAACAGCTTGATAATTTTCCCAAATTGTCCGAGGATTATAAATATCTTTGCTATCATGGGCTTTAGTAATTGTCTTTTCTGGTAATAATCCTCTATCCTCACAAAAAGCAATAAATAAAATTCTATCTAAAGTCTTTTGTGCTTTCTCAATTAATACTTGGTCAGAGTTAGGAATATCTAATTTACTACCAAAGCGAAACCGAAAATCTCTAACTATATTTAATCTAACTTGCTTGTATTCTTCATAAAGCCGTTTAGTAATGTCTTCTTGTGCTTCTTCAGAAGTCGCTAATAACCTATCAATTGTAGATACATCTTTAACTGGTAAAAAACTTTGGCGACAAAGCAGAAAATAAAATCTTTTAAAATCCTCTAAATTTGCCAAGTCAACTAATAAAAATTTTTCATAATAAGCCGGAGTTTTATTAGTGTGATATAATCGCAATTCTCGATAATTAGAAATAATAATCCAATGACAATCAGGTGTATAATTAGCATAACGCCAACCTTGATCAACTGCGGATTCTTTTCTCCCTGGTGCGGGTCTATCTAAATCATCTTTTGTCCCTTTTAATTCAATTGGTGCAACAACTTTACCCTGTAATTTTACCTTACCTTTATTATTTTCTGTGGCGGTAAAAAATCCCAAAGCAGCATCAGCAGAACCACCACCGTCAGCAATAGTTTGTTCAGCGTGAATTTCCCAAACTTTCCCACCACCTGCAATAATTGAACAATAACCTAAAACATCTTGAAATATATCTTTTAAGAAATCACCATGTAAAGAAACCTCTTTTACTTGGTTAAGAGTCCCTGAATTTAAAGCCTCAATCCATTTTTTAATAATTGTGTGACGTTCTTCTAAATCGGGAGGAAATTTAAAATTAACCAAGGCATTTTTTAACGTCTTTTTCTGAAATAAAGCTTTAGAAATTTGTTGACTCATAAATATAATTATAATTTTTTTATTTTAGTAGTTTCTCTAATCAATTTTGTCATATTTTGCTCAAAAGTCCAAATATATATACCCGATTTTTCTGAAAGATTGGTGATTTGATTACACAAGCGGTAAGAACTAGAAAAATTCATAATAGACCTAACCCCCCAACCCCCTTCCCTAACAGGGAAGTGGGAGTCAAAGCCTCTCCCCTTGTAGGGGTTCCCCCCGTTGTAGCAACTGGCGTGAGAGGAATGGAAGCGAGGTTTTATATTTAATTGCGCCAAGCTACTTATCCTAATCTCCCAATCTGTTGTTACAAGTATTTTTCCATTAAATAGTTTGTAAATAAAACACCTCGACGTTCTACTTGTTGTTCCTTAGCTATAGTAAATCCATGAGTTTGAAAAAAGGGTTTTGCGGTAATACTAACTTCTGCATATAGTCGCTTAATTTCTTGTGATTTAGCCATATTTTCTATGTGCTTTAAAAGTTTTGAACCAATTCCCTTTCTTTGATATTGACTGTGACAATAAAAACAATCAATATGTCCATCAGGATCTAATTCTCCAAATCCAACTATTTCATCGTTATTTTCCGCAACATAAGGTAATTTAGTTTGTAATCTTTTATGCCAAAATTCATAATCCATAGTTTCTTCAGCCCAAGCATTAACTTGTTCTTGGTTGTAATCATGAATATTGATTTTATGAACTGTATCATAAAACAATTTCATGATCATTTTAGTATCGGACGGTCGATATTCTCTGATAGTCAGATTAAATTCTGCTGATTTCATAAAGTTCTAAAGGTAAATTGTCAGGGTCTTTAAAGAAGGTAAATTTTTTACCTGTAATTTCATCAACTCTGATATTTTCAACTTCGATATAATGAGATTTTAAATAATTAACACTTTCGTCAATGTCATCAACTATAAAAGCTAAATGTCTTAAACCACAGGCTTCAGGATAACCAACTCTTTGAGGAGGATTAGGAAAGGAAAAAAGCTCAATTTGGGTATTTCCTACTTTTAAATCTAATTTATAAGAATTTCTTTCACTGCGGAATGTTTCGTGAATAATTTCAAATCCTAAAATTTCAACATAAAAATGTTTGGATTTTTCATAATCAGAACAAATAATTGCAATATGATGAATATCGGAAATTTTCATGACAAATAAAAGATAAAATTATTTTTTAATAAAATTTTCTATAGATTTTGGCTACTGGTCAACTTCTCTAATAACTGGACTACATTTTCAGCACCTTTAATAGCTTGTTTCGCTCTAGGAATGAGAAGATTAGAAGCTTAGGACTTACGCACTGTACAAACTTCAGATGATATGTATGAACAAAATTGCCTAGTTTCAGGCTTTTGGAATAGCATATTAGTGCGGTGCGTCAGATAGATACAATCTGTTAGATGCTCAATTATCGGGTCTGACGCACCCTACAAGAGATAAAATTCATAACCCTTGATTTTTTACCTTCTTAAGGGTAGGCTTTTTAGCCCACCCTAATTAATTATTCCCGTAAAATAGTCTTTGATACAATCCTGGTTTTTTTGCGATCGCTCTCCGTTAGTTCTTGACCAGCTTGCAAGCGAGTGGCGTTAGTTTGCAACACCGTTGCTGCACCTGTATCGCCGATTTGCAAAGCAGTTTTAGCAGCTGTTTGCAGCATTGTCACCGCACCAGCGCGATCGCCCTGTGACAATTTGGCCTCTGCTACCTGAGTTTGGCGATACTTAGCTAATACCAAAATTGACTGTTGGACTTGGGGATTTACTGTAGGTTGGTAAGTCTTAGTCACATTGGCATATATTGCTAAGAGCGGGGAAAATAAACCCTCTTTGTTTTCAGCGGGGTCATCATAGCGGATTTGGATATGTCCAATTACTTGTTCTCCTTCTGGTAACTGTCCCAGATAAATATTTGCTAAAACTACCCGTTCTACATCCTTCATTAAATCTCCCAAGCGAACAATGAAGCTACCATTTGGTTCTATATCGACTGGTAACTCAATGGTTTCTGGGGCGACTTGGGCGATGGGTTTTAGTTCTGCTAGTCGCACACCTGGTACTAGAGACAGCAACAAGTGGGCATTGGTTAGCCCCACAGACTGAATGCGCCTAAACAAGCGGCTAAATTGGTCTACAGCTTGTTCTGGACGCTCAATATAAGCGAGAGTACCACCACCTGCATCAGCAATTTTTTCCAGCAAATCCTGATTCCAGTCATTACCAAAGCCGAAGGTGTTGATTGTTAAGTTAACTCTAGTGGCTTTTTGGGCAAGTTCTAGACAGCGTTTGTGGTCATTGTGGCCAATTTCCCATTTCCAAATTTTTAACCCATGATCACCACGCCCATCTGTGAGCAAAAATGCCTGAGAAACAGCACCTTTTGTGCCTTTGAGTAATTCTGTAATTCCCAGAGATAACCCTTCAGCAATGACTGTGCCACCACCAGCTTTCAGTTTTTTGTGTAACTGAGATTTGATGGTTTCGGGGTCTGTAACGATTTGGTTAGGGATAATCACCTCAGCAGTCCCCGCAAAAGCGACAATGGAGATGCGATCGCCAGGATTAAGTTGAGCCAATAATTGTTCTACTGCCTGAATCACAGTTTTCATCGGTTCCCCATGCATGGAACCACTTTTATCCAGCATCAGGCATAAATTCAGCGGTAAACTTTGGTCAAGCTCATTGGCAAGGGACGAAATAGAAATAGCTAGTTGACGTTGGTTACTCGATTGAGCGGCATCAACATTGGTATCATTTAGTGCCGACAGTAATTCAACTTTCATTTAGGAGGGGCATCCTGCAACACGGTTTTTGAGACAATTCTGGTTTTTTTGCGATCGCTTTCGGATAATTCTTGCCCGGCTTGTAAGCGCGTGGCATTGGTTTGCAATACCGTAGCCGCACTTTGATCTCCCATTTGCAAAGCAGTTTTTGCCGCTGTTTGCAGCATTGTCGCCGCCCCAGCCCGATCACCCTGTTGTAATTTGGCTTCGGCTAATTGGGTTTGGCGATACTTGGCCAAAGCTAAAATCGACTGTTGGACTTGGGGATTGACAGTTGGTTGGTAAAGCTGGTTAACATTGGCATAAACTGGCATATTTAGGGAGAATAATCCGGTTTGGTTAAGGGCGGGGTCATCGTAGCGGACTTGCACATTAGCGATCGCCTGTTTACCTTCTGGCAACTGTCCCAAATAAATATTAGCCAAAATCACCCGCTCTACATCTTTCATCAAATCTCCCAATCGCACTACCAACCGACCATCAGCATCTGGTTGCACTGGTAACTCGATGGTATCTGGGGCAACTTGGGCAACTGGTTTCAGTTCGGCTAAACGCACATTTGGCATCAGTGAAAATACTAGATAAGCATTAGTCAATCCCACTGTTTGCATCCGACTGAACAAGCGACCGAATTTATCCATAGCTTGATCTGGTTGTTCGATATGAGACAAATTCCCCAGACCAGCATCAGCTATTTTTTCTAAAATATCTTGATTCCAATTGTCACCAAAACCCAATGTGTTTAAGGTCAAATTATAGCTGGCTGCTAATTGGGCGAATTTCAAACAGCGATCGTTATCACCATGTTCATTTTCCCCATCAGTTAACAAAAAAGCCTGGGAAATAGTTTCTTTTTTCCCTTTGGCTAATTCCTCAATTCCCAAACGCAAACCTTCATCAATCGCTGTTCCACCATCAGCCGTGAGACGGTTAATTTGCTGTTTGATCTGGTTTCGGTCTGAAATTACCTGATTTGGGACTAAAACATTAGCACGGTGATCAAAAATAACAATACTTAGGCGATCTTCAGAACTGAGTCGATCAACCAAGAGATTAGCAGCTTTTTTCACAGTTTCGAGCGATCGCCCCTTCATTGAACCGCTATGATCGAGAATTAAGCATAAATTTAATGGTACAGTCCGATCCAGAGTTTCCCCAATTGCAGAAATCGAAATTGCTAACTGGCGTTGACTGCTTGGTTGATGAGCGTCCACACTAGCATCATTCAGAGTAGGTTGCAAATTAACCTTCATAAGCCAAGTTTCCTATCAAAGATATCTATATCTATTTTTGACACTCTCAGGGCTAAAGCCGCTGAGATTCTGCGGACAGAGTAAACTTAGGTAGTACCCAAAGGTTAATTCTCGCTACGGTCGTCAAACACCGTCTACCCAGTAAGCTTAGGTCTATGCCTAAATTGCTGGCTACTTTTCGTAAGTAATTGGACAAAAATATTTACAGTCATTGCGAGCGAAGCGAAGCAATCCCAGCCCTTGCGATTGCGTCATTCCACTGCGTTCCATTCGCAATGACATTGTGTAATTAATTCTGTCCTAGTACTTAAAATGTTAGCGGCTCCGTTCAAATCGGCATTCACGATTGAACCATTACCTAACTTATACAAACCACGCTGAACACGCCTTCCAGATGCTTTCCACCCGTCTGGTTTGTCACCGAACTTAGGTAGGGAGTCTCCATCGAGAAAACTAGCTTTTGATGTATATGCTTCTTCGGTTTCTTGAAATCTAATACCGTGTAAATCACAGAGTTGTTTTAACCTATCCTTAAGTTTACCTAAAGGAATTTGGACAAACTTTTGATTGTTAATTCTCCCCATGTTGGCATTAAATTTAAAACCCTCATTCCAGCCAATTACTAACGTACCAATGCCATATTTTAAGCAATGGTCAACAATTAGTTTTGCGGCTTTATTAATCCCATCACGCATTTGATGGTTACGTTTACGGGTCACACGGTCTAACCAATTATCCCAATAAGCTTCTGGTCT